>CAZIXE010000020.1:0-59781 GCA_964543235.1 uncultured Rhizobiaceae bacterium | reverse complement strand
CGGCGATGTCACGCCGCCGAAGAACCCCGGCCGGCCCGGCAAGAGCAACTAGGCTGGCCGGATCAGCACGTGCTTCTTTTTGCCCATCGAGAGCTTGATCACGCCCTCGTCGTTGAGATCGGCCATGTCGAGAACCTTGCGCTCGTCACCCGCCTGCACGTCATTGATGCGGATCGCGCCACCCTGCACCGCTCGCCGTGCTTCGCCATTGGATGTCGCAAACCCCGCCGCCACGCAGGCCTGCAACAGGCCGATGCCCTGGGCAAGGTTGAGGGTGATCGCCGGCAGCCCTGCGGCACTGGCGCCTTCCTCGAAGGTGCGCCGGGCCGTCTCCGCCGCCGCGTCCGCCGCCTGGCGGCCATGCAGCATGGCCGTCGCCTCGTTCGCGAGTATCTTCTTGGCCTCGTTGATTTCCGCTCCACCCAGGGCTTCAAGACGCGCGATCTCGGCGAGTGGCAGGACGGTGAACAATCTGAGGAAACGCCCGACATCGGCGTCTTCCGTATTGCGCCAGAACTGCCAGTAGTCATAGGCGGGCTTCATGTCGGCGTTGAGCCATACCGCCCCGCTTGCCGTCTTGCCCATCTTGGCGCCGGAGGACAGCGTGATGAGCGGTGTTGTCAGCGCGTAAAGTTGCGGAGTTCCCATGCGCCGGCCGAGATCGATGCCGGTGACGATGTTGCCCCACTGGTCGGAGCCGCCCATCTGCAGGTTGGTACCGTAGCGCCGCGCCAGTTCAACGAAATCATAAGCCTGCAGCACCATGTAGTTGAACTCGATGAACGACAGTTCGTGCTCGCGCTCCAGCCTGAGCTTGACCGAATCCATGGCGAGCATGCGGTTGACCGAAAAATGCCGGCCGACGTCGCGCAGCATGTCGATGTAGTTGAGCTTCGTCAGCCACTCGGCATTGTCCACCATGATGGCTTCGCTCTCGCCATTGCCGAAGCGCAGGAACTTGGCGAAGACCTGCTGGATGCCGCGTTTGTTGGCTTCGATGTCTTCGATGCTGAGCAGCCGTCTCGCCTCGTCGCGCCCCGACGGATCGCCGACCCTTGTCGTGCCCCCGCCCATCAGCACGATCGGTTTCTGCCCGCTCTGCTGTAGCCAGTAGAGCAGCATGATTTGCACCAGGGAGCCGACATGCAGCGAGCTTGCCGTGCAATCGAAGCCGATATAGGCAATCACCTTCCTGGCGGTGGCGAGCGCATCGAGGCCCGCCGCGTCGGAACACTGGTGAATATAGCCGCGGCTCGATAGCGTGTTTAGGAATTCTGACTTGTGGCTGCTCATGGCCGAGCGCTCTTAGCACGGGAAGGAACTGTGTCAAACCTGACGACCGCCATTGGCCTCATGTCGGGCACCTCGCTCGACGGCATTGACATTGCTGTGCTCAAGACCGACGGCGAGGCGATTGTGCACCGCGGCCAATCCTTCACCTGGCCCTACGAGGCCGATCAGCGCCAGATGCTCAAGGAGGCGATTGCCGAAGCGGCCGGCCTGACGGCACGCGATGCCAGGCCTGGCTCCCTCGCCGCCATCGAATGGGCGCTGACCGAATGGCATGCCATTGCCGTTGAAGCATTTTGTGAGCGCTTCGGCCTAACCGGTTCGGAAATCGACCTGATCGGCTTTCACGGCCAGACGGTGATTCACCGCCCCGAAAGCGGATTGACGGTGCAACTGGGTGATGGACCACTGCTTGCCCGGCGGCTTGGGAAACCAGTGGTCTACGACATGCGCGCCGCCGATGTCGCCGCCGGCGGGCAGGGCGCGCCGCTGGTTCCCGCTTATCACCGCGCCCTGGCAGCATCGTTCGCCGAACGCCCCATCGCTTTCGTGAACATTGGCGGTGTGGCCAATGTCACCTGGATCGGTGCCGATGGCGAGCTCATTGCCTTCGATACCGGGCCGGGCAACGCCCTCATCGACGACTGGTGCGAGCGCCACACCGGCATCGCCCAGGACACTGATGGCGTCCTGGCGCTCCACGGCGCCGTCGACGAGGACGTGGTTTATGCCGCGCTCGAGAATGCCTACTTTGACCGGCCGCCGCCGAAGTCCCTGGACCGCAACGCCTTTGCCGGCCTGGACCTTGGCGGCCTGTCGCTTGCCGATGGCGCGGCCACCCTGACGCGCTTCACCGTGCTCAGCATCATGCTTGCCAGCGACTGGTTTCCGCTGCCGCCGAAGCGCTGGATCATCTGTGGTGGCGGCCGCCGCAACCCGGCCATGCTGGAGCAGTTTCCGGGCCGGCCGGATAGCGTCCAGACCGCCGAGGAGGCGGGACTCGACGGCGATGCCATGGAAGCGGAAGCCTGGGCCTATCTGGCGGTCAGGAGCCTCAAGCGTCTGCCGCTTACCTATCCGAAGACCACCGGCGTACCAAAGCCGATGACGGGCGGGCTCCTGGCCCGCCCGGATTGAATTTGCACGTTCGCCGGTTCCGCTGCAGCGATCAGGCGAGATCGAAGCGGTCGGCGTTCATCACCTTGCTCCAGGCCGCCACGAAGTCCGTGACGAACTTCTTCTGCGAATCCTGCTGCGCATAGACCTCAGCCAGGGCGCGGAGCTGCGAGTTCGAGCCGAACACCAGATCGACGCGGGTGGCGGTCCATTTGAGCTCGCCGGTCGCCCGGTCGCGCCCCTCGAACAGCTCTTCGTCTTTCGACGTAGCCTTCCACACCGTGCCCATGTCGAGCAGATTGACGAAGAAGTCGGTGCTGAGCGTCTCCGGCCGCCTGGTGAACACGCCATGCCGCGACCCGCCGTGATTGGCATTCAGCACCCGCAGGCCGCCGACCAGAACCGTCATCTCGGGCGCCGTAAGCGTTAGCAGCTGCGCCTTGTCGACAAGGAGCTCTTCCGCGGGGATGGCATACCGCGCCTTGAGGTAGTTACGGAAGCCGTCCGCCACCGGCTCCAGCACGGCAAATGACTCGACGTCCGTCTGTTCCTGCGATGCATCGGTGCGCCCGGGCGCGAACGGTACTTCGACGTCATGCCCCGCCTTCTTGGCCGCCTGTTCGATGGCCGCAGAACCGCCGAGCACGATGAGATCGGCAAGGGATACTTTCTTGCCGCCCTTGGCCGAGGCATTGAACGCCTTCTGGATGCCCTCGAGGGTCTGCAGAACCTGGGCGAGCTTCGCCGGTTCGTTGACTTCCCAGTCCTTTTGCGGGTTGAGGCGGATACGTGCGCCATTGGCGCCGCCGCGCTTGTCGGAGCCGCGGAAGGTCGCCGCCGCAGCCCAGGCGGTCTTGACAAGATCCGGGATGGACAGCCCGGAGGCAAGGATCTCGGCCTTGAGGCTGGCAATATCCTTTTTGTCGACGAGCTTGTGATCGACGGCGGGAACCGGGTCCTGCCAGATCAGATCCTCAGCCGGAACCTCCGGGCCGAGATAGCGCACCTTCGGTCCCATGTCGCGGTGGGTGAGCTTGAACCAGGCCCGCGCGAAGGCATCGGCGAACTGGTCCGGGTTCTCGAAGAAGCGCCGGGAAATCTTCTCGTAGACGGGATCGAACCGCAGCGAGAGATCGGTGGTGAGCATGGCGGGCGCGTGCCGCTTCGCCGGATCATGCGCATCGGGAACGGTTCCGGCTCCTGCACCGTTCTTGGGCGTCCACTGATACCCGCCGGCAGGGCTCTTGGTGAGCTCCCATTCATAGCCGAACAGGTTTTCGAAGTAGTTGTTGCTCCATCTGGTGGGCGTTTTGGTCCAAGTGACTTCCAGTCCGCTGGTGATGGCGTCGCCTGCCTTGCCGCTGCCGAAGTCGCTGAACCAGCCGAGCCCCTGCGCCTCGAGGCCGGCGGCCTCGGGTTCCGGCCCGACATGGGATTCGGGGCCGGCTCCGTGGGTCTTGCCGAATGTATGTCCGCCGGCGATCAGCGCCACTGTTTCCTCGTCATTCATCGCCATGCGCTTGAAGGTCTCGCGGATGTCGCGGGCCGCCGCAAGCGGGTCCGGATTGCCGTTAGGCCCCTGCGGATTCACGTAAATGAGACCCATCTGCACGGCAGCCAGCGGGTTCTCCAGTTCCCGATCGCCGGAGTATCGCTTGTCGCCAAGCCAGCTGTCCTCGGTGCCCCAGTAGACATCCTCCTCGGGCTCCCAGGTATCGGCGCGCCCGCCGCCGAAGCCGAAGGTCTTGAAGCCCATCGACTCGAGCGCGCAGTTGCCCGCGAGGATCATCAGGTCGGCCCATGAGATCTTGTTGCCGTACTTCTGCTTGATCGGCCACAGGAGCCGCCGCGCCTTGTCGAGATTGGCGTTGTCCGGCCAGCTGTTGAGCGGTGCAAAGCGCTGCTGGCCGCCACCGGCGCCGCCGCGGCCGTCGCCGGTGCGGTAGGTCCCGGCGCTATGCCAGGCCATGCGGATGAACAGTCCCCCGTAGTGGCCGAAATCCGCCGGCCACCAGTCCTGGCTGTCGGTCATCAGCGCATACAGGTCCTTCTTGAGGGCCTGATAGTCGAGTTTCTTGAACTCCTCGGCGTAGTTGAATGCCTCGCCCATCGGATTCGACAGGGCGGAGTGCTGGTGCAGGATCTTGAGATTGAGCTGGTTCGGCCACCAGTCACGGTTGGATCTCACTCCGACACTCGTATGCATGACGGGACATTTGCCCGCGTTCTTCTCGACTTTTGCGTCCATGTGTCTCTCCAATCGGGTTGCGTTGGTTGTTTCAGCCTGTTCCGTGCGGAACGGAGTTAGAGACGGGAAGAGTGGCCGGAGCTGGGACGCCGCCCCGCGCTCCGAAGCAGCGCTGCAGTTCTGCCGCAGGGTGACAGCGGATTGGTACTCACCGCTGTCTTGCCCATGATCGGCCTCCTCCCACGTCGCTGGCAGCGAATGGCGCGCCAGTACCAGATATCGATCATTTGTTCCAATCGTATTGCTTTACATAGCTGATAAGATAAACTTATCGAATGATCACACTTCGGCAGCTGCGCTACTTTGAAGCCCTGTCCCGTCACCTGAACTTCGGCCGGGCCGCCCGCGAATGCGCCGTATCTCAGCCGGCGCTCTCGCTGCAGATCCAGGACCTCGAAGCCAAGCTCGCTGTCGATCTCGTGGAACGCGGCAGATCCTCCATCGCGCTGACCGAAACCGGCCGGATTATTGCCCGGCGGGCCGGCGAAATTCTGACCGCCGTCAACGATCTCGTCGATTACGCCAGGCATCGCGGCGGCACCCTCACCGGCCCCTTGCGCCTGGGCGTCATCCCGTCGATCGGCCCCTACCTGCTGCCGGCCATCCTGCCGGCCCTGAAGGCGGAGTTTCCTGCCCTGGAGCTGCATCTGCGCGAAAGCCAGACCGATCAGCTCCTCGATGCCATTGCCGAGCGGCGCATCGACCTCGCGCTGCTGGCCGTGCCGGTCCATCGTCCCGGAATCGAGCAGATCGGCCTGTTCGAGGACCCGTTCTATCTCTTGACGCCGCGCCGCCACGAACTGGCGTCCCGCGACAGCGTTGAACTGGCGAATCTCCGCAATGAAAGGATCCTGCTGCTGGAAGAGGGGCATTGCCTGCGCGATCAGGCCCTGAGCCTGTGCAACCTGGCCGGCGCCGCCGATGTCGCGGAGTTCGGAGCGACCAGCCTTGCCACTATTACCCAGCTCGTTGGGAATGGCTACGGCGTGACCATACTTCCCGAAATGGCGCTCGGCATCGAGGCGCGCAACCTCGACGACATTGCCGTTGCCCGTTTCGCGCCGCCGCGGCCCTCGCGCACCATCGGGCTTGCCTGGCGCGAGACCTCGCCGCGCAAGGAGGACTTTCTCGAATTCGGCCGGCTGGTGCGCGAAGCGCGATCGGATCCTCAGGTCTCCCGTGCCATGCGCTTGTCGAGATAGTCGGCACAGAGCTTGGTGAGTTCCTCGATCTTGTCCTGGAAGAAATGGTTCGCTCCGGCGATAACCTTATGCTCGATGACGATGCCCTTCTGCGTCTTGAGCTTAGATACCAGCGAGTGCACGGCTTCCGGTGGCGTCACCGTGTCCTTGTCGCCGTTGACGAACAGGCCGGACGCCGGGCAGGGGGCCAGGAACGAGAAATCATAGTGCTTGGCAAGCGGTGCGATCGAGATGAAGCCCGAGATCTCCGGCCGCCGCATCAAGAGCTGCATCGAAATCCAGGCCCCGAACGACACGCCGGCGATCCAGCAGACCCGCGCTTCCCGGTTGAGCGATTGCAGCCAGTCGAGCGCCGCGGCGGCATCGGCGAGTTCGCCCGCCCCGTTCTCGAATTCGCCCTGGCTGCGGCCCACTCCGCGGAAATTGAAGCGGATCACCGAGAAGCCGCGATTCGCAAACATCCCGTACAGTGAATGTACGATCGGGTTGTTCATGGTGCCGCCGAAACTGGGATGCGGGTGCAGCAGGATGGCAATCGGCGAGCCCGGGGCCTTGGAATGGTGGTAGCGGGCTTCGATGCGGCCGGCAGGCCCGTTGAAAATCACTTCCGGCATACGAGAACTAACGGCTCCTGTCTCCACTCTGAGGAACATTGGTCCGGATAAGCCGATTCCAATTGTTGACTCCGGCGGTCGGGTTTATTATCTGGTGTTTAGAACCAATCTAGAAAACGCGCGTCCCTGAGAACGGCCATGGGGCCTGCCTCATAGCACGGGTGAGGGGAGCAAATGCAAGTTTTTCGAGCAGGTTAGCCGATGAAACTCTCCACCAAGGGTCGTTACGCCGTGATGGCCATGATCGACATCGGCCAGCATTCAGCGGGTGAACCCATCTCGCTGGCCGAAATCGCCGGCCGTCAGGACATCAGCCAGGAATATCTGGAACAGCTCTTCGCCAAGCTGCGCAAGGCCGGGCTCGTCGAGAGCGCACGCGGTCCCGGGGGCGGCTACCGCCTAGCGCGGCCAGCTCATGAAATCCCCGTGGCCGAAATCATTACAGCCGTCGACGAGCCCTTGCGCGTCACCCGCTGTGAAGGCGATGCCGTGGAAGGTTGCGTGCGCGGGGAGCGCTGCTGCGCCCATGACCTGTGGTCGTCACTGGGCCGACAGATGATGTATTTCCTGGCATCCGTGACCCTTGATGATGTGGTCGAACGCCGCAATCTGGCGCTGGCTGCCTCGATCAAGCAGGCCAAGGACCGTTATGTGAGGCCCCGGGCGTGAGGGTCTACCTCGACCATAACGCCACCAGCCCGCTGCGCCCCGAAGCCAGGGCGGCCATGCTCGCGGCGCTTGATCTGGGCGGCAATGCATCCTCCGTCCATGCCGAAGGCCGCGCCGCCAGAGCCCTGGTCGAGGACAGCCGCGAATCGGTGGCCCGCGCCTTGGGTGTCATTCCGCAGATGGTGGTATTCACATCCGGCGGAACCGAAGCCAACAATTTGGCGATCCGGGGCGTGGCGGTTGAGCGCCTCCTCGTTTCGGGGATCGAGCACCCCTCGGTGATCGAGGCGGCCAAAGCTTCGGGTCTCCCCCTCGAACTGATCCCCGTCGATGGCAATGGCGTCGTTGAACTCGACGCACTCGCGGAAATGCTGGACGGCCCGCCTGCTCTGGTATCGGTCATGCTTGCCAACAACGAGACCGGGGTCATCCAGCCGCTCCGCGACATCGTTGCCGTTGCCCGGAATCATGGCGCCCTCGTGCACACGGATGCAGTCCAGGCACTGGGCAAGGTGCCGGTCAATTTCGGCCTGCTCGGCGTCGATCTTATGACCGTTTCGGCCCACAAGCTCGGCGGCCCGGTCGGGGCCGGTGCTCTCATCGTCCGCGACGGCCTGGTGCTGGAGCCGCTGCTTGCCGGGGGCGGCCAGGAGCTGCGCCGCCGGGCCGGTACGGAAAACCTTGCTGCGATCGCCGGATTCGCCGCAGTGGCGAATACAAAGCTTAATGATGTCAGCGCCTTGCGTGACCGGCTTGAATCAGCACTTGAGGATGCCGTGATCTTAGGCAGGTCTGCCACCCGGCTGCCCAATACCACCTGCTTTGCCATTCCGGGGATGAATGCCGAAACCATGCTGATGACGCTCGATCTCGATGGCATTGCCGTCTCTTCGGGCTCGGCCTGCTCCTCCGGCAAGGTGGCGCGCTCGCATGTCCTCGGTGCCATGGGCATCGCTCCGGACATCTCCCTCGGCGCCATTCGCGTGAGCCTCGGCTGGAACACCACGCCTGCCGACATTGACACCTTCCTCGCCGTCTGGCGTCGCCTGCGAGCGCGCCATAAGGCGCGGGCTGCCGCTTAGGAGCGACATCATGGCTGATCTCGACACCATCGAACGCGTCAAGGACATCGACGTCGACAAGTACAAATACGGATTCACGACCGACATTGAATCGGAACTGGCCCCCAAGGGCCTGAACGAGGACATCGTCCGCTTCATTTCAGAGAGGAAGGGCGAGCCGCCTTGGATGCTCGACTGGCGGCTCGAATCCTACCGCCGCTGGGTGACCATGGAGGAGCCTACCTGGGCCCGCGTCTCGTACCCGAAGATCGATTTCCAGGACCTGCACTATTACGCGGCCCCCAAGAGCATGGCCCAGCCGAAGAGCCTCGATGAGGTCGACCCCAGGCTGCTGGAGACCTATGCCAAGCTCGGGATTCCCCTCAAGGAGCAGGAGATCCTGGCCGGTGTCAGGCGGCAGGGCGAGAAGAGCGCGCTCGATGAGGAAGGCGGCGGCGGCGGCGACAACGGCGCCGGGCGGGTGGCCATCGACGCCGTTTTCGACTCGGTATCCGTGGTCACCACCTTCAAGGAGGAACTTGCCAAGGCCGGTGTGATCTTCTGCTCGATATCGGAGGCCTTGCGCGAGCATTCCGAACTGGTGAAGCAGTATCTCGGTTCGGTCGTGCCCCAGGGCGACAACTTCTATGCTGCCCTCAACTCGGCGGTGTTCTCCGACGGCTCCTTTGTCTATGTGCCTCCCAACACCCGCTGCCCCATGGAGCTTTCGACCTATTTCCGGATCAACGAGCGCAAGACCGGCCAGTTCGAGCGCACCCTCATCATCGCCGACAGGGGCGCTTACGTGTCCTACCTAGAAGGCTGCACCGCGCCGTCGCGCGACGAGAACCAGCTACACGCCGCCGTAGTTGAACTGATCGCCCTCGATGATGCCGAGATCAAGTATTCGACCGTGCAGAACTGGTATCCGGGCGACAAGGAGGGCAGGGGCGGTGTCTACAATTTTGTCACCAAGCGCGGCGACTGCCGTGGCCCCCGCGCCAAGATTTCTTGGACCCAGGTGGAAACCGGCTCGGCCATCACCTGGAAATATCCGAGTTGCATCCTGCGCGGCGACGAATCCCGTGGCGAGTTTTACTCGATCGCCATCTCCAACGGCCGCCAGCAGGTCGACAGCGGCACCAAGATGATCCATCTTGGCCGCAACACGTCGAGCCGCATCATCTCCAAGGGCATCGCCGCCGGCCGCAGCGACAATACCTATCGCGGCCTGGTCACGGCGCATCGCAAGGCCACCAATGCCCGCAACTTCACCCAGTGCGATTCGCTGCTGATCGGCGACAAGTGTGGCGCCCATACCGTACCCTATATCGAGGCCAAGACCTCGACCGCCCATTTCGAGCACGAAGCGACGACCTCGAAGATCTCCGACGACCAGCTCTTCTACTGCATGTCGCGCGGCCTCTCGGAGGAGGAGGCGGTGGCACTCATCGTCAACGGCTTTGTGCGCGATGTGCTGCAGCAGCTCCCCATGGAGTTCATGGCCGAGACCCAGAAGCTGATCGGCATCAGCTTGGAGGGAAGTGTGGGATGAGCCAGAAGCCGTTGATCAATCTTGCCGATGTACCTCTGCAGGAGACCGGCAATGGCAAGTCGTTCCAGGCCAGGGTCGGCTCCTTCGGCCATCTGATCGGTTCGACCGGTATCGGCTGCATGCTGCACGTGGTCGAACCCGGCAAGAAGGCCTTCCCCTATCACGTGCACCATCAGATCCATGAGCTCTTCATAATCCTCGAAGGCGAGGGCGAGTACCGTTTCGGCGGGGAGCGCTATCCGGTGCGCGCCGGCGATGTACTGGCCGCCCCGACCGGCGGCCCCGAAGTCGCCCACCAGATCATCAACACCGGCTCCACGGTGATGAAATATCTCGGCATCTCGACCTCAGTCGGCACCGAAGTGGTCGAGTACCCGGACTCCGGCAAGTTCGGAGTCATCTCGCGCTTCGATTGGACAACGATGTCGGGAGGCGTTCGCCACCTGGCCAGGCCGGGCACCGGCCTCGGCTATTACGACGGCGAGGAGTGACCTGATGATCTACCGCATCTGGCATGGCTACACGACGCCGGAGAATGCCGACGCCTACGAGGCATTGCTTAAGAGCGAGATCTTCCATGGTATCGAGAGGAAGAAGCTCGAGGGTTTCCGCGGCATCGATCTGCTGCGCCGTCGCAGCGGTGACGAGGTAGAGTTCATCACCCTGATGCGCTTCGATTCCTTCGACAACATCCGGGCCTTCACGGGCGAAGACTATGAGGCCGCCTATGTGCCGGACGCCGCCCGCCGGGTTCTCAAGCGCTTCGATCAACGCTCGCAACACTATGAGCTGCGCGAAAGCCGCAGCTATTGAACTGCAGGGAAAATCGTCACCAATGCTCGAAATCAACAACCTTCACGTCAAGCTCGCGGACGAGGACCGCACGATCCTCAACGGGCTCAGCCTTTCGGTAAGGCCGGGCGAGGTCCATGCCATCATGGGACCGAACGGCTCCGGCAAGTCGACGCTTTCCTATGTGCTGTCGGGGCGCGAAGGCTATGAGGTGACGGCAGGTACCGTCACCTACCGCGGCGAGGATCTGCTCGCCATGGCACCGGACGAGCGTGCGGCGCGAGGCGTGTTCCTTGCTTTTCAGTATCCGGTCGAGATTCCAGGCGTCGCCACCATGCAGTTCCTCAAGGTGGCGCTCAACGCCCAGCGCAAGGCACGTGGCGAGAAGGAACTTTCGACTCCCGACTTCATGCGCCTGGTGAAGGAAAAATCTGCGCAGCTCAACATTGCCCAGGACATGTTGAAGCGCCCCGTCAATGTCGGGTTTTCGGGTGGTGAGAAGAAACGTGCCGAAATTCTGCAGATGGCCGTGCTCCAGCCCGTCCTCTGCATTCTCGACGAGACCGATTCCGGCCTCGACATCGATGCCCTGCGGCTGGTCGCCGACGGCGTCAATGCGCTGCGTGCGCCCGATCGCGCCATGATCGTCATTACCCACTATCAGCGGCTCCTCGAATACATTGTCCCGGATGTCGTCCATGTCTTGTCGCAGGGCCGCATCGTCCGATCGGGCGACAAGTCGCTGGCCCTCGAGCTCGAGGCCAAGGGCTATGCCGAGTTCAGCCGGGAGGCAGCATGACGGTGGCGCTTGCCAGGACCCCGGCGGAAACGGCTCTGGGCTTGTCTCTGCCGCACCGCCGCATGGAGGACTGGCGCTGGACCGATCTGCGTCAGCTGATCGGCCGGCCCTATCCGCCGCGCCTTGCCGTCAGCGCCGATGCGGCGGCAGTCGCGGCATTGCTGAGCCGGGCGCCGCTGGCGAATCTCGGCCTGCGCCGCGCCGTCTTCGTCAATGGTGCCTACCGGGCGGAATTGTCACAGCTCGAGCTGGCCGCGCTGCCCTCGCGCCTTGCCGCCGACGAACCCGTGCTGCAGATCAATGACACATTTGCGGCTGGTGCCGCCGGCCTCGAGCTGTCCGGCACTGCCGATACCCCCATCGAACTTGTCTTCGTCGCCACGGCCGCGGCACCCCGCGCCATCGCCACCCGCAACGTCATCGAGGTGGCACCGGGTGCCGTCGCCACGCTCATTGAAACCCACATCGGTGCCGGCGATTATCTCAGCAACAGCGTCACCGAGATCAGGCTCGGCGGGGGCGCGCGGCTCGACCGCGTCAAGCTCGAATGTGAAGCAGCCGAAGCCGTGCATCTCGCGCACGCCCATGTGACACTGGGTGAAGGCGCTATGCTGCGCGACTTCACCCTCACCACCGGTTCCCGCCTGAACCGCCAGGATGGCACCTATGTCTTCGCTGGGCCGCACGCCGATGCCAGGATTTCCGGGGCCTATCTGCTCAAAGGCCGGCAGCACGCCGATACCCGCCTCCTCGTCGATCACGCCGTCCCCCATTGCACCAGCCGGGAACTCTACAAATGCGTGCTCGACGAACAGGCGCGCGGCATCTTCCAGGGCAAGGTGATCGTCCGTCCAGGTGCTCAGAAGACCGACGGCAAACAGTCGAGTCACGGGCTCCTGCTCTCCGGAACCGCCGAATTCGATGCCAAGCCGGAACTGGAAATCTTCGCCGATGACGTCGTCTGCGGCCATGGGGCGACCGCCGGCGATCTCGATCACGACCACATGTTCTACCTGCGCTCGCGCGGCATTCCGGAGCTGGAAGCGCGGGCCCTCCTGGTAGCCGCCTTTGTCAACGAGTCCTTCGAGGCCATTGGCCACGAAGGACTTCGCGAAGCGCTCGCCGGCCTTGTCGCGGATTGGCAGACATGACCTATGATGTCCATGCCATAAGGCAGGACTTCCCGATCCTCGCCCGCGAGGTCTACGGCAGGCCGCTCGTCTATCTCGACAATGCCGCCTCGGCGCAGAAGCCGAAGGCGGTGATGGACCGCATGATGAGAGCCATGGGCGAGGAATATGCCAACGTCCACCGCGGCCTCCACTTCCTGTCGAATACGTCGACCCAGTCATTTGAGGACGCGCGCGAAGCCGTCCGCCGTTTCCTGAACGCGCCCTCCAAGGACCAGCTCGTCTTCACCCGCAACGCCACCGAGGCCATCAACCTCGTGGCCCAGAGCTTTGGCGGCCTGGTCATCGGTGAGGACGACGAGATCGTGCTATCAATCCTGGAGCACCACTCCAACATTGTGCCCTGGCACTTCCATCGCGAACGCCGTGGCGCGGTGATCAAGTGGGCGCCGATCGACGACGATGGCAATTTCCTGCTTGAAGAGTTCGAGAAGCTCCTGGGCCCGCGCACCCGCATGGTGGCGGTCACCCATATGTCGAATGCCCTCGGCACCATTGTCCCGGTGAGGGAGGTCATCCGCATCGCCCATGCCCGGGGCATTCCCGTGCTGGTGGACGGCAGCCAGGCGGCGGTGCATCTGGCGGTCGATGTCCAGGACCTCGACGCCGATTTCTACGTCTTCACTGGCCACAAGACCTATGGTCCGACCGGCATTGGCGTACTCTACGCCAAGCTGGAGCATCTGCGCCGCATGCCGCCCTACCAGGGTGGTGGCGAGATGATCGGCGAAGTCACCCTCGATGACATCACCTATGCCGAGCCGCCGCATCGCTTCGAGGCCGGAACCCCGGCCATTGTCGAGGCGATCGGTCTCGGCGCTGCCCTCGATTACATGCAGGGCATCGGGCTGGCCAGCATTGCGGCCCATGAGGCAAGCCTGCGCGATTACGCCATGCAGCGCCTGTCGGAAATCAACTCGCTGCGCCTGTTCGGCCGTGCCAGGGAGAAGGGCGCCATCGTTTCTTTCAACATGGATGGCGCTCATGCCCATGATGTGGCAACGGTGATCGATCGTGCCGGTGTCGCCGTGCGGGCCGGCACCCATTGCACCATGCCGCTGCTCGCCAGATTCGGCGTCACCGCGACCTGCCGCGCCTCCTTCGCGCTCTATAACACCCGTGAGGAGGTGGACAAGCTCGCCGAAGCTCTTATCTCTGCGGGAAGGATATTCGCATGACCGAGACGCAGATCGAAACCGCCAAGCCGGAAGCCGGGCCCAACCCGTCGGCCATTCCGCCCGAAGAACTGGACCGCATGACCGATGACATCGTGGCGGCGCTGAAGACCGTTTATGATCCCGAAATCCCTGTCGACATATACGAACTGGGGCTCGTCTACACCGTCGACATTGACGATGATCGTAACGTCAAGATCGACATGACTTTGACTGCGCCGGGCTGCCCGGTGGCGGGCGAAATGCCGGCCTGGGTCGAGAATGCGGTCAATGCCGTACCGGGCGTGGCCGGCACCACCGTTAACCTGGTGTTCGATCCGCCATGGGATCAATCGCGCATGTCCGACGAAGCCCGTGTGGCGCTGAACATGTGGTAGGATGAGTTATGGCCAGTACCAATCCGCGTCCCCGTCCCAAGGCGATCACCCTGACTGACGCTGCCGCCGAGCGCGTCCGCGACATCATGGCGCGTTCCGATGAAGGCGTGCGGGGGCTGCGCATCGGCGTCAAGAATGGCGGCTGTGCCGGTATGGAATACACCATTGAATGGGCCCGCGAGCCCAAGCCCTTTGAAGAAGTAGTGGAAGACAAGGGCGCCACTATCTTCATCGACCCCAAGGCCATCCTGTTTCTGCTCGGCACCGAGATGGACTACCGGACCAGTGCACTCAAGTCAGGCTTCGTCTTCAACAACCCGAACCAGACCTCGGCCTGCGGCTGCGGCGAGTCGGTGCAACTCACACCGGCCCGGTCCGAAGCGTGACTGCCAGCCGCGAGTTTCTGGAGTTCCTTCAGGATCAACTCTCAGACTTTGGGCCCGTCACCATTCGCCGCATGTTCGGTGGCGCTGGCATCTTTCGCGAGGGACTCATGTTTGCCCTTGTCACCGCCGATGCGCTGTACTTCAAGGCCGATGACCGCAGTTCAGCCGAGTTTGTAGCTGAAGGCCTCAAACCTTTTGAATACATGGGAAAAACCGGAAGGCAGGTAGCCCTGGATTACTACCGGGCGCCGGAGCGCTGTCTCGATGACCGGACCGAACTGGCAATCTGGGCCGGGAAGGCCCACGCGGCCGCCGTCAGGGCCGCGGCCAGGAAGTCGCCCCGCCGCAAGTATTAACGGCATATTTTCTGTCATGATTGTATGAGATAAGTAGAACCCAACTTTGTTCGCGACCGACGTGCAGGAACCGGGGCCTGTAGTTAGCGATGCATGAAACAGACGGCAAAGGTCCGTATGGGCCGCCATGGCACGGACACTGTGATGACGGCAGCAGGAAACGTGGCCGGCGGGATCGCGTCCACGCTTGCCGCCGCCAGGAACCGGCATGAGTCTTGTCAGGCTGATAGGCCTCCTGTCGGGGATGTTCGGCGCCCGCATGGCCGGTGCCGCCCTCGGGGTCATCACGCAGTTCGTGCTTGCCCGCGCCTTTGCGCCCGCAGATGTTGGCCACTTTTTCCTGGTCATGAGCGTCTGCGCCATCGTCAGCCTCATTATCACCGGCGGCTATCCGGCTCTGGCCATCAGCCTCCTTGCGCGCTACTACACGCTTGGCCGTCATAGCCTCGAACGCGCCTTCCTGGCCGCCAGCTGGCGTGGCACATTCGTGCTTACCGCCCTGACCGCGCTCGTTGTCCTACTGTTTCTCCACTATGGCGGCGTCTCGCCCGAATTCCGCGATGCCGTCATCTTCGGCAGTCTCGCCGCCCTGCCTTACGCAGTAATGCGCCTCAACAGCGCCGTGGCAAACGCCCAGCGCCGTTTCACCATGTCCTATGTTCCCGATTTTGTATACCGCTCGGCCCTGCTCCTTGCCGTGGCACTTGCCGGCATCTTTCTGGTACCGGGTTTCAGCATCACCCACATGGCCTGGTCCTTCGTCGCGATCACGGCACTGGTCACCGCTTACCAGGCCTGGGTGATGGGACGCGATGCGGCTTCCGCGAACATCCGCTTCCACGGCCGCTCTATTGCGCCCTTTATCCGCCATCGTGCCGCCGCGTTGTTCTTTGTCGCCATGATCACCATGGTCTTCGCCGACATCGTCACCATTCTGGCCGGCTACTTCCTTCCAGCCGCCGACGTCGCCGTGCTCGGCATCGCCATCAAGCTTGCTGCCCTGATCGGCTTCGTGACGCAGTCATCGCAGCAGTTCATCGTGCGCGATCTGGCCACCGCCATGACTCGCGGCAAGCCTCATGAAGTCGACACGCTGCTGTTCCGGGTTAACATCGTGACGCTGGGCGTCATGGCAGCGGCCCTCCTCGGATCCTTCCTGCTGGGCGAACTGGTGCTCGGCGCCTTCGGCCGCGACTACCGTGCCGGTTTCTGGCCATTGGTGGTGTTTCTCGCCAGCCAGGCGCTGCGCGCTGCCGGCGGCATGAACTCGCACCTTCTCGCCCTGCGCGGCTACCAGACCAACACGGCCCTGAGCTGCGGCCTTGCCAGCGCCGTTCTCGTGGCTGCCATTGCTTATCTCTCGCCCCGCTTCGGCATCATCGGCGTGGCCTATGCGGTGCTCATCACCGATGCCGTCTGGGCCCTGCATCTGGGGCTCATGGCACAGCGCCTGACGGGCCGCCGCGCCGACATACTGGCGGTGAGCTTCAGCCGCGCGGCCTGAGGCATTCTGCTGGCAATCCCGGCAGCTCAAACCGGCAATGTGGGGTGAAGCAGCGATGAAGATGCGCGCCGGCCGTTTCAGGCAGTCTGGGCGGTCCTGACCGGCCGCATCAGAAAGGCCGGCATGTTGTCCTTGTGAAAGCCCTTGGCGTCTGGCGCATCGGGCAGGGCGCGGACGGGAGCGGTGTCCTTCGGCCTGGCCTCTCGCCGAACCGCGGTTTTGCCCGCCTCCTTCTTGCGGGGCTCCGACTTGCGCGGCGTCTCCGGCCGCTTCGGCGCGCCGTGACGCCCCGTCCGCCGCGACTCCTGCTTGCGCCCGTCAGCTTCCTCGCCGCTGTGCCCCGGCTCGCCGCCGAACCAGGCAATCGGCATGCGGATCAGTTGCTCGATCGCCTTGAAATGCTTGGTCTCGAGACGTGTCACCAGCATGAAGGCATGACCCTGTCTGCCGGCACGTCCGGTGCGGCCGATCCGGTGGACATAGTCCTCGGCGTGAATCGGCACATCATAGTTAAAGACATGACTCACATCCGGAATGTCGAGCCCACGCGCTGCGACGTCGGAAGCGATCAGGTAGGTGATTTCTCCGGTGCGAAACGCCGCCAGCGTCCGCAGCCTGGCCTGCTGGTCCATGTCGCCATGCAGTGCAGAGGCATTGAACCCGTGGCGCCGGAGCGACTTTTCGAGCAGTGCAACGGTGGTCTTGCGGTTTGCGAAGACGATGGCGTTCTTGACATTTGCCTGGCTGCGCAGCAATTGCCGCAAGGCCTCGCGCTTCTCTTTGGCTTCGCTCGGCGCCTTGACCGCAAATTGCTCGATGGTGGCCGAGGTTGTGGCGGGCGGTGCGGCCTCGATCCGCTCTGGATTGTGCAGGAACTGGCTGGTCAACCGCTGGATTTCCGGCGGCATTGTGGCCGAGAAGAACAAGGTCTGGCGGGTGAACGGCAGGAGCTTGCAGATGCGCTCGATATCGGGAATGAACCCCATGTCGAGCATGCGGTCTGCCTCGTCGATCACCAGCATTTCGACGCCGGTAAGCAGCAGCTTGCCGCGCTCGAAATGGTCAAGGAGCCGCCCTGGCGTCGCAATCACCACATCCGCGCCGCGATCGATCTTGGCCGCCTGCTCGTCGAATGACACGCCGCCGATCAGCAGGGAAACCGTAAGCTTGTGCTGCTTGCCCAGCGTTTCGAATGCCTCCTGAACCTGCGCGGCCAGTTCGCGTGTGGGTTCGAGGATCAGGGTGCGTGGCATCCTTGCCCGCGCGCGGCCCTTTTCGAGCAGGGTCAGCATCGGCAGCACAAAGGCCGCCGTCTTGCCGGAGCCGGTTTGCGCGAGGCCCAGGACATCGCGGCGCGCCAGCGCCGGTGGGATGGCCTGTGCCTGGATCGGGGTTGGAGTGATGAAGCCGGCGAGAGAAACTGCTTCGAGAACCTTGGGGCTCAGTCCGAGCGCGTCAAATGACATTGAGAAGAGAAACCATTCTGCCGAGAGGGTTACACAGCGCCCGGAACGACTCGGCGATCCATCGGGCGTTTCAGGCTGATACATAGGCCGAATTCCCCAAAAGTCAAACCGCAAGCCCCTGCGTCATTAACGCCTGATGGACCGGCCGTTCTGGTCGTGGCTATGGATACCGCTGCCCGTTCGCCGCGATATGGCCCGATTCCGGCTCGACAGGAAGGACGGCAGCAACTGTCGCACGGACGGACCCCATGTACCCACTTCATGCTCTTGCGGCCGGGAGCGCTGCAGCCCTGATGGCCGGTGCCGCTACGGCGGCGGCCTTTGACCAGCCACTCTTTCCACTGAGTGCCGATCAGCTCAAACTCATACATGCCTAAAGCCGGCCAGCGGGGCCACAAGGCCTTCGCCGCTTCGCCGGAAGGCAGGACCGGGGCCGCTGCCGGATTCTTCAATGCCGCAGTGGCGGCCCGCGAGGCCCTCCGGGCTTGTGACGCTGCAGGCGCGGGTTGCAACCTCATTGATGTTGACGGCCAGCCGGTGCCTCTGGCGCTGCAGTATGCGCAGGCCTCGCGGGCAGACCGCAGTAGCGCCGGGGCGGCGCTGCCGTTGCGCACTCTCTCCGTCAATGCCGGCGTCCAGGTGGCCCTCGAAGGCTACAGGGAAAAGCCCGTCAACAAGGCCTTCGCGATCAGCCTCAAAGGGCCCTGGGGAAGAGCCTGGGAGGCTGCCACGCCCGACGAGGCCGTAACGGAAGCTCTCGCGACCTGCAACAGGAGCGCTGACACAGCGGGTGCGCCTTGTTTCATTCTCATGGCCAACGGCACCGCTCTCGATCCCGCCACACTCGTGGCAACGCCTGGTCTCGCCGTCGAATCGGCGAAATCTCAGTAGTGCTGACCTGAGTTGTGATTTGACCGTTGGCCTCGGCAAAGTCATGTATTTTGCAACGGATCAAACCAGTGAGGCTAAGAAAATGACCCCACCGGAAGAGAGGTTATCCTGAGCAGGAACGGCATGCTGAGCCACTTCGGCTCGGGAAAATTAGAGGCCAAGAACTTAGCGATTTTTCGAGCTGCATGGTCGGGAGTTAATCGCACCCGAGCCGATATCGGCCCTGCAGCATCCTCGGCGGGCAACACAAGAAGCCCGATGGTGTAAGGCACCAACAAAGGCCCCGCGCGGAACGCCACCGGCGGGGCCATCGGTTTGCGGCAGCCCCCACCTTTTCAAGAGCCCTGTCGCACCGCCGCCAGTCGGCGTAGACTCGACATCCCCGGAACCCCTTGACAGCAGGGAGTGCGCGCATGAGGGCGATGATGATTGCAGCAGCATTGCTGGCGCTTGGCGGAACCGCACTCGCCGGAGATGTCACTGTGCTGAATTCCAGGGCGCTGTTCCCGGAAGGGCCCGTGATGGCGGATGGCAGGCTCATCTATGCGGAATATGCCGCTCATGCGCTGACGGTGTGGGACGGCAAGGCCAACGCGACCCTGTGGACAAAGGATGGCTGCGGGCCGGCCGCCGTTGTTCCGCTGGCTGATGGTTTTGCCGTCACCTGCTACGATTCTGGTGAGATCGTCATCGTTTCGAAAGCGGGCAAGACACTCCGCAGCTATGGCAAGGATGCCGCCGGCGCAGCGCTCATCGGACCCAATGATGGCACGCCTGACGGCAAGGGCGGTGCCTGGATCACCCTGTCAGGCCCCTGGGAGCCGGGTCCCATCGTCGGCCGCATTGTTCATCTCATGCCCGGCGGCGGCCTGCTCGCGGTGGCCGACGACCTTCACTATGCCAATGGTGTGGCCACCGGCCCGGATGGCCGTGTCTATGTCAATGAATCGGAGGCGGGGCGTATCGTTTCCTTTGCTGTGAGTGCCGATGGCGGCCTCACCGATCGCCGCCTGTTCGCGCGCCTCTACCAGATGGGCGAGCCGCCCGAAGTCTATCCCGATGGCATCAAGCTCGGGCCGAACGGCAACTTCTTCATCGGTCTCTATAGCGCCGCGGCCATTCTCGAGCTGGCGCCCGACGGCAGTGCTATTGTGAGACGTCACGAGGTGCCCTCCGCTGCCGCCCCCAATCTGACCTTCAGTGCCGATGGCAGGACCCTCTATGTCATGGCTGTCGATAATACGGCAGCCGCCCCTTACGAGGGCAAGGTCCTGGCCCTGCCACTGCCATAGGATTGGCGGAGCATAGCGTCCAGCGGATCCTTGAACGCAAAGGGGGGCGCTCCGGAGGCGCGCCCCCCTGCAACAATTGCCGGGCCGCGGCTCAGTAGCCGTCGATGGCGTTGCGTGCACGCTCGCCGCGCCGGTCGCTTTCCATCTCGTGCTGGATCTCCTTGGCCTCGTTTCTGAGCTGGGCCACGTGAAACCAGATCCAGAAGGCCAGCCCGATGATGACCAGCACCACCTCCATGCCCTGGAACGGATAGATCGCGCCGACATCCTTGAGATCGACGGCCCAGCTGGTCATTCCATTGGTTGACATTGTCGTTTCCTCCGTCAGCGTTTCACTTTACCAGTGCCTTTTCCGCAGCCATCACCTCGGCGACAGCCGCCTGCGTGGCTTCATTGCCCTCGAAGTCGAGGCCTTCAAGCTCGACCTTCGCCGGCACGCGCAACAGCCCGGCGGCGTTGAGGATTTTGGCCACGATGTAGATCGGGATGAAGCCCAGCAGGAACATGATGCAGGCGCCGATGAACTGCCCCCACGGGGTGATCGCGGCATAGCCTTCATAAGGCGACGACGGCTGGCCCCATAGCATGAAGCCCGCTATCACCACTCCAAGGAAGCCGCCATAACCGTGCACAGCAACGGCCCCCACCGCGTCGTCGACCTTGAAGGTACGCTCGACCCAGTAGTGCAGCTTGTAGGCAATGAACGGCACGATCGCCCCGATCAGCATGGCCTGGATGGGATGATAGAGATCGTTGCCGGCCGACGCGCCGATGACGCCGCACAGCCCCGCCGAGTAGGTCCAGAACGCATTGCCTTTCGAGAAGATGTAGCCTGCCATCAGGCCGCCCGACAGCGACATCAGGAAGTTGAAGGTGATCGCCGACAGCGTCGTCGGTGCCAGATAGATGTTGGTCGCCGTCCAGGTCTCGCCGGTGATCTGCCCGGCGATCGTGGCCGGCGCGACGAACGGGATGTTGCAGGCCGCGTAGAAGCCCCAGAAGCCGGTGTAGATCAGGAACAGCCCGATCGTCACCAGCCAGGGATTGTGCGGCGGGATATCGCGCGGTGTGCCGTCTGCCCGGAACTTGCCGAGTCGCGGCCCCAGCACGATGATGGCGGCGAGGGCTGCGCCACCTGCGATGGCATGCACCACGCCGGAGGCATAAGCATCATGATAGCCGAGATACTTGACCATCCATCCGCCCGCGCTCCAGCCCCACGCCGCATCGATGATCCACAGCACCGAGCCGACCAACACTGCGATGATCCAGAACGCGCCTGACTGGATTCGCTCGATCACCGCACCGGATACGATCGACGCCGTGGTGATCGAGAACAGCAGGAACGCCGCCCAGAACACGCCGTTGAGCCGGTGCCAGATGGCCGGACTGTTGAGGTCGGCCGGATCGTTGGTCAGCCCGTAGGCGGTATCGGTGGCGTTGAGGCCGGAGAGATGGGTGCCCATCAGCGGGCTCCACGGCGCGGCGACCTTGTTGGGATCGTAGAACAGCGAGTCGCTGACGAACGTGATCCAGTAAAGCCCCGTCGGAAACGCGAAATAGATCCACCAGCCGAAGAAGAAGAACGTCACCGTCACCAGCGGGATGCACATCGTGTTCTTCATCAGCGTGTGCATGTGGTTGCGCCGCCTGGACGCTCCCACCTCATACATGCAGAAGCCCACATGGATGAGAAACATGAAGACGACCGTCACCCAGTAGTAGAACTCGGTGAAGATCACATTGACCGTACTGAGATTGTCGCCCATCGGCGTCCCCTTCCCACTCAAGGGCCGTGGCTTGATCCCCGCATGCCGCGCCCAGCCTTCCACCTCAATATTCTGCGGGGCAACTTTATTTGCTGACAGGAAACATGGGCGCTAGACGAAAGTCAAGGACAGTTTGCCGCGCATGTGCATCGCACCTGACGCAACGGGCCCCGCCAAGGCGGGGCCCGGGTTCGGGAGAGGAAGGGGGGGGGCTTACTGCGTGAACTTGCCGCCTTCGATGGCGAGTGTCGTCATCTCCGGGCTCACGCTGGCCTTCTCTTCATTGAGCGCCACCTCGCAGCCCTGTGCGCAATCGACGGTCGCCTGGCCCTTAGCATCGACTTGCAGCGTCTGGGTGCTGCCGTCGGGCATGGTCACCATGAGCGCATAGGCGGCATCGTCATTGTTGGTGACGGTCAGCGCCATGGCCGCCGGTGCCGAGAGGATAAGGGCGAGGGCGGAGGCAATAGCAATGCGTGCGGTCATGAGAATGACTCCCTGTGGTTGTTGAACGCCGTCCACGATGCGCATGTTAGGCGACCCCTCAGGCAGAAATCCGCTTCGCAAAGGGTCATTTCGGGGCGATATGATGATGAATGTGATGGAATGCGGCAGGTTTGGTGCGAGGCGTCGCTCTGGCATACTCGCCCGCCACTGATTCGTTTGCAGGACAGGCAATGGCCAAACCCAAAGTCCGGGATCTCTTCGACAAGCTGGAGGCGGAAGTCGCTCCCGCCGCCGCCAAGGCACGCGCCGCAAAGCCGCGCAAGCCGCCCGGCGACGGCAGCTACACCGCGGCCGATATCGAGGTGCTGGAAGGCCTTGAGCCGGTGCGCCGCCGGCCTGGCATGTATATCGGCGGCACCGACGAGAAGGCGCTGCACCATCTCTTTGCCGAGGTGATCGACAATGCCATGGACGAGGCCGTCGCCGGCCATGCCGACTGGATCGAGGTGCATTACGGCGCCGACGGCTATCTGGCCGTCACCGACAATGGCCGCGGCATTCCCGTCGATCCCCACCCCAAGTTCAAGGACAAGTCGGCGCTTGAAGTCATCATGACCACGCTCCATGCCGGCGGCAAGTTCGATTCGGGTGTCTATGAAACCTCGGGCGGCCTGCATGGCGTCGGCGTCTCCGTCGTCAATGCCCTCTCCGAACATGTGATCGTCGAGGTCGCCCGCAGCCAGCAGCTCTACCGCCAGGAGTATCGCCGCGGCAAACCGGCCGGCAGGATCGAGCATCTGGGCAAGATCAGTAACCGCCGCGGCACCACCGTGCGCTTCAAGCCCGACCCCGAAATCTTCGGCAAGGCCGTCGCGTTCAATGCGGCCCGGCTCTACCGCATGGCCCGCTCCAAGTCCTATCTGTTCGGCGGGGTGGAAATCCGCTGGTCATGCGACCCCGTCCACATCAGGGACCAGGACACGCCAGAGAAGGCGGTGCTGCATTTCCCGGGCGGCCTGCGCGACTTCCTGGAGGAACGCCTCGACGGCGCCACCCGCGTCGTCGATGACATCTTCGCCGGCAAGGTCACCAAGCCCGGCGGTCACGGCTCGGTCGAATGGGCCATCGCCTGGTTTGGCAACGAGGACGGCTTCATGTCCTCCTATTGCAACACCATCCCCACCCCCGAGGGCGGCACCCACGAGCAGGGGCTGCGTTTCGCCTTGCTCCGCTCACTGAAGAATTACGCCGAGCTCGTGAACAACCGCAGGGCTGCCGTCATCACCTCCGACGACGTCATGGCTTCGACCGGGGCGCTCCTCTCGGTGTTCATCCGGGAGCCTGAGTTCCAGGGCCAGACCAAGGACAAGCTCGCCACTGCCGAGGCCTCGCGCATCGTCGAGCAGGCGATCCGCGATCATTTCGACCATTGGCTCACCGGCCATCCCGCCCAGGCCGACCGGCTGCTCTCCTGGATCATCGAGCGCGCCGAGGAACGCCTGCGCCGCCGCCAGGAAAGGGAAGTGAGCCGCAAGACCGCGGTCAGGAAGCTGCGGCTTCCCGGCAAGCTCGCCGACTGTTCGTCGAGCGCCGCCGAGGGCTCCGAGCTCTTTATCGTCGAGGGCGATTCCGCCGGCGGTTCCGCCAAGCAGGCGAGGAACCGCAATCTCCAGGCCGTGCTCCCCTTGCGCGGCAAGATCCTCAATGTGGCGAGTGCCACGAAGGACAAGCTCGCCCAGAACCAGCAGCTGGCCGATCTGATCCAGGCCCTGGGGGTGGGAACCGGCGCCAATTACCGCGAGGCCGATCTCCGCTACGAGAAGATCATCATCATGACCGACGCCGATGTCGACGGCGCCCATATCGCCAGCCTCTTGATCACCTTCTTCTTCCGCCAGATGCCGGAACTGATCGCCGGCGGCCACCTCTATCTCGCCGTGCCGCCGCTCTACAAGCTGGCCCAGGGGGCGAAGATCGCCTACGCCCGCGATGACCAGCACAAGGAGGAATTGCTGAAGTCCGAAATGACGGGGAGGGGCAAGGTCGAGGTCTCGCGCTTCAAGGGGCTTGGCGAAATGCTCCCCGCGCAGCTGAAAGAGACCACCATGGATCCGGGCAAGCGCACACTGCTCCGCGTCACTTTTGAGGAGTCGGAACGCGCCACCATCGCCAAGGTCGTTGAACAGCTCATGGGCAACAAGCCCGAGGAACGCTTCAACTTCATCTCCGCCCGCGCCGAATTCGTGAGCGAGGAGGGGCTGGATATTTGAGCGGTTTCCTCAGCATGTGGTGCGCAGTCCGCGATGTGCCTCTACAGTTGGCAAGGCAACTCTTGTCATGTGAGCGAGTTGACCTGAAATTTACTGTTCGCGCTTCCTGAGATGGCCGATCGAGCCTCGTTCGATTTCGACCAACCTCTCACGCGAATCTCGGTGATGGAATGGCGTGCTGCCGGAGATATTTGAGGGAGCTCACGGTCGTGCCGATCCTGCGCTTCCAATGACCAGCAAGGCACCGTCGTCCTCCGCCAGGAAGACTTCTATGACTTGATGATTATAGCGGATGAGTTTTTCAAGATCGCCTGCGCGGCTGTTGCCACAGCGAAGCCAGATCGTTTTCGGCGGGTAACCGTATAGAAAACTGAGCTGATGAAAATCGCCATCCTTGGAGATGATGGTGAAGCCATTGGCCGCCGCATAGTCCCAAATCTCACGGTCGCTGGCCGTGGCAAGCCCGGCGTCCTTGACATGCAGGGATCCGGGAAAAAGATCGGCAAGCGAGGCCGCGAACCGGTGAGGCAGATTTTGGTCGAACAGTAGCCGCAATTCAGGGCGTGCCGACCAACTGCCGCTCGCGGTCGGCGGCGAAGGCAAGGCACGCCCGGACATCCTCCAACGTAAGCTCCGGGAACTCGCGGATAATCTCAGCCTCACTCATGCCGGAGGCGAGGTATTCGAGCACGTCCTGCACGGTAATCCGTGTGTCCCGCAGACACGGCTTCCCCGACCGCCTGGCTGGGTCAATCTGGATAAGATGGCGATACTCCATTTCATGAACATTATCGCCCATATGCTTCACTCCAGTCAATTTCCGAGAAATGTGGCAGGGCAAGCCCACTCGAGTCCTCGCTTGCGTGCCGCGCCGCCGTCGCTCCTATCATGCCGGTGGCATGACTTGTGGAATGCACCATCGAGCCTCGCGTCCTGTGTCGGCGTTTACAATTGCCAGCCCTAGTCCCATCCTCAAGCCCCCATGGATCTCGAAGCCGAGTATGACAACCGCGCCCGCGTACCCGGGCACCCGGCGATCATTGCCGCCTGGCAGCGCGACGCCGGGGCCTATCGCGCCGCCGCCGCGCCCCGCGCCGAACTCGCCCTCGCCTATGGCGCGCGCGAGCGCAACCGCCTCGATCTCTTCCGCAGCGCCGCCCCGCAGCCCGGTGCCCCGCTCGTCGTCTTCATCCATGGCGGCTACTGGCGGGCCTTCGACCCCGGCCACTTCTCGCATCTCGCGGCCGGCGCCAATGCGCGCGGCCTCGACGTCGCCCTGCCGGGCTATTCGCTCTGCCCTGCCGTCAGCGTGCCCGACATCATCGACGAGCTGCGTCAGGCAGTACTCTTCTTGTGGCACCGCGAACGCCGCCCCCTGGTGGTCATGGGCCATTCCGCCGGCGGTCATCTCGCCGCCTGCCTGATGGCCACCGGCTGGACGGCCTTCGGCGCGCCCGCGGGCCTCGTCGCCAACGGTTTCGGCGTGAGCGGCCTCTATGACCTCCGCCCGCTCATGGCGACCTCGATCAACCTGACGCTCAGGCTCGACGAGACGGCGGCCCTGCAGGCGAGCCCGCTCCTCTGGCCGGGCCCCCCTTCCGGGCGCTTCGATGCCTGGGTGGGGGCCGAGGAAAGCGCCGAGTATCTCCGCCAGAGCCGGAGCCTCGCCGCCGCCTGGCAGGGGGTGGGACGGGCCGTCGGCTACCGGGAAGTCAGGGATGCCAACCACTTCTCGATCATTGCCGCGCTGGCCGAGGCCGACTCACCCATGACCCGCAACCTGGCCCTGCTGTGTGGCCTTTGACTTGCAACGCCCGGTCCGAATGTTCCGAAAAGGCCCATTATGGCAGCAAGCATCATCCGTGCCGGCAAATGGTATCTGGCCTACGAGGCCGCCTCGACCGTGGCACTCTTCGGCCTCGGGCTCTTCGGACTCGACCTGCACGGCCTGATCTGATCCCTGCCGCCAGGCCTGCCGGTTTCGCTTGCCAGCCGCCCGGCGCTGCCCTTAACTGCGGTGACTGGGGGCATTGGGACGGCGGATCCGATGCGCATTCTCGCTCAATTTCTGATCGCACTCGCGGTTTCCGGCCTGGCCGTGGCCAATGCCGGCGAAGACTACTGGCAGAAGAACCATTGCTCGCGCGCCACGCCCGAACCCGCCCTCGTCAAGAAGGGTGTCAAGGGCCATACCTTCAAGGTCGTCAAACGCCGCGGCGAGGCATTGGAAACTGCCACGATCGCCGGTGAACGCATCACCATCATCCATTTCGGCTGCGATGGCCTGGGCTGGCAGATCCGCACCCGCCTGCCCAGGGACATGCAGCATGCCGCCCCCGGCGGAGTCTACGAGGAGGCCCGCCGCCTGCTGCGCACCATCGAACCCACAGCCAGGGAAGAGACGCGCCTCGCCGGTGCCCTGCGCGCCCTCGACGATTATCTCGCTCCGCCGCGCCGCCAGCCGGCCCTTGCCCAGCGCCTGCTGATCCCGGGCGAAGCCACGGCGTCGGTCTCCGTCACCACCACCGGTGTTGGTGACAATGCCTGGCTCACGGTCATGATCTACGCCGGGCCGCTCTGATCCGTGGTCTCCGCCTTGCAAGTCCGTGGCAAAGGTTAACCACCTGTATCATGGAGACACACATGCGGGCATTCCTTTCGGCCAGTGGCTGGCTTCTCGTTTCCGACCTGCTCGGCCTGTCCCTGTTTGCTGCCCTCATGCTGGGCGGCACCGGGTCGCCCGTCTTTGCCACGCTGCTGCTTTTGGCGCCTTTGGTCCTCCTCTGCGCCATGCACTATGGCGCCGCTGAGTGATGCCGGCGCCGCATTGACAACCTTCCGGCCGCAGCGAATAGTCGGCGTCTGCTGGGATTCTGGGAGGGACCATGCTGAGACGGGTATTTCTGTCATTTGCGGCGCTGGCCCTCGCGCCGGCCGCGGCCATGGCCGGCAGTGCCTGGGATGAGTTGCGGCCCAGGATTTTCGGTCCCCGACCCATCCTCGATGGAACTGGCATGGTCGAACTGGTATCGCCCTATCGCGCCGCCGATGACCGTCAGGTGCCTCTGGCCATCAAGGCGAAGCTGCGGGAAGGATTGACCGTCAGCAAGGCCAGCCTTGTCATTGACGAGAACCCGATGCCCCTGTCGGCTGCCTTCCATTTCGACAAGTCGGTGAGCGAGATCGCGGTCGGCGCGAATTTCCGTTTCAACGGGCCCTCGCCGGTCCATCTTGTGATCGAAGCCAGTGACGGCACGCTTTATGGCGTTGAATCATATGTGAAGACGTCGGGCCTTGGCGCCTGCGCCTCGCCGCCTGTGCGCGACCCGGTGGAAGCCCTGGCTGACCTCGGCCGCATGGACCTTGAGGATGTGACTGGGCGGCTATCTGCCGCAACCATGATCGAACGTCGCGCCAGGCTCGCCATCCGCCACCCCAACCACACCGGACTGCAGATGAACCAGCTCACGCTGCATTATGTGCTGCCGCGCTATGTCGACCTGATCGAGGTGAAGCAGGGCGATGAGATGCTGTTCCGCCTCGAGGCCGGCATATCCTTGAGCGAGGACCCTCGCATCGACTTCGCCTTTCGCCTCAACGGTGCGTCAAGTCTCGACATTCGCATCCGCGACACCGATAAGGCCGAGTTCACGAAGAGTTTTCCCCTCCAGCCACAGAGCTGAGGCATGATCTTTGCTGCGCGGGCCTATCCGGGCTAGTGTCGTCCCGGATGGAGAGCAGTGCATGATGTCAGGCAAAGTGGTCCTCATTACCCATGACAGCGCCGACAAGGACGATCGCGCCGCCACCTGGCTTCGCGCGCAAGGATTCACCTTGCATTGGACGTGTCCGGCCGAAGGGGGAGCGCTGCCCGAACTGAGCTCGGAGGTGGCTGCGCTCGTTGTCTACGGCGGCCGCTACGATGTCCGCGACCGGAACCGCCACGCATTTCTGAACGATGAGCTGCGTTGCATCGAAGGAGCGCTGGGCCGCGGCATACCCTTTCTTGGCCTGTGCCTCGGCGGCCAGTTGCTCGCTCATGTCCTCGGCGAGGACGTCGGGCCGCATCCGCAGGGCCTTGTCGAGTATGGCTATTATGACCTCGAGCCGACGCGGCAGGGGCGCGAGATTTTCGGAGACGGTCTCAAAGTGCTGCAATCGCACTGGCATGGCTGGTATCGTACCCCGGCAGGTGCCGTGGGACTCGGCGGCACGGCTCACTTCCCTGAGCAGGCGTTCCGCTATGGCAGCAACGCCTATGCCTTCCAGTTCCATCCCGAGGCCAGCCGCAGCATGCTCGAAGCCTGGATTGCCCGCCGCCCGCCTGAGCGCCACCAGTTGCCCGGTGCCTTTCCGCCGGAGCGCCAGCGCGCCGATTTCGCCACACATGACCCGGCGCTTGGCCGCTGGTTTCACGGCTTTCTCCACCACTGGCTCGCGCCCCGCATGATGAGTGAGGCCGCCGAATGACCCTTCTTGCCATCCTTCCGGCCGTCGAAACACCGCAGCTGGTGCTGCGCGAAATCGAGGTGAACGACTGGGAAGCCTTCTGCGACTTCATGCTGTTGCCGAGCTACCACCGCTACATCGCCTTGCGCTTCCGCACCGACGACGAGATCAAGGCTTTCGTCACCCGCACCGTCGCCCGCCAGGGCGATGAACGCCGCCACGTCTTTCACCTCGCCGCCGAGGGCCTGCGCGAGGGCCGGGCGCTCGGCGACGGGTTTATCATCATGCAGCGCAACCGCATCGCCGAAATCGGTTGGGGCGTCCATCCCGATCACTGGGGCAGGGGCTTGGGAACCGAGATTGGCCGCGCCCTGATGGGTCTCGCTTTCGAGCGTCTCAATGCCAAACGCGTCTGGGGCAAGGTAATGACGGCCAATCGCCCATCGCTCCAGGTGGCCCGTCACATCGGTCTGCAGCATGTTGAGAGTCACAAGAACTATCCCGCCGGCGGCGGGCGCTTCGAACCGGTGGATATCCTGGCGCTGAGTGCCGAAGCCTATTTCGATCTGCCCTATTGAGGTCAAGTCCATGGCAGCAGTACCCCCCGTTTGCGATTTCGGCTGGAAGGCCCGCGATTTTTCGCTGCCGGGCACCGATGGCAGGCTCTATGCGCTTGCCGATATCAGGGGACCGAAGGGCACGCTGATTGCTTTCATCTGCAACCACTGTCCCTATGTCAAGTCGGTGATCGGCCGCCTGGTGAAGGAGGCCGATGCCCTGCGTCCCCTCGGCATCAGCACCGTTGCCATCAGCTCCAACGATGCCGTCAGCTATCCCGAAGACAGTTTCGAAAACATGCAGCACTTCGCCCAGAAGCACGGCTTTACCTTTCCCTATCTCTACGATGAAACCCAGGCGGTTGCCCGTGCCTATGGCGCCGTCTGCACGCCTGACTTCTTCGGCTTCAATGCCGCTGACGAGCTGCAGTACCGCGGCCGGCTCGACGAATCGAAAACCGCGCCTGTACCCGATGCACGCCGCGAGCTGTTCGAAGCCATGAAGCAGGTTGCCGAGACGGGGCAGGGCCCGCGCGAGCAGATTGCATCGATGGGTTGCTCCATCAAGTGGAAGGCCGCCTGACCGCCGGGCGCCCTGGCGATGGCGTTCTGACCGGCGAACTCATCGCCGCCTTGGGCAGCGAAGCCTTTGAGCGCTGTCTGATGGATTTCTGCGCTGCGGGGCTTCGCCACGATGCAGCCGCGCTCATGGTTTTTCCCGCCACCGGTCCTCCGCGCATCGTGATTGACCGCCTGCTGCCGGGCGAGCGCGGCTATCTCTATGGCGACTATTTGGCTGGCGTCTATCGCTTGAGCCCTTTCTATCGCCTGGCCCTTTCCGTCCGCGCCGCCTGCGTCGCGCGTATCGGGAAGATTGCACCCGACAATTTCCGCGCCAGTGAGTACTACCGCCGCTATTTTGGCATGATCGGCGTATGTGACATGCTGGGTGTGTTGCTGCCGGAAACGGACGGTCAGACGCTGTTCATGTCCTTTTCCCGCAGTCGCGGCCACCGGGCTTTTGCCAGGTCAGACGAGGATGCGATAACTCGGAAGCTGCCAATCCTCTGTGCCGCGCTCGCCGTGCATCGCCGCCTGCTTGGCCGCCCGGCGCAGCCGTCGGCTGGCCCGCCCCGCGCCATGCACAGCCGCCTCACTGCGCGTGAGACCGAGGTGGTCAACCTGATTCTCGAAGGGCACTCCGTCCGCGCCGTGTCTCAGAAGCTCGGTATTTCCGTTGAAACCTGTCGTGTGCATCGCCGAAACATCTACGAGAAGCTCGGAGTCAATTCTCAGGCCGGACTCTTCAACTGGTATCTCGGTTCGCTTCCCCGCCACCCGTAACCCTGCTGCGGTATTCCATGGGCGCCCCCTTGGCGCTAGACAGTTCCCGTTCACGGCAGCATCGGGAGCGCAGCATGACTGCAGCAAAGCAGGTTCCACTGAGGGCGCGGGTTGAGGGCGGCGGCACGCCGCTGATGCAGGACTGGTACCTCAAGTCGGAGACCGGCCCCCTCAAGGACGTGTTGCTCGGCCCCGCCGAGAGTTTTCGCTGGCTGGGGCTCGAGAACGCCGCGTGGTCGTCGCTGGTGCGCGACACCATGCGCCGCGGTTATCGCTTCGACCAGCAACTTGCGATGCGCCAGCACCGCGAAATGGTCGATGCCTATCATGAGGCTGGAGTCACCACGCACTTCCTGCCAGTGGACATGCATAATCCCTACCAGGTTTATGCCCGTGACAGTTCCTTCATGACCCCCTACGGCGCTGTCATTTGCCAGCTCGCCAATCCCCGCCGCCGCGGCGAATATGCGCCGGTTCTGCGCTTCTACCTCGAACACAACATACCGATATATGACCTTGTATCGGCTGGAAATTTCGAGGGAGGCGACTTCAACATCATCCGCCCTGGCGTAGCGCTTGTCGGCTACACCGACCACCGCTCCGAAAAGATCGCGGCCGACCAGGTGGCCCGCTGGTTCGAGGCCGAGGGCTGGGAGATCAGGTTTGCGCCGATCGACCAGTTCTATGTCCACATTGATCTGATGGTTTGCATGCTGAACGAACACTGCGCGGCCGTCTGTCTCGAGACCACCGAAGACGACATCGTGCAGTGGTTGAAGGCGAAGAAGATCGAGATCATTCCGGCGAGTTTCAAGGAAACCATGGCGCTCGGCTGCAATGTCGTGGCGCTCGGCAATGACCGCGTGCTGTCAACCTTGGGCGCCACCGACCTCAACGCCAGGATGCGTGCGGCTGGCTTCAAGGTCTACGACCCGGACATGACCATGTTCACGTGGGCGGGCGGCGGCGTTCACTGCATGTGCCAGCCCTTGCGCCGTGAGGCCGCCTGAGCACTGACGGAGCGCCGCTACCCGCGGCGTTCTCTGAGACGCTTTCGAACGGGCTTGCCCGTGATTATCTGCGGCCGCCCCTTGAAACCGCAAAAACCCTCACTAGGTCATTAGTGAGGAAACACAAAGTGTTGTTTCTGCTCAGAATTCCGCTGGCTGCTGCGTCAAGGAAGACGCGGTCGCGAGGGCGCAGGGCGCCGCCGGCGAGACAGGCTCCAGCCGCAGGGCAAGGGGGCAGACTGGGGAGTGCCTGCAACTATTGATGCGGCGCGGCGTGCCTCGACGTCGTCGGTGCCTTGGCCTCGGAACCCGGGCAGACGCACGGAAAGGAGGTTAGGCTATGAACTTCGGATCACTGATCCCGTGGCGGGAGAAGTCGCAGTTCCCGTCACTTCGCGACGGCTTCTATGACCCATTGTGGGCATTCAAGCGTGAGGTCGATCGCATGTTCGATGACTTCTTCTCTGGCAATGGCGGACGCGGCTTCCCGTCCGGGCCAGCGGACTTTGCAGGTGTGTCGGTCGCTATGGACGTCACCGAGACCGAAAACGAGGTGATGATCACCGCCGAGCTCCCGGGTCTCGACGCCAAGGACTTTGACATCACGCTTGTCGGCGATGTTCTCACCATCAAGGGCGAGAAGAAGTTCGAGCGCCAGCAGGACATCGGCAACGGCCGCTTCATGGAGCGCCGCTACGGTTCCTTCGCGCGTTCGCTCACGCTGCCTTTCGCTGTGGCGGAGGAGAAGATCGACGCAAACTATGACAAGGGCGTGCTGACCATCCGCATCCCCAAGCCGGCCGAAATGAAGCGGACGGCACGGCGGATCGAGGTCAAGTCCGCCTGATGGCATTACCCTGCCGCGCGGCTGGCGCGGCAGATGGTGAAAGGAGGATGAACTATGACCAGCTTTCGTGAAAGGATGGCGGCCATGTGGCAGGATGCCGCCAATCTGGTTCTGGGTGTGTGGCTGCTGATCTCGCCCTACATCCTGAGCTACACTGACCAGGCCTATGCGGCCTGGAATGCCTATGCCGTCGGCATCATCATCGCCGTGATCGCGGCAGCTGCCATCTGGGCCTACCAGAAGTGGGAAGACTGGGTCAGCGTCGTGCTCGGCATATGGCTGATAGTCTCGCCATGGCTGTTGGGCTTCAGCACCATGGCCGCGCCGCTGTGGAACCAGTTGGTGGTGGGCGTGCTGGTGGGCGGATTCGCTCTCTGGTCCGCCTTCAACGAGCATCACACCGGCGGCGTTGCCAGCAAGGCATAGATCGCGAAGCCGCAACTCGGCAGCGCAGGCCACTTTACTTCCCCCGCGCTGCCGACGCACTGCGAGTCCGGTTGACAGCGCCGGGGTCTTGAACTTGACGTTGGCGTGCCGGGCTCGGGTGCGGATTTTTTGCCGACAAATGCCGTCGGATGGCTTACAAGCGTCGCAACCGTATCCGGTGGCGCGCGTCGGCCCGTCATAGATGCGGCATGAAATGCGACGTCCTCTGCGCCCTGTGCGGCAGGAGGACGGAGGGGAACCGGCAATGCGGGGACGATGCTTGCTGGTTCAGGGGAGCAGAGGCTGCGGCACCGCCAACAGGCGTCGCAGCCTCTGCCAGTTTGCAAGACAGTCCTGGCGCGGTTCCGACAATTTGAAGGAGCTGTTTGCCTTGCTTGACAGTTGCGTTTGTGGCGGTCCCGGCAATGCCATAATGTTGCGCAACTGCTTGTCCGATCAACCACAAGGGTGAATCATGACGCGCTCCATTTGTGCCAAGCTCATCAACACGCTCTGCCTCGCCACCGCGGTCATCGCATTTGTGGCCCTGCCTGCCGAGGCGGCAAGCCGCCGCGCCTACTGCGATGCTTATGCCCGCGACGTCGCCAACCGCTCGGCCAATGCCGGCGATGTCCTGGCCGGCACCATTGGCGGCGCCTTGGGTGGCGCGCTGATCGGCGCGGCCATTGACAAGGGCAAGGGCGCCGGCAGGGGCGCCATCATTGGCGGTGTGGCCGGTACGGCGCTTGGCGCCGCGGCCACCAGTTCGAAGTGGGAGCGCGCCTACTACCGCGCCTTCGACAATTGCATGGCCAGTTCCGCGGTTGCGCGCCAGCCTGTCTACGCGGGCGAGGCGCCCCGGCCCGGCACCAAGGCCTGGTATCGGTACTGCTCCGCCAAGTATCGCTCGTTCAATCCGTCAACCGGCATGTACACGGCCTATTCCGGCAAGCAGTATCCCTGTCAGTAAGCTGACATTGCCCGCGGCGGTGTCAGGCCATAGACTCGCCCGATGGGTTGCATCGAAGAACTGGCTGCCGCGCTGGGTTCCGCCATGCGTTGCGGCGATGAAGCCGGCGCGCGCTACTGTTCTGACATGAGTGGAACGGGCGGTTCTGTGCCGTTGGCCGTCATCTGCCCGCGCTCGACTGAAGAAGTGTCCGCGGTACTCCGCATCTGTCACCGCCATGGCCAGGCCGTCGTGCCCCAGGGCGGCATGACCGGCCTCGCCGGCGGCGGCAATCCGGCCCCCGGCGACATAGTTCTGTCGCTCGAACGCCTCTCCGGCGTCGAGGAGATCGACACGGCTTCGGCGCTCATGACGGTACGCGCCGGTACCCCGCTCGAGGTGGCGCAGGAGGCCGCGCGCGATAAGGGTCTCATGCTGGCGCTCGATCTCGGCTCGCGCGGCTCCTGCCAGATCGGCGGCAATCTTGCCACCAATGCCGGTGGCATTCGCGTGATCCGCTATGGCGTGGCGCGCGAGCAGGTGCTGGGACTCGAAGCGGTGTTGGCCGACGGCACCGTGGTCTCGTCCATGAACCGCATGATCAAGAACAACACCGGCCTCGACCTGAAGCATCTGTTCATCGGCACCGAGGGGACACTCGGTGTCATCACCCGGGCTGTGCTGCGCCTGCATCCCGACCCCGGGCCGGTGACGACGGCGCTGTGCGCCGCCACCACCTTTGATCGCGTCATCGCTTTCCTGCGCCACGCCCGGTCATGCCTAGCCGGTCTCATGGCCTTTGAAGTGATGTGGCAGGACTATTACCGGATCACCGCCGGCACCATGTCGGAACGCTTCTTTGCCGAGGACTGGCCCTTCTGGATCATCGTCGAGCACACCTCTTCCGCACACCTGCAGGACTGCCTTGCCGCCGCCCTTGAACAGGGCCTCATCGCCGACTCCGTCATTGCCCAGTCGCAGGCCCAGGCGCGCGCTTTCTGGGCCGTGCGTGAAGGGCTTGCCATCGAGCGCTTTCCCAACCTCCTGAACTTCGACGTGAGCCTGTCTATCGCCCTGATCGGTGACTTCGCCGATCGCTGCGCAGCACGTCTTCGCACCCGTTTCCCGGCTGCCCATGTCTCCTTCTACGGTCATATCGGTGACGGCAATGTCCACATCTGCGTCAGCACGGCATACCGCGACGGCGAGGGTCCGCATGACATCGACGCGATCGTCTATGCCGCGGTCCGCGACATGAACGGCGCGATCTCCGCCGAGCACGGCATTGGCACGCTGAAGCGCGCCTATTTGGGCTACACGCGCTCTCCCGCCGAGCTTGCCGTCATGCGCGCCGTCAAGCAGGCCCTTGATCCGGCGCAAATCCTCAACCGTGGCAAGCTGCTATGAGCCGTGGACTCCGATGGTGACGCGGCCGCGCTCTCTGGTGTAGATGCCAAGGCAGATGACCGTCCAGATCAGGCAGGCCCACAGGGCGCATGACCAGAAGTGGGGGCCCCGCGGCACCGCGGCGGCGACCTTTGCCGGCCGCCTCACCTTCGAGAATGTGAGCCTCGCCTTTGGGGCCGTCGAGGCCGTGCGCAATGTCAGTTTCGAATTGCAGCCCGGCGAGATTGCCGCTCTCTTGGGTCCTTCCGGTTGTGGCAAGACCACGCTGTTGCGCATTGCCGCCGGCGTCGAGCGTCCCCAGTCCGGCCGGGTGCTGATCGACGGCATCGAAGTCACCGGCCCGAGCCGCTTCGTGCCGCCGGAACGGCGCGGCGTCGGCCTGATGTATCAGGATTTTGCCTTGTTCCCGCACCTGACCATCATCGACAATGTCGCCTTCGGTCTGCGTGGCCTGCAGCGCACCGACGCCCTGGCAGAGGCCCGCAAAGCGCTGGCCCGCGTCGGTCTTGCCGACTATGCCGAATCCTATCCGCACGCTCTCTCGGGCGGTGAACAGCAGCGCGTGGCTCTGGCGAGGGCGATTGTACCGCGCCCCCAGGTCATGCTGATGGATGAGCCGTTCTCGGGGCTGGACCAGCGCCTGCGCGAGAGTGTGCGTGCTGAAACGCTCGCCGTCCTCCGGGAGACGCGGGCCACCAGCATGCTCGTCACCCACGATCCGGTTGAGGCCATGGGTCTGTCCGACCGCATCCTGCTGATGCGCCAGGGCCGGCTGGTGCAGGTCGGCGCACCGCCGCAGCTCTACAACCATCCGGTTGACGCGCAGGCCGCGCGCTTCTTCTGTGATCTGAATGAACTCAGCGTCGTCATCCGCAAGGGCCATGCCGAGACGCCGCTCGGCACCTTTCCGGCGCCGGCCCTGGCCGATGGCACGGCCGCCGTCGTCATGATCCGGCCGCAGGATTTCGACCGGCCTGCCGGCGATGTCGGAGTCGAGGGGTATGTTCTGACGGTGCAGTTTCTTGGTGACGCGGTGCAGTGCCAGGTGGTTTTCAAGGGAGTCGAGGAACCCCTGCTGGTGCGTCTGCCCGCCAAGAATGCGCCACAGGCCGGCCACTCGGTATTCTTCACAGTCGATCCGGCCCAGGTTCTGGTCTTTCCGGGCGCGGCTGAAGACACCATATAGGTTGATGCCGGGCAGTTTGGTTGCGGAAGGGTAGGCTTTCTGCGATATTGCGCGGCAATCAGGCGGCCCTTGGGCCCCGCAGATTCATGGGAGTTTTCGGAATGGGTTCTTTATCGATTTGGCACTGGCTCATTGTTCTCGTGGTTGTGATGCTGCTCTTCGGTCGCGGCAAGATTTCTGACCTCATGGGCGATGTCGCCAAGGGCATCAAGAGTTTCAAGAAGGGCATGGCCGACGATCCCGAGGAAGCGGCCAAGGCCGATGCCAAGGCTTTGGAGCAGAAAGCCACCGAAGCTGCCAGCTCTGCCGCGGAAAAGGCCAAGAGCTGAGCTCCTGAAGCGGGGCGGAGGCCCTGATGTTCGATTTTGGCATCGGTTACACCGAGATCTTTCTGATCGCTGTCGTGGCAGTGATTGTGATTGGCCCCAAGGACTTGCCGAAAGTTCTGCGCGCCTTCGGCCGCACGCTCGGCAAGATGCGCGGCATGGCCCGCGAATTTCAGGGCCATCTTGACCAGGCGATGAAGGAAGCCGGCCTCGAGGACGTCAGGAAGGAGATGGGCAATCTCAAGAACGTCGTTGAAACCGCCGCCAATCCCGTCAAGGCTGTGAAGAACGAGATTGTCTCCGGCCTGCAGAAGCAGGACGACGATTTCAAGAAATACTTCGGCGAGATCGAGAACAGGATGAAGGCGCCTGAACCGCCGCCGGCTGCAACGCCCGAACCGGCACCCGCGATTGCCGCGCCGGAAGCATCCAAACCGGCCGCCTGAGTTGAGCGCCGATGACCAAGGAAGACATTGACGCCACCGAGGCCCCGCTGATCGATCACCTGATCGAACTGCGCACCAGGCTGATCTATTGCGTTGTCGGTTTCGTCGTCGCCTTCATCTTCAGTTTCATCTATTCATCGGAAATCCTGACGATCCTCGTGGCGCCCTTCAAATGGGGCACCGGGACCGACGTCAGTCTGATCACCATCCGGCTACTCGGCATCTTTCTGGTCAAGCTGAAGATCGCCTTCTTCGGCGGCGTCTTTATCGCCTTTCCGCTGATTGCCGTGCAGATCTACCGCTTCGTGGCACCCGGCCTCTACGCCAACGAAAAGGCGGCGTTTCGCCCCTATCTGGTGGCAACGCCCGTGTTCTTCCTGCTGGGGGCCGGCCTCGTCTATTTCTTCCTGCTGCCTGTCGCCATCGGTTTCTTCTACTCGCTTGCCGCATCGACGGGGTCAGCGGAGCAGCAGGCCATTCAGATGATGCCCGACATCGAGGCCTATCTCGATTTCGTCACCATGCTGATCCTGGCCTTCGGTCTGTGCTTCCAGCTTCCTGTGGTATTGACGCTTTTGGGGCAGGTCGGGATTGTCACCTACGAGCAGCTCAAGAGCGGGCGCAAATACGCCATCGTCGGCGTCTTCATCATGGCGGCCATCCTGACGCCGCCCGATCCGATTTCGCAGATCTCCATGGCCATACCGCTGGCCCTGCTCTACGAGGCGTCGGTGCAGGCTGTCCGCCTGCTCGAGGCCCGGCGCCACCGCAAGGAGGCCGCCGGGGACGCCGTCGCAAACTGAGGCGCGGCGCTTTCAGATATCGGCAAAATCCTCGAAACTGCCGGCCTGCTGCGGCAGCGGCGCCGGCCGCTCGCGGCGCGGCTCGCGCTCGCCAGGTTCGCGGCCGATGTCATCCTTGAGTTCCATGAGATCGATGAACTGGTCGGCCTGCCGCCGGAGATCGTCGGCGATCATGGCCGGCCGTGTCGCCAACGTCGAGACCACCGAGACGCGCTTGCCCTTGGCTTGGACTGCCGCGACCAGCGACCGGAAGTCGCCGTCGCCCGAGAAGATGACGATGTGATCGAGGCTATCCGAAAGCTGCATCACGTCGATTGCCAGTTCGATGTCCATGTTGCCCTTGATCTTGCGCCGGCCCATGGCATCCGTGAACTCCTTGGCCGGCTTGGTCACCACCCGGTAGCCGTTGTAATCCAGCCAATCGATCAGTGGGCGGATGGGTGAATACTCGGCATCGTCGAGCAGCGCCGTGTAGTAGATGGCGCGGATCAGTCGTGACCGCTTGCGGAAGAAGCCGAGCAGCCGCTTGTAGTCGATGTCGAATCCGAGCGCTTTTGCTGTTGCGTAAAGGTTGGCTCCATCGATAAACAGGGCCACTCTCTCGTCCTGATAAAAGTTCATGCTGAAATCTCCCAAATCAAATCTGGCGCGCACTCTTAATGATTCGCCAGGGTATGCTCAAGCCGCATGATGATCGTCATCGGCTTGGGCGCCAATGTGACCGGCCCATGGGGAGATCCGCGCCGGACCGTTTCCCGCGCCCTGGAAGAGCTCGACCGCGGCGTCACCCGCATGCGGCGCGCCTCGCGCTTATTGATGACCGCCCCGCTGGGCCGGCCGAACCAGCCGCCCTTCGTGAATGCCGTGGCCCTGATCGCCACCCATCTTCCACCCGAAGCGCTGATGCGGCGATTGCATGCCATCGAACATGCGGCCGGCCGGCGCCGCGGCATTCGCTGGGGCCCGCGCACCCTCGATCTTGATCTGCTCGATTACCGGGGCCTGATCCGCACGCCGTCCTATCCCATGTTTGGCGGCAAGCGCCCCCTGCTGCTGCCCCATCCCGGCATTGCCGAACGCGTTTTCGTGCTGCAACCTCTGGCCGAAATTGCTCCGGACTGGCGCCATCCGGTGAACCGGCGGACCGCCCGCGAACTCCTGAAGCGGCTGCGCCGCGCGCGTGGCGGCAGCGAGATTTAAGCGGCGATTAACCCATTTCGCACAATTTGACCCACGGCGATGCGGGTGAAATTGCAGCAAGTGAGTGATGCGTATGTGGCGTGCGGTGCTGGCGGTGGTGAGTCTGGTTGTAGCGGTCTCGGCCGCCGCAGCGGAGCGGATCAGCTTCTCCCCCGAAACCTTCGTGATCTACGGCGGCCTGGGTGTCGGCAATGACGGGGAACCCAGGGCCCGGCCGCGCCCCTTCGATACCACGCGGCGCACCGTCGACTTTGCCACCCACCTTCCGCCGGGCTCGATTGTCGTGCGCACCGGCGAACGGCGGCTCTACTACGTGCTCGCCGGCGGCAAGGCACTGCAATACCCGGTAGGTGTCGGTCGCGAAGGCTTCGAATGGTCGGGCACCAACCGCATCACCCGCAAGGCTGAATGGCCGGAATGGCGCCCGCCCAAGGTGATGATCGCGCGCGAAGCGGCCCGCGGCCATAAGATCCCGGCCTACATGCCCGGCGGTCCCCAGAACCCGCTCGGGGCGCGGGCGCTCTACATTGGCGACACCGAATACCGCATTCACGGGACCTCGCAGCCCTGGACCATTGGCATGGCCTCGTCGTCCGGCTGCATCCGAATGATCAACGAGCAGGTCATCGACCTCTACAGCCGGGTCGAACTGGGCGCGATGGTGGTGGTCGAGTAGGGCGGCAAACAAAAAAGCAAGGCCCATGGCCTTGCTTTCTTGCGAGTTGCGATGTCGCCCCATTGGCCCGCTGCACCCTTGCAGGGGCGGCGCAGCTCACGCGATTGCATCGCGGCGCGCCGGAGGCACCTCCCCAGACTTAGGCTGCTGCGGCTGCGCCTCGAGGGCTGCAGCGTCCGCCATCACCAGTGTCTGTTATTGCTGTTTTGCGAATTGGTAACATATCGCCGCAGCTTGTCATCTAAATTCTGGCGCAATCTTTGAAGTTTTTCGCCGGCCATCTCTCGCCGGCTCAAGACCTGCCTTGCCTTGTGCTGCGATTCGCCCCAAAAGACGCGCAATTCTCCACCATCGGACCGTCTTCATGCGTCTTTCCCAATACTTCATGCCCATCCTCCGCGACGATCCCAAGGAAGCCGAGATTGTCTCGCACAGGCTGATGCTGCGCAGTGGCATGATCCGCCAGGAAGCCGCCGGCAGTTACTCCTGGCTGCCCATGGGCTTCCGCGTATTGAAGAAGATCGAACAGATCGTCCGCGAGGAACAGAACCGGGCAGGGGCCATCGAAGTGCTGATGCCCACCATCCAGCCCGCCGATCTGTGGCGCAAGTCGGGCCGCTATGACGCTTACGGCAAGGAGATGCTGCGGATCAAGGATCGCCATGACCGCGACATGCTCTACGGTCCCACCAACGAAGAAATGATCACCGACATCTTTCGTCAGGGTGCCCAGAGCTACAAGGACGTTCCGCGCAATCTCTATCACATCCAGTGGAAGTTCCGTGACGAGGTCCGGCCCCGTTTCGGTGTGATGCGCGGCCGCGAGTTCCTCATGAAGGACGCCTACTCCTTCGACATCTCTCGCGAGGCCGGCCAGCACTCCTACAACAAGATGTTCGTCAGCTACCTGCGGACCTTCGCCCGCATGGGCCTCAAGGCGGTGCCCATGCGTGCCGAAACCGGGCCCATCGGCGGCGAGGACAGCCACGAGTTCCTGATCCTGGCCGAGACCGGCGAGAGCCAGGTCTATTTCGACCGCGACTTCTACGACATGGACTGGACGGCTTTTGACATCGACTACGACGACGTCGCTGCCGTTGCCAAAGTGGTCGAGGATTTCACCTCAAAGTATGCTGCCACCGAGGAAAAACACGAGCCTGCTGCATTCGAAAGGCATGTCCCCGAGGCGCGCCGCCTGACCGGGCGTGGCATCGAGGTGGGTCACATCTTCTTTTTCGGCGACAAGTATTCCGCCCCGCTGGGCTGCGAAGTGCAGGGCCCGGATGGCAAGATGGCCGTCATCCAGTCCGGGTCCTACGGCATCGGTGTCTCCCGCCTGGTCGGTGCCATCATCGAGGCCAGCCACGACGACGCCGGCATTATCTGGCCGGAACCGGTGGCCCCCTTCCGTGTCGGCCTCATCAACCTCAAGGCCGGCGACCCGGCGACCGACGCCCAGTGTCTCGCCATCTACAAGGCGCTGGTCGCCAGGGGAGTTGAGGTCCTCTATGACGACCGCGACGACCGCCCGGGCGCCAAGTTCGCCGTCATGGATCTCATCGGCCTGCCCTGGCAGGTGATCGTCGGACCGCGTGGCCTGAAGGACGGCGTGGTCGAGATCAAGAACCGCAGGACCGGTGCCCGGGAGAATGTCGCCTTGGACCGCGTCGTGGACCGAATTGCTGTCTGATGGCCGGGACCGCCGATACGCCGCCCTTTGCCGCCTATGAATGGATGTTCGCGGCGCGCTATCTCCGCGCCCGCCGCCGCGAGGGCTTCATCTCCGTTATCTCGGGCTTTTCCTTTCTCGGCATCATGCTGGGTGTCGCCACCCTGATTGTCGTCATGGCCGTGCTCAACGGCTTCCGCAACGAGCTGCTCGACAAGATCCTCGGCTTCAACGGCCATGCCGTCATCACCATGGTCGACGGCAGTCCGATCCGCGATTTCGATACGATCGCCGGGCGCCTCGCTGCCGTGAACGGTGTCACCAGCGTCATGCCCTTCGTCGAAGGCCAGGCCCTGGCCTCGAGCCCGCGCAACAATACCGGCGCCCTGATCCGCGGCATTCATGAGGCCGACCTGCTCAAGCTCCGGGCCATCAACAACGACCGCTTGCGCACCGCCCTCCACGGCGAGCCGGGCATGCAGGACGAAACGCCGTCCCTGCAGGGCTTCGAGGACTCGGGCGGCGTGGCGATCGGTTCGCGCCTCGCCAAAAAGCATCAGCTCGGGCTTGGCAGCATGCTGACCATCGTCTCGCCCAACGGGCCCGAAACCATCATGGGCAATGCCCCGCGCATCCGCGAGTATCCGGTGGTTGCGGAATTCACCATCGGCATGTCGGAATATGATGAGGGAATCATCTATATGCCGCTGGCCGAGGCCCAGGACTATTTCGTGGTGGAGGATGGCGTCAGTGCCATCGAGGTGCTGGTGGACGATCCCGACGCCATCGGCAGCATCGTGCCGGGGCTTGCCGCCGCCGCCGGCTCCGGTACCGAGGTCACCACCTGGAAACAGCGCAACCAGGCCTTCTTCAATGCCCTCGCCGTCGAGCGCAATGTCATGTTCCTGGTCCTCACCATGATTATTCTGGTGGCCGCCTTGAACATCATCTCGGGCCTCATCATGCTGGTGAAGGACAAGGGCCGGGCCATTGCCATCATGCGCACCATGGGCGCCACCCGGGGCTCCATCCAGCGCATTTTCTTCCTGACCGGCGCGGCCATCGGCGTGGCCGGAACCCTTGCCGGCTTCATTCTAGGTTTCCTGATCTGCCTCAATGTCGAATCGATCCGCCAGGCCATCCAGTGGCTCTCGGGCGTCGATCCCTTCAATCCTGAGCTCTACTACCTCTCCCAGCTCCCCGCCGACATGGATTCCTGGCAGACCCTTTGGATCGTGCTCATGTCGCTCGGCCTGTCCTTCCTGGCGACGCTCTATCCCTCCTGGCGGGCGGCCAGCCTCGATCCCGTGGAGGCCTTGCGCTACGAATGACCGGCGAACTGCGACCGGCCCTGGAACTGCGCGGCGTCTCCCGGAGCTATGCCGAAGGCTCGGGCCGCCTCGATGTCTTTGCCGATGTGGGCATGTGCGTGCGTCCAGGCGAGATCGTGGCGCTCGTCGGCCCGTCCGGTGCGGGCAAGTCCTCGCTCTTGCATATTGCGGGGCTGCTTGAGGCGCCGACCGCCGGCCAGGTGCTGATCGCCGGGCAGGACTGCACGGCGCTTGATGATCGCGCCCGTACCCGCATCCGCCGCTTCGGCATCGGCTTTGTCTACCAGTTCCATCATCTCCTGCCGGAATTCTCCGCGCTCGAGAATGTCATGGTGCCGCAGCTCATTGCCGGGGCGGGCCGCGCTGCCGCCAGGTCCCGCGCCGAGGAGCTTCTTGCCCGCCTGGGCCTCCGGGAACGGCTGCAGCATCGCCCTGCCGAAATGTCGGGCGGCGAGCAGCAGCGCGTGGCGATCGCCCGCGCCCTGGCCAACCGTCCGCTGTTGCTGCTGGCCGACGAGCCGACCGGCAATCTTGATCCCCGCACGGCGCAACGGGTACATGAGGAATTTGTGAGGCTGATCCGCGAGGAAGGCCTCGGGGCCCTGATCGCCACCCACAACATTGACCTTGCGCACCGCATGACGCGCGTGGTGAGAATGGAGAGCGGCACGCTTATCGAGGAGTAACGTGATGAAAGCCGTATTTGCCGCCGCCCAGCTCGCCCATTCTCCCACCCGGTTCCTGTCGCTGGGCAATATTGTTGACTATCCCGACAAGCCGGACCGTGCCCGCCGCCTGCTTGAGGGCGCTCGCCGCGCCGAGGCCCAGATCTATGCCGCCAGGACCTTTGAGACGGAAGTCCTGGAACGCTGCCATGCCCGCGAGTATCTCGAGTTTCTCGAAGGCGCCTATGCCGAATGGTCGCAGATTGAAGGCGCCGGCCCCGAACTCATGCCAAGTCTCCGGCCGCTGGTTGCACCGACCCGGGCCCCCCGCCACATCCTTGGCCGCGCCGGGCTGTTTCTCATGGATTTCTCCTGCCCCATCACCGACGCCACCTGGAAAGCGGTCCGCGCCTCGGCTGCCACCGCCCTGACGGCGGCCGACCTGGTACTGAAGGGCGACCGCGTGGTCTATGCTTTGTGCCGGCCGCCCGGCCATCACGCCTATGCCGACATGGCTGCCGGCTTCTGCTACCTGAACAATGCTGCCCTCGCCGCCGAGCAGCTCCGCACCGTTCATGAGCGGGTGGCCGTCCTCGACATCGACTGCCACCATGGCAACGGCACCCAGTCGATCTTCTATGAACGCGGCGATGTGCTGACCGTCTCGATCCATGCCAATCCCCTGAACTTCTATCCCTTCTACTGGGGCTATCCGCGCGAGAAGGGCGCCGGCGACGGGGTTGGCTGCAATCTCAACATTCCCGTCGGCGTCGGCGCCGGCAATGAGGCGTGGCTTGCCGCCCTCGGCGAGGCCCTGGGCAGGATCGCCGAGTTTGAGCCCGGCGCCCTGGTCGTCGCCGTCGGCTTCGACGCCCATGAGGCCGACCCACTGCAGGGCGGCACCGTGACCACCGAATGCTACGCCACCATGGCCCAGCGCATCGCCGCTCTCGAGCTTCCCACCGTGCTGGTGCAGGAAGGCGGCTACGCCGGCGACCATCTGGCCGACAATCTCGCCGCCTTCCTCACCGCTTTCGAGCAGCCGCCGGCAACTGAAGAAGCAGCCGCCCCGCCGGCTGAGGCGGCTGAAACCGCCTGATGTTCATCCACCTCCGGACTCATTCCGCCTATTCCCTGTCGGAGGGGGCGCTGACCATCAGGCAGCTGGCGGCTCTGGCGCGCGAGGCCGGCATGCCCGCCCTGGGAATCGCCGACACCGGCAATCTCTTCGGCGCCCTGGAATTTTCGGAAGCCCTTGCCGCGAAGGGCATCCAGCCCATCATCGGCATGCAGTTGAAAGTCGATCTCACGCCGGCCGCGGCGGTAAGCCACCGCCCGGCAACGCTCCAGCAGAAACTGCCAAGCCTCGTCCTCCTGGCCAAGGACGAGACGGGCTACCGCAACCTCATGAAGCTGACGAGCCGGGCCTTCCTTGACGTCCCCGACACGGCCGAGCCGCATGTCGGCCTCGACGTCCTCGGGCAGCATGCGGCGGGTCTCATCTGCTTGACCGGCGGCCCGGGCGGCCCGATCGACGAAGCCATTCTCCAGGGCCAGGCGGGTCTGGCCCGCGACCGGTTGCAGCACCTGCTCGGCCTGTTCGCAGACCGCCTCTATGTCGAGCTGCAGCGCCATGGCACCGCCGAGGAGCGGGCTGCCGAGCCCGGCCTCCTCGATCTGGCCTATGGCCTCGAGGTCCCGCTGGTCGCCACCAACGAGCCTTTTTTCGCGCGGCCTGACGATTATGCCGCCCATGATGCCCTGATCTGCATCGCCGAGGGCGAGGTCCTGGCGACCGAGGACCGCCGCCGCCTGACCCCGGAACATTATTTCAAGTCGCAGCAGGAAATGGCGGCCCTCTTCGCCGACCTGCCCGAAGCCATCGAGAACACGGTCGAGATCGCCGTCCGCTGTGCCTTCCAGGTCAAGGGCCACAAGCCCATCCTGCCGCGCTTCGCCGAAGGCGACGAAGCCCAGGAACTGCGCCATCAGGCCCGCGAGGGCCTGCGCCTGCGTCTCGAGACGCGCGGCCTCGCCGAGGGTTTTACCGAGGAGGACTATCTCGAGCGGCTCGAGTTTGAACTCGGCGTCATCATCAAGATGAAGTATCCGGGCTATTTCCTGATCGTTGCCGACTTCATCAAATGGGCCAAGGCCCATGGCATCCCCGTCGGGCCGGGTCGCGGTTCCGGCGCCGGTTCGCTGGTCGCCTATGCCCTCACCATCACCGATCTCGATCCCTTGCGCTTCAACCTGCTCTTCGAGCGCTTCCTCAATCCTGACCGCGTGTCGATGCCGGACTTCGACATCGACTTCTGCCAGGACCGCCGTGACGAGGTGATCGACTATGTCCAGAGCCGCTATGGCCGGGACCATGTCGCCCAGATCATCACTTTCGGCAAGCTCCAGGCCCGTGCCGTCTGCCGCGACGTCGGCCGCGTGCTGCAATTGCCCTATGGCCAGGTGGACCGCCTGTGCAAGCTGATCCCCATGAACCCCGCCAATCCCGTCAGCCTGCAGCAGGCGGTGGACGGTGAACCGCGGCTGCAGGAGGAACGTGACCGCGATCCGGCGGTGAAGACCCTGCTCGACATCGGCATGAAGCTGGAAGGGCTCTACCGCCACGCTTCGACCCATGCCGCCGGCATTGTCATCGGCGACCGCCCGCTCGAGGAACTGGTGCCGCTCTATCGCGATCCGCGTTCGCCGATCCCCGCCACCCAGTTCAACATGAAATATGTCGAGAAGGCTGGCCTGGTGAAGTTCGACTTCCTGGGGCTGAAGACGCTCACCGTCATCGACAAGGCCCAGAAGCTCATCCGCCAGCGCGTGCCGGACTTCGACATCTCGGCCATCCCGCTCGACGATCCCAGAACCTTCGAGATGCTGGCCCAGGGCGACACGGTCGGCATCTTCCAGCTGGAAAGTGCCGGCATGCGCGATGCAGTGAAGCAGATGCATGCCGACCGCTTCGAGGACCTGATCGCCCTCGTCGCCCTTTACCGTCCCGGCCCCATGGCCAACATCCCGGTCTACTGCGCGCGCAAACTCGGCCGCGAGCCGGTCGAATACATCCATCCGAAGACCGAACCGATCCTCAAGGAGACCTTCGGCGTCATCACCTACCAGGAACAGGTGCAGCAGATCGCCAGGGATCTGGCGGGCTACACCCTGGCCGAGGCCGATCTCCTGCGACGCGCCATGGGCAAGAAGATCAAGTCCGAGATGGATGCCCAGCGCGAGCGTTTCCTCACGGGCGCGGTCGAGCGCGGTGTTGCCGCCTCGACCGCTGCGCAGATCTTCGATGCCTGCGCCAAGTTCGCCGAATACGGCTTCAACAAGTCGCATTCGGCGCCTTACGCCTATATCAGCTACCAGACCGCCTACCTGAAGGCCAATTATCCGGTCGAGTTCCTCGCCGCCTCGATGACCCTCGATCTCAACAATACCGATAAGCTGCAGGTCTTCCGTGGCGAGGCCCTGCGCCTGGGGATCAGGGTGAGGCCACCGTCCGTCAACGACAGTGGCGTCGACTTCCGGGTCCGCGATGGCCAGATTCTGTATTCGCTCGCTGCGCTGAAGAACGTCGGCACCGGCGCTGTCCAGCATCTGGTCAGCGTTCGCGAGGAGGGCGGCCGCTTCCGCTCGCTGGCCGATTTCGCCCGCCGCATCGATGCCCATGTCGTTAACAAGCGCGCCTTGGAAAGCCTTGCCAGGGCCGGCGCCTTCGACGAGCTGTTCGATGACCGCGCCCGCGTTCTGGCGGGCGTCGAGACCATTCTGGCAACCGCCAGCCGTACCACCGCCGAGGCCGAAGCCGGTCAGAGCGACCTCTTCGGCGGCACTGCAGCAGCACCCGAGGACATCGTCCTGCCCCACCGCGACCCCTGGCTTCCCATGGAAAGGCTGGCCAACGAACTTGAGGCGGTTGGCTTTTATCTCTCGGGTCATCCCCTCGACGAATACGTGAAGCCCCTGGCCAAGCTGGGCATCGAGACCTGGGCATCCTTCCGCGACAAGGCGCTGACCAAGGGAGCGACCGCTGCCAGGCTTGCCGCCACCATCACCCACCGTCAGGAGCGCCGCTCCAAGACCGGCAACCGCTTCGCCTTCATCGGCTTTTCCGATCCGACCGGCCAGTTCGAGGCGATCTGTTTTTCCGACACGCTGGCCGCCTGCCGCGATCTGCTGGAGCCCGGCAAGCCGGTGATCGTCACCGTGGAGGCCGACATTGACGGTGATGACGTGAAGCTCCGCCTGCAGAAGGTCGAGGTGCTCGACAAGACCGCTGCGACGATTGCTTCGGGCCTCACCATCTTCATCCGCGACACCGCCCCGCTCGACTCGATCGCCCAGCGTCTCGTCAATGGCGGCCGCGCGCCGGTGCGCCTCATCTTGCAGACCGAACAGGGCCGGGAGATCGAGATGGCGCTCGGCAACAGGTTCACCGTCACCCCGCAGATCAAGGGGGCCCTCAAGGCGATCCCCGGCGTCCTCGACGTCCAGGACCTTTGAACGCCGGTGAAGGGGTGGGGCAGGGATCCGCATGGACCCCATGCATTTGCCGTCTTGCCTTGCCGGGCGCTGGCCGCTATGCCCGCGCGAACCGCAAGAGAGGGCTTCAAGACATGCGCGTGTACTACGACCGGGATGCCGATGTTAATCTGATCAAGGGCAGGAAGGTGGCCATTGTCGGCTATGGCAGCCAGGGCCGCGCCCATGCGCTCAACCTCCATGACTCGGGTGTGAAGAATGTGGTGAGCGCGCTGCGGCCCGGCTCTGCCACGGCGGGGAAGGTCGAGGCCGATGGCCTCAGGGTGATGAGTGTTGCGGATGCCGCCAAATGGGCCGACTTCATCATGATGTGCGCCCCCGACGAGCTCCAGGCCGATATCTGGCGCGACGAGATCGCCCCCAATATCCGCGACGGGGCCGCCATCGCCTTTGCCCATGGTCTCAATGTCCACTTCAATCTGATCGAGCCCCGCAAGTCTCTCGATGTCGTGATGATCGCCCCCAAGGGCCCCGGCCACACCGTGCGCAGCGAATACCAGAAGGGCGGCGGCGTGCCCTGTCTGATCGCCGTCCACCAGGATGCCTCCGGCAATGCCCATGAGCTGGCGCTTTCCTATGCGTCCGCCATCGGCGGCGGCAGATCCGGCGTCATCGAGACCACCTTCAAGGAGGAATGCGAGACCGATCTCTTCGGCGAGCAGGTGGTCCTTTGCGGCGGCCTCGTCGAGCTGATCCGCGCCGGCTACGAGACCCTGGTCGAGGCCGGTTACGCCCCCGAGATGGCCTATTTCGAATGCCTGCACGAGGTGAAGCTGATCGTCGACCTGATCTATGAGGGCGGCATCGCCAACATGAACTATTCGATCTCCAACACCGCCGAGTTCGGCGAATATGTGACCGGCCCCCGCATCATCACCGATCGGACCCGCGCCGAGATGCGCAAGGTTCTGAAGGATATCCAGACCGGCGCCTTCACGTCCGAATGGATCCGCGAATGCAAGGCCGGCCAGCCCAAATTCAAGGCCACGCGCCGGGTGAACGACGCCCATCCGATCGAGGAGGTGGGTTCGAAGCTCCGCGCCATGATGCCCTGGATCGCCAAGAACAAGCTGGTCGACAAGGCGCGGAACTGAGCCCCGCCCCCAAATCGTCGTCCCGGCCAAGCCGCACGGCACGCGCGGCGCGAGCCGGGACCCATGCTTCCGCGTGACGGCGCGCCGTCGCCCCGCTCAAGCCCCCGGTGAAAAACAAGATTGAGAAGCACACGGGTATTACCCTCGATATTTGAGCTGGAGATGCAGCGTGTGCCTTAAACCAGTTCCAACTTGAGCTTCCGTCCCACGGCCTTGGCGGCGCGCCGCAGTGTCGCAATTGTCACATTGCCACTGTTGGGATCGAGCACGCGGTCGAGCTGGGCGCGGCTGGTCTTCATCGCAACTGCCATTTTTTGCTTGGTGATCTTTTTTCTCTTCATTTCCTGCTGAAGCTGCCAGGCAAGCACGGCTTTCATGGCCGAAGCGGTAGTCTCTTCAAGGATGCCTTCGTCCTCGAGCCAGTCCTCGAGCGGCGAACCGAGGTGTTTCCGGTTGATGGTCATGACAGCAGCTCCTTCCGTCTCTCCTTCGCGATGCGAAGCTCGTCAGCTGGCGTTTTCTGCGTTTTCTTGACGAAACCGTGCAGCAGCACCAATTGGCGCCCGGCGGCCACGAAAATGATCCGCACCTCGCGCCGGCTAGGCAGGGCAGAACGCAGTTCGAAGAGCCCGTCGCCAAGCGGCCGGACCGGCGGCATTCCGATCGGCCAGCCGAACTGCAGCTTGCGCAGATCCTCGCCCAGGCGCAATCGATCGGCTTTGGGCTGGTCCTTCAAAAAGGCGCGGACCGGCTCGCGTCCATTGTTGCTGGCCCAGAAGGCGACGGCGATCGGGACCAGCCTACCCATGGGTGTATGATGTACCATATATGGCACATGCGGGCAAGTTTCACTTGCGCACCGGCAAGTGCGGGCCCGCGTGGGACCCGCACTGGCAAACCAAAGCTTTCCTGCCGACCTATGCCGCCGACTTCTGGTCAGCCGCGCCGGCGAACGCCGACGTATTGACTTCGAGCCAGGTTTCGAACGGCGTGGGCTGCTGTCCGGTGAGCCTGGCGAAGTCGCCCGTCACATCGGCAAGCCCGCCCTGGCGGATGTTGGTATCGAAAGACGCGAAGACCTGGGCGATGGCCTCCGGCAGTCCATGCGCCACCATCCCCTGGATGAGTGCGGCCGCATCGACCGGCACGACGCTGAGTGGCTTGCCCGTCGCTGCGGCGATCAGCCCGGCAAGCTCCGCCGTGCTGTAGGCACGGGCGCCGGTCAGCGTATAGGTCGTCTGCCCCGAATTGCTGGCGGCCAGCGCCGCCGCTGCCGCCCTGGCCAGGTCGGCGCGGCCGATGTGGGCGATTCGGCCGTCACCTGCCGCCGAATACCAGCTGCCGGCGGCCAGCGCCTGCGGCACCGAATAGAACAGGTTCTCGAAGTACCAGTTGTTGCGGAGCAGGGTCCAGCCGGGAATGCCCGACTCGGCGATCGCCCGCTCGGTGCCCAGATGATCGGGTGCGAACGTCACCGCCGAGGTCTCGGGCTTTGGCATCGACGTGTAGAGGATGTGCCTGACCCCGGCCTTCGCCGCCGCCGCCACGGCCCGGCGATGCTGTTCGAGGCGGCGTCCCGGCCGGTCGAGGGCATCGGTTGAGATCAGCAGCAGGCGGGTCGCGCCCGCAAAGGCCTTGGCCAGCGACTCCGGCTGGTCGAAATCGGCGGCCCGCACCGCAACACCCTGCTTGGCCAGCGCTGCCAGGGCCTCGGGCTTCCGGGTCGTGGCGATGATGTCCTTTGGCGCGACCTTCTGGTCGGCGATGAGGCTGGCGATGGTGAGCGAGCCGAGATGGCCGGCGGCGCCGGTAACGAGATACATGCTGGTCTCCTTTTCTGTAGCTTTAGTCTAGAAATTAGACTAGAAGCGAATTAGAGACCTTGATTGAAGGGCGCAAGAAGGCACTTTTCCTGCGCCTGGTTACCCGGAAGGAACCATGATCCAGCACGATAACGCCCCCCACCGCCAGGACGAGGCCCTGAACGCCCGCTGCCCGGTCCGCGATGTGCTCGACCGCATCGGCGACAAGTGGAGCGTGCTGTTGCTGGTCGAAATGCGCGCCGGTCCGGTCCGCTTCGGCGCGCTGCGCCGCCGCGTGCCCGACATTTCCCAGCGCATGCTGACCGAGACGCTCCGCCATCTGCAGCGCGACGGCCTCGTCACCCGCACCGTCTATCCGACCGTGCCACCCAGCGTCGAATATGCCCTGACCGATCTCGGCCGCTCGCTGCTTGATCCCCTCGAATCGCTCGTCGCGTGGTCGGCGGCCCACCATGACAGCGTGCGCCAGGCCCGCCATCGCTTTGACAGCGCGTCCGGCTGAGCGGCAGGCCGGCGGCTCACGGGAATTGCATGAGGCCACGGCCGCAGCGTGGCCGTGAAGCTTCAGTCGACGGCAAACGGCGGCGTGATGCCGAGGTCCAGCGCATATCTGCCGACCGGCTTGGCGATCGTCGGATCGATTGCGACGCCGCGCACCTCATTCTCGCGATAGGCCTTCCAGCGCATCTCGCCGGGCAGCAGCACGTCGGGCCCGGACCCCTTGAGCGCCGCCACCAGGCTGTCGTAGCGCGCATGGTACTGGTCGATCGCCATCCAGCGCGCGACATCGAGCGCCAGCATGAAATGCCCCATATTCGCCGTCCGCGTGAAATCGTTGTACATCGAGGCGACGCCCTCGCCGACGCCCGCGCCGGTCAGCACCCCCGCCAGGATCTCGACGAGCAGCGACAGGCCGAAGCCCTTCGCCCCGCCGAAGGGCAGCAGGGCGCCCTCATTCACCTTGCGGGGATCGGTGATCGGCTGGCCCTGGGCATCGACCGCAAGTCCCGGCGCCAGCGGCAGGTTCTTGGCGATGTGCTCGCGCACGGTCGAGCCCGCCAGCCCGCTGGTTGCCATGTCGAACAGGAGGTGTTCGCCATTCGCCCGCGGGGCCCCGAAGGCGAAGGGATTGGTGCCGAGCACCGCCTTGATGCCGCCAAAGGGGGCAACCTTCGGGAACGAATTGCTCATCGCCAGCGCGATCATTCCCTCGTCGGCGGCCAGCTTGACATAATAGGCCCCGGCATTGAGGAAATTGCTGTTCCTGACGCCGACCACGCCGATCCCCGTGGCCCGTGCCATGGCGATCGCCTTCCGCATCGCGAATTCCGCAACGTAGTGGCCGATGCCGGCATCTCCGTCGAGCCTGGCGAGGCTTTCGGTGATCTCCTCGAACACCGGCCGGCACGGACATTTGATGAGTCCCATGTCGATGCGCTTGCCGTGGATCGGCAGCCGTTCGATGCCGAAATTGCTGCGGCCGGCCAACTCGCACCACATCATGTTGTCAACCGTAGCGGTAAGCTGGGCCGCGTCCACGCCCTTGGCCTTAAGCACCGCCGTCGCAAATGCCCTCAGTGCAGCAACTGGAACCCTGTTGTCGCTCATCCTCGTCCTCTGATGATCCGTTCGGCATTGGCCAGCCCCGCATAGAGCATGGGCAGCGGATCGCCGGTGCTCAGCAGGGGAAACACGATGCGCTCGCCGGCGATGCTCTTGAGCCAGCCGCGCAGCGTCAGGCCGTTCAGGCGCCGCATCTGCAGGAAGGCCAGAAAATCGCGCGACGGATACCACAGCCGCAGATTTTCCCGGTAGCTGTCGAAGCGCGGTCCCGGCTGCTTCGTCAGATGGCAATAGGCCACGAGATCGACCGGCGCCCCCGATCCGACGATCAGCTCATGCGCCGCCGTGAAGCGTCCGTTGATTTCGATGAGCTTGAGCTGGCCGTCGCGCGGGTCCTGCTTGAACTCGACATTGGCAAAGCCTCTGACGCCAAGCTTGCGGAACACCTCGGCGCCCAGCCGGGCCGTTTCCGGCTCCCATTTGGTGACGTGGTAGCAGCCGTTGCCGCTGTTGACCGGATAGCGCCGGATCACCCGCTTGGTGAAAGCGAAGAGATGCTCGCCGTCTTCGGTGATGTAGGTGTTGTAGCTCGACAGCAGCGTATCCGGCCCCGGGATCATTTCGACCACCATGACGTCGAGCCCGTGTTCCAGCGCCAGTCCCACCCGCCGCGCCAGTTCGGTATAGCTGTCCTGCACGATGAACAGCTTCTCCCCGAACACCCGCGCGAAGCGGTGTGAATGGACGGGCTTCACCAGCGCCGGCAGCCCGACCTTTTGCTCGATGCCCTCCAGATCGGCGAGCGACTTGATCGCCCAGAACCGCGGCGCCGGAATCCCCGCCGCCGCGGCCAGTTCGAGCGTGCGCTGCTTGTCGAGGAGATCGAGCACCAGCTGCGGCGGCGACGTTGACAGCAGATAGTGCTGTCGCAACTCCGCATCGTGCGCCGCCACGAACTCCAGCGCCTCGTCGCTGCACGGAAACAGGATGTGGCCATGCAGCCGCCGGCTGTCCGGCCCGAGCAGGAGTTCCTTCCAGAACGCACCGGCCCCGCTGCCGAACGGAATGGCGAAATGCTCGGCGCAATAGCGCGAATGCATGCCCCAGCAGTTGGCCGGCCCGCTGACCCTGACCTTGATGCCGTAGCTGCCGAGATGGCGCGTCACCGCCAGCGAATTGTCCTTGCCCCCCAGCACCATCACCGGTGTCGCGTTGGAGCCGAGCGGAAACCGGATCCTATGCGGCATGCTCCGGCGCCTTGCTCTGTGCGTGTGGAAAGCTGCGGTCGAGCCGCATCGTGCCCCGGCCGGTCCGGAACATGTGGTCGAGGATCTGTGCGGCGACCGACGGCACGGGCGGCCGGTCTGCCAGCAGGTCGTGATGGTGCAGGCCGGGCGTGGTGTTGATTTCGCCGATGAGCCCGCCATTCTCGCCGAGCGGCCGGCTGATATCCGGCGAGATGATGTCGATGCCGGCAAGCTGCACGCCGACATCCCGCACCAGGGCCGCGCAGGCCGCCGCCGTTTCGGCATGCACATCGGCTGTCACCGTGTGGTTTTGTGGCGCGGCGTTCTGGTTGACGGCCTTCTTGACCGTCACCGTCTGCCCCGCCGCAAGCACCTTGCGGGCATCGAGCCTTTGCGCCGCCAGCGTGTTGCGCGCCTCCTGGTCGATGCGCAGCGGGCTCAGCGCCGTGAACGGGGCGCCGGTCAGCCGTCGCCTGGTCTCGGCCGCTGCCAGCGCCTTGATGCTGCGGCGCCCGTCACCCGTGACCACCGGCGGATCGCGCCTCACCGCATGCACGAGCCGTCCCTCGAGATAGAGCAGGCGGTAGGAATGTCCGGCGACCTCCGCCTCGGCGAGGAGCTTGGAATCGAATCGCGCGGCATGGCGCGCCGCCGCCCTGAGCGCCGCCAGGTCCCGGATACCGGTCGTGACACCATTGCCGCCGCCCGTGCCTGCCACCGGCTTGACGACCACCGGCCCGCCGCTGCGCTCCAGGAAGGCCGCCGCGGCGTCGAACTGCTCCAGGCTGAACACCACATGTGCCGGAACGGGACAGCCCTTGCGCGCCAGCACCTCATAGGTCATCGCCTTGTTGCCCAGCAGATTGAGCATGACCGAGCTGTCGAGCATCAGCCGGTCCTGCTTGACGTAGGTGGTGGATCCATCGCGTGACAGGGCTGTGAAGCCGAATTGCGGCGTCTCGATTCGCGCCCCGATCTCGGCCGCCGCCCGCGCCCACAACGCATCATAATATCTGCGGCGCAATTCGCGGAACCGCAGCAGTTCGATGACCGCGGGCACATCGGCGAACCGCTGCGCGCGATAGAACCATCGCCAGAACTGTGAACCGATCGTCATGCAGATGCCCGCTGCGTCACGCGATAGGCGATTGCTTGGCATTTGACAACGGATCGGCTCTTCCCTTGGCGAAAAGGAGAAGCGGAGCCGCCGGGCAGGGGCGCGCGGCCTCGGCAATGCGCATCATGGGAGGTGCCTCAGGCTGGAACAGCGTTAATCCTGGTTCACGACAGAGCAGGTCCCGTGCCACGCGGCTGCCCTGTGCCCCGATGCAAACGGCGCCCGGCAGCTCATGCTGCGGGGCGCCGTCTGTTTCACCCGGGATGCGAGGGGGCGGGTATGTCAGCCCCGGGAAGAAACCATCAAAAACCGCAGGCGGTTCCGGCTATCCGGACCGGTTCGGCGTAACGGACCGGCTCGCGTGGCCCCTTGCGCGCGGGCATGGCGCGGTGGCGGAAATCGAAGCGGGCTGCGGCCGGACCGGTCACGATGAAGAGTGGGAGGCTGCTCATTGTGTTTCCGTCGGTTCCGCCTGCATCTGAACTTGAAGCGAAACTAATCGCGCTTCGTTTCCGGCGTTTTTCGCGTGCCGAGCAATTGTGTTTCGATTGTTTCAGCGCGCAGGGGCACTTGGTGGCCGTCCCCGCCGGATCTGTCGTATCGCCACTTTGCCAATCTCGCTGGCCCCCCTGCCTGCGATGCCGGCGCCGGTAGCCCGGCCTCTGTTCGCCTCCCTTGGCATGAGCCTTGCTGATTTCCTCCTCCGGTATGGAAATCGGCCCACGAATCGGCGGCACGCTCGCCGCCGCTCCCTGCGAAACAGTTGAAACACTCTTTTCGCTTTCTAGCCATTTTCCAGAAACCGGTTCGAACGAAAAAGCTTCGCATCGAACACGAAATCGCGCGTTATTGCGCCGGAGGAAATGAAGATGAGCAGGATGGCTATGCTCCTCAGGAACCTGCGCCAGCTCGGCGCTGCCACTGTCCTTGCCACGGTCATGCTGGCTGGCGGCGTGAATGCCGACAGGGCCCGTGCCCTGACTCTCCCGCCGGAAGGCGAAGGTCTGGTGCTGGTGCCTCCGGCCAGGCCGGCCGCCCTGCAGCAGCAGAAGCAGGCGCCCGCCGCGTCCGGTTTCAGGCGTGGCAAGATCGTGCCCTTCGAGGCGGATTATGCCCCCGGCACCATCGTGGTCAGCGCCCGTCACAAGAAGCTCTATTATGTGCTCGGCAACGGCCGCGCCGTGCAGTACCGCGTCGCGACGGCCAAGCCGGGCTTCGAATGGTCCGGCGTCCACAAGGTGAGTGCCAAGGTCCGGTGGCCTGACTGGCGTCCCCCGGAAGAGATGCGCAGGCGCCGCCCCGAGCTCCCCGAATTCATGGCCGGTGGCCCCGAGAATCCCCTGGGTGCCCGCGCCATCTACCTCGGCTCGTCGATCTACCGCATCCACGGCACCAATGAACCGTCCTCGATCGGCAAGGCGGCGTCCTCGGGCTGCATCCGCATGCTGAACGGCGATGTCGAAGAGCTCTATCGCAACGTCAAGCTGGGCGCGACCGTCGTCGTGATGTGACGTCTTGTGCACCGCAAGAGCGGGGCGCCCCATATTGGGGCGCTTTTCTCTTGCAGTGCGATAGCGCCACTCTCTATCCTTGTTTCGGGTATGTCGGAAGAGCGCTCCCGATGGAGCATGCACACATCGTTGTCGTAGACGACGAGGCGGAGGTGCGCGAGTTGATTCGCGATTACCTCTCCCGTCATGGCTTTGCCGTGTCCGTGGCCGACGGCGGTGCCGCCATGCGCGCCATCCTGAGCGAGCGCCCGGCCCATCTCGTGATCCTCGATCTGCGCATGCCGGGCGAGGACGGCCTCACGCTGGCGCGCTATCTGCGCAGCCACGGTCCGGTCGGGATCATCATGGTCACCGCCTCGAGCGACACCATCGACAAGGTGGTGGGCCTCGAAATGGGTGCCGACGACTACATCGCCAAACCCTTCGACCCGCGCGAACTGCTCGCCCGCGTGCGCAGCGTGCTGCGCCGCATGGAGCTGCAATCGAAATCCGGCGAGGCCGCCGCCACCATGGGCCACGAGGTGCGCATGGGCCGCTGCGTTCTCAACCTCGATTCGGGCAAGCTCTACGGCCTGGGTGGCGAGGAGGTCCCGCTCACCGCCATGGAGTTCGACCTGCTCCGGGCCTTTGCCGAGCGCCCCAACCGCATCCTCAGCCGCGACCTGCTGCTCGACCTCGCCCATAACCGCGACATGGAAGCTTTCGACCGCTCGATCGACATCCGCATCATGCGCCTGCGCCGCAAGATCGAGGAGGACCCCGGCAAGCCCCGGGTGCTCAAGACGGTGCGCGGCCAGGGCTACATCTTCTTCACCGGCCAGCCGCGCGGGGCCGCCGGATGAGCGAAGCCGCCGTCTCGCACGCGGAACTGATCGCCGAGGCGGCGATGCTGTTCCGCGCCACGCGGGATTGGCGCTCCCACGTGCCGCATATTTTCGCGACCATCGGCAAAAGCCTCGGTGTCAGCCGCGTCTTCCTCTTCCAGGTTCACGAACTCTCCACCGGCGGCCTCGGCCAGACCTGCATCTTTGATTGGGCCGCCCCCGGCCTCAAGGATCTCTCCAGCGACCCCCGCAACGTCGGCGAACGCCTGCTGGAGACCGACCAGACCGTGATGGCCTGGGCCGAGAAGCGCCGCCGCGGCGAGCTGATCGAGGGCCTGACCCGCGACCTTCGCGGCTATCTCCGCGACGATTTCGAGTACCAGCAGATCAAGTCCTTCATCTCGTTCCCGATCTGGGTCAATGGCCAGTGGTGGGGCCATGTCGGCTTCGACGATTGCGAGACCGAGCGCGTCTGGTCGCCCTCCGAGAAGGGCCTGCTGCGCTCGATCTGCTACATGCTGGGCGATGCCATCGAGCTGTCGACCTCCTCGCTGATCATGAGCGAGGCGACCCGTGTGGCCATGCTGCAGACCGCCCCCGATGGCATCATCGTCGCCGACGAGAGCGGCGCCATTCTCGAATTCAATCCCGCCGCCGAGGCGATCTTCGGCAAGCGCCGCACCCAGGTCCTGGGCCGGCCGGTGGCCAATGCCCTGGTGCCCGAGCCTGAGCGCCGCGTCTTCAACCATGTCATGAACCGCCTGCTGCGCGGCCGCAGCAAGTCGCTGCTCGGCCGCCGCTTCGAGGCCACCGGCCTGCATGGTTCGGGCAGCGAGGTGCCGCTCGAAGTCGCCGTCACCGAGATCAGGCGCGCCGACCGGAGGCTCTTCGTCGCCTATGTCCGCGACCTGACCGAGCGCCGCAGGACCGAGCAGGAAGTGGCGAGGCAGCGCGAGGCCCTGCACCAGAGCGAGAAGATGACGGCGCTGGGCTCGCTGCTGGCCGGCGTTGCGCATGAGCTCAACAATCCCCTCTCGGTGGTGATCGGCCGCGCCATCATGCTCGAGGAGGATGCCGCCGATCCCGCCCAGAAGGAGCGGCTCACCAAGCTCAGGGAGGCCGCCGAGCGCTGCGCCAAGGTGGCCAAGACCTTCCTCGCCATGGCCCGGCAGACCCCCGCCGTGCGCGCCCCCATGTCGCTCAACCACGCCATCAACACCGCCCTCGATCTGGTCGCCTATCCGCTGCGCTCGGCCGGCATCGTGGTGAAGCGCGAGTTCGACGAGCGCCTGCCCGACAATGTCGCCGATTTCGACCAGATGGTGCAGGTCTTCGTCAACCTGATCGTCAATGCCGAGCATGCGCTGCGCGAGGTCGACGGGCCCCGCGTGATCACGCTGCGCACCGGCGTCTCGCCCGGCGCCCGCTCCACCTTCGCCGAGGTGCGCGACACCGGCCCCGGCATCAGGCCGGAGATTGCCTCGCGCATCTTCGAGCCCTTCTTCACCACCAAGCAGGTCGGCGTCGGCACCGGCATGGGGCTGGCCGTGAGTTTCGGCATGGTGGCGGCCCATGGCGGCCATCTCGAGGCCGTGCCGAGGCCGCGCGGCCAGGGGGCGGCCTTCCGCCTGACGCTCCCCGTCACCGCCGCCGTCGCCGTCGCCGTCGGCCCCGCCGCCGTGAAGGAGGCGCCGCCGCCGAAGCCCCGGGCGAAGCAGCTGGTTCTCGTGGTCGATGACGAACCGGAAGTGGCGGGGCTCATTCGCGACATACTGGAGCGCGAGGGCCATGGCGTCGACCATGCCGAGGACGGTTTCCGCGCCCTCGAACTCGCCGCCAGGAAGCCCTATGACGCGGTATTCTGCGATCTCCGCATGCCCGGCATGGACGGCCTGACCCTGAGCCGCAAGCTCTCCGCCCTCGACGGCAATTACCCCCGGCGCATGGCCTTCGTGACCGGCGATCTCTTGGGCACCACCAGGGCGGGCGACACGCTGGAGGGCATACCGCTCATCGAGAAGCCGTTTCCGGCCCGCGCCATCACCGAGACGCTGGCCCGCCTCACCGCCTGAGCGATCCTCCCCCTTCACGGGGGAGGTGGCCGCCACCGGCGGCCGGAGGGGGCGGCCCGCCGTGCCGGGTGAGAGCCGACCCGCCCCACCCGGACACCTCCACGATTGCATCCTCCCCCCTTGCGGGGGAGGTGGCCGCCACCGGCGGCCGGAGGGGGCGGCAGTAGTGTCCGTCAAGTTCAGCAAATTGGTTGCCGGTGATGCGGGCATGGGCGG
>CAZIXE010000019.1:1616-66905 GCA_964543235.1 uncultured Rhizobiaceae bacterium | reverse complement strand
ACGTTGTCCAGATACAAGGGTGCCCGAAGGGCGGGTGAGGGCCCCTTTGGGCCGAGGGCGGATGAGGGTGCCCCGGGCGCCACGAGCAAAATTCTCCTTGACAGCAGATTCCCATGCTGTATGTTCCTTGTTTGTTCTGCCGCGAGGAACTCATATGGACTGGGCCCACGCCATCGACCGCAACCGCGACGCCCTCAGGGGCATCATCGCAAGCCTGTTCGCGATGCTGGGACTTGCGGACAGTGTAGCGGCCGCGGCGGTGCCCCGGCCGCTCTATTTCGCGGTCCTGCGCGTGCTGCGCCCCGCCGAGTCGGCGCTCAGGCGGCTCATCGTCATGGCGGCGCGCGGCCTCGAAGTGACGCTGCCGCCCCGGCGCCCAATGCCGGCGGGGCTGGTCTTGGCCGCCAAGGGAAGCGGGCGCGCGGCCTTTCCCCTGTTCGATTCCCGCAAGCGCACCGGTGCGCCCCGCCAGGTCCGGACCGCACAGCAGGCGGAGCCCCGCCTCCACCTGTTTGCGGCCGATCCGCTGGCGCCGCCGTTCCGGCGCGCTGCCGCTCCCTGGGGCCCGGGTCCGCCCGCAGCCGACGCGCCGATCGATGCCAGGCCGCTCATCCGGCGGCTTGAGGCGCTGAAGCTCGCACTCGACGACCTGCCGCGGCAGGCCCGGCGGCTTGCCCGCTGGCGGGCGCGGCGGCGGTTGCTGCCGAGCCCGAAATTCACCTCGCCGCTGCGGCCGGGGCCGCCGCCGGGCCACCGGCGGCGCCACGCCCATCCCATCGACCAGGTGCTGGAAGAATGCCACTGGATGGCGCGCGAGGCGCTCAGGCCCGATACGTCCTGAGGCACCCGTGGCGTCAAACTGCCCGGTCATGCGCGCCGCAACCGCCGGCAGGCCCGGAGGCTGCCGCTGCGCCGTGTCCGGTCCGGGAATTCTGGTGCGGCCGAGAGGACTCGAACCTCCACGGTGTTACCCGCTAGCACCTCAAGCTAGTGCGTCTACCAATTCCGCCACGGCCGCAAACCGCTGGAAGCGGGCGGTGTGTAACAGGGGGAAATCGCGAAAGCAACCGGTTCTTTCCGCGCGTGTCGGGCTCCTGTATGGAGGGCGGCATGCGTGCGCGCGATGCCCTCAAGCCAACGCTCCAGGCGGCCGCGGCGGTGGCCTTCGAGACCGCGGCGGGGCTGGTGCACTACCCGGACGCGGTGGCGCGCATGGAGGACGAGGTGGCGGCGATCGCCGCCGGTTCCGCGCCCGAGCGCCTGTGGTTCCTCGAACATCCGCCGCTTTACACCGCGGGTACCAGTGCGCGCGATGCCGACCTCCTGTGGCCCGACCGGTTCCCGGTCTACCGCACGGGCCGCGGCGGGCAATACACCTATCACGGGCCCGGCCAGCGGGTGGCCTATGTGATGCTCGATCTCCGCCAGCGGGGCCAGGATGTGCGGGCCTTCGTCGCCGGGCTCGAGGCGTGGATCATCGCCACGCTGGCGCGCTTCGGTGTTACGGGCGAGCGCCGCGAGGACCGGGTGGGCGTGTGGGTCAGGCGGCCCGAGCGCGGGCCCGGCGCCGAGGACAAGATCGCCGCCATCGGCATCCGGGTCCGGCACTGGGTGACGTTTCATGGCATCAGCCTCAATGTCGATCCGGCGCTTGAACATTTCGGCGGCATCGTGCCCTGCGGGGTCAGCGGCCACGGCGTCACCAGCCTCAGGGCTCTCGGCGTGACGGCGGACATGGCCGAAGTCGATGCGGCTCTGAAAGAGGAATTTTCCCGTCTTTTCGGGCCTTTAGAAGCATGATCTCGCATATCGCGTGAAACGGGTCAGGCGGTCGGCAGGACGTCGAAAGCGGCAAGTCCGTGCGGCTCGGCGGGATACTGCTCGACCGCCGTGACCCGCGCCGCCGGCGGGCCGCCGGCACAGGCCGCGACCATGGCTTCGACGGCCTGGCGGCCGCCGGCAAACAGTGCTTCGACCGAGCCGTCGCGGCGGTTGCGCACCCAGCCCTTGAGGCCGCGGCCCTCCGCCTCGTCGGCCACCCAGGCGCGGAAGCCCACGCCCTGCACCCTGCCCTTCACGATAACCCGGACCGCCGTCATGCGAACTCCATGATGACCGCGTCGACGGCGAGACTGTCACCCTTGCGGGCATTGATCTTCTTGACGGTGACGTCGCGCTCGGCGCGCAGGATGTTCTCCATCTTCATGGCCTCGACGATGGCCAGCGCCTCGCCGGCCTTGACCTCCTGGCCTTCCGTCACGCTGATCGACACCACCAGGCCCGGCATCGGACAGAGCAGCTTCTTCGAGGTGTCGGCGGCGGGCTTGTCGGGCATGAGCTTCGCCAGTTCGGCTTCGCGTTCGGTATAGACATAGGCGTCCACCACGACGCCGCGGCTGGACAGGCGGTAGCCGTTGAGGATGCGGCGCACCTGCACGGTGACCGCTTCGCCATCGATCGTCCCCGACCAGACCGGCTGGCCGGGAACCCAGTCTGCGGCTATCGCCCGGGGCGTTGCGGCGATCCCCGGATGGCTCACCTCGATGAGGCGTTCCTGCTCGTGAAGAATATCCAGCCTGTGCCAGTCGGCTCCCAGCCTGACGACGCGGCGCGGCGCAAAGGTGACAGGCCTTCCGCTCATCTGCCCGGAAATCTGCCGCTTGCGGCGGTTCTCGACATTGTCGAGGGCGCAGGCCACGCAGGCGAGTGTCACGGCAAGCCCGGGCGGCAAATCGCTGCCATGGAAACCTTGCGGGAACTCCTCGGCGATGAAGCCGGTCGAAAGGTTGCCCGCCTGCCAGCGGCGATTGTGCATGATGGCCGACAGGAAGGGGATGTTGTGCTGGATGCCGTCGATATGGAAGGCGTCGAGCGCCCGGCCCATGGCGGCGATTGCTGCCGCGCGGCTGTCGGCATGGGTGCAGAGCTTAGCGATCATCGGGTCGTACCAGATCGAAATCTCGCCGCCCTCATAGACGCCGGTATCGTTCCTGACAGTCACGCCATCCATGCAGCTTTCGGCCGGCGGGCGGTATTTCACCAGCCGGCCGGTCGAGGGCAGGAAGTTGCGGTAGGGATCCTCGGCGTAGATGCGGCTCTCGATGGCCCAGCCCTTCAGCTTCACGTCGGACTGTTTCAGCGCCAGCTTCTCGCCGGCGGCGATGCGGATCATCTGCTCGACGAGGTCGATGCCGGTGACGAGTTCGGTCACCGGGTGTTCGACCTGCAGCCTGGTGTTCATTTCGAGGAAGTAGAAGGAGCGGTCCTGGCCGGCCACGAATTCGACGGTGCCGGCGGAATCGTAATTGACCGCCCTGGCCAGGGCCACGGCCTGCTCGCCCATGGCCTTGCGGGTCCGGGCATCGAGCAAGGGGGATGGGGCTTCCTCAATGACCTTCTGGTTGCGGCGCTGGATCGAACATTCGCGCTCGCCGAGATGGATCACGTTGCCGTGCCGGTCGCCCAGCACCTGGATCTCGATGTGACGCGGATTGACGATGAACTTCTCGATGAAGACGCGGTCATCGCCGAAGGACGAGCCGGCTTCGGAGCGTGCCCGGTCAAAGCCGTCACGGACTTCAGGCGCGGAATGGGCGATGCGCATGCCCTTGCCGCCGCCACCGGCGGAAGCCTTGATCATCACCGGATAGCCGATCTCGTCGGCGATCCGAACGGCTTCGGCGGCATCGGCGATGATGCCCAAGTAGCCGGGCACCGTCGATACGCCGGCCGCGGCGGCGGCCTTCTTCGATTCGATCTTGTCGCCCATCGCATCGATGGCGGCGGGATTGGGGCCGATGAAAGTGATGCCGGCCGCGGCCAATGCCTTCGGGAAGGCCGAGCGCTCGGAGAGGAAGCCATAGCCCGGATGCACCGCTTCGGCGCCCGTTGCCTGGCAGGCGGCGACGATGCGGTCGATCAGCAGGTAGGACTGGGCGGCCGCCGGCGGGCCGATATGAATCTTCTCGTCGGCCATTTCCACATGGAGCGCGCGGGCATCGGCGTCGGAATAGATGGCCACCGTTTCGATCCCCATGCGGCGCGCCGTCCGGATGATGCGGCAGGCGATCTCGCCGCGGTTGGCAATCAAAATCTTCCTGAACATTCCCTGCCCTGTCACCGACCTGCTTACCGGTTCTCTACAGGCGGAAGGCGGGGCCTTCAACCCGACCAAAGGCCATGTCAGGCGGCCACCTCGTCATCACCGCGGCCATTGCCCAGGCCCAGCAGCTTGATCTTGCGGTGGAGTGCGGAACGTTCCATGCCGACGAAAGCGGCGGTGCGCGAGATATTGCCACCGAAACGGGCCATCTGGGCGGTCAGGTAATCGCGCTCGAAGGCCTCGCGGGCTTCGCGCAGCGGCATGGCGAGGAGGTGCTCACCGCCGAAGCCGCCGATCCCCTGGGTCATGGAACTGCCGACCTCGGCAGGAAGCATGGCGGCGGTGATCTCGCCGGTGCCGTCGCCGCCAGCCAGGATCAGCACGCGCTCAACATTGTTGCGGAGCTGGCGGACATTGCCCGGCCAGTCCTGGGTCTGGAGGATGGCGATGGCGTCCTCGGCAAAGCGCCTGACCGGCTGGCCGGAGGCATGCGAGTACTGGCGCACGAAATGCTGGATCAGTTCGGGAATATCCTCGCGCCGCTCGGCCAGCGAAGGGACGCGCACCGGAACGACGCTCAGCCGGTGGAACAGGTCCTCGCGGAAGGTGCCGGCGGCGATCATGGCACCAAGGTCGCGGCTGGTCGAGGACACGATACGGACGTCGACCTTGACGCGCTTGCTCCCCCCTACACGCTGGAAGGTCTGTTCGACCAGCACCCTGAGGACCTTGCCCTGGGTCTCGAGCGGCATGTCGGCCACTTCATCGATGTACAGCGTGCCGTTGTGCGCCTCTTCGAGGGCGCCGACGCGCAGCGCGCCGGTCAAGGGATCCTCGGTGCCGAACAGTTCCTCCTCGATGCGCTCCGGGGCCATGGTGGCGGCGCTCAGGATGACGAAGGGCCATTCGGCCCGGGCCGACATGGCATGCAGGGCGCGCGCCGCCAGTTCCTTGCCGGTGCCCATTTGCCCCGAGATCAGCACGCGACTGTTGGCGGGCGCGACCTTCTTCAGCGTCTGGCGGAGCTGGCGCATCGCCATGGAGTTGCCGAGCAGTTCGGTGTCGCTGCCGGTGCGGCCCTTGAGGGCCTCGTTCTCGCGGCGCAGGCGGGTCGCCTCGAGGGCCCGGCCGATGACATGGATGAGGCGGTCGGCCTTGAAGGGCTTCTCGATGTACTCGTAGGCACCGCGCTTGATCGCCGACACGGCCGTCTCGATGTTGCCGTGGCCGGAGATGATGACCACCGGAAGTTCCGGATGCTTCTCCTTGATGACGTTGAGCAGATCGAGGCCGTCGAGCTTTGAGCCCTGCAGCCAGATGTCGAGCACGACGAGCGAGGGACGCCGGTCGGCAATGACGGCGATGGCGGCGTCGCTGTTATGGGCGAGCCGCGTTTCGTAACCTTCGTCCTGAAGAATGCCGGCAATCAGTTCACGGATGTCAGCTTCATCGTCGACGATAAGAATGTCAGCACTCATGTCTTGTCACTCTCGTTTCAGGCACTGACCGCTTCCGGCCGTTCGGGGATGTCTTCGTTACGCAGTACCGGTCCTACAAACTGCAGTTCCACACGGGCGCCGAAACCGGCGCTGAAATCGGCGGGGGCATCGTCCAGCGTCAGCCTGCCGTGATGCTCCTCCATGATGCGCTTGACGATGGCAAGCCCAAGCCCGGTGCCCTTTTCGCGGGTCGTCATGTAAGGCTCGGTCAGGCGGTGACGGTTTTCCTGGGGCAAGCCGACACCGTTGTCGGTCACCCGGATGAAGGGCCGGCCGTGATCGAGTCCGGCTTCGACGAGAATGCGGCCGGGCGGCTCGGGATGGGCGGCAAGCCGCGTCTCGATCGCCTCGCGGGCGTTCTTGACGAGATTGATGACCGCCTGGGTGACGAGCCGCCGATCGAAACTGAAGGTGATGGGGCTGGCGGGCACGGCGATATCGACGGCGACGTCGCCGGCGCTCACCCGCTGCAGCACCGTCGCTTCGCGCACGATCTCGACCAGATCGTGCGGCTCAAGCACGGCGGCAGGCATGCGGGCAAATGCGGAGAATTCATCGACCATGCGGCCGATGTCGCCGACCTGGCGGATAATGGTGTCGGTGCACTGTTCGAAGACGGTCTTGTCGGTCTGGATCTCCCTGCCGTATTTGCGGCGCAGGCGCTCGGCCGACAGCTGGATGGGTGTCAGCGGGTTCTTGATCTCATGGGCGATGCGGCGGGCGATGTCGGCCCAGGCGGAGTTGCGCTGGGCCTGCACCAGCTCGGTGATGTCGTCGAAGGTGACGACATAGCCATGCTCGTTGTCGTCGGAGACCTCGGTCGTGACCCGGACCACATAGTTGCGGTCGGCACCGGCGCGGCGCATGTTGACCTGGCCTTCGGCGAGGCCTGAAGACCTGGCCATTGCCTGATTATAGAGCGTGGCGAATTCGGGGATCGCCTCGTCGAGGGGCCGCCCGAGGAGCTCGTCGACGTCGCGGGAGAGCAGGTTCAGGGCCGAAGGATTCACCAGCGAGATGCGGCCATCGGCATCGAGTCCGAGCACGCCGGCGCTGACACCGGAAAGCATGGCCTCCATGAAGCGGCGGCGATCGTCGATCTGGGCGTTGGCGGCAACGAGATCATTGCGCTGGGCCTTGAGCTGATCGGTCATGCTGTTGAAGGTGCGGGTCAGCGTTGCGAGATCGCCCGGCCCCTCGATGATGCTGACCTTGGCGTCGAGGTCACCCGCCGCCACGCGCTGGGAAGCGTCGAGCAGCCGCACGACGGGTGCGACGATACGATCGGCCAGCCACAGACCGAGCCAGATCGCGGAAAGCAGAAAGATGAAGGAAACCCCGGCATACATCAGCGCGAAGGTGATCTGGACACCGAGGCGCTGCTCCATGAGGCGATCATATTCAGCCTTGCCGGCGCGGGTCTTGGCAAGCTGCTCGATCACCGAAGGGTTGACCGCGCGATAGATATAAAGGTAGTGCGACGGAAAACCGGTCAGTTTGATCAGTGCACGAACGATACTGGCGCCCTGGGTCGGCGGAATGATAACCAGATCGCCCTGGTCGGCACGCCTGATCATGTCGTCGCTGGGAGCGCGGAAGGCAATGTTCTTGTTCAGCGTTACATTGGCGTCGATACGCCTGTTGGCGTAGTCGAAGACAAAGGCGCCGACCAGGCCGCGCAGGGCAGCATGGCGGGCGACGCGCTTGGCGAATTCGGCGCGGTCGCTGTCGTAGAGATCCTTCTGCTGGTTGAGATCGGCTGCCACGGCGGCGATGTCGCCGCGGGCGATCTCGCCATTGTCGCGGATATAGGCCTCGGCGACGGTGACCGCGGTATTGACGATCTCCTGGGTGCGTGCGGAGAACCAGGCGTCAAGGCCGCGGTTCAGAGTCACGGCGGCAAAGGCGGCGACAATCACCGCCGGCAGCGCGGCAATGATGCTGAACAGCGACACGAGCCTTATGTGCAAACCCGCCCCCGCCAGGCCCCGGCGGCGCTCCTGCACCAGCCGCCAGACCTGCCAGGCCACCATGCCGGCCATGGCGAAAACCAGGACGGCATTGACAGCCAGGAGCACAACCACCACATCGCGGTCGGGGTCAATCGGTGTCAGGCCGGTGAGAATCGTGAAGGTGGCAAGGCCGGCCAGGATTGCCAGCATCACCAGCACCAGCCCGGCCCAGGCAAAATAGGCGCGGGTCACTGACAGTGCATCGCGGATGCGCGCCGGCCGGTACATGCTGAGTTTCCCCTGACCAGGCCTAAGCGGCCTGTTGCAGAAACTCAACAGTCATCGTGGCAAATTTGCGACACTGCCCTTCAGGCCAGGCCCTTGGCAATGCGGATGCCGCGCTGGCGAATCTTGGTGCGCAGCGTATTGCGGTTGATCCCCAACAGCTCCGCGGCCTTGATCTGGTTGCCGCCAGTGGCGGCAAGGCAGGCGCGCAACAGCGGCGGTTCCATCATTTCCAGGGTCCGCTCATAGAGACCGGGTGGCGGCAGGGCGCCGCTGAAGCCGGCAAAATACGAGGCGAAGTAGGATTCGAGATAGGATTCAAGGCTTTCCTCGACGCCCGCCTCGGCGGGCCTTCCGCCAATCGGAACGGTCGCCAGCTCGCGATCGATCACCGCGGCCGAGATGACCTCGTCGACATGGATGGCGGCGATCCGCCGCATCAGGTTCTCCAGCTCACGTATGTTGCCGGGCCAGCGGTGGTTCTTGAGGCGCTCGATCGCCTCGCCCGCCACCTGCTTGGCGGGCAGACCTTCGCGCTCGGCCCGCGCGAGGAAATGGCGAACCAGATCGCCGATGTCCTCCAGCCGCTCGCGCAGCGGCGGAATGCGAATCGGCACGACGTTCAGGCGGAAATAGAGGTCTTCGCGGAAGGTCCCCTGGGCAATCAGCTGGCGCAGGTCGCGGTGGGTGGCAGCGATGATCCGGACATTGGTCTTGATGGCCGAGGTGCCCCCGACGGTCGAATATTCACCCTGCTGCAGGACGCGCAACAGGCGGGTCTGGGCTTCGAGCGGCATGTCGCCGATTTCATCGAGGAACAGGGTGCCGCCCTCGGCCTGTTCGAAGCGCCCGGCATAGCGTGAGGTCGCGCCGGTGAAGGCGCCCTTTTCGTGGCCGAACAGCTCGCTCTCGATCAGTTCGCGGGGAATGGCGGCCATGTTCACCGCCACGAAGGGGGCGCGGCGGCGCTTGCCGTAGTCGTGCAGGGCGCGGGCCACCAGTTCCTTGCCGGTGCCTGACTCGCCTTCGATGAGGACGGTGAGATCGGTCTGGGTGAGCCGGGCGATGATCCGGTAGATTTCCTGCATGGCGGGAGAACGGCCGATAATCGGCAGGTTTTCGTTGGCAGGCTGCGGACTGGCGGCGGGGCGGCCGGTATTTTCCGCGGCCCGGCCCACCAGCGACACCAGCGTGTTGAGATCGAAGGGCTTAGGCAAATAGTCGTAGGCGCCGCGGTCGGCCGCGGTAATCGCTGTCATGATGGTGTTCTTGGCGCTCATGACGATGACCGGCAGGGCCGGCCTCAGCTTCTTGATGCGCGGCAGCACGTCAAAGGCGCTCTCATCGGGCAGCACGACATCGGTCACGACAACATCGCCGATCCCGTCGGCCACCCAGCGCCACAGGCCGGTGGCGGTGGCGGTTGCCCGCACGGCGTAGCCGGCTCTAAGCAATGCCTGGGTCAGGACGGTGCGAATGGCGCTGTCGTCGTCGGCAACAAGAACAGTCTTCTGGCTCATGGCTCGATTCCCCGGTCTGCGGCCGCCGTTGCAGCCGCGTGCTCCTTCATCATGGGCAGCAGCACCCTGAAAGTGGTGCCGCGCTCGCGCGCCTGGCATTCGACGACACCGCCGTGGTCCCGCACGATCTTGGCAACGAGCGCAAGGCCCAGTCCCTTGCCGCCGGGCTTGGCCGTGACGAACGGCTCGAAGATGTGCGGACGCAGATCTTCGGGGATGCCCGGCCCATTGTCGTGGATACAGACTTCGAGCGGCAGGGAAATGCGTTCCTGGGCGCCGGGCATGGAGAGTCTGACGCCCGGCCGGAACGCCGTGGTGAGCACGATTTCGCCCGACCCGGCATCGCGCTCGATGGCTTCAACGGCGTTCTTCACGAGATTGAGGAAGACCTGAATGAGCTGATCCTGGTTGCCGACGACCGGCGGCAAGGAGGGATCATACTCCTCGCGGATGGCAATGTTGTGATGGGCGGCGGCGTCGGACAGGAGCTTCACGCGCCCGAGCACGGCGTGGATGTTGACCGGGCGGGTTTCGACGGGCCGTTCATCGGAGAAAATCTCCATCTGGTCGACGAGATCGCGGATACGGTCGGTTTCGTCGCAGATCAGGCGGGCCAGCACGCGATCCTCGTCACCCAGCGCGGGTTCGAGCAGCTGCGCGGCGCCCCGGATACCGGCCAGCGGATTCTTGATTTCATGGGCAAGCATCGAAGCCATGCCCGAAACCGAGCGGGCTGCGCCGCGGTGGGTCAGCTGCTGGTCGAACTTGAGGGCCATCGAACGCGGCAGAAGCATGACAAGGAGATGCCCCGGCTCGTCGGTCAAGGGCGCCACCTGAAGGTCGACGATGCGCTCGCCGCCGGAGCGCGGGGTGCCGACGGTCACGCCGTATTCGCTGACATAGCCGCCAGACTTCCGCACCTCGGCAAGGCTGTGGAAGACCGGGCTGGCTGCGGGTACGAGTTCCGCCAGCCGGTGGCGCACCAGTTGCGCCCGGCTCAACTGGAAAAAGTCTTCGGCCGCGACATTGGCGAAACACAGCGACTCGGCCTGGTCGATGGCAATCAGGGGATTTGGAATGGCATCCAGCAGGGACTGGAGCGGCAATGCGGCGGCTGGCGGCTGCGCGACCATGTTCATGCCGCGATCCTGCCTGGCGTTTCCATCGCCGCGAAAACTTCACGCAACGTGGTGCGGACCTGCCGGTTGTCGCTCAAGGCCATGAGTTTGGCGCGGAAGGCGCGGCCGCCGGCCGGGCTGAGCATCCCATCTGCGACCTTGCGGTCGACGGTCCAGCCCAGGTGCTTGCGGGCGATGCGGTTGCCGTGCGCGGCGCCATAATGCGACCAGATGGCCTCGATGTGGCTCAGCAGGATATCGTGTTCCTGTCTCAGGGTTGGCGGCGCCACGCCAGTACCGGGATCCAGCGCTTCGGCGACCACACCCGGCCACCACGGCCGGCCATAGCTGGCGCGGCCGAGCATCACTCCGTCGGCGCCGGATTCGGCAAGCATGCGGCGGGCGGTCGCGGCGCAGCTGCAGTCGCCATTGACGATCACCGGAATGCTGACCGCCTGCTTCACCAGCCGCACTTTCGGCCAGTCCGCTCTCCCCTTGTAGAACTGGCAGCGGGTGCGGGCATGGACCGTCACCATGCTGACGCCGGCCGCTTCAGCGCGGCGGGCCAGTTCCGGCGCGTTGAGCGACCGCTCGTCCCAGCCCAGCCGCATCTTGAGTGTGACCGGGACACGACTTGCCGCAAGAACCGCCTCGATGAGGCGGATGGCGTGGTCGAGGTCGCGCATCAGGGCCGAACCGGAATAGCCGCCTGTGACCTGGCGGGCCGGGCAGCCCATGTTGATGTCGATGATGTCGGCGCCAAGGTCACCGGCAATGTGTGCGGCCTCGCCCATCCACCGCGCTTCACGGCCGGCCAGCTGAATGACGAATGGCGAAAGGCGCCCTGCCCCGGTGGCACGGCGGAGCATGTCGGGGCGGCACTTCACGAGTTCCTCGCTTGCCACCATTTCCGAAACGACAAGGCCTGCGCCATGCCGGGCGGCCAGCAGACGGAATGGCTCATCGCTCACGCCGGACATGGGCGCGAGGAACACACGGTTGCGCGTCTGCAGTTTTCCTATTCGAATGCTCATATTTTAGGCATCGAATTTCATTGACTATAATTTGCGCAAACTAACGAGTTTTCGCTTCAGGTCAAGGGTCCCTGATTGCGCACCGAAATTACCGCTGATAGAGCCGGAATATGAAAGTTGCGGCCGTTATCGTCGCCGGGGGGTCGGGCATCAGGGCCGGCGGCGAACTCCCCAAGCAGTACCAGAGGATCGGCGGCAAGCCGGTCATCTGGTGGACGCTCAAAGCCTTCATGGAACATCCGGGCGTGGCTTGGGTGCAGCCAGTCATCGGCGCCGGCCATGAGGATCTGTTCGCCGAATCCGCCGCCGGCCTGCAGCCGCTGGCACCCGTATTCGGTGGCCCGACGCGGCAGGACTCGTGCCGGATCGGCGTCGAGGCTGTCGAGCCGCTGGCTCCCGATGCCGTGCTGATCCACGATGCGGCGCGGCCATTCGTGTCGCAGGAGCTTATCAGCCATGTCATTGCAGCGCTGGCCACACGCGACGGCGTCATCCCGGCGATGCCCATCAATGAAACGGTCAAACGCGCGCCCGGCGGCATCATCGAGCATACGGTCGACCGGAGCGCGCTGTGGGCGGCGCAGACACCGCAGGGCTTCCGCTATGGCCCCATTCTGGCGGCCCATCGCGATGCCCATCGGGCCGCGGCAGCCAACCTGACGGACGATGCGGCGATCGCCGAACGGGCCGGCATTCCGGTTGCCATCATTGCCGGGCGCAGCGAGAACAAGAAGATCACCACCGCCGCGGATGTCAGCGAAGCCGACAGGGCGCTGACCCGGCAGGCGGCCGACCGTCTTGGCGATATCCGCACCGGCCATGGCATCGACATCCATCCCTTTGCCAGCGGCGACCACGTGATGCTGTGTGGCGTGCGGATCGCACACCGCGCCCGGCTCAAGGGCCATTCCGACGCCGACGCGCCCCTGCATGCCCTGACCGATGCCATTCTCGGTGCCATTGGCGAAGGCGATATCGGCACACATTTCCCGCCCAGCGAGAAGCAGTGGAAAAATGCGCCGTCGCGGATCTTCGTCGAAAGAGCGATGGCGCTCCTCAAGGCGAAGGGCGGTGTGGTCAGCAATGCCGACATCACCATACTCGCCGAGGCGCCGCGTATCGGCCCGCATCTTGCGGCCATGAAAGCGGCGGTGGCAGCGCTGCTCGACATCGCCCCCGAGCGCGTGGCGATCAAGGCCACGACGACCGAGAAGCTTGGCTTCGTCGGGCGCGGCGAGGGACTCGTGGCGCATGCCAGCGTGCTGGTCAGGCTGCCGCTGTGAACGGGCTGTTTCCCGAGGAACTTCTGGCAGCGGCATCCCGGCTGATCGACGGCTGCCGGGCGCGCCGCCTCATGATTGCCAGTGCCGAGAGCTGCACCGGCGGTCTCATCGCGGCCCTCATCACCTCGATTGCCGGCTCCTCGGACGTCTTCGAGCGCGGCTTCGTCACCTATTCGAACGACGCCAAGTGCGAGCTGCTGGGCGTCGATCCGGCGCTCATAGCGCGATACGGTGCAGTGAGTGCCGAAGTGGCTGCGGCCATGGCGGCCGGTGCCATCACGCACTCGCGTGCGCAGTTGGGCGTGTCAGTCACGGGGGTGGCGGGACCCGGCGGGGGCACGGCGCAGAAGCCTGTGGGGCTCGTCTATGTGGGGACCGCCAGATTGGGCCAGGCACCGCGGGTGCAGGCGTACGCATTCGGGCCTCGCAGCCGCCAGGCCATCCGGCAGGCGTCGGCCGCCGAGGCTCTCGCCCTGCTTGGCAAAGCGATCGAAGGGTGAGACGGTCTCAGGCCTCGACGCGCTGGTGGCCATAGATCGCGGCGACGCGATCGCCGAGGGCATTGGCAATGCGGCGCATGGCGAGGTCGAACATGCCCGAGACCAAGACCTGCATCATCTTGTTCTTCATGGCGTAATCGATATCCATTTCGACCTCGGCACCACCCTCGGCAAGGGCGCGAACCTTCCAGAGGCTGTTCAGGTGCTTGAGCATGCCGTCGGCCGAGGTGCCGGCAATGGTCATGGCCTTGTCGTCGACGGTCATGTCGGCCCTGATGACTTCGCGGATGTTGAGCTTCTTGTAGCTGATCGTCAGCGCCGCCTTGAAGGTACGCGTACCATCGTCCTGGGTCTGGCGCTTCCACACTTTCGAGTCGCGCACCAGCGGCACGAAGGCGCTGTAGGAGGCGACGTCGCTGGCCACCGCAAAAATCTCGGCAGCGGCATAAGGGTACTTACGGGTCATGTTGAATTTGGGCATGGTCCATCCTGTCACTGGGCGCTGGCGCGCGCCGCCTTGAGCCGCGCGAAATCCTCGCCAGCATGGTGCGATGAGCGGGTGAGCGGCGAAGCTGCCACCATGAGGAAGCCCTTGGCGTAGGCGATCGTTTCGAAGGATTTGAACTCGTCCGGCGTCACGAAACGGTCGATGGCGGCGTGCTTGCGGGTCGGCTGAAGATACTGTCCGATGGTGATGAAGTCGATGTTGGCCGAGCGCATGTCATCCATCACCTGCATGACCTGCTCGCGGGTCTCACCGAGGCCCACCATGATGCCGGACTTGGTGAACATCGAAGGGTCCAGCTCCTTGACCCGCTGCAGCAGCCGCAGCGAATGGAAATAGCGGGCGCCGGGCCGGATCCGCAGATAGAGGGCGGGCACGGTTTCGAGATTGTGATTGAAAACGTCGGGGCGCGCTTCGACGACGATCTCCAGGGCGCCATCCTTCTTGAGGAAGTCGGGCGTCAAAACCTCGATGGTGGTTGACGGCGAGGCGGCGCGGATGGCGGTGATGGTGCGGGCAAAATGGCGGGCGCCGCCATCGTCGAGATCATCGCGATCAACCGAAGTAATCACGGCGTGCGCAAGCCCCATGCGGGCCACGGCATCGCCGACCTTCTCCGGCTCATCGGCGACCAGAGCTTCGGGGATCCCGGTCCTGACATTACAGAAGGCGCAGGCCCTCGTGCAGGTGTCGCCCATGATCATGAAGGTCGCGTGCTTCTTGGACCAGCATTCGCCAATGTTGGGACAGCCCGCCTCCTCGCAGACCGTGACCAGCCGGTTGTCGCGAACGATCTTCTGCGTTTCGGCATAGACGGGCGAGCCCGGCGCCTTCACCCGGATCCATTCCGGCTTGCGCAACACCGGTGTATCGGGCCGGTGCGCCTTCTCCGGGTGGCGCGGGCGTGGCCGCTTCAGCGTGTCGATGAGATTGGTCATGGGCTCAGGGGATCAGGCGCTTCTGCCCTTGATGGCACGGTAGACGAAGATCAGGATGCAGGCGCCGATGACCGCCACGATGAGCTGGCCGAACACACCGGCGAAGGTAAAGCCCAGCAGGGTCATCAGCAGGAAGTTGCCGAGGATGGCACCGACGACTCCGAGAACGATGTTCATCACCAGGCCGGTGTCGAACTTCATGACCTTTTCGGCGATCCATCCGGCAAGGCCGCCGATGATGATGGTCAGGATCCAACCAAAACCTTGCATTTCAGTCTCCTCTCCCAGGGCTGCCGCAGATCAGGCGCGGCTTGAACGCAGCAGCTTGAGCGCGACCAGAAAGATGACGGCCCCCACGACCGACACGAGCAAATTGCCCCAGAACCAGCCCTGAAACAACTCGCCAAGACGGAGATCCAGGGCGTTGGCCAGAAAGCCGCCGATATAGGCCCCGATGATGCCGGTGATGATGTTGCGGATCAGGCCCATGTCGCTGCCGGTCAGCCGCTCGGCAATCCAGCCGGCGAGAGCACCGATGAACAGCGTGCCCAGCCAGCCGACACCGCCACCCAAATCCATTACGCCACTCATCATGGTCGTGTCGCCTCCGCCTTCAGATGATGATGCGCGCGATGATCACCACGATGATGGCGCCAATGGTGGCGGTCACGGTGTCACGCACATATTCATTGCCGATGCCGAGGTTGACGCCGGCCTTGCCCAGCACATAGCTGCCCACGAAGGAGCCGATGACGCCGCTGATCAGGTACCCGAGGAGCCCCGACCCGCCAACGACGAAGCTCGCCAGCCAGCCGGCAACAAGGCCGATAACAAGTGCGGTCACAATGCTACGGGTGTCCATCGGGGCCCTCCCCTCGCTTCGTCGATCATTCGGAACCATATGGCCCAGCACGGCAGCCGTATCAAGGGTCATGCCCGGGCTGCCCCATTCACCGCGGTCACATATGGATGACGCGGCCATAGGCATCGAGCACGCTCTCATGCATCATCTCGGAAAGGGTCGGGTGCGGGAAGACGGTGTGCATGAGTTCCTCTTCCGTGGTCTCGAGCCCCATGGCGACGACGAAGCCCTGGATCAGCTCGGTCACCTCGGCGCCGACCATATGGGCGCCGAGCAGCCTGCCGCTTTTCGCATCGAAGATGGTCTTGACGAGACCCTGGTCCTCGCCAAGCGCAATGGCCTTGCCGTTGCCGACAAAGGGGAAACGGCCGATCTTCAGCTCATGGCCCGCCGCCTTGGCCCTGGCCTCGGTGAGGCCGACGCTCGCCACCTGCGGGTGGCAATAGGTGCAGCCGGGGATCTGGTCCTTGTTCATCGGATGGACATCGAGCCCCTTGATCTTTTCCACGCAGATGACGCCCTCATGCTCGGCCTTGTGGGCGAGCATGGGGGGGCCCGCCACGTCACCGATGGCATAGAGGCCCGGGACATTGGTGCGGCCGAAACCATCGATCACGATGCAGCCCTTGTCGATCGTGACGCCTGCCGCCTCAAGCCCGAGGCCTTCGACATTGCCCTGGACACCAACGGCAGAGATCACGCGATCGACGGTAAGCGTTTCGGTCTTGCCGCCCTGCTCGATGGTGGCGGTGACATTGTCCGCCGCCTTCTTGAGGCTCGCCACCTTGGCACCCACCCTGATCTTCAGGCCCTGCTTCTCGAGCTGTTTCTGGGCAATCCTGGCGATCTCGGCGTCTTCGACCGGCATGATCTGGTCGACGATCTCGACCACGGTCACATCGACGCCCATGGCGTTATAGAACGACGCGAATTCAATGCCGATGGCGCCCGAACCCACGACCAGGAGCGACTTCGGCATGGCCGGCGGCACCATCGCCTCGAAATAGGTCCAGACCAGCTTGCCGTCAGGTTCAAGGCCGGGGAGCACGCGGGGCCGCGCGCCGGTGGCGATGATGATGTGTTTGGCCTGATAGGTGCCCGGCCCCACCGCACCTTTTGGTTCGGGATGCTGCGGCTGCATGGCTGGCTTGGATGACTTCGATACCACCACCTCGCCGGGCCTGGTGATTTTCGCCTCGCCCCAGATCACCTGGACCTTGTTCTTCTTGAGCAGCATGCCGACACCGCCGTTGAGCCGGCCCGAAACGCTGCGGGAGCGCTGCACCACGGCGGCAGCATCGAAGCCCACCTTCTCGACGGAGAGGCCGTAGTTCTTCGCATGCCGCATGTAATGATAGATCTCGGCCGAGCGCAGCAGCGCCTTGGTGGGGATGCAGCCCCAGTTGAGGCAGATGCCGCCCAGGTGCTCGCGTTCGACGATGCCCACCTTGAAGCCAAGCTGGGCGGCCCGGATGGCGGCGACATAGCCCCCCGGCCCCGCGCCGATGATCAGAATATCGAATTGATTGTCAGCCATTCAACGCACTCCAGTCTTGCTCAAGTTTCACGGTCAGTGCCCCCGCCGCACACCACTGCCGGCTTCCGCATCGACCCATCACCCCGTGACCGTCCGGGTCATCAGCACCCACTCCTCGGAACCGGTGCGGTCACCCGGAAACGGAATGCGGACGCGGCGCGCCAGTTCGCGGTAGCCGCAGCGCCGGTAGAGCCGATGCGCCGCACTGTTGCGGCTTTCGAAGATGATTGACATCTGTCCGGCGCCGGCGGCGCGCGCCAGGGTGCCGGCATGGTCGAGAAGCTGCCGGCCCAGGCCAATGCCGCGAAACTCGGCATAGACGGCAATGACATTGACGTTCCAGCTCCCCGGAACCATCGCCTCGAGCTCGAATGCCGGCCGGAACTCGGAGGGAAACTTCGACAGGTCCGGCATTACATAGGGGTCATCGAGCCGATAGGAGACTAGCAGGCCGGCGACTTCGCCATCATGCTCAGCGACATGGGCATTGCGATAGGAGAAGGCTCCGGCGTCACGGCGGGCGCGGGCGCGACCGACTTCGAGTACCGAGGACTCATCCTTGTACAGGCCCGACCACACCCACAGCGGCAGCCCGTAACCGGCAATGTCGACGAGAATGACCATGTCGGCGGCATCGGCCTTGGTGGCGGGCCGGATGGTCGGCGCCGGCCTCACAGGCTCAGGATCCCCTTCACCAGGGGGACAAGCGCCGCACCGATCTTCCGGGTGTTCTCCGCATCGAGATGGCCGCCATCGGTCGGATCGGTCGTGGCCACGCTCCCGGCATCGAAGAAGTGTACGCCCATCTCCTGGGCGACGCGGGCGTAGTGCCTGGCGAAATGCCTCGATTCGGCAACGGCGTGGCCCCAGAGTTCGTTGAACCATTCGTCAGATGTCTGACAAAGGGCCGGCGGCGACATCACGAGGACCTGCGGCCGCGCGTAATTGCTGTTGAACGGGTGGCACTGCACGATCTCGACGAGGCGCTGCATGCCCAGGGCGGCATCGAAGGCGCGGCAGCGGCCGGCAAACTTGAGATCGTTGGTGCCGAGCATGATGATGACCAGGTCGAGCGGCTCATGGGTCTTGAGCAGGGCGGGCAGCATCCTGGCGCCGTTCATCTCCGCCGGCATGGTGTGGTCGTCGTATGCCGTGGTGCGGCCATTGAGGCCCTCCTCCACCACGCGGGCCCTGCCGCCGAGGCCCGCCGCCAGCACGTTGGGCCAGCGGTCCGCGAAGGCGTGCCGGGTCCAGTCGCCGGCGCGAAAGCCCCAGGTGAGGGAGTCGCCGAAGGCCAGAATGGTCTTCATGGCGCGGCGGTCTCAACCAGGGCGGCAAGCTGGCGGAGCGAATCCTGCCAGCCGAGATAACACATCTCGAGCGGGATTAGGTCGGGGATGCCCTCCTGGGTGATGTTCAGGTCAGTGCCGCAGGAAACGGCCTTCAACACGACGGTCACCATGATCTCGCCCGACAGGTTGGGGTCGTCAAAGCGATCCGAATAGCGCAGCATCTCGTGCGGTTTCAGTTCGAGGTACTCGCCACCGAAGGAGTGGCTGTGGCCGGAGGCGAAGCTGGTGAAGGACATGCGGAAGCTGCCACCAACCTTGGCGTCGAGGTGATGGACGGTGCAGGTGTAACCGTCGGGTGGCAGCCATTTGGCCATGGCGGCGGCGTCGATGAAGGCCTTGTACACACGCTCAGGGGGAGCTTTCAGCACGCGGTGCAGGCGGACGGTGTTGGGCATGGGCGTTGGTGTCCTTGTGGTCAGACGAGCATGAGGCCGGGCTCTTCGATATAGAGCTTGAAGGCGGCGAGGAGTTCGGCGCCGAGCGCGCCATCAACGACGCGATGGTCGGTGGAGAGCGTTACCGACATCTGCTGCTCGATGACGATATTCTGCCCACGTACCACCGGGCGGCGCTCGCCGGTGCCCACCGCCAGGATGGTGGCATGCGGCGGGTTAATGACGGCGGAGAAGTTCCTGATCCCCATCATGCCGAGATTGGAGACGGCGGTGGAGCCGCCCTGGTACTCATGCGGCAAGAGCTTGCGGGCCCGGGCGCGCGCCGCGTAGTCCTTCATCTCGTTCGAAATCTGGGCGAGGCCCTTGGTTTCGGCCTTGCGCACCACCGGCGTGATGAGGCCACCGGGTATCGCCACGGCGACGCCGACATCGGCGTGGCGGTGTTTCACCATGGCGGTCTCGGTCCAGGAGGCATTGGCGTCCGGTACCCTGATCAGCGCCATGGCGAGCGCCTTGATGACAAAGTCGTTGACCGAGACTTTCCAGGCGGGCTTGCCATCCTTGTCCTTGGGCGCCTGCAGGTTGAGGCGTTCGCGCAGCGCCAGCAGATGGTCGAGGGTGATGTCGACCGAGAGATAGAAATGCGGGATCGACTGCTTCGATTCGGTGAGGCGCCGGGCGATCACCTTGCGCATCGAATCGTGCGGCACGAGTTCGTATGAGCCGGGCTCGAACAGCTTGAGCACGGCATCATCCGATATGGACGGGGCTGGCGGGGCCGCAGGCCTGGCGGCCGGCGCGGCACCCGGTTTTGCGGATTCGACATCCTTCAGCACGATGCGGCCATGGGGGCCGGAGCCTTTGACAGCCGCGAGATCGATGCCTTTCTGCTTGGCGATGCGGCGGGCGAGCGGCGAGGCGAAGAGGCGGGTGCCGTTGTGGCCGCCCCCTCCGGCTCCGCTGCGCGGAGCCACCTCCCCCGAAGCGGGGGAGGATGTTTTGACTATCCCTCCCCCCGCAGGCGGGGAGGGTGGCGCCGCAGGCGCCGGGTGGGGGGAGGCGGCCCTGATGTCCGACACCTTCTCGCCCTCGCCCAGGATGATGGCAATCGGGGTGTTGACGGCGACGTCGTCGGTGCCGTCGGCGATGAGGATGCGGCCCAGCACGCCTTCGTCCACGGCTTCCACCTCCATGGTGGCCTTGTCGGTCTCGATCTCGGCCAGGATGTCGCCGGACTTCACCGTGTCGCCTTCCTTCTTCAGCCATTTGGCGAGCTTGCCCTTCTCCATGGTGGGCGACAGGGCGGGCATGAGGATATTGGTCGGCATGAGTCTTCGGTCCTCGGGTTCAAGGGGTCACGGGCACAGGTCGGAGCGGTCCACGAGAACGCGCACGGGGCGGTCGGTCTCGAATTGGCCGCGGCCATACTTGACGCGGGCAGCGGTGTGGATCTCGGTCATGTAGCGCTCATAGCTTTCGAGGAAGGCCTCAGCAGGGATCAGGCCGTAATGCGGAAGCGCCGCATCGCGGGCCTGGAGGGCGGCGGTCGTCACACCGCACAGCACCTTCGCCTCGCCGTCGGTTCCGGTGAAGCGCACGCATTCGCCGTCAAACAGCTTGTCGTCGTCGAGAAATGCGAGTTCCGCCATGGCGACCTCCCGTGTTGCACTCCTTGTGCCCCCCGTCATTGACCCATATGCCGGATGCTCAGCGGCCGGCCGCGGCGCTGGCCTGGCCGATAGCCCTGGCGAGATCGTCGGCGAGTATCCGGCGGATATCCTCCAGGTTCGACGACATGCTGCCCTGGCCCTGCTGGGCGCAGATATGGGCCACGTTCTGGGCAATGCCGGCAACGACATGCCCCCAGGTGTCGGCCTTGCCGAAGGCCATGCCGTGCAGGGCCAGGCTCAGATGGCCATTGGTGATCCAGGCACGGGCGATTTCGCCGGCATTGGGATCATGGAACACCTCATGCGGCGGCTCGAGTTGATGGGGATGCATCTCGCCGTGGTGATTGTGGTGGTGATCGTCAGACATAGAGGACTCCCTTCGCTGCGGCGACGACCTCATCGACATTGGGCAGCGCCAGTTTCTCGAGATTGGCCGCATAGGGCATCGGAACATCCTTGCCGGCGACGCGTGCGACGGGCGCGTCGAGGTAGTCGAAGGCGTGGGTCATGATCTCGGCGGCGATCTCGGAGGTCACCGAGAAGCGCGGGAAACCTTCCTCCACGCAGACACAGCGGTTCGTCCGCCTGACGCTTTGGATCACGGTTTCAATGTCCATGGGACGGATGGTGCGCAAGTCGATGACTTCGGCATCGATCCCTTCGGCAGCGAGTTTTTCCGCCGCCCCCAAAGCATATGTCATGCCAATGCCGAAGGAGACGATAGTGACGTGCTGGCCGGGGCGGGCGATCCTGGCCTTGCCGATCGGCACGACCCAGTCATCGAGCTTCGGCACTTCGAAACTCTTGCCGTAGAGGATCTCGTTTTCCAGGAAGATCACCGGGTTGGGATCGCGGATCGCCGCCTTCATCAGGCCCTTGGCGTCGGCGGCACTGTAGGGCATGACGACCTTCAGGCCCGGCACATGACCGTACCAGGCGGCATAGTCCTGGCTGTGCTGGGCGGCCACGCGGGCGGCGGCGCCATTGGGGCCGCGAAAGACGATGGGGCAGCCCATCTGGCCGCCCGACATGTAGAGCGTCTTGGCCGCCGAGTTGACGATCTGGTCGATCGCCTGCATGGCAAAGTTGAAGGTCATGAACTCGACAATCGGCCTGAGGCCGCCAAAGGCCGCGCCAACGGCGAGGCCGGCAAAGCCATGTTCGGTGATCGGCGTGTCGATCACCCGCTGCGGGCCGAACTCGTCCAGCATGCCCTGGCTGATCTTGTAGGCGCCCTGATACTGGCCGACCTCCTCGCCCATGAGGAAGACGCTGGGGTCACGGCGCATTTCCTCGGACATGGCTTCGCGCAGCGCCTCGCGGACCGTCATCGAGACCATCTCTGTGCCGGCGGGGATATCGGGATCAGCGAGTTTCGGCCCCCCTCCGGCGCTGCGCGCCACCTCCCCAGCGATCGGAGGAGGAACAACAATCGCTTCCCCCGAAGGCGGGGAAGAGGGCGCCGCAGGTGCTGGGTGGGGGGCGGCATCAGCGTCACCAATCACCGCGATCGGGGTGTTCACCTTGACGTTCTCGGTGCCCTCGGGAACCAGGATGGCGGTGAGCGGACCCTCGTCGACGGCCTCGACCTCCATGGTCGCCTTGTCGGTCTCGATCTCGGCGATGACGTCGCCCGACTTCACATTGTCACCGACCTGCTTGTGCCATTTGGCAAGCTTGCCCTCTTCCATGGTGGGCGACAGGGCTGGCATGAGGATGGATGGCATTCAGTGTGCCTCTTTACGGGTTGCTGTCTTCAGGCGGATCGAACGGCCATAGCAGGCCAAGAGAAAAGCTGATGGCGTCGAAGGGTGGGGCGGCAACATCATCCTGTCCGGTGAACGTGTGGGTCAGAAGCCAGCTTGTGCCCTGGCGCTGGAAGACTTCCAGGACGCGGCTTCCAGGATCGAGATGCCAGAGGAACGGCACCTCGAAACCCGCATATATGCGGCGTTTGTCACCCCGGTCATAGGCTTCAGTGGCGGGGGAAAGTATCTCGCAAATCCAGTCCGGCACCTCCTCAAACCAAGCTCCCTCGCCGCGCCCTTGGAGCTTCTCACGCCGCCATCCCGCAAGATCGGGCACGACCACATGGGGACCAAGATGAAGTTCCGGCTCGCTGGCAAAGATCCAGCCGCCGGGCCCTCCTTGGCCGAAACTGAAAGGCGGTGTAACCATCGCGCCCAGATTCTGCGCGGCCACCACGTGGCGCCGGGCCGGCCGCGGATGGGTGATCAACGCGCCAAACAGAATCTCCCCGACAACATGGGGCGGTAACGCCTCGAGGTCGGCATAGGTCGCGGACTTGGTGGTCGGCAGGGTCATCGGGCTATCGGCTCATCGCCACCATATCAGCAAAACACAAGTCCGGGCGAAGGTATGAGCATGACCGGCATGGCTGGGCTCCCCCTGCTCAGGCGTTCACATAGACATCGGTCCACAGTTCGGACACGTCCGGTTCGGGATCGCCCTGGGCGAATTCCGCCGCTTCCGTGACGACGGCGCGAATCTCGGCATCGATCTTCTTGAGATCGTCCTCGGTTGCCGCCTTCGACCGGATGAGCCGGGTCTTCACCTGCTCGATCGGATCGTGCTCCTCGCGCATTTTCTGCACTTCTTCCTTGGCGCGGTACTTGGCGGGATCCGACATGGAATGGCCGCGGTAGCGATAGGTCATCATCTCAAGGATGAAAGGCCCCTCGCCGGCCCGGCAGTGGGCGACGGCGCGCTCGCCGGCTTCGCGCACGGCCCGCACATCCATCCCGTCCACCTGCTCATAGGGAATGCCGAAGGCCTCGCCACGGGCCCCCAGATGATCGGACTTGGCGGTGGAGCGGGTCGCGGCGGTGCCCATGGCATAGCGGTTGTTCTCGATGACGAAGATCACCGGCAGTTTCCATACCGAAGCCATGTTGAAGGTCTCGTAGACCTGGCCCTGGTTGGCGGCGCCGTCGCCGAAATATGTCACCGACACATTGTCATTGCCGCGATACCTGTTGGCAAAGGCGAGGCCCGCCCCCAAAGGCACCTGGGCGCCGACGATGCCGTGACCGCCATAGAAGTTCTTCTCGCGGCTGAACATGTGCATGGAGCCGCCCTTACCCTTGGAATAGCCGCCGCGGCGGCCGGTCAGTTCGGCCATGACGCCTCTCGCCTCCATGCCGCAGGCCAGCATGTGGCCATGGTCGCGGTAGGAGGTGATGACCTGGTCGCCGTCCTTCAGCGCCATCTGCATGCCCACCACCACCGCCTCCTGGCCGATGTAGAGATGGCAGAAGCCGCCGATGAAGCCCATGCCATAGAGCTGGCCGGCCTTCTCCTCGAAGCGGCGGATCAGCAGCATGTCGCGGTAGGCCCTGAGCTCGTCGGCGACGCTAAAAGCCGGCTCCCTGGGGGCCGGCTGCGGCTTGGCGGTCTTGCGGGACATGTAGGCTGATTTCACGGCCATGCGGTGCTCCTCTTGCGGCAAGCTCCCGCCTACATAGCATTAAATCCTTGTGCAGACTGCTGAAATCGGTGATTAACTGGAATTCGGTTTATCCGCCTGAATCTCTTTCCGTTTCAAGATGAGCTCATTGGGGCGGACATAGTTGAGGTATTTGCGGGCCAGTTCGTCGAGCATGTCGGGATCGACGGATTCCGGGCGCATCAGGGCCACCTTGCGGTCGAGCAGGCGGCGTTCTTCGGTGATCGCGGCCAGCGCAATGCGCTCGGCGCCGAGGCGGGCCAGCAGGCTGTCGCGATGTGCGAAGCTCCGGGGGCCCTCAAGCCCATGCCAGCCGAGATAGCCGAGCAGGGCGCAACAGGTCACGAATACGGCCAGATCGAACTTGTGATTTCGCATGGACCCCGGGTCTCCCTGCGGGACACCCTCAGAAGAAAACGTTAACAAAGAATTGCTGGGCAGGCCCGCTAGGCAAGCTGGCGGCAAACGCCTAAATAGGGTCATGTTGTCCTCCAGCCGCTTCGCCGTTGCCATTCACGCCCTCAGCGTGCTGGCCAAGCATTTCGGCAAGGGCCCGGTCTGCTCCAGCTTCGTAGCCACCAGCGTCAACACCAATCCGGTGGTGATCCGGCGCCTGATGAGCGAACTCGAACGGGCGCAACTGGTATCCTCGGCGGCGGGGCGCAGCGGCGGCTTCGCCCTTGGCCGACCGCCGGAGCGGATCTCACTGGCCGACATCTACAAGGCTGTCGAGGGCGGCGGCATCTTCAAGATGCACAAGATCGATCCGCACTCGGACTGCCCGATTGCCTCGATGATCGGCAAGATCATCTCAACACCGCTGCAGGAGGCGGAGGTGGCGCTGGAGCGCTCACTGGCATCGACCTCGCTCCGGGACGTGGCGCAGCAGCTTTGAGCGGCACTCCGACGCGCCTGTTCTGGCTGCTCGCCTTCGGCAATTTCGTCATCGGGCTCGGGGCCTTCGTGGTGATCGGCATCATTTCGCCGATCGCCGAGGGGCTGGCGATATCGAAGGCGAGCGCCGGTACGGTAATGACCGCCTATTCCTTCGCCTACATGATCGCCTCGCCGGTTGCCGTAGCCCTTACGGCAAGAACGCCGCGCCGCACCGTGCTGGCGGCGGCAATCGGCCTGTTCATGGCCGGTTCGGTCCTGTCGGCGCTGTCGACGACGCTGGCCATGCTGGCGGCATCGCGGGTTCTGGTGGCGATCGGTGGCGCGCTGTTCACGCCGGTGGCGGCCGGCGTTGCCGTAGCTGCCGCGCAACCCGAGCACCGCGGCAAGGCACTGGCGACAGTGTTCGGGGGTGTGACCATGGCGCAGGTTGTCGGCGTGCCCTGCGGGGCGTGGCTGGCCTACCGCTTCGGCTGGAGCGCCTCGTTCTGGGCGGTCGCCGCGCTGGCTGCCCTCGGTCTTGCCGCCATTCTGCGGGCGGTGCCGGCCGATCTGCGCTTCCAGGGCGCCGACCTCGCCACCATCCTGCACACGCTGGGGCAGTGGCGCACCACCCTCGCCGTAAGTTTCACCGCGACCTTCATTGCCGCCATCTACCTCGTCTTCACCTTCTTCGGGCCACTGATCGAAGCCTCGGCCGGCCGCAATCCCGAATTGCGCAGCCTCTATCTCGCGATCTTCGGCGTGGGTGCGGTTGTCGGCAACTGGGCCGGCGGGCGGCTGGCCGACCGGTTCGGCGGCTTCCGCACACTGGTCGTCCTGTGCCTGGCGCAGGGGCTGATGCTGCCACTGTTCAGCATCATTCCTTGGAGCCTCATCTGGTTCGGCGTGGTGGTCGGGGTGTGGAGTTCGTTCGGCTGGGCCTTCATGGCACCGCAGCAGACCCGGCTCGTCGCCATCGCTCCCCAGGCACAATCACTGGTGCTCGCGCTCAACGCCGCGGCCATCTATGTCGGCATCGCCATCGGCTCGGCGCTGGCTGCGGCGATCCTGGCGCAGTGGGGTCTTGGCGCACTCGGCATCGCCGGTAGCGGCATGGCGGCGGTCGCCCTCCTCCATCTCGTGGTGTCGGCCCGGCTGTCGGGCCGGTAAATTCAGGGCGCGCCGCCGGTCAGCGCGAAATCGCCAACGGCCAGGCGTTCGCCTGCGGCTTCGCCGGCCACCCGCAGCCACAATCCCTTGCCGGCAAGGCCCGGCGGCAGGGCAAAGCTCTGCTGGCCCTGGTCGGTCTGAAGGGTGAAATTATAGAGCTGGCCGCCCCCTGCCCCGATCCTCCCGTCCGGCAGCACCATGATGTCGAGCCGGGTGGCCGGCCGGACGCCGCTCCGGGAAACCGGCGGGAAATAGGTGATGCCTGTGACCGGGACGGGTGCGGTGGCGCCGAACTCGACAAGGATGTTCAGCTCGCTGTCACCGGCCGCCAGCGTGATGCCGGTTGCGGGCGAGCCGTCAAACAGGCTGGCAAATTCATAGCGCCGGTCGCTGCCGTCGTTGAGCGCGGCAAGCAATCTCGCACCGCCCAGATCGATCTGGCGGTCGACGCGCAGCACATCGCCCTTGACGGCGACGGTCTGGGGTTCGGACTGCAGCCTGGCGGGATCGACAGCAACGGTGACATTGACGGGCGGCGGGGAAGCTGCCGGAATCACGATCTGGTACACGGCCAGCACCACACCCGCGACAACGCCCAGGCTCGAAACGACGAGATGGACGCTCGAGAGCCTGCTGCTTGGCCTATTTGAGGATCGACCGTCCGGCATAGTGCGACTGTGTTCCAAGTTCTTCTTCGATGCGCAGGAGCTGATTGTATTTGGCAAGACGATCCGAACGGGCCAGCGACCCTGTCTTGATCTGCCCGCAGTTTGTGGCAACAGCAAGATCGGCAATGGTCGAGTCCTCGGTCTCGCCGGAGCGGTGTGACATGACGGTGGAGTAACCGGCCTTGTGCGCCATCTCGACGGCTTCCAGGGTTTCGGTCAGCGAGCCGATCTGATTCACCTTGACCAGGATCGAATTGGCAATGTCGCGGTTGATGCCGTCGCGGAGCCGCCTGGTGTTGGTGACAAAAAGATCGTCGCCGACCAGCTGGCAGGAGGCGCCGGCGAGTTGGGTGAGTTCGGCCCAGCCGTCCCAATCGTCCTCGGCCATGCCATCCTCGATCGACACGATCGGGTAATCGTGGGCGAGTTTGGCGAGGTATTTCACCTGTTCCGAAACGCTGCGGGTTTTTCCTTCACCTTCATAGACATACTTGCCGGTTTTGAAGAATTCGGTTGAAGCGCAATCGAGGGCCAGACAGACGTCCTTTTCGGGCTTGTAGCCGGCTTGCTCGACCGCCCGCAGCACGAAGTCGAGGGCCGCTTCGGCGGAAGGCAAGTTGGGGGCAAAGCCGCCCTCGTCGCCGACATTGGTGTTGTGGCCGGCCTTCTTGAGGGCGGCCTTCAGGGTGTGGAATACTTCGGAGCCCATGCGCAGGGCGTCGCGGAAACTTGCCGCGCCCACCGGCATGATCATGAATTCCTGGAAGTCGATGGGATTGTCGGCATGGGCACCGCCATTGATGATGTTCATCATCGGCACCGGCAGAGTGCGGGCCGCGGGCCCGCCGACATAGCGGTAGAGCGGCAGGCCGGAGGCTTGGGCGGCTGCCTTGGCGGTGGCGAGCGAGACGCCGAGGATGGCGTTGGCGCCAAGCCGGGCCTTGTTGGGGGTGCCATCGAGTTCGATCATGGCGCGGTCGATGGCGATCTGGTCTTCCGCATCCATGCCGGTCAGGGCGTCGAAGATCTCGCCGTTGACGGCGGCGACCGCCTTGGTAACACCCTTGCCGAGATAGCGCGCCTTGTCGCCATCGCGCAGTTCCACTGCCTCATGGGCGCCGGTCGAGGCGCCCGACGGCACGGCCGCGCGGCCCATCGAGCCGTCCTCGAGCGTCACATCGACCTCGACGGTGGGATTGCCGCGGCTATCGAGAATCTCGCGGGCGGTGATGTCGAGGATGGCGGTCATGGGAGTCTCCGGATCAGCTGTGGGGTGCCTGTATGTCCGCGGCCTGTGCAGAATGCAAGACGTGAGGCCCTGCGCCAATCAGCGCGGCACCAGCAGGGCAAAGGGTTCATCGACGGCGCGGTCGACCATGGCCCGATAGGCGGCATAGTGGCCGTGGCCCGGCTCGATGCGGCCGAAGCTGGCATTGCTGGCCAGTGGCGTCATGACGATCGGGCAGGACACAGGCACGAGGTGAGCGCCGCGTCCCGATTGCAGGGTGGTGAGAATGCCGAACATGTCACCGGCGATGGTCGGCCTCGTCACGATGATGAGGCGGTGCTGACCGGCCTTGTTGGTGATCAGATAGATGTAACCCGACTGGTGGGGGATCGACACATCCCCCTCCTGGGTGAAAGCGGTGTCGAGGCGTTCGGCTTCGCGGAAGACAAGATGTGCCTTCTCGCCGCTCCAGGCGATGGACGTGCGATAGGCATAGACCGCACCGGTCGTTGAGAAGGAGGGACGGAGCGTCAGATACTCGCCTTCCAGCCAGGTGACGGCCGGCCTTGCATAGGAGCCAAGGCTTTCGGGGGCGACATCGCTGTGGCGTGGGGCGGCGCTGCGGTCAGGCGCCCGGCGCAGCTTGATGCCCAGCGCCTCTTCGAGACGGATCAAGGTTGCCAGCGTCAGGGCCCGCTGGCCGGACAGGGCCTTTTCCAGGGTCGACAGGGAAATCTTGGCCCGATCGGCCAGGAACTGGCGGGTGATGCGGCGGCGGGCCAGTTCCTCGCGAATCAGGGTGGCGACCGCCTGGCACTCTTCAACGGTTAGATTCTGTTCGGTCATGGACTCCCGCCAGCCCATCATCCGGGGCCGTACAAATCCGCACGATTCCACAAGAGCCTGCCGCCAGCAAGCGGCTGGCGGCAAGCCGGTGCCGCAATTCGGGGGAGTTCACGCTGGCCGTACAGGCATGTGTTTGGCGAGACTCGGTGTCGAGGCCCCGCCCCTCGGGTCCGCATGGAGACTTGATCATGACCACAGTTTCGCGCCCGCTGCCAGAATTGCCCAAGCGCCGCCTGCCGCGCGGCGCCAGCCTGATCCTGAGCAGCCTTGCCTTTTTCATTGCCCTGCTGGCGCAGGCCCTGGCCGCTGCCCCCGGGCTGGTGACACCCAATGACATGGGCACAGGCAGCCTGCTGTTCCGCAGCACCGAGCCCGGCCGCTTCATCGAAGCCCCGCGGCTGGCCAGCGACTTCAACATCAGCGTCACCGGTCTCATCGCCCGTACCCGTGTCACGCAACAGTTCGAGAATCCGGCCGCCGGCTGGGTCGAGGGCGTCTATGTCTTTCCGTTGCCGGAAGGTGCGGCCGTCGACACGCTCAAGATGGTGGTCGGCAACCGGGTGATCGTCGGCGACATCAGGGAGCGCCAGGAGGCCAAGCAAATCTACGAGGCGGCCAAGGCAGCCGGCCAGAAGGCGGCCCTGCTCGAGCAGGAACGGCCCAACATGTTCACGACGTCGGTTGCCAATATCGGTCCCGGCGACCGGGTGGTGATCCAGATCGAATACCAGGAGGCGATCCGCCAGTCGGGCGGCGAATTCGGTCTGCGCGTGCCGATGGTGGTGGGTCCGCGCTACAATCCGGCGCCCGACCTCATCGTCGGCGCCGAGACCGAGACGATCACCATCAGCGATCCGGTGCCGGACCGCGACCGCATCTCGCCGCCGGTCCTCGATCCCCGCCTGCATGGCCCGGTCAATCCCGTCACCCTGACGCTCAGGCTTGCTCCCGGCTTTCCGGTGAGCGCGGTACAGAGCCATCACCATGAGATCGTGGCCGAGGCCCAAGCCGACGGCAGCCAGACGTTGTCGCTCGTGCCCGGTACGACCTTCGCTGACCGCGACTTCGAACTGACCTTCCGGGCGGCCCTAGGGGCCGAACCGGCAGTGGGCCTGTTCCACGAACGCGCGGCCGGCCAGGACTATGTGCTGGCGATGATCTCGCCGCCGGCCGCCATGCCGGCAGCGGCCCCGGCAGCACGCGAGGCGATCTTCGTCATCGACAATTCCGGCTCGATGGGCGGGCCCTCCATGGCGCAGGCCCGGAACAGCCTGCTCTATGCGCTGTCACGGCTTGCACCGGAAGACCGCTTCAATGTCATCCGCTTCGACGACACCATGGAACAGCTGTTCACGACGGCCGTGCCGGCGACGCGCGACAATGTTGAAACGGCGCGGGCGTTCGTCTCCCGACTCGAGGCCGAGGGCGGTACCGAAATGCTGCCGCCGCTCAAGGCCGCACTCGCCGACACGGATCCGGCCGGCAAGGACCATGTCCGCCAGGTGGTGTTCCTCACCGATGGGGCCATCGGCAACGAGCAGGAGATGTTCGACGCGCTGGCGCAGCGGCGCGGCCGCTCGCGGGTGTTCATGGTGGGCATCGGCTCGGCACCCAACAGCTTCCTGATGTCGCGCATGGCGGAGATCGGCCGCGGCAGCTTCACCCACATCGGCGAGAGCGAGCAGGTCGAAACGCGCATGCGCGAACTGTTCGCGAAGCTCGAGAACCCGGCGGTGACGGACATCAGGGTGGCCTTCGACGATGGTACCGCCGCTGTGACTCCCGATGTCATGCCCGACCTTTACCAGGGCGAACCGCTGGTGGTGCTGGCAAGGCTTTCGGGCCTCGGCGGCGGGGTCACCGTCTCCGGCAGAATCGGCGACCGCCAGTGGACGACGCGGCTCCAGCTCACCGGTGCCGACCCCGGCCAGGGCATCGCCAGGCTGTGGGCGCGGCGCAAGATCGACAGCGCCGAGGTCGCGGTGGCGATGAACGAGATCGCGCCCGAGGAGGCCGACCGCCGCGTCCTGGCGCTGGCGCTCGAGCACCATCTGGTGTCGCGCCGCACCAGCCTCGTGGCGGTCGACACCATGCCGGGACGGCCGCGCGAGCAAAAGCTCAGCCGCGCCGAGGTGCCGCTTAACCTGCCGGCGGGCTGGGATTTCGACAAGGTGTTTGGCGAGCCGGTGAAGACCCGCCACGCCGGCCTGGCGTTGAAGCAGCTGGCCTTGACGGAGGTGGCGCGCGGAGCCAGGCAGGCGGAAGGTGCGGATCTCGTGCTGCCGCAGACGGGCACGGGTTCGGCGCTGGCGATGCTGCTGGGGCTTCTCGCCCTGGCGCTGGCCGTGCTTGTCGCCTGCCTGCCCGTGCGGAGGGCGCTGCCGTGAGGCGCCGCCTGCGGGTTGCGGCGGCCGCGACGCTGGCGCTCGCAGGTCTCCTGCTCGTCGGCGACGGGGCGTGGATCAAGGTCAAGGCGGTTCTGGCCCAGGTGCTGCTGGAACGGGCCTTTGCCGAGGCCAGCCGCACCGGCAAGCCGGTCAAGCCGTGGCGCTGGGCCGATACCTGGCCGGTGGCGCGCATCAGCGTACCCCGGCTCGGGCAGTCGGCGATTGCGCTCGAAGGCGGCAGCGGCCAGGCGCTGGCCTTCGGCCCCGCCCATCTGGCGCGCTCGGCACGGCCTGGCGAACCCGGCACGGCGGTCTACGCCGCGCACCGGGATACGCATTTCCGCTTTCTCGGCGCCCTCAGGGCCGGCGATGAAATCCGCGTCACCGGTCTCGACGGGCTCACCGTCTCCTACTGGGTGACCGGGGCTGAGGTGGTGCGTTACGACAGGCCCAACATCGATCTCGCCGCCGCCGGGCAAAACCTGGCGCTCGCCACCTGCTGGCCGCTCGACGGACTCACCCCCGGGCCGCAGCGGCTGGTGGTCCACGCCAGTACCAGACTCTTGCGCTGAGGCGGTGGGACGTCGTGCCGCTGCTTGGAGCTGGCGGCGCAACAGGCCGACAGAGGCGCGCGTCGCGGCGCCGGTCGAGGCAAATGCTGATTGCCAGCAGCAATACGCCGAATGCATGTCTCTACCCCCAGAAATGACGTTTGACATATCAGTATTCTGGAGCATCCTTGCCGGACGGATTGTCTGGACCTGACTTTGCTGACCGCGGGACAACTCAAGGCGGCGCGGGCGCTGCTGGGGATCGAGCAAAAGGCCCTGGCCGAAATGGCCGGGGTGTCGCTGCCCACCATTCAACGCATGGAAGCGAGCGAGGGAATCGTGCGCGGCAATGTCGTGACCCTGACCAAGGTGGTGATCGCCCTGGAGCGCGCGGGGATCGAGCTTCTCTATGTCGGCGGCCGGGGCGTCAGGCTGAAGAGCCCGCCGCCGGAGAAAAACTGAGATGCCGGGCGCCCTGCATATCGTAGCGATCGTCATGGCGCTCTATGGGGGCGTTGCCGTGCTCGCTGCACTGGCGCCGCGGCGGGCGCTGGCGCTGGTCTATCCGGCATGTCTTGCCGCGGCGATGCTGGCGGCGGGCACCTATGCGGCCGCACTGCTGTGGGGAGCTGACAGCGCGGCGCGCCTGCCCCTCGGCCTGCCGACCATCGGGCTCAGGTTCCGCCTCGATGCTTTGAGCGCCTTTTTCGGGCTGGTGGTGAGTCTCGGCGTCACAGTGGCCGCACTCTACGGGATGGGGTTCGACCGCGAACGCGAGCTCTCGCCGCGGGTCGAGCCGTTCTTCCCCGTCTTTGCGGCGGCGATGAACCTGGTGCTGATCGCCGACGATGCGTTCGGCTTCCTGTTCTTCTGGGAACTCATGTCGGTCACCTCCTGGGCACTGGTGCTGGCCCGGCATGAAGACGGCGCGGCGCGGCAGGCCGCCCATGTCTATCTGGTCATGGCATCGATCGGCACGGTGGCGCTGCTGTTCGCCTTCGGCGGCATGGCGGGCCCCGCGGGCGGCTATGATTTCGCCACCATCCGCGCCGCCGATCTCGGCCCGGTAATCACCGGCTTCGTGCTTGCCGCGGCGCTCGTTGGCACCGGCTCGAAGGCCGGCATCATGCCGCTGCATGCCTGGCTGCCGCTCGCCCATCCCGCCGCGCCGAGCCATGTCTCGGCGCTGATGAGCGGGGTCATGACCAAGGTTGCCGTCTACGGGCTGATCCGCATCGTGTTCGATCTCATCGGCGCGCCGCAATGGTGGTGGTCGCTGCCGTTCATCCTGCTGGGCGCGGCCACGGCGGTCGGCGCCCTGCTCCATGCCGTCGTCGACAATGACGTCAAACGGGTGCTGGCCTTCTCGACGGTGGAAAACATCGGCATCATCTATGTCGGCCTGGGGTTGGGGCTGGCCTGCCTGGCGACGTCGCTGAACGCCGCCGCGGCGGTGGCGCTGACGGCGGCGCTCCTGCACGTCATCTTTCACTCCTGGTACAAGGCGCTGCTGTTTCTCGGTGCCGGCGCGGTGCTGCATGCCACCGGTCACCGCAGCTGCGACCGGCTGGGCGGATTGATTCACCGGATGCCGCGCACGGCAGCACTGTTCCTGGTCGGGGCGCTCGCCATTTCGGCGCTGCCGCCACTCAACGGCTTCGTGTCGGAGTGGCTGCTGTTCCAGTCGGTGCTGGCCGGACCGCAATTCCCCGAGCCGGTGCTGCGCTTCCTGACGCCGGTGGTCGGGGGGCTCCTGGCGCTCTCAGCCGCCCTTGCGGCAGCCTGTTTCGTCAGGCTGTTCGGCATCGTCTTCCTCGGCCGGCCACGCAGCGCCGAGGCCGCCGCAGCGCATGACGTGCCGCCCGTGCAGATCGCTGCCATGGGGCTGCTCGCCGCGATGTGCATCGCCGGTGGGCTGCTCGGCAGCCTCGCGGTGGCGGCGCTGGCGCCGGCGGTCAAGCAACTCGCCAGCACGGCGCTGCCCGGCATGCACACCGGTCCGACACTGCTGTCGCTGGTCGCCTTCGACTCGGCGCGCAGTACCTATGATGCGCCGATCATCGCGCTGTTCGTGGCCGTTTCCGCCGGGCTCACGGCCATCCTGGTGAGAAGACTGTCGAACCGGCGGACTCGCAGGGGACCGGCCTGGGACTGCGGCTTCCCGGAGCCGTCGCCCGCCACGCAGTATACCGCATCGAGTTTCGCGCAGCCGCTCCGGCGGGTCTATGGCGCTGTGGCCTTTTCGGCGCGCGATGTCGTGGACATGCCGGCCCCCGGCGAACTCCGGCCGGCCCGCTTCGAAATCAGTCAGACGGATTATGTCTGGCAGGCACTTTATGCGGCACCTGCTGCAGCCGTGCTGCGGGCCTCGGTGCAGCTCAATCCGCTGCAATTCCTTACCATCCGGCGCTACCTGGTGCTGATGTTCAGCGCACTGATTGTCCTGCTTCTGGTCACGGCGGCGTGGGTGTGATGGTTGCGGCGCTGACATCGCTCATCGGGCAGGGAATCCAGATGTTCCTGGTCCTGCTGGTGGCGCCACTTGCCGTCACCATCGCCAGGATCGTGAAAGCCCGGCTGATGCGCCGGCAGGGCCCGCCACTGCTGCAGGGCTACCGCGACCTGGCCAAACTGCTGCACAAGGAGGCGGTCGTCGCGGACAACGCCTCGTGGCTGTTCCGGGCGGCGCCCTATCTGATCTTCGCGCTGACCTGGGTTGCCGCCGCCCTCATTCCAACCTTTGCCTCCGGCCTCATGTTCAACTGGGCAGCGGATGCCATCGCGCTGGTTGCCATCCTCGGGGCGGCAAGGGCGCTCCTGGCACTGGCCGGCATGGATATCGGCACCAGTTTCGGCGGCATCGGTGCGTCACGCGAAATGATGATCGCAACGCTCGCCGAGCCCGCCATGCTGCTGGTGCTGCTCACCCTGTCGCTGGCGGCGGGATCGACGCGGCTGCCGGAGGTCGCCGAGTTCTTCGTCACGCAGCCGCTCACAGTGCGGGTGTCGCTGGCACTCGCCTTCCTCGCCCTCACCATTGTGGCGCTCGCCGAGAATGCCCGCATTCCGGTGGACAATCCGGCCACCCATCTCGAACTCACCATGGTGCATGAAGCGATGGTACTGGAATATTCGGGCCGCCATCTCGCCATGATCGAGGCGGCCGGCCAGCTGCGGCTGGTCGCCTACATGTCGCTTATTATCTGCCTGTTCCTGCCCTTCGGCATGGCTTCCAGCACGGACGGGCTGGTTGCCTGGCTGGGCGGAGGGGCGGCGTTTGTCGCCAAGCTCGGCATCAGCATGGTGGTTCTCGGCGTCTGGGAAGTCTCGATCGCCAAGATGCGCGTGTTCCGGGTCAGCGAGTTTCTCGGCGCCGCCTTCATCTTCGCGTTTCTGGCCATTCTGCTGTCGTTCCTGACCCAGGAGCTCCTTGGATGATCAAGGCCTATGACGTCTCGCACCTGCTTGCCGGCCTGATGCTGCTGGTCAGTTTCGCCCTGATCTACCAGGACCGGGTGCAGGCGGTGCTGCAGACCTTCGCGGCGCAGGCGATCATCCTGTCGCTGGCGGTGGCGTGGGAAGCGGTCGCCCAGGACCGGCCGCATCTCTTCATCACGGCGGGCCTCGCCTTCGGTCTCAAGGGTCTCACCATCCCCTATGCCCTGCACCGGATGATCCGCAAGCTCGGCATCCATCGCGATGTCGAACAGGTGGTCGGAGTGGGGCTCACCATGCTGTTCGGCCTGGGGCTGACGGCGCTGTCGCTCATGCTGGTGCTCAAGGCCACGGCGGCCGCCCCGGCGCTGGCGCGCGAAGGGCTGGCTATTGCCCTCGCGATCATCCTGCTTGGCATCTTGATGATGATCACGCGCCGCAACGCGGTGACCCAGATCATCGGCTTCATGTCGATCGAGAACGGGCTCATCCTCGGGGCCACGGGCGCCAAGGGCATGCCGCTGGTGGTGGAGATCAGCGTTGCCTTCTCGGTGCTGATCGCGCTGTTCGTGTTCGCGGTCTTCGTGTTCCGCATCCGCGAGCGGTTCGATACGGTCGATGTGGCGGCACTGGAACGGGTGCGGGGTGACCGGCGATGAGCGCCAGCGTCTATGCCGTCATCATCATTCCCTTCGCCGCGGCCGTGGTGCTGGCCGCCCTGCCCGGCTATCGCCTCACCGCCACCCTCAATGTCGTCGTGTCGTTCCTGACATTCCTGGCCGGCGCCAGCCTGCTTGGCGTGCCTGCCGCCGCCAACAGCTATCTCATCGTCGATGACGTCAACATTGTCTTCATCATCCTCAATACGCTGGTGGGCTTCACGGCGGCGACCTTCAGCGCCGGCTATATCGGCCATGAGATCGAAACCGGCCGCGTGAACTCGCTGTCGGTCCGGTTCTATCACGGCCTCTACCAGGCGATGATCGGCGCCATGAACGTGGCGCTGCTTGCAAACAACATCGGCCTCCTCTGGGTCGGCCTTGAATTGGCGACCCTGATCACCGTGGTCATGGTCGGCCTGTACCGGACGCCGGAGGCGATCGAAGCGGCATGGAAATACTTCATCCTCGGCAGCGTCGGCATCTCGCTTGCCTTTTTCGGGACGATCCTCGCCTATCTGGCGGGGCAGGAGGCGCTGGGCGAAGGGCTGCCGGCGATGTCGTGGAATCTCCTGCACATGAACGCGGCGCGGCTCGATGTCTCGCTGCTCAACCTGGCTTTCGTGTTCCTGCTCGTCGGCTATGGCACGAAGGTCGGCCTGGCGCCGCTCCATGCCTGGCTGCCGGATGCCCACTCCGAGGGGCCGACCCCGATCAGCGCGGTGCTCTCGGGGCTCCTGCTCAATGTGGCGCTCTATGCGCTGCTGCGCTTCAAGATGATCGCCGCCGCCAATCCGCTGGCCATGCGCCCCGGCCCCATCCTCATCGTCATGGGGCTGGTCTCGCTCATCTTCGCGGCCTTCATGCTCTACCAGCGGCGTGACATCAAACGGCTGTTTGCCTATTCGTCGATCGAGCACATGGGGCTCATCACCTTTGCCTTCGGCATGGGCGGGGCGCTCGCCAATTTCGCCGGCCTCCTGCACATGACCATGCACAGCCTGACCAAGTCTGCCATCTTCTTCGCCGTGGGCCATGTGGCGCAGGCCAAGGGCACGCAGCGCATCGCCGACATCCGGGGCCTCAGCGTCACCCATCCGGGGCTTGCCATCGGGCTTGGCGCCGGCGTGCTCGCCATCGCCGGGCTGCCACCCTTCGGCATCTTCATGAGCGAGTTCCTGATCCTGACGACGACCTTCGCCCGCGAACCGTGGCTGGCGCTGCTGCCCGCCTTCGGCCTGGTGGTGGCGTTCGGCGCCCTGCTCCTGCGCCTGCAGGGCATGCTGTTCGGGCCGCCAAGCGAGCCATCGCACAAGGTCGGGGCGTCGCCGCTGCCCTTCGTGCTGCACTTCCTGCTGGTGCTGATTGCCGGCCTCTATCTGCCAAGCGTGGTAGTGGCGTGGTTTCAGCGTGCCGCGGAGTTTCTGGGATGAGCCGCTCGCCCATCCTGTCGGCATCGGCACTGGCTGCCGGACACAAGGCTGGCCGGGACGGGTTTGTGCGGATCACGGTCAGCGAGAACCAGTGGACGGGGCTGGCGCGCGGCTGCAATGCGGGCCGCCAGGACCTTTGCAGCCTGTGGGTCGACGCCCCGCATGTGCGAATGGCGCTGATGGCGCAGGACGGGCGGGGCCGCCTCATAGCCTCGCTCAGGTGCAAGAATGGCCGGTACCCTTCGGTTGGCCAGTATCATGCCCCGGCCATGCGGCTCGAGCGGGCGATGCGTGACCTCTATGGCGTGGTGGCGGCAGGCATGCCGGATGACCGGCCCTGGCTCGATCACGGAACCCGGCCAACAAGAGCGGGACGGGCGGCTGCGCCGAAGCCTTACGTTTTCCTTCCCGTCGACGGCGAAGGTCTGCATCAGATCCCGGTCGGGCCGGTGCACGCCGGCATCATCGAGCCCGGGCATTTCCGCTTTACCGCCAATGGCGAAACGGTCGTGCGGCTCGAACAGCGCCTCGGCTATGTCCACAAGGGCACCGAGGCGCTGTGCGCCGGCAAGGATATCGACACGGCAGGCCGCATCATCGGGCGCATGTCGGGCGACAGCACCGTTGCCTACGCCTTTGCATATGCCCGGGCTGTGGAAGCGGCCGTGGGCATTGTGGTTCCCGAACGCGCCATCCTGCTGCGGGGCGTGATGGCCGAGCTGGAGCGCATGGCGCACCACATCAATGATTTCGGCGCGATCTGCAACGACGCAAGCGCGGTTGCCATCCATGCCCATTGCGTGCTGCTGCGCGAGCGCATCCTGCAGGCGGCGGATCGCTGCTTCGGGCACCGGCTGATGATGGACCGCATTGTCGCGGGTGGGGTCACTGCGGATCTGAGTGAAGACGGGATCGCCGATCTGCGCCGGCTCCTCGACCACTGCGATGTCGAACTGCGGCGCCCGGTGCGGGCCTATGACGGCTCGCCGTCAATCCAGGACCGTACCGTCACCACCGGTCGGATCAGCGAACCGCTTGTCCGGCGCTTCGCCGCCGGCGGCTTTGTCGGACGCAGCGCCGGGCGCAGCTTCGACAGCCGCCGCGATGCCACCTATCCACCCTACGACCGCGTCGACTTCAGCGTGCCGGTGCGCAACGAGGGCGATGTCGACGCGCGGGTATGGATCAGGATCGAGGAATTCAGGCAGAGCCTGGCGATCCTGCGCCAGCTTCTCGATCAGCTTCGCCCCGGTCCCATCCGGGCCAGGTCACGGCCTGCGGCTGCCGGTGAAGGCGCGGCACTGGTCGAGGCCTTCCGGGGCGATGTGCTGGTCGCGGTGCGGCTCGGCAAGAATGGACGGGTTCTCCATTGTCATTCCCGCGATCCCTCGTGGTTCCAGTGGCCGCTGCTGGAAGCGGCGATCGAGGGCAACATCGTGGCGGACTTCCCGCTGTGCAACAAATCGTTCAACTGTTCCTATTCCGGCCACGACATGTGAGGCTCAACCATGCGTTCGCTTCTGCTCCAGGCCCTGCTGCGGGGCCGCGCCGCCACCGCCAGACCGGGCGCCGATGGCGACATGCTGGCGGAGGCGGCCACAGCTCTGGCGGCGCGTGCCCGCCGGCGGCTGGGGCGCTCGCTGGCGATCCGCGAGGTCGATGCCGGCTCGTGCAATGGCTGCGAGCTCGAAATCCATGCCCTCAACAATCCCGTCTACGACATCGAGCGGTTCGGGCTGAAATTCGTGGCCTCGCCGCGCCATGCCGATGTGCTGCTGGTGACCGGACCGGTCACCTGGAACATGAAGCAGGCGCTGGAGCGGACCTATGCGGCGGCGCCCGAACCCAAATGGGTGGTGGCGGTCGGCGACTGCGCCCATGACTGCGGGGTGTTTGCCGGAAGCCCCGCGGTGTGCGGACCGGTTGCGGCGGTGATCCCGGTCGATCTGCACGTGCCGGGCTGCCCGCCACCGCCCATCCGCATCCTGCAGGGGCTCCTGGCGCTGCTGGACGGGATCGAAGCCTTGCCGCGGCAGGCGGCAGAAGCCACCCGGCCCGGCCTGTGACCGCCTTCACCGCTTGTAACGGCGGGCCATCCGTGCCGGCATGAGCCCCTTGCGCCGGGGCGGCGGCCTGCTATCTCTCAGCCAGCACGGCCAGGTGACCGGCCTCAGCGGAGGGGTGGCAGAGCGGTCGATTGCGGCGGTCTTGAAAACCGTTGAGGGTGCAAGCCCTCCGGGGGTTCGAATCCCTCCCCCTCCGCCACCTGCCCTCTGTCCGGCCCGGAGACATAGGTAACAGATTGTACCTGAGACATGGGTGACAACCGCGTGCCGAACGGATCGCCCGTCCGGCGCCCCTCAGGCGGCGAGCCTCGCCTGCATGTCGCGCCAGTGGTTCGCCCCGCGGCGGTCGTAGTCAGCGGCGAGCGCCCGCAGGGCGGCGGCGCCATCGCCCTCGAATGACGGCCCGTGCATGAGCGCGAGCCGCTTGGGGGCGAGTGCTGCCAGCCGCCGCAGCGTGTCGCCCATGGCGGGGTTCAGGGCCGAGTAGCGGAACAGGTCCTCGGCGGCGATGGCGGGCCCCACGATGTCGCCCGTGGTCAGGGCCGGGCCGTCGCCCAGTTGCGTGAAGAGATCGCCGCAGAGCAGCGTTCCCGTCGTCTCCTCATAGAGCACACCGGCATCCCAGCCATGGGGGGTGTGCGGCGTGTCGATGAAGCGCACGCGCTTGCCGCCGAGGTCGAGCACCTCGCCATCGGCAAGGATGTGCGGCGGGCGGTCGGCGACATCGTTCAGCGACACCATGACGCCGGTCTCGCCATGGGCGGGGCGGGCACCGGGGCCAGCGGCGAGCCATTCATTGAGGGCGCCGCATTCATCGGCCTCGAAATGGCCGAAGGTGATCCAGCGCAGCTGTTCGGGCGGCAAGATGCGGCTGGTGGCCGCGAGGTTGAGGGGGAACATCTTGCGCAGCCCGGTGTGGAACATCAGCGGCTCATCGCCCATCACCAGGAACTGGCTGAAGGTGAAGCCGGCGGGCGGGGCGAGATCGGGCACGTGGGTCGACAGGCGGTAGATGCCGTCGGCAATTTCGGCGATGCGCGTTTCCATGCGGGTCTCCGTGGCGCTGCGGGCGGGCCCCCCGCCATGCCGCGGCGGTGGACAGCGCCCTGATTTCATGATACATCTATGTGTAGTGAAATTTGAAGCGCCTGTCAATATGAATGCACATCATTGTGCAATGAAAATAGGATGACCCGCCCCTACACCCTGAAGCGCCGCGCCGAACAGCAGGCCGAGACCCGCCAGCGCATCGTCGAGGCGGCGGTCGATCTGCATGGCAGCGTCGGCCCGGCGCGGACGACATTCAGCATGATCGCCGAGCGCGCCGGGGTGCAGCGGCACACGCTCTATGCGCATTTCCCGGACGAGAAGAGCCTGTTTCTCGCCTGTTCGGGGCTTGCCATGGCGCGCGATCCGCTGCCTGCCGCGGCGGATTTCGGGAGCATCGCCGATCCGGACGCGCGGCTCAGGGCGGGGCTCGAGGCCCTCTACGGCTGGTATGAGCGCAATGAAGCGCTTGCCGCCTGCGTGCTGCGCGACGGCGAGCACCACGCGCTCACCCGCGAGATCAACGAGATGCGCATGGGGCCCGCCATGGCGTCCTACCGGTCAGTCATGGGCGAGGGCCTCGCGGGGCCGCAGCAGGCGATGCTGAGGCTGGCGCTCAGCTTCCACACCTGGCGCACGCTGGCGCGTGAGGCCGGGCTCTCCCGTGCGGCGGCCGCCGCCGCGATGGCGGGGGCGATCCTTTCGGCGCGGGGACCTGACTGCGAAAGGGCCAGCGCCGATACCGCCGGAAAAGTAGCTGCCGCTACCCGCGGTTTGGCCGGACCAGGGCCGGCAGCCAGCGGCTGAACGGCCCGGGACGAATCCGGGCGTAGACACGAATGGTCCTGTCGTGAGCGTTCCCGAGGTGTGAGATCACGCAATGCTTTCGGCCGGTTGAAGCGGGTGACGCTGCCCAAGCCGCATCCTCGCACCCTCAGCGAGCGCGAAAATCGCGGGGATGACGATCAGCGTCAGCAGGGTCGAGGAGACCATGCCGCCGATCATCGGCACGGCGATTCTCTGCATGACCTCGGAACCGGTACCGGTGCTCCACAGGATCGGCAGCAGGCCGGCCATGATCGCGGCGACGGTCATCATCTTCGGGCGGACGCGGTCGACCGCGCCTTCCATGATGGCACCATAGAGGTCAGCCTTTGAGAAGGCGCGGCCGTCCGCTTCGGCACGGTGCCGCCACTCCCGGAGTGCGTTTTCGAGATAGATCAGCATGACCACGCCGGTCTCCGCGGCGACGCCGGCCAGCGCGATGAAACCCACGGCAACTGCGACCGAAAGGTTGAAGCCCATCCACCACATGAGCCACAATCCGCCGACGAGCGAGAACGGCAGCGACAGCATGACGATGAGCGTCTCGGTCAAGCGCCCGAAGTTGAGATAGAGCAGCAGGAAGATGATCAGCAGCGTTACCGGCACGACGATCGCGAGCCGCGCCCTGGCGCGCTCGAGATACTCGAACTGGCCGCTCCAGCTGGCATAGTAACCGGGCGGGAAAGCGACGCTTTCAGCAACCGCGCGTTGCGCTGCGGCGACGTAGCCGCCGATATCGCTCTCGCGCGTATCGACATAGATGTAAGCGGCAAGCTGGGCGTTCTCGGTGCGGATCGTGGAGGGCCCGCTGGTCAGCCTGATGTCGGCAATCTCGCCGAGCGGGATCGATGCCCCCGCCGATGATGTCACGCGGACATTGCGGGCGATGGCCTCGGGGTCGCTGCGGAAATCGCGCGGCAGGCGAAGGTTCACCGCATAGCGCTCGCGGCCTTCGACGGCGGTGGTGATCGGCTCGGCTCCGAGCGCCATGGCGATCGTGTCCTGCACCTGGCCGACCATCAGGCCGTGCCGGGCCAACTGCTGCCGGTCGGGCTCGATCTCGAGATAGTAGCCGCCGATGACGCGTTCCGAAAAGGCACTCGAGGTGCCGGGCAGCTTGCGGAGCACCTGCTCGATTTCGCGCCCGAGGCGCTCGATCTCCTTCAGGTCGGGCCCGAAGACCTTTACGCCGACAGGCGTGCGGATGCCGGTCGAGAGCATGTCGATCCGCGCCTTGATTGGCATGGTCCAGGCATTGGAGACGCCGGGAAACTGCAGTGAACGGTCCATTTCGGCGATGAGCGAGTCAACGGTGACTCCCGGCCGCCACTGGTCCTCGGGCTTCAGGTTGATGATCGTTTCGACCATCTCGGTCGGTGCCGGATCGGTGGCAGTCTGGGCGCGGCCGGCCTTGCCGAAGACCGATTCGACCTCGGGGAACGACTTGATGATCTTGTTCTGGGTCTGCAGCAGTTCGGCGGTCTTGGTGATCGAAATGCCGGGCAGCGTCACCGGCATGTAGAACAGCGTGCCCTCGTTGAGATTGGGCATGAACTCGGAGCCCAACTGCTTGGCCGGCCACCAGCTCACAGCGAGGATAGCGAGTGCCACCGCGACGGTGAACAGCTTGGCGCGCAGCACCCCGGCGATGACCGGCCGGTAGAGCCAGATGAGAATCAGGTTGAGCGGGTTCCGCCGCTCGGGGATGATGCGGCCCCTGACGAAGATCACCATGAGGGCGGGCACCAGCGTCACGGAGAGCAACGCCGCCGCCGCCATGGCGAAGGTCTTGGTGTAGGCGAGCGGCTGAAACAGCCGGCCCTCCTGTGCTTCCAGCGTGAAGATCGGCAGGAAGGAAACGGTAATGATGAGCAGGCTGAAGAACAGCGCCGGCCCCACTTCCTTCGCCGCGTCGATCAGCACCTCCAATCGCGGCTTGCCGGGTTCGGCGCGTTCGAGATGCTTATGGGCATTCTCGATCATGACGATTGCCGCATCGACCATGGCGCCGATGGCGATGGCTATGCCGCCGAGGCTCATGATGTTGGAGGAAAGACCCAGGACGCGCATGCACAGGAAGGCGATGAGGATGCCGACGGGCAGCATGATGATGGCGACGAGGGCGCTGCGCACATGCAGCAGGAAGACGATGCAGACGGCGGCGACGATGAGGCTTTCCTCGAGAAGCGTGCTCTTGAGCGTGTCGATAGCGCGGTGAATGAGGTCGGAGCGGTCATAGACGGTCTTGACCTCGGTGCCGTCCGGCAGGCTGGCACGCACCTCCTCGATCCGAGCCTTGACATTGTCGATGACCGAGAGCGCGTTCTCGCCATAGCGCTGAACCGCGATGCCGCCCACCGCCTCGCCCTCGCCGTTGAGCTCGGTGACGCCACGCCGTTCGTCGGGCGCCAGCTCGACCCGCGCCACATCACGCAACAGAACCGGCGTGCCGCCTTGCGCCTTGAGCACGATCGCTTCGATGTCCCTGGCATCGCGGAAATAGCCACGGCCGCGCACGGCATATTCGGTTTCGGCGATCTCGATGCTGCGGCCGCCGACATCCAGGTTGCTGTCGCGAATGGCGTCGCGCACCGTATTGAGCGAGAGTCCCAGGCTCTGGAGGCGCCGGGGGTCGACGACGACACTGTACTGCTTCACGAAGCCACCGACGCTCGCCACTTCGGCAACGCCATCGGCCTTGGCCACGGCATAGCGCAGGCGCCAGTCCTGGGTGCTCCGGAGCTCGGCGAGGTCGCGGCCTTCGCCGGTCACCGCATACTGATAGACCCAGCCCACACCGGTGGCGTCCGGCCCGAGGGCGGGTGTCACGCCCGGCGGCAGCCGGCGGGCGGCGGCATTCAGATACTCGAGCACACGCGAGCGTGCCCAATAGGGATCGGTGCCGTCGTCGAAGATGATGTAGACGAATGACACACCAAAGAATGAGAAGCCGCGGACCACCTTTGACCTGGGCACGCTCAGGAGGGACGTGGTCAGCGGATAGGTGACCTGGTCCTCCACCACTTGCGGCGCCTGGCCGGAAAACTCGGTGTAGACGATGACCTGCGTGTCCGAGAGATCGGGAATGGCGTCAAGCGGTGTCGTCCTCACCGCATAAAGGCCGGCAAGGATCAGGAAGGCAGTGCCGATCAGGACCAGAACGATGTTTCGGGCCGACCATTCGATGATCTTGCCGATCATGGCTGGCCCGCCTCGGCGGTGGTGAGCGCGGTCAGCGCCGCCTTCAGGTTGCTCTCCGCATCGATGAGGAAATTCGCCTTGGTGACCACCCTGTCACCGGGCGCCAGGCCCGAGAGGATCTCGACATGCTCGCCCGCCTTGCGGCCGATCTTCACGGCGCGCGGCGCAAACCTGCCCTCGCCCAGATCGACGATTGCCACCTGGCGCAGGCCGCTGTCGATGATGGCGGAGGCAGGGGCTGCGAGCACCGGCTCGCCGCGCGCCAGCTTGATCGTCACGTCGGCATACATCTGATGCAGGAGCTTGTGGCCGGGATTGGGGAGTTCGATGCGCACCTGAGCGGTGCGCGTGTCGGCTTTGAGTTCCGGCAGGATGAAGGTGACCTTGCCATCGAAGGTCTCGCCCGGATAGGCGCGTACGGCAATTGTCGCCAGATCGCCGGGCCTGACGCGTCCCGCGTCCTGCTCCGGCACATCGGCGATGACCCACACCGTCGAGACATCGGCGAGCCGGTAGAGCTCATCGCCCGGCATCACGCGCGCGCCGGTGACGATGTTCTTCTTCATCAGTATTCCGTCGACCGGCGCGGGCCAATCCAGCGACAGGGGGACATCTCCCTTGGCCGGGATCGACCGAATGTAGCTCTCGGGCACGCCGTAATTGCGCAGCTTCCGGGCCCCGGCTTCGCGCTGGCCTTGCGACACGGCCAGGCGATAGTCGACCACAGCCTGCACGATCTGCTGGCTGTAAATGCGAAATAGTGGTTCGCCGGCCCTTACCGGCTGGCCGGTGGCCCCGGCATAGACGTCCTCGATGAAGCCTTCGACGCGCATGGTGATCGATCGCTCGCGCCGCTCATCGAGCTGGACGGTTCCGGGAACATGGGTTTCTTCGGCGAGCACCCGTTCCTCGACCGGTTCTGAACGGACGCCGGCGCGCTGCACCTTTTCAACACTGACCCTGACGATGGACGGATCGTCGGCCGAGTCGCCTTCGTCGGCATAGACCGGGATGTAGTCCATGCCCATCGAGTCCTTCTTCGGCACTGGCGAGGTGTCGGGCAGCCCCATGGGATTGCGATAGTAGAGGACCTGGCGCTCACCCTTGGACGGATCGGGCGCGGCGAGGCCTGCGGGCGGGTCGGCCGGAGCTATGCCGGCATAGGCGAGCCACTCCGGACCGGCACGAAGAGCAGCGAAGAACCCTCCCGCACCCGCCAGGGCGACGAGCAGGATCGTAATGGACATGCGAAAGACTGAAGCCATGACAAATCACCTTCAAAAACACGAATGGCGGGGGCGCCATTGCGCACCCGGACAGATGCCGCTGATTTGAAGGTCAGGCGCGCGGGGGTCTTCGCAAGGGATGTGGCGTATGTGACGGCGGTTCGCCGGCCATCTGACGGTCGAATGCCGCCGTCAAGGTCACGGGCACGGCCATTTCCGGATTGATCGTCGCCGGCGAACCGGCGCATTGCGAGGCGCAGACCGCAGATACGATGCATTCGGGCTTGGCTTTGTCGCAGCTGCAAGTTTCCTTTGCGCATTCGCTCGCGGCTGCCGCTGGCTCCGGCATAGTGGCCGCGGCCCCGCCGAGCCGCACTGGCGCAGCCGCCATCACCAGCACGACGAGCGTGCAGAGGATGTGGCGGGCGAAGGTGCCGAACAGCTGCATGGCGCGAGGAGTATGTTTCGCGGGCCGGTTCGTCAAATCACGGATTTGGCATAGGATGACGATCAGACACCGGCGCTGCCGCCCGGATGACTACCATTTTAGGTAGACGATTCTCAGACTGAACAATCCGCCTGTTCGGCAAATTGAACCAGGCACACGTAGCTTGTGTCCGGTTGCGCCGCCTTGTCCTCCGGCCGAGGACCCGGGCCAGTGGGTGCAGCAGCAGTCTCCATTTTGCCTCGCGTTCGATGCCCTTCCCCTAGCGCGGCACCCAGTGCCCGCCCACCTTCACATAGTGCCGCTTGACCGCCGCCCAGGCGATGCGGTGGGCGATCTCTTCCCGGCGCGGGTCGCCGGGGCGGGTGGAACGGCCTCGGCAATGGCTGTCATATGGCGGACGCCGCCATCGTCATTGACAGCAAGGCCGCCGGCGCCCAGATTGTACCGATCGGTTCAATGGAGATCGTCACGGTGCCTGCGGCCCTCATGCCGCGCGAACAGGTCGTCGAGCGCCTGCTCAGCGTGTTCCGCGCGCGGGGCTACGACGGCGCCTCGCTGGCCGAGCTGTCGAAGGCCACCGGCCTCGGCAAATCCAGCCTGTACTATTATTTCCCGGGCGGCAAGGAAGAGATGGCGCAGGCCGTCCTCGCCCACATGAACGACTGGCTGAGAGTGCATGCGCTTGAGCCGCTGGGGTCCAAAGGCACGCCGCGGCAACGCGTACAGCGGATGATCGCCGCCCTCGACGAGTGCTACGCCGGCGGCAGGACGGCGTGCCTGCTCGGCAACATGGTGACTGGCGGCGCGCGCACGCTGTTTCAGCGCCAGCTGACGCAGTCGTTCACCGCCTGGATCGATGCATTGAAAGCAGTGCTGGTGGACGCCGGGCAATCCCCCAGGCAAGCGCGCGAACGCGCCGAAGATGCCGTCGTCCGGATCGAGGGGGCGCTCATCCTCGCCGGCGGACTGGGCGAGACCGCGCCGTTCCGGCGGGTGCTCAAGCGCCTGCCGCAAGACCTGGCGCTCTAGCAGCGCAACGCCCAGCACCCGGCTGCCCCGGTCACGATGCAGTGAAGCGCCGGTGCTCGGCTTGACGGGCGATGGCAATTGATTATTGTACCGATCGTTCGGTCCAAATATCGGACGCTCCTGCAAACCCTCCACGAAAGGATCCCTCATGACTGTCAAACAGAACCTCATCGGCGCGGTGTTCGCCGTCGCCACCATCACCGGAGCGGCCGGCGCCGCCCAGGCCATCGACCGCACCGGCGGCGACTACAACACCATCTACGCCGGTATCGGCATCAAGGGTTATGACCCGGTCGCCTATTTCAGCGACGGCAGGCCGGTGATGGGCAAGCGCGAATTCGAAGTGTTCTGGGGCGGGGTCACCTGGAATTTCGCATCCGCCGAGCATCGCGACATGTTCAGGGCGAACCCCGCGAAATTCGCGCCACAGTACGGCGCCTTCTGTTCCTGGGGGGTGAGCCAGGGCAAGCTGTTTGACGTCGACCCGGTCAACGCCTGGGAGATCGTCGACGGCAAGCTCTACCTGAATTTCAACCAGGACATCCAGGCGATTTGGAGCAAGGATCCCGCCACCTTCATCGCCAAGGCAGACGGCAACTGGCCGGCGCTCAATCAATAAGAGCCGGGCCGGGCCGGCTGCCGTCGTGCGGCGGCTGAACTGAAGGCGTGCCGGGCGGTTGTCGCCGTCATCGTCGAACGTGCGGGCGATGGCGGTGGCGATCGCACCGTTCGCTTCTTCCTGTCAACGAGCGGCGAGTGCCAGGTCATTACTGTTCTTGTACAATCTGTATGCTGACTAATCAGGAGTTTAGTGCACTGTCACCGTAACCTGAATAATCAGGAGTTTGGTGCACTGTCACTGCAACTCCCCACTGTCACTGCAACTCCCCAGCATTGTGACCGAAATTCGTATATGCTCACTGCGCTTCTAGGGTGTTCACAATTTTCCTCACCCGAAGATCCGCACGACCTATCTCTACGCGAAATTCGGGACCGTCCAGCCCACCTTTATAAGGTGGCGCAAGAGAAACTGCGATTGTGTCTTTATCGAAAATGACTGCGTACCTTGTTACGATGTTGAAAGGCACGTTTTGCTTCTGGGCTTCTATTGCTGCAATTTCCAGTGATCTGACTGTGTCTGGGGTTAGAAGGAGTATCCTGGCTTGAGGCCGCTCAAGAATGATTGCATCTCTAAAATCCAGTCCGAAAGCAGTCGAATTGAGAAATAAAATTAAAATCAATGCCCAGCGTATGTAAACAAATACAAATCCTTTTCGTTCGCTCAGGTCAAATACTGCATGAAATCGGAAACTGCTCATTGATTTTCTCTCCTATGGCCCAATCAGTAAGGTCCAGCGACATTGCCATTTTGATCAGTTATGAAGTTGTATTTCAGTTTATCAAATACATAAGTCACATAATCATCCTGAGACGGAAACATCTCATTGTTAGGATGATTGTGAATAGTCCCGACAAGAAAACCTAGTTTACTGGCAGCAAATTTTGCGGCCTTAATCGCATCCGAAGCCACCATTCCTCTCAAATAGCTTGACTAGATAGCACCGTAACCAAATTCGGAGTTCTTTTCATAGATATAAGTCATCATTTCATAATTGAAAGTCTGGTTGGAGAAGTACGACCTTATGAAGCGGGCAAATTCATATGCCGCAGCCTTTGGGGTACTATAAGAATAGTACCCTTCAGCGATTCGAACAAGGAATGCATCTTCTTCTCCGGGCCGACACACGTCGTTGCACAATCCGTTGCTTAACTTCAGCGAGTTGAGAAAGTCCGTCACACTCGACCGCGTCACCGCGCCCATCCAGGCGAGTTCGCCGGTTTCGATGGCGGCGCGGAGCGTGGCTTTCTGGAAGGAGGTCATGCCGGCGGTCGAAATGCTGCCGAAAGCCACCGCACCAACCGGGATCTGGGCGCCCACCCAGTTGCCAGCCTGCAGGGTGACCGGCTTGCCGATGCCTATCAGCTTCTCATAGGCGGTACGCTGGCCGCTGCCGCCCTGGTTGGACGAACCGCCAGACAATCCGCTATTGCCGCCGCCCTTGCCGGGGCCGGCCGTGTTGCCGTGCTCGATGTCGTTCTTGCGCTGCTGCTCGGCGAGCGTGACATGGCCACCCGGATCGCTGTTGTTGATCGGATCATTGCCCGCATAGGCGTAACGGTTGACCTCCACGCCGCGCATGGTGGGGTGAGACGCCGGTTCGCGTCAGCGAAGGCATCGCTCCGGCAGAGCGATGTCAGGCGGCGAAGGCGCGGGAGCTGCGAAGCAGGGGGGCCCGCGCCGGGGTGTCCGGAGACAGGAAGCGGTCCAAGTTGGGGGCGTCGTAGCGGGCGTTGAGCCAGGACAGGCCGATCGCGTTGCCGAACCCGTTCGCCGGGCAAACACTCCACCGGATCGTTTGCCTGTGCGGATCACCATAACGCTCGCCGGTACAGGCGCGAGGAGGCTCACTGCTTCGTTCAGTTCAATTCAGCTTCGCCGCGTGCCAGAAACCATTCGATTTCCACCAGCGGGTTCTCCATGCCGGCACACAGTTTCATGAGCCGCCTGGTCTCGGACTCTCTCCCGGCCAGCCGTTCGCCCGTGGCCCAGCACAGCAATACCGCGCAGAGCCGGCGGCGGAGGAGGACGTCCGCCTTCGCTCTTGCAAGCAGTTCCTCTAGGTCGCTCGTGCTCCAGGCGTCACTGAGGATTTCAGGAACCTGCCTGTGGCCAAGAACATAGCCCGCCATGGGCCCCGGCATGTTCTTGGCGCGCACACGCTTGGAGGCCTTCTTGAGGAATTTCATTGCGTCCTTGGAGGCATCCGCATCCGGCAGCGATACACCTCCATACCAGAGCAGCAACGCGTTCTTGATGCCGCCCGAGGCGTCCGCACGGGTGAACGTGCCGTCGGAAATGCCGCGCACCGATTGCCGCCAAAGTGAGACCGCCTCAATCTTGTCGCCGGCCAGCCAGCAAGCGCCGCCCCAGTGTGTAAGCACCAAGCCTTCGCTGAATGACTGGTTCCTGCAAGCCATCTCCTCTGATTTCTGGAACGCGACTGCCGCTTCTGCGTATCTTCGGAGACAGAGCAGAACCGTTCCCAGCCTGTCGGCCTCTCGCCAGTCCGCATCGGTCCACAGGCTTTCGCGCCGCCGGAGATGCTCCAGGACAGTCAGGTAGTGACCCGCCTTGATCAGATCCCAGACCTTGTCAGCGGAAGCGATCATAGAATCTCCCATATTCATCGTAGGCCAAAGGCTGTATCTTGCCATCCAAGTACTTGCCCTTCGCCTGCCAGTTTCCGAGCTGATACTGGTACGAGGCCTGACCGGACGGAGTGTTGGGCTTTATTTCGGCGTATTTGAAGCCTGGGTCCGGACCACGTAGATATTCGATGTCTATGCCAGTCTGGCCCGGGCGCACTCTAAAATCAAAATCTCTATCTGGATAGTTCTCCGCAAACCAGTCGGCTATCGCAGCGTGCATATAGTTTCCATAACTCGTCGTCCCGAACACCAGGCCGCTTGGTGGCTCAACGGTGCCGATCAGACCGACTTCATCAAGATTGGCCGGCGTGGCGTTGAAGATTGAATCAAACAGGAAACCAATGAGCGGTATCCGGCCGAGTATCGAGGGCTCGGAGGCAGCGGGATAGATCTGAATAGTGCTGTGATGGAAATCGCGGGCATTGCTGCCCACCCTTCCACCCGGGCTCCCCCACCCCAGCCCCAGGACATCCAGATGCCCGGCGCCGGCGCTTCTGACGGTGACTTTGCCGGCATAGCAGTTGGAGCAGTTGGTGACCACGAGGTGGCGGCTGGCGCCGGTGCCGGACCAGCCCATGCTGCCATTGTAATTGCTGCCCGACAGGCTGCCGCCCATGGCATTGCCCTTGCCGGGGCCGGCCGTGTTGCCGTGCTCGATGTCGTTCTTGCGCTGCTGCTCGGCGAGCGTGACATGGCCACCCGGATCGCTGTTGTTGATCGGATCATTGCCCGCATAGGCGTAACGGTTGACGTCGACGCCGGGGATGGTGGGGTCGTAGGTGTCGGGCGAGAGAAAGCGCCCGAGGTTGGGGTCGTCGTAGCGGGCGTTGAGCCAGGACAGGCCGATCGCGTTGCCGAACCCGTTCGCCGGGCAAACACTTCACCGGATCGTTTGCCTGTGCGGCTCATCATGGCGCTCGCCGCTATAGGCGCGGCCCGCTCGCGCCGGGGCCGCTGACGCGGGGTCTCCCCTAGCGCGGCACCCAGTGCCCGCCCACCTTCACATAGTTCCGCTTGACCGCCACCCAGGCGATGCGGTGGGCGATCTCTTCGCGGCGCGGGTCGCCGGCATGGGCGGCATAGGCGTGGTTGAAGGCGGCGCGGTAGATGTCCTGGGCATGTTCGGGGAGATGCTTGCGGATCGCCGCGGGCAGGTCTTCGTTGCGGGCATAGGGCATGGGCGGCTCCCTGGTCGGCCGGAAAGGGAGGATACGCAACAAAATAGGAGGATATCCACCTATTTTTTTGGCGCCGGCAAGCCCGCAAAAGGCGTCGAAAGGGGCGTCAAATGCGCGTCGCACGCGGCAAAATGCGGCGTCTTTGCAGGGTTTTTGCCGTCGAATCGGGTGTCGCGCGGCGGCCGAAACGGATGTTTTCACACGGAATTCCCGAAATGTTTCACGTGAAACATTTCCCATGGCCGGGCCAGAATTTTTTTGGCGGCACTTGCAGAATCGCGGCGCGTCTGCCGCCTCGACAAACCGGCGCGGCTGGACAATCATGGCCGCCAGACGCGGGCGGGAGGCTGCCTCACATGGTGCGCGGCGTGGTGTTTGCGACCCGGGAAGATGCCGGACGGCAGCTCGCCGAGCTGTTGCGGCCGGAGCCGTTCACGCGGCCGGTCGTCCTGGCGCTGCCGCGCGGCGGGGTGCCGGTCGGGCTCGAGGTGGCGCGGGCGCTCAAGGCCCCGCTCGATCTCCTGATGGTGCGCAAGATCGGGGTTCCCAGCCAGCCGGAGCTGGCGGCGGCGGCAATCGTCGACGGGGCGCAGCATGACGTGGTCTACAACGACAGCGTCATGCGCATGGCCGGGCTCAGGCCGGCCGATCTCGCGGCCACGATCCAGCGCGAACTCGCTGAAATCGCCCGCCGCCGCAGCGCCTATGCGACGGGCCGCGGGCCCATCGCGATCGCGGACCGGTCGGTCATCATCGTCGATGACGGCATCGCCACGGGCACCACGGTCATGGCGGCGATCAAGGCGCTCAAGCGGCGAGGCCCCAGGGAGATCGTGGTGGCCACCCCCGTCGCTCCGGCCGACACGGTGGCCACGCTGAAGGATGCGGTCGGCCGCGTCTATTGCCTGGCCCAGCCCGCGCCGTTCATCGCCATCGGCCTCTATTATCTCGATTTTCATCCGCTCAGCGACGCCGAGGTCGTGGAAGGCCTGGCGCAGTCGCCGGCCGAGCCGGAAGCGGCGGCGCCGGTATCGGGACCCGGCAAGGGCTCGCGCCATTGAAACGCCGCCGGATCAGGGGCCGGCGAGCAGGGCCAGCACCGCCTCGCGACCGGGTGCGGCATCGGCAGCGCCCCGGGCGGTCACGGCCAGGGCGCCACAGGCCGCAGCAAGGCGCACCGCCGCCATGAGGGGCATGCCGCTGTCAAGCGCATAGGCGAGTCCGCCGTTGAAGGCATCCCCTGCCCCGACGCTGTCGATGGCCGTTACCGGGAAGGGCGGGACAAAGGCCTCAGCCTGCGGGCCGCTCACGAGCGCGCCGCGCGGGCCCATCTTGATGATGGCGGTGGCAGCACCGAGGTCGCGCAGCCGCCTGGCGGCGGCAAGTGCCGCATCCGCGCCAGACGGATGGATGCCGGTCAGGGCCAGGGTTTCTATGGCATTGGGTGTGACGATGTCGACGGCCTCGAACAGGGCGGCATCGACGCCGCTATAGGGGGGTGGAGCCGGGTCATGGATGACGATGGCGCCGGACTGTTTCGCCAGGCGCGAGGCGGTCATCGCCGCCTGCGGCGGGGTTTCGAGCTGGGTGAGCAGGACGCGGCAGCGGCTCAGCGTGTCGGCCGCGCCGGCGACATCGTCCTCGCCCAGTTCGGCATTGGCGCCTGCCACCACCATGATGGCATTCTCGCCGTCGGCGGCGACCGCGATCAGGGCAATGCCGGTGGCGCTGCCCGCAGCGATGGTAACGTGGCGGGTGGACACGCCCGCCCGCTGCAACTCGGCCAGGGCGAATTTGCCGTTGTCGTCGGCACCGGTCCTGGCAATGAGTTCAACCGCGGCCCCTAGCCGGGCAGCCGCCACGGCCTGGTTGCTGCCCTTGCCGCCCAATGACCTTCTGAAACGGTCCGCCGCCACCGTTTCCCCCGGCAAAGGCAGGCGCGCGCCATATGCAGTCCAGTCGACGTTGATGCTGCCAAAGACGGCAATGGCCATTACGGCGACCGGCCTGGGCCCGCCGGTGCTGCCTCGGCCAGCGCTCGGTCGTCCCGCAGGCAGATGTAGACCGCGGGGATCACCAGCACCGTCAACAATGTGGAAGACAGCAAGCCGAACAACAGGGATATGGCGAGCCCCTGGAAGATGGGGTCAAGCAGGATGGTGGCAGCACCGATCATGGCGGCCAGCGCGGTCAGGAGGATGGGCTTGAAGCGGATGGAACCCGCCTCGATCAGCACGTCGGGCAACGGCATGCCTGACCCGCGCCGCTCCTGAATGAAGTCGACGAGCAGGATGGAGTTGCGCACGATGATGCCGGCGAGTGCGATGAAACCGATCATCGACGTCGCCGTAAAGGCTGCGCCAAACAGCCAGTGGCCGAGGACAATGCCTATCAGCGTCAGGGGGACCGGCAGGAGGATAACGAGTGGCAGGCGGAAATTGCCGAACTGGGCCACCACCAGGAAGTAGATGCCGAGGATCGCCAGGGCAAAGGCGGCACCCATGTCGCGGAAAGTCACGTAGGTGATCTCCCACTCGCCGTCCCACAACAGTGATGGCTGCCGTTCGTCTTCGGGCTGGCCGGCAAAGCGGATAGCCGGCGGCGGGAGACTGCCCCAATCGTGACCGGCCACGAGTTCATTGACAGCCAGGATGCCATAGATCGGCGCCTCAAAGTCGCCGGCGAGGTCGGCTGTGACCATGTCGATGTCGTAGCCATCGCGGCGGAAAAGGGTGAACGAACTCAGTTCCTCAGTCTGACTTACAACATCGCCAAGCTCGACCACCGAACGGTTTCCCGGCAGGGCGTTGGCCGGAACGGGGGTCGAGGCCAGGCGTTCGGACCACACGCGGTCCGAGGCCGGCAGCTTTACCGATATCCGCACCGGATAGCGGCCTTCGCCGCGATAGGAATAGCCGACATCGACCCCGTTGAGCAGCGCAGTGGCCGTATCGTAGACATCGCGCTGCTCCACACCGAAATACTCGAGGCTGTCCTGGTCGATCGACAGGCGCAGGCGCGGCCGCCGGGCACCGTAGGAGGTGTCGACGTCGACAATGTAAGGCACCTGCCGGAAAAGCTTCTCGACTTCCCCGGCAACCGCGCGGCGGGTCTCGGCGTCCGGTCCATAGATTTCGGCGACCAGCGTTGAGAGTACCGGCGGGCCTGGGGGCACTTCGACAAGCTTCAAGGAACTGCCGGCCGGCATGTCGAGCCCGTCCAACAGGCGGCGCGCCTCCAATGCGATGTCATGGCTGTTGCGGTCGCGCCCGGCTTTCGGCAGCAACTGCACCTGGATGTCACCCAGTTCCGGCCCCTGTCGCAGATAGTAGTGCCTGACGAGGCCATTGAAATTGAAGGGCGCCGCGGTCCCGGCGTTGATCTCCAGGCCCACCAGTTCCGGCAGGGATTTGAGCCGTTCCGCGGCGGCCATCAGCACGCGCTCGGTGGCCTCAAGCGTGCTGCCTTCGGGCAAATCCAGGACCAGCTGAAACTCGGCCTTGTTGTCGAATGGCAGCAGTTTGACCGTGACGTTCTTGGTGTAGAAGAGCGCGGTTGAGGCCAGCGTCGCAATGCCGACGAACAGCAGGAATGACCAGGACCGCATGCGCGACCGGATCAGTGGCCGGGCTACCGCGCGGTAGATGCGCCCCAGCCGGCCGCCGGCAGCATCGCCATGATGGGCATGACCGGCCGACCCTCCGGCAAACTTGACCAGCAACCAGGGCGCAATGACAACGGCCACGACAAAGGAAAAGATCATGGCCGCCGAGGCATTCACCGGGATCGGCGCCATGTAGGGGCCCATCAGTCCGGAGACAAAAAGCATGGGCAAGAGCGCTGCCACCACCGTCAAGGTCGCGACGATGGTCGGATTGCCGACTTCCGCAACTGCCTCAATGGCGGCGCGGACCGGCGACCGGCCATCATCCATCGCCCAGTGTCTGGCGATATTCTCAATGACGACAATCGCATCGTCGACAAGAATACCGATCGAGAAAATGAGGGCAAACAGGCTCACCCGGTTGATCGTGTAGCCCATCAGGCTGGAAGCGAACATGGTGAGCAGGATCGTGGTCGGAATTACAATCAGAACCACCAGGCTTTCGCGCCAGCCAATGGCGAAGGCGATCAAGACGACGATCGATATGGTTGCCAGGCCCAGGTGAAAGAGCAGCTCATTCGCCTTCTCATTGGCGGTCTCGCCATAGTTGCGCGATATCGATACGTCGAGGCTTTCGGGAACAAGCTGGCCCTTGATGGCTTCCACGCGTTCAACGATGGCATCAGCGATCCTGACCGCGTTGGCGCCGGGCCGCTTGGCGAGGGCGAGGCTGACGGCCGGGACTTTCGACCAGCCGGCCGGCTCGTCCTTCACCATCCGCCAGGTACGATAGGAAGCGATCTCGGGGGCGGCGGCAATGCGCGCCACATCCCGCACGTAAATGGGCCGCCCCTCCCGCGACGTGAGCACCAGCAGGCCGATGTCGGGGATGCCAGACAGTGTCTGACCCGCCGAGACAGTGAGAGCCCGGTCGCCCTCGGAAACGGTGCCAGCACGAAACGATCGGTTCGCGCCTTCGATCTTTGCAACAAGCTGCTGCAGGGTGATGCCATAAAGGGCCAGCTTCTCGGGGTCAGGTTCAACTCTTATTTCATCCGGCCGTCCCCCGGTGATGTAGGTCAGGCCGATTTCCGGAATCTTGACAAGTTCGGCCTGCAACTTGTTTGCGACTTTCCACAGGCCATTGTCGTCCCAATGTGATGCGGCTCGCGGCTTTGGCGACAGGGTCACGACGACGATGGCGACATCATTGATGCCCCGCCCGACGATCAGGGGTTCGGGAATACCCAGCGGAATGCGATCCAGATTGGCGCGGACCTTTTCATGGACGCGGACGATCGCATCTTCGGCGACAGTTCCGACCAGAAAACGCGCGGTGACGATGACCCGATCGTCAACGGTCTGGCTGTAAACATGTTCGACGGCGTCGATACCCTTGACGATGGTTTCCAGCGGCTTGGTGATAAGTTCCGCGGCATCGTTGGCGTTGAGGCCATCGGCGCGCACGTGAATGTCAACCATGGGCACGCTGATCTGCGGCTCTTCCTCGCGCGGGATCGTTACCAGCGCGAATGCGCCTAGTACGATGGCGGCAACCAGCAGCAATGGCGTCAGCGGCGATGCGATCGAGGCCCGCGTCAGATAGCCCGAAATGCCAAGATTCATGGCTTCACCAGCGTATCGCCGTTGCGGACGCCAGTCAGGATTTCGGTCATCACCGTGCCGTCAGAACTCCGGAAAGCCCGGCCCCGCAGAACGGCTACCTCGCCCACGCCTTCGATCTGGACGTAGTCGACGCCGGATCGATTGCTGACGAATGACTGGGGAACGGCAATGCCCTGGCGTTCCGTCGTGGAAATCATGACCTGGACACGTTCGCCAACGAAGAAATCGCCCAGTCCCTCGACCTGTGCATCGGCGATCACCCGGCCATTGTCGATGAGCGGATAGACCTTGACGATCTTGCCTTGCCGGGCGGGATTGTTGCCAAGATCACTCGCACCGAGAATGACGGCGTCGCCCTCCGCTATGTAGCGCGCATGGCGTTCAGGAAGCCTGAGTCGCAGGATGAAGTTCTCGGTCGCGACGGTCGCCACGGTTTCGCCGGGCAGTACCACGGCACCAAGGCTTGCCGGCACACTGATGACGCGGCCGCTGGTGGGTGCGAGGACCTCACCTTCATTCAGCTGCTGCGCCAACACGGCGCGCTCGGCGGTCCTTGCCCGCAGCTCGCCCACAGCCAGATCCACGGCCGTCTGGGCCTGGTCGAGCCTCGCCTTTGGAATGGTCCCAGCAGCAAACAGGGTCCGGGCACGTTCAAGTTCGGTCTGGGCCAGCTGCACCTGCGAGTCGAGCGCGGCAATTTGTGCTTCGAGTGCCTTCAGCTGCAGGGCAAGCTTGTCGTCAACGATGACAGCAATTCGTTCCCCGCCAGTGACCAGGGCTCCCTCCACCACTCCCAGTTCAGTTACGGTCCCACCTATGCGGGCGCGCGCCGGCGCCTCCTTGATGCTCTCGACGGTGGCAAAGACTGCCTTCTCGTCGACAATCGGCCGCAGCTCGGCCGTGAGAGTCTCGGCGAGGCTGGGCGTGGCTCCCCAAACAAGGAACACGAGGCCCAAACAGCCAACCTTTGTCCGAAGTCCAGACATGTGCATTTGCGAACCCGCTCGATGGTTGATCCACTACCACGCGCGACCGGGATTTCCGCTTGATTGAAATCAACGCCGGCCAGTCCGCGGTGGTTATGGTGTGAATACACGAAGCGTTTAGCAGTATCGGCCGCAGACTCTGTGAGTTTGTCACATATGGAGTAGCGGTTCCTTTGCTAGCTGGCTACAGGCAATGGCATCCCTGACCGCATCGCAATGGGGTTTGCACTCTCGGAGGCCGTGGCCGCAGCCCGACCTAAACCGTTGGCATCGGCGGCCGGTCCGATTGCGCAGGGAGACTCACTATGACCCACGTTGTTGTTCTGGGAGCAGGACTCGCGGGCGTGCTGCAGGCTTATGAGCTAAAGGCCGAGTTACGGCCCGGCGATACACTGACAGTGATCTCGAAAGGACCCAGGTTCCAGTTCCTGCCGTCCAATCCATGGGTTGCGGTCAAATGGCGCACACAGGACTCCGTCGAGGTCGATCTGCCGCCGATCATGGCCAGGCGCGGAATCGAGTTCATTCCGGTTGCCGCCAGACGGGTCAGGCCGGAAGACAACGCCATCGAACTCGAAGATGGCCGCACCATCAAGTATGACTACCTGGTCATCGCCACAGGACCGGAACTGGCCTTTGACGAAGTGGAGGGACTGGGGCCCGAACACTGCACCCAGTCGATCTGCCAGACCGGTCATGCCGCGCAGGCCGGAGATGCCTGGGAAAGGTTTGTCCAGTCCCCGGGACCACTGGTGGTCGGTGCGGCGCAAGGCGTTTCCTGTTTCGGACCGGGGTATGAATATGCGTTCATTGCCGAGACGGATCTGCGCAAGCGCCGCATCCGTGACAAGGTTCCGATCACCTACATCACATCAGAACCCTATATCGGCCATCTCGGCTTGGACGGCGTGGGCGATACCAAGACGCTCCTCGAAAGCGCCATGCGCGAGCGGCATATCAAGTGGATCACCAATGCGCGCATCAGGAAGATCGAACCGGGCAAGATCACGGCCGAGGAACTGGACGAGTCGGGCAACCTCAAATCAACGCACGAGCTGCCCTTTGCCTATTCGATGATCATGCCGCCGTTCCGCGGCGTTGCGGCCATCCGGGGCATCGAGGGCCTGGTCAACCCGCGCGGCTTCGTGATCGTCGACAAGTTCCAGCGCAATCCGACCTTCAAGAACGTGTACTCGGCCGGGGTCACCGTAGCGATCGCCCCGGTCGGCAAGACCCCGGTGCCGGTCGGGGTTCCCAAGACCGGCTTCATGATCGAATCCATGGTGACGGCAATCGCCAAGAACATCGGGCTCGAGTTGCGAGGCATGGAACCCGAGAACGAACCTACCTGGAACGCCGTGTGTCTTGCCGACTTTGGCGACGAAGGTGTTGCCTTCGTGGCGCAGCCGCAGATTCCGCCCCGCAATCTCAACTGGTCGTCGAAGGGCAAATGGGTGCATAAAGCCAAGATCGGCTTCGAGAAATACTTCCTCGGCAAGATCCGCCGCGGTGAAAGCGAACCGTTCTATGAAAGGCTGGTGCTGGATGTGCTGGGAATTCGGAAACTCAAGGAAATCCACAAACCCTCATGAGGAGACAAACCATGAGCATTGATCGCGCGGTCTTCGCCTTTGCCGGGATCGTGGTGCTGGCGAGCGTGGCGCTGGCCGTGTGGCACAATCAGAACTGGCTGTGGCTCACGGCCTTTGCCGGTTTCAACATGCTGCAATCCGCCTTCACCGGCTTCTGCCCGGCGGCCATCATCTTCAAGAAGCTGGGCTGCAAGGCCGGTCACGCCTTCAACTAGCAGCCGGTTCTAGGCCTCCCAGACATCCTGCGGCTGCCGGAGCGCCAGGGCGCACAGATAGGTGCGGTCCGGCCCGGTACCGCCGCCGGGGGTGACATACAACTCGAAATGAGCCCTGCTGCCGTCTGCGCGCCGCAGCCTGCCACGGACAAGAAGCGGCTCGCCGCGTCCGGCGACATGGTCGAGGGCCCGGCGCAGGAGCACCACCAGCCGTGGATTATCCAGTTCCGAAAGCGGCGGTGAGGCAGGGACCCTGGACGGTACTACCAAGCTCGGCATACGGCGAGCGGGCGCGCGCCGCACCACAAAAGCATGGCGGCGCTGGTTTGGCGCAAGGTTTTTCAACAACGCCGCGGGATCGCGGCCCGCCGGCTGATGCCAGGCCTCAACAAGCTGCCGCACCGGGGTGCTCTGGGCGCCGGCGGCCTCGTCAATGTCCTCGAACAGCCGGAGCAGGACCGGCGGGATGGCATGCAGCTGGGTCATGGCAACGGACTTCCTGGCAGCACTTTTCAGGCGTCAGGGCAGATGCACATTGATGGCCGTCAATGCCGCCGCCGGTCGCCGCACGTTGATGGAAGGATGGACAAGGACCGAGCCACCCCGGCCATTGATTTCGGCCACGAACTGCTGCTGACCGACCTCTATGAGCTGAGCATGACCGATGCCTATCTGGCGGCCGGCATGGAGGGAACAGCGGTGTTCGAATTCTTCGTGCGCAAACTGCCCGGCAACCGGGCGTTCCTGCTCGCGGCGGGGCTCGAGCAGGCGGTGCAGTTCCTGATGGCGGCGCGCTGCAATCCGCACCTGCTCGGGGCGGCCGAGACGGCCGCCCGCCTCACCCCCGCGACGCGGAATTTCCTCGAGGATTTCCGCTTCTCAGGCGATGTCGACGCCATTGCCGAAGGTACGCCGGTGTTTGCCGACGAGCCGCTGCTCAGGGTCACGGCCCCCCTGCCCGAGGCCCAGATCGCCGAGACCCGGCTCATCAATTTCCTGCATTACCAGACGCTGGTGGCGAGCAAGGCGGCGCGGCTGGCGCTGGCCGCGGAAGGGGCGGAGCTTGTGGATTTCGGTCTGAGACGGGCGCATAGCGGCGAAGCCGGGCTGCTCGCGGCCCGCGCCGCGGTGATCGGCGGGTTTGCGGCCAGTGCGACGGTTCCCGCGGCAGCCCTGTTCGGCATGTCGGTGACGGGCACCATGGCGCATTCCTATGTGCAGGCGCATGGCAGCGACGAGGCGGCCTTCCTGGCCTTTGCCCGGGCGCGGCCGCAGCAGGTGGTGTTTCTGCTCGATACCTATGACACGCTTGCCGCGGCGCGGACGGTCGTGAAGATTGCGCCGCAGCTGCGCCAGGAGGGCATCAGCATCCGCGGGGTCAGGCTCGACAGCGGCGATCTCGCCAGCCTGGCAAGCGCCGTCCGGGCGATTCTGGACGCAGGCGGATTGGCAGCGGTCAGGATCATCGCCAGCGGCGGCATCGACGAACATCTGATCGCCCGGCTGGTGGCTAATGGAGCGCCGATCGATGCCTATGGGGTGGGGACAAGCCTGGTAACCTCCGAGGACGCCCCGGCCCTCAACTGTGCCTACAAGCTCAAGGCCTATGAGGGCAGGCCCTTGCGCAAGCGCTCAACCGGCAAGGCCTTCTGGCCGGGCCCGACGCAGGTTTTCCGGCAGTATGACGGGCGGGGCTGGCTGGCCGCCGACATCATCGGGCGGGACGGCGAAGGCATCGGTGGCGAGCCCCTGCTCAAGCCGGTGATGCGCGGCGGCAGGCTGGTGGCCGACCTGCCCGACCTCCTGGCGATCAGACAGCATGCCCGCAACGCCATCGCCACCTTGCCGGCGGCCCTGCGGCGGCTCGAACCGGGCGCGCCGTTCCGGCCCCAGATCAGCGCGGCGCTGCAGACGCTCGCGGCGGAGGTCGACCGGCAGGCGGGCTTCTGAGCCGGCACGGCGTTGATTTCCATCAACGCGGCGGCCAATTGCCGGTTCCAGATAGGCGCGAGACAAGGAGACATGGCCATGGCCTACAAGACGATCCTGGTGGCGCTCAACGACATCGAAGGGCAGGCGGCATTGCTGGCCGCCGCGGCGACGCTGGCGCGGAGCTTCGAGGCGCATGTGACCGGCCTTTACGTGGTGCCGGCGGTGCAGGTCTATCCGACCGGCGGCATCGATCTCATGCCGCAGGTGTTCGAAGGGGCGCGCATCTATTTCAAGGAGAAGGCGGAAGCGACAAGGCGGGGCTTCGAAGCGGCGATGGGGCGTGAGGGCGTTTCCTTCGGCTTCATCGAGACCGATTCCTCCAGCATCTACATCGCCGACGACGTCATTGCGCTCGGCCGCAGCGCCGACCTGGTGGTGGCGATGCCGCCCGATCCCGCAGCGGTGAGCTGGGTCGAGACGGATTTCGCCGAGCGGGTGGTGATGGGCGCCGGGCGGCCGGTGCTGCTCCTGCCGCGCGGCAGCAGGGATTTCAGCTTCGGCGAGGCGATCGTCGGCTGGAATGGCAGCCGCGAGGCGGCCAGGGCCGCCTTCGATGCGGTGCCGCTGCTCAAGGCTTCGACAGCGACGCGGATCGTCAGCGTCGATCCCGCCGCCGATCCCGCACGGCGGGGCGAAGTGCCCGGCGCCGACCTCGCCGAGGCGCTGGCCCGGCACAGGATCAGGGCCATTGCCGAGCCCTATCACACCGGCGGCCTCGAGGCGGGGCGGGCGCTCTTGCAGCACGGCAAGGATATCGCGGCCTCGCTCATCGTCATCGGCGCCTATGGCCACAGCCGCCTGCGCGAGATGATCCTCGGCGGGGCCACCCGCGAGCTCATCGCCCATCTCGACCGGCCGGTGCTGATGAGCCACTGAATCGGGACAACGGCCTAGAATTTTTGCGGGCCCGGTAGGATGTGTTTCACGTGAAACATTTCCTGCAAACGCCTTGAGAATCCGCCGCTTGCGGCCCCGAAAAACCCGTTTCCGGCACAGATTCCGGCAGAAAAACCGGCCAAAAACACGCCTGCGACGCGCATTTCCAGCACTTTTCGCGCGGTTTTTCCGGCTCTTTCATGCTGAAAAAATTGTTGCATATCCCCCTATTTTGTTGCATATCCTCCTATATGACTCCCTCCCCCACCCTCACCCAGGCGCTCAGGCGCGCCAGCCGCCGCCTCAGCACCGCCCAGGACCGGGCGCTCCGGCCGTCCGGCCTCAGCAGCGCCCAGGCGGCGGTGCTGGCCGGGCTTTCGCGGCACGGCACGGCGGCGCAGGGCGTGCTCGCCGCCGAACTGGGGCTCGACCGCACCAGCATGTGCGCAGCACTCAGGCGGCTCGGCGCCCGCGGGCTGGTGGCGGGCGCGGCCTGTGGCGGCGACCGGCGGGTGCGCCAGGTGAGCCTGACGGCGCAGGGCCGGGCGGTGCTGGAGGAGGCCGAAGCGGCGCTCGCGGCGCTGGACGCGCGGCTTGCCTCCTGCCTCGGCGACGGGCCCCATTATCACTTGCGCCAGCAGCTCGACTGGATCGCCTCCGCCGATTTCGCGGCCCGGCTTGAGGCGGCGGGCTGACAGGTGGCAGGTATCAGGTGTCAGGTGTCATATGCTCCGTGGGCGGAGGGATCGGCCAGGCAGCGGCGCTTACAATTCCGGTGACAGTGCACTTAAATTACGGTGACAGTGCACTTAATTCATGAACTGCGTAGATGGGTTTTGCAATGAATTAAGTGCACTGTCACCGTAATTTAAGTGCACTGTCACCGTAATTTAAGTGCACTGTCACCGTAATTGCTGGGCGGTGCAGTGGCGGGCACTGCCGGGACGGGCGAGCAAGAGCCGTCACGCGGCGGGATGGGCCCCGGATCGCGCGCTGCCGGAGCAGCGCGTGTCCGGGGTGACGCTCTGGCGGGAGGGATGCGAAGGGCCGGACACACGAAGGTGCCCGGCCCCGTCAATCGCCGTCCGTTGAAGGGGATCAGATGACGATGAAGTCGGTGTTGTCCACCGTGCCGGTCAGCCCGGCGAGCGAGATCGTGGCGAACAGTGTGCGGCCCGATGTGGTGTTCGCCCCGTTAGAGTCGTAATAGAGATTTCCATTCGACGTATCAAAGATGATATTCACCGTCGACGCCGCGGTACCCGTAACGCCGTTACTTAGAGCATCGAAATCATTGGAATTGAGTGATCCGCCGCTGTTTGCAATTCCGGCGAAGATCGCGTCATCGAGACGGATCTTGTCGGCGTTGTTGGCATTGAAGTCGGCAATCGTATCAACGTTGGTCGCCGCATTTAGGGCGGTTGTGAAGTTGAAACTGTCATTGCCGGTGTTGCCGGTGAGATTGTCGTTGCCCGCGCCACCATTGATGGTGTCGCCGCCGGAACCCGCAATGATCGTGTCGTTGCCCGAAGAGCCGGTAATGGTGAAGGCTTCGGTCTGATTGCTCAGATCGACAGAGACAGCGGCAGTCAGCACGACGTTCTCGACATTGACGATCTGGCCATTGCTGCTCGACGTGAAGTCTGCCGCGAGACTCAGCGTGTCCGTGCCCGCTTCGCCGTCCAGGAGCGTATCGTCCTGGTCGCCGAAGAGTGTGTCGTTGTTATCTCCACCGTAGAGAGAGTCCGCCCCCGTGCCTCCGGTCAGTTGATCGGTACCTGACTGGCCAAACAAAGCGTCATTTCCTGCGAGGCCGAACACGATGTCGTTGCCGTTGCTGCCATAGAGCACATCATCAGTGTCGTCACCCGACCCGTTCACGTTGTCAGCGCTCCCCGAGCCCGTTATGATGTGGAAAGTTTCTGTGTAGCTCATGCCGGAGCTGTCACCAGCCTGGGTCACAACAATCTCCAAGGAATAGTCCTGATTGTTGTTCAGACTGCTTGTTGATGTGAGCCGATCGCCATTTACACCGCCGATGTTGAAGGTGTTGCCGCCAACCGATACCGAAGTGCTGTTGTTGCTGAACTTGTATGTGAATGCACCTGTATCTGGGTCAGTTGCGACCAGTGTGGCGCCAAAGTTGAAGTTCATGTTAGTCTGCGACCCTGGTTGATCAACAATCAACCCTATATCCGTCGGGGCCGCGCGCAGCACCGGCTCATCGGTGCCGTGGACCGTGACATTGACGGTATGCGAGGTGCCGTCGATCGAATAGACCGTGAGCGTCTCGACCGCCGTCTCGCCGGTGTCGAGCGTCAGGAGATCGGCATCGTCATTGTCGAGCAGATAGGTCCATTCGCCTGTGCCCTCGTTGAAGGCGAAGCTGCCATAGACGCCGGCCAGGGCTGCCAGCGGCACGGCCTGGAAGGCGTTCTCGCCCGCGTCCGGATCGGTCACGGTAAGCGTCCCGCCGGCCGTCAGCGTGCCGTCCTCATAGACGTCGCCCGTCACCACGCCACTGATGGTGGCTTCGTCGTTCTCGCCATGGATGGTGATGGTCACCGTCTCGCTGTCGGTGCCGTCAGCCGAGGTGATGGTGAAGGTGTCGGTGGCCGTGTCACCCGCCCCCAGGTGCTGGATCGCCGCATTGTCGACCGTGTAGGACCAGCCGGTGGCGGTCACCGTGTAGTCGCCCAGACCGTTGTCGCCGGTGCCGGTGTCCGCCTGAAGCTCGTCCTCGTCATCGTCAACATCGGAGACCGTGATCGTCTCCGAGTCGGTCAGCGTGCCGTCCTCATAGACGTCGCCCGTCACCACGCCACTGATGGTGGCTT
>CAZIXE010000019.1:0-1516 GCA_964543235.1 uncultured Rhizobiaceae bacterium | reverse complement strand
TGTCGGTGCCGTCAGCCGAGGTGATGGTGAAGGTGTCGGTGGCCGTGTCACCCGCTCCCAGGTGCTGGATCGCCGCATTGTCGACCGTGTAGGACCAGCCGGTGGCGGTTACCGTGTAATCGCCCAGACCATTGGCGCCGGCGCCGGTGTCCGCCTGAAGCTCGGCCTCGCCATCATCAACATCGGAGACCGTGATCGAGTGCGATGCGGTGTATGCACCGGAGTCCTCTGTCACCTCGTCTTCGAAGGTACCCGAAATTTCCGCGTTGTCATTGCTGCCCTTGACCTTGACCACGATGTCGTAGGTGTCGGTGCCGTCCAAAGAGGTGACGGTCAGGGTTTCGGTGACTTCATCGCCGTCGTTGAGTTCCTGGGTGGCGGTGCGGGTATTGTCGAGCGTATAGGTCCATTGGCCGGTGTCGGGATTGAAGGTGAAGCTGCCATAGGTGCCATTGAGCGAGGCCGGAACCTGGAACTTGTTCTCGCCGGCATCGACGTCTGATACGGTCACAGTTCCGAAAGCATCGGGATCGCCGGCATCGCCGTTGGCCACGCCGCCCGCCTCGATCACACAATAATCGCCGCCGGTTTCGGCGGAAATGCTGGCAAGGTCATTGGCGCCGACAAATGTGATCTTGACAGTTGCGAGGCTGATGGTGCCGTTGCCGAGCTGAATGGCGTAAGTGATGTAATCGACCAGGGTCTGGCCGGCGCCGAGAGCGTCGATCTTGCTTTTGATGCATGAGATGTCATAGGCGAGCTTGCCGTCCTTGATGGCCACCTTGGCGCCGAGATCGGTCGACTCGAAGCAGCCGACACCATCCTTGGTGATAAGGTCCTGATAGGCGGCATAGCCGTCCTCGTCCGAGGTCAGCGTGCTGACCTCGCATTCCATGCCGGCGGTGACCGAATAGAGCGACTTGGCCTTGCCGCCAAGGTCATTGGCCATGACATCAAGCCAGAGAATGCCGTCGGCGTCGGCCAGAGCAATGTCTTCGGCGAAGGTGTAGCAGTCATCCTGTGCCTGCGGGGTGTTGAACATCGACTGGGTGATGATGCCGGTTGACAGGCTGGTGGTGCTAGTAGACGTGGCCATGAATAATCCCTTCGCGCACAGAATTGTGCCAGACTAGGGCAACGACTAGTCTAACTTGACGCTGGCGGTCAATTGACTTCCGTATTCACGGTAAACCTTGCGGCGTAACTTACTGTTAGTTGCCAGTTTGACACAGTGGGGCGCGCCACCGGGGATTTGGCGGCGAATTTCTTCTGTCTGGCCGGGCAATTAACATGGGGTTCCCGAATTTCGACTGTGTCGAATCGGGGCATGCGGCGGCCTGTGCGGCGGTGCTGGCAGGGCCGTTGCAAGCGGCGGGCCGCCCCCTCCGGCCGCCGGTGGCGGCCACCTCCCCCGTGAAGGGGGAGGATGCGATCATGGAGGTGTCCGGGTGGGGCGCGCCGCCCCGGTAGTGTCCTGAAGGTTCAGCAAATTCGGCCGTGAAGGCGGTCATGGTAT
>CAZIXE010000018.1:0-69020 GCA_964543235.1 uncultured Rhizobiaceae bacterium | reverse complement strand
CCGGCGCTGCGGCGCCTGGCAAGGGTGAAACGGTGCGGCAAGAGCGCACCGCGCGGACGGTAACGGGCGCGGCACGGCAAACCCCACCGGGAGCAAGACCAAATAGGGATGGCGCGAAGCTGCGGCTTCAGGCCGGTTTCCGGGTTGCCGTCCGGGTTGGTCGCGCGAAGCGCCTGGCAACAGGCGTTCCAGATGAATGGTCATCCAGGGCGGGCAACCGCCTGGACAGAACCCGGCTTACAGGCTGGCTGACACTCTTTGGCGGCGCTGACCGGGAAGGGGGGTGGCGCGCTGCGGCACGGCCCCCGACTCTTCCCGACCAAACCCGGGCCTGGCCCGGCCAGCCTCAGAAGGAGGATTGTTTCCGGTTGCGGCGCGGGCCAGGCCACCGGCTATTTGGCGATGCACGTGTCGGCGTTATCCTGGGTGCACTCGTCAAGGCCGGTATAGATGACGGGCTCGACTGGCTTGCCGGCAATCAGGTCGAGCATCACCGATGGCGCGCGGTAGCCCATCTCGAAGGGGCGCTGGCCCACCTGCACGTGGCTGCGTCCGGCTTTCAATGCCTCCATCTGCGGCGGCAGAGTGTCGCCCGCCACAATCACCAGCTGCTTTGAGGCCATCTTGTCCTTCACCTGGTCGGTTACCTGGGCATAGGCCTGTGGCGCGAACTGCGCCCAGCCACCTTCGAGAACGAAGGCATCGAGGTTGGGATTGGCGGTGAACGTGTCCGCCATCTGCTGGTTGGCAAGATCGGCCTGGTCGTTGGTGAAGAGCGGGCAGCCGTCGATCTCGGTCCAGCCGTTCTGTCCGGTCAGCCTGTCGATGCCCTTGGTGCCCGACAACGTGTCGCGCGTGCCGGCGGCGCGGGCGTTGATGTTGTCGGCCGCGACGTTGCCGAGCTGCAGGCAGATGGTGCCGCCGTTGGGCTTCAGCTTCTGAAGGTACTCAGCAAACTTGACACCCATCAGATAGTTGTCGGTACCGAGGTAAGTGGCGCGCAAAGCGGCGTCATCCTTGCCCAGGTCGGCGTCGATGGTCATGACCGGGATCTTCGGGGCGCGCTCGCGCAGGAGCTTGGCCATGAGCGGCGCGTTCGATGGTGAGATGGCAATTGCCACCACATCGGGTTTCGACAGCAGATCGTCGACGATCTGGACTTCGCCGGCCTCGTCGGCGCTCGATGCCGGGCCGGTGTAGAAGCATGAATAGCCCTTACCGGCATTTTCGGCATTCCACTTCTCGCAGCCGAGATGGATCTGTTCGAAGAACGGATTGTCCAGGCCCTTGACGACAATGGCCAAGGTCTTGTCCGCGGCCTGGGCAGCGGCCGGAAGCGCCACAAGAGCGGTGGCGCCGAACAGCAAGGTGTAGAGCAATTTCATGGTGTCCTCCCTGGTTGTGTCAGCAGGCCACGGGTGCCTCGGCGGTCCCATGGCCCAGTCCGCCCTGCGGCCATGGCTGCCCAGGGCGGAACGCGGCACAGTCATACAGAGAACCGGCAGCGAGTCAATTAAATTGTCGGACAAATCAGTCAATACATATAAATTCGAGTGTTGACGCGCCTGAGTGCGGACCGTACATTTTCACGAATGAGCGGACAGACTGAAGAGCGCAGCCCGGAGGACGTGCCGGTCCTGAAGCTGGAAGGCATATCCAAGAACTTCGGTGCGATCCGGGCGCTGGACAACATCGCGCTTGAACTGAACCCCGGCGAGGTACTCGGCCTCATGGGTGACAATGGCGCGGGCAAATCCACGCTGGTCAGGATCATCGCCGGGAATTACCCGCCCACACACGGCCGCCTCGTGGTCAGCGGCAAGGAAGTGGCGTTCCGCAGGCCGGTGGAAGCGCGGCAGAGCGGCATCGAGATCGTCTATCAGGATCTCGCGCTGTGCGACAACCTCACGGCGGCGGTGAATGTGTTTCTCGGCCGCGAGATCACGTGGGCGCTTGGTCCCCTCAAGATCATGAACTACACGGCCATGAACCGCCGGGCCGCCGACATCTTCAGGGAACTCAAGTCGGAGACGAGGCCGCGCGACCTCGTGCGCAACATGTCAGGCGGGCAGCGGCAGGCGGTGGCCATCGCGCGCACCCGGCTCGCCAAGGCCAGGATCGTGCTGATGGACGAGCCGACGGCTGCAATCTCGGTGCGGCAGGTCGCCGAGGTGCTCAACCTCATCCGCGAGTTGAAAGGCCAGGGGTTGGCGGTGGTGCTGATCAGCCACCGCATGCCCGACGTATTTGCGGTCGCGGATCGCATCGCCGTGCTGCGCCGCGGCAGGAAAGTTGCCGACAAGCCGGTCGCTGCGACCTCGCCACAGGAAATCACCGGCCTCATCACGGGGGCGATTGCGGAGGCATGATGGAGAATACGTCCAAGGCGATGCAGAGCGAGGCACTCGAAAGCGCCATCGCGGCCCGCAGCCAGTCGATGTTTGCGCTGGTGCTGTCGCGGCAGGCATTCTGGGTGGCGCTGGCGGCCCTGCTCGGCTGCCTGGCGCTGGCGACCGCCACGGATACGTTTGCAACCACCCAGAACCTCTTCAATGTGACGCGGAACTTCGCGTTTGTCGGCATCATTGCGCTGGGGATGACCGTCGTCATCATTTCCGGCGGCATCGATCTGTCGGTCGGGTCGATCCTGTGCATATCGGCAATGGCGCTGGCGGTGGTGATGCATGCCGGATACGGCCTCATGGCGGGGTGCGCGGCGGCGATCCTGGTGTCGCTGTTCATCGGGGCCGTCAACGGCGTGCTGATCGCCTATGTGCGCATACCACCGTTCATCGCTACACTCGGCATGCTGTCAGTGGCGCGCAGCGCCGCCATGGTGCTGTCCAACAACAAGATGATCTATCAGTTCGGACCCGAGGAAAAGGCGCTGTTCTGGCTGGGCGGCGGCTCCACCTTCGGGATTGCCAATCCGGTGATCGCTCTCGCGATCCTGGCGGCGGTGACGGGCGCGCTGCTGCGCTGGTCGCGCTGGGGAACGCGCGTCTTCGCGCTTGGCGGCAACGAGCGGGCGGCACTTCTCGTCGGCGTGCCGGTGCGGCCGCTCAAGGTCAGCGTTTACATGTATTCCGCGCTCACGGCAGGGATTGCCGGCATCCTCGAGGCGGGGTGGCTCGGAGGAGTCACCACCAATCTCGGGCAGTCAATGGAACTGAGCGTGATCGCGGCAACCGTGATCGGCGGGGCCAACCTGATGGGAGGGAGCGGCACGGCCTTCGGTGCCGTGACCGGAGCAGCGCTCATCGAGATCATCCGCAACAGCCTGACGCTTCTCGGAATCAGCAGTTTCTGGCAAGGGACCTTTGTGGGGAGTCTGATCGTGCTCGCCGTGGCCTTCGATCGGCTGCGGGCCGGCAAACAATCCGACAGTTGAGAAGAACAGAGGCTCAATGAGCAAAAGGAAGAAGCCGGCCAAAGCGCGCGAGAAGGAAACGGCGCCGTTGCCGGGCGAGATCGCACTGCGGGGGCTGGGCGGCCTTGTCGGGAGAATGGGTGGGGGAAATATTCACTCCACTATCGCCGAAGCGATCGGCAGCCGGATCGTGGCCGGCGAGTTTCCGCCCGGTACGATCCTGCCGAACGAGGAGAAATGGGCGTCGATCTTCAAGGTGAGCCGGTCGGCAGTGCGCGAGGCCATGAAGGTGCTGATGGCAAAGAACCTGCTGGTGTCGCGGCCCAAGGTCGGCAGCCGGGTGCAGCCGGTGGAAACCTGGAGCCTGCTCGACCACGATATCCTCACCTGGTATGCGCGCTCGCCGCGGCGTGAGCATCTGCTGCGTTCCCTGCAACAGTTCCGGCATATCATCGAGCCGGAAGCCGCGGCCCTGGCGGCGGAACTGCGCACCGACGACCAGATGATGGAGATTTCCGCCGCCTGCAAGGACATGGCGACGGCGCCGTCACTGACCGAGCGCACTTCCGCGGACGTACGGTTTCACCAGGCCATCCTGAAGGCATCGAGAAACGAGTTCCTGCTGCCACTCGGCGGGCTCATCGACACAGCCCTCAACAGCCTGTTCGTGATGATCACGGTCAGCGCCAACGACCTGCACTATGCACAGGACCTGCATGACGAGATCGAACGCTGCATCCGCCAGCAGCGGCCGCAAGCGGCGCGCCTGGCGGTGCGCCGACTGCTGGAGAATTCGGATGACGTCATCGACCGCACTCTGGGCCCGCGGCAGCGGGCGCCGGTGAACGGCTGAGGCGGCGCTCCCATGCCGGCTGCCGTTTAGCGAATCAGGCGGGCGCCATAAAGGAAACCGGACGCCGGAGCAAAGCCCTGCAGGTTGCGCAGGTTGGCCTGCTGAAAGTCGAAGACGGCATTGCCCTGGGCCCAGATGCTGTCGGTGATCATGATATGCGACGGCGAACGGCCCCTGACGATGGTCTGGCTGGCTGTGCCGCTCACCCAGACCTGCTGCTCAGGCAGGTACATGACGCCGTCATATTCGAGCGTGGCGCCGCCCAGGATCGTGGTCCACTCTTCGCCGAACTTCGACTTTGACAAGTCACGGTCCGACATGAACTGGATATTCCGGTAGGTGCCGTCGAGCGGCGAGGTCAACCGCGTCGTCGATCCCGATTGCAGGTACATGTAGCTGTTGGCGCCGACAAAGGCGATCATCACTTCTTCACCCTGCACAGTGGCGCCGGAATTCACGGAGAACTGGCCGTCTTTCATGATGTATATCCCGGAACTTAAGGTCACGGTTGATCCCGCCTTGATCTCGAGACCGCCGCAATAGGTGCCGGGCTGCAGGGTGACGACGGCCTGGGTCAGCTTGTTGCCAATGTCGATGCAAGTGCCGGATGCCGGCACGGGGAGATCTGCATATGGATCGTCCACGGGCACCGTGCCGGTTACCGGCATCGGCGACCAGCCGCTGCCGGTGCCGCCGAAGCCGCCGGTAACGCCAATCCTGCTGGCTGAAATCTCCGATTTCTGGCCGTCGAGCTGAATGCCGGAGCCGCTTCTGGAATTGGCCTGAATGGCGCAGTTGCCGACACGAATTGCCGCGCTGCCATAGGCGTAGATGCTCTCCTTGTTGGTGTCGTTGAGCGCCAGCACGCAGAGAGGCTCCGATTCCGCCTTCTCCGCCCGCGATTCGCTTGCCACTTTCAGTTCCCGGATACCCAGGGCTGCGCCAATCGGGTTGCTCACGAAGGCGGTTGCCGCACCCTGGACCTGAGTCTTGGTGACGGTGAATTGTGCAGCCTGCTGGGGGGCAACGGCAAAATGCATGGTCCCGTTCTTCTTCCAGACCTCGGCATTGGCTGCAAAGACATTCCGCGCCGTTTCAAGGCGTTGTTTCGACGTGGCAGTCGAAGGCATGGCCGTCGCGGCAAGGACGGCGGCGTCCAGACCTGACTGCAATTCGCTGCGGGCGCTGTTGCCCTGGCTGACAAGGACCGCAAGGCCGCCGACACCGGTCAGGGCGATGATCGACAAGGCTGTGGCGACGGCGACGTTGCCTCGTGTATTCCCGATATATGCGAAGAGTCCGTACAAGGGCCGCTCCCATGGAAGCCCGGAACTGGACGGTCCAGACCGGGCATGTAAACAGCATTGTTGCTTCGCATTAAGAAATTTTGCGTGGAATTATTCCGTCGAATTGAATCTAATTTTCAACTCGGAATCCGCACCCTTGCGATGGCGGAATGCGCTCAGATCGCGGAGCCGGTCTTCAGCCCTTCGAGCACGGCTTCCTCGGCAGAGCGCGGCGCGGCGGCATCACCGATCACATGCAGTTCACCCGGCCAGCCGTCCAGGCTCTGTTCGAGGTCCGTCACGCTCTCGTGGCCCTCGGCGAGTACCAGCGTGTCGGCACCCTCGAGGATGATCGCCTCGGCATTGGCGGTGTGCTGCATATAGACAGTGCCATTGTCAGCGCCGTAAAGCCGGGCATAGGTGATGATTTCGACGCCCAGCTTGTGCAGTTCGCCGACCTGGTGATCGCGCACATACCAGGGCACCAGCTCGCCAGCCATCAGGCCATTGACGCACAAGCGAACGCGGCAGCCGTCGCGGGCCAGCTTCTCGGCGAGGCCCATGCCGATCCAATCGGCGCGCCAGTCGGCAATCACCACCGATGCGCCAACGTTGGCCTTGCCCTGCAGCACCTGCCAGGCGTCCACGGTATGCATGGAGTCGCGGCCTTCGAACTCGGGCCAGCGCGGTCTGGCGCCGGTGGCAATGACGACGGCATCCGGCTGCATCACGTCCACGTACTGGCGATCCACCAGTGTGCTGCGGCGGATATCGACCCGGCTCAGCTCCATCTCGCGGGCCAGGTTGGTCACGATGCCACCGAACTCGGTACGGCCGGGCAGAAGCTGGGCCACCAGGGCCTGGCCACCGAGCTGCTGAGCCGCCTCGCACAGCGTCACCTCGTGGCCGCGGGCCGCGAGCACTGCTGCGCATTTCATGCCAGCAGGGCCGCCGCCAGCGACCAGCACGCGCTTCTTCCGGGTGGCGGGGCGGCGTGTTCCATAGGTCAGTTCCCGGCCGGTCTCCGGATGCTGAATGCAGGAGATCGGATAACCCTTGTGGAAATGACCGATGCAGGCCTGATTGCAGGCGATGCAGGCGCGGATGTCATCGGCCCGCCCGGCCCGCGCCTTGTTGGGCATGTCGGGGTCGCAGATCATGGCGCGGGTCATGCCGCAGGCGTCGGCCTCGCCCCTGGCGATGACTCCTTCGGCAATCTGCGGCTGGTTGATGCGTCCCGTGACTATGATGGGAACGGCGGCCACGGCCTTGATCGCGGCGGCAAGCGGGGCGGTGTAGGCGCTGGCATAGGCCATGGGCGGGACAATGTGAATGGCGCCCTGGAGCGTGGCGGATGAACCTGCCGTCACACTCAGATAATCGAGGCCGCGAATGGCTCTGGCAATGGCCAGCACCTCGGGCAGTTCAAGGGCATGGTAATCACGCTCGTCGCCCGAGATGCGGGCCCCGACGACGAATCCAGCACCCACGGATTTCCGAATCTTGTCAATGATTTCCTGGAGAAACCGCAAGCGGTTTGTGAGCTCGCCGCCGTACTCGTCGTCGCGCCGGTTGAAGGCGGGATTGAGAAACTGCGCGGGGAGATAGTTCTGGCTGGCAACGATCTCGCAGCCGTCGAGACCCGCCTCGCGCAATCGCTCCGCCGCTGCCGCGTAGGCATCGGTGAACTCGGAAATCATGCGGCGGCTCAGGGCACGCGGCATGACATGGAAGCGATCATTGGGGATGGCGGAGGGGGCATAAGCAACCGGCATGGTGCCGTCCTGACCGGACATGATCTCGCGACCGGGATGAAAGAGCTGGGCGAAGACGGCCGCGCCGTGAGACTTCACGGTTTCGGCGAGGCGGCGATAGCCCGGAATGCAGCCGTCGTCATGGCACATCAGCTTCTCGGCGCTATAGCGGCCGGTGTCATGGACGCCGCCAACCTGCACGACGATCAGGCCGCAGCCACCCCTGGCGCGTGCCTCCTGATAAGCGACGAGGCGGTCACCGATGCGGCCGTTCTCGGCCATCACGGTGTCATGGCCGGTCGAGACAATACGATTCCTGAGCGTGACCTGACCGATGGAGAGCGGCGAGAAGAGATGCGGGAAGGGCGGATCAGAGGGCATGCCGCTTCTTCCAGTCGACGGGGTAGAGCGCGTAGAAGACCTTTGCGCCGTCACCCTCGTAACGCAGCGGCGTATTCTCGGGGAGCCAGACGACGTCTCCGGGAGAGGCCTCGAGAGTCTCGGTGAAGCCATCCCCCAGGCGCAAGCGGAAGATGCCTTCGAGCACGACCACGACCTCATCGTAAAGGACGGTCCACTCGATGGAGCAGCCATCGAAGGTGGCGATGCCGGCACCCATGGTTCGACTTGTTCCAGGCCCGATCAACCTGGCAATTGCTGCCGTTCCGGGAGGGCCCCCGAAGGCCTCGAAGGCGATGTCACCGGCTTTGAAGTGCAGGACCTTGCCCATGGTCTCATGCCTCCCTAATTGAATCGAAATTGAAACTATTTGTTAATGCTGCCCGGGGCAATGTCGGACGTTGGATTAACGTACCGTTCACCGTCCCGGCGCCCATGCTGATGAAAGAGTCCCGGCACATTCCGGTCATGCTCGGGGAAGTGCTGTCGGCACTCTCGCCGCGCGACAACGGCATCTATGTGGACGGCACGTTCGGCGCCGGCGGCTATGCCAAAGGCATGCTCGAGGCCGCGAACTGCAGGGTGGTGGCCATCGACCGGGATCCCGAAGCGATCAGGGCGGGCGCTGCTTTGCTGGCAGCCTTCGCCGACCGCCTGACGCTGGTGCATGGACGGTTCTCGGACATGGAACAGCTGCTGGGCGAACTCGGGGTGCGGCAGGTCGATGGGGTGACACTCGATGTCGGCGTGTCGTCGATGCAGCTGGACGAGGCGGAGCGTGGCTTCTCGTTCCTGAAGGACGGACCGCTCGACATGCGGATGTCACGCGAGGGACCGTCTGCGGCAGATGTGGTCAACTCACTGCCGCCGGAGGATCTCGCGCAGATCATTGCGGTGCTTGGCGAGGAGCGCAGGGCAAAGGCGATTGCACGGGCGATCGTCAGGGCCAGGCAACAGCAGGCGCTATCCACGACATTGTCGCTCGTGGCGGCGATCGAGCGGGCAACCGGACCCCAGAAGCCGCATGAGCGCATTCACCCGGCGACCCGCACATTCCAGGCGCTGCGCATCCACGTGAATGGCGAACTCAACGAGCTGGCTGAAGGTCTTTGTGCAGCCGAACGACTGCTCAGACCGGGCGGGCGGCTAGCGGTAGTCAGCTTTCACTCGCTGGAGGACCGCATCGTCAAGCGCTTCCTGCAAGAGCGGTCTGCCGTCACGGCGGCAGGCTCGCGCCATCTCCCGGGTCCGGCGCAGCCACGGGCCCCAAGCTTCCGGTTGCTGTTCAGGGGCCATGCCGCAGCGAGCCCCGGTGAATGCCGGAACAATCCGCGGGCCCGATCGGCGAAACTGCGGGCGGCGGAGCGTACCGAGGCAGAGGCCCACCCGGCCGACTTCGCGGCGCTGGGAGTAAGGCAGTTCGCGGGGGCGCGGCACTGATGCTCAAGCTCCTCAACACATTCCTCGTGGGCGCCGTGCTGGTGGCAGGCTTCGTGCTCTACACGCTGGAGCACCAGACGCGCCGAGCAGAGCGCGAGCTGGCGGCGATTGCCGCGGCGATCAAGAACGAAAGAGAGTCGATCAGGCTGCTCGGGGCCGAGTGGAGCAACCTGACGCGGCCGGAGCGACTGCAGGCACTGGCCGAGGAACACCTGCAGATGAAACCGTTATCGCAGCTGCAGCTCATCCAAGAGGCGGAGATTGCGAACCGGGTACCGGCCGAGCCGATCGTCAAGCTGGAGGAGGACGGCAAGGATCCGATCGGCGACATTCTGAAGAAGATGGAGTAGCGCGTTGCAGCGCCCGAACATCCCACCGGCCGGCGAGTCCGAAGCCACTCCCAAGCGGCTCAGGGGACAAAAGCGGCTGCGGCTCGTGGCCATGGCGTTCATACTGTCCTTCATGGCGATCTCAGCGCAACTCGCCAACCTCTCCGTGATCAAGAATCTCAGTACCGAAAAAGGTTCTGCGCAGGTACTTGAACCGCGGCTGCCGCGGCCGGACATCGTGGACAGGAATGGCGAAATACTGGCCACCGACATTTCGGTCCCATCGCTGTTTGGCGAACCCAATCGGATCATTGATGTCGATGAGGCAGTCGAAGCGCTGACCGCGACCGATCCGGAACTGGATGCCGGGATGCTGCGCAGCCGCCTGTCGCAGTCGAAGCGCGGATTTGTATGGCTGAAACGGGAAGTCAGTCCCGAGCTCAAGGAAGCGATTTTCAATCTCGGCCTGCCGGGCGTTGGTTTCCGTTCCGAGACCAAACGCATCTATCCGAGAGGGCGGCTTGCGGCGCATGTGCTGGGCTATGTCGATATCGACTCGGTCGGCATCGCCGGAATTGAAAAATACCTGGATGACCAGGGCGCCATTTACACCGCTTCGCTGGCGGATCCCGGCAGCCGTGCCATGACACCCGCGGTCACCTCTCTCGATATCAGGGTACAGCATGCCCTGACCGATGAAATCAGCAAGGCGATCACGAAGTTCCGTGCCAAGGGCGGCGGCGGCATTGTCATGGACATCGAAACCGGCGAGGTCATCGCCATGGTGTCGTTGCCGGACTTCAATCCAAACGTGAGCGACAAGAATTTTTCCAAGTCGCAAATGAACATGATGACCAGCGGCGTGTTCGAGCTCGGATCGGTGATCAAGGCCATAACCTTTGCCATGGCATTCGACTATGGCGTGACGGACCTCAACGGCCACTATGACGCCCGGGCGCCGCTGGTGATCGGCCGATCGCGGATCAGCGACTTTCACGCGCAGCGCCGGGTGCTGACAGTGCCGGAGGTCTTCACCAACTCCTCGAACATCGGCACCGCGAAGATGGCGCTGGAGACCGGGCTCGAGCATCACCAGGAATTCCTCAGGCGCGTCGGGCTGTTCGAACGGCTGACCACCGAGATCCCGGAAAGCGCCCGTCCGCTCCTGCCGCAGCGCTGGAGCAGGATCGCAAGTGCCACCGCAGCATTCGGCCATGGTTTTGCCGTGCAGCCGCTGCAAGGACTTGATGTTGTCTCGGGCCTGCTCAATGGCGGCCTGATGATACCGCCGACCTTCATCAAGCGTGACCGGGAAACCGCAAGGTCGCTCGGCAGGCAGATCGTAAAGCCCGAAACCAGCGAGAAGATGCGCTACCTGTTCCGCCTCAATGCAACCGAAGGTTCAGCTGCCAAGGCGGACGTTCCCGGGTACCGGGTCGGCGGCAAGACCGGTACGGCGGAAAAGGTCGTCAACGGCCGCTATGTTAAGGACAAGCGGCTTTCTTCCTTCATCGGCGCGTTTCCGATGGACGCCCCGCGCTACTCTCTCCTCGTCATGCTCGACGAGCCGCAGGCCCTGCCCGAAACCTACGGCTTTGCAACCGCCGGCTGGAATGCGGTGCCCACTGCCGGGAAAATCATCGCCCGGATTGCACCGATGCTTGATATCGAACTCAAGCTCACTCCTGAAGAGCGCGAGAAGCTGGAGAAGCAGGCCAAGGCCGAGGCGAAAGCCCAAGCCAAAGCCAACTGATGCCATGCGCCCGTCACTCGCCATGCTCCTCGGACCGGACGCGGCGGCACCAGCCGCGGCGGGCGCGCTTGCCGTTGCGGGCCTGACCGCGGACAGCCGCGAAGTCAAGCCGGGCTTTGTCTTTGCAGCCATGCCGGGGACGAAGGCTGACGGCACTGCCTTTGTCCCGCAGGCGGCGGCAAAGGGTGCGGTGGCGATCGTGTCGCAAGCGCCGGTAACGGCCAGCATTCCGGTCATTCGCACCGGCAATGTGCGCCAGCTCTTCGCGCGCATGGCGGCCCGCTTCTATGGCGCGCAACCCGATGTGGTTGCCGCGGTCACCGGTACCAATGGCAAGACGTCGGTTGCATCCTTCGTCCGCCAGATCTGGGAAACGATGGGATTCAGGGCCGCCAGTATCGGCACGATCGGCATTACCGGGCCTTCGGGATCACGTTATCTGCAACATACGACTCCCGATCCGGTAACGCTGCATGCGGCGCTGGCCGAGCTTGCCGAAGACGGCGTCAAGCACCTTGCGCTGGAAGCGTCCAGCCATGGTCTGGCGCAATACCGGCTCGACGGTGTGCGGATCGCCGCCGGCGCCTTCACGAACATCACTCGCGACCATCTCGACTACCATGCGAGCTTCGAGGACTACTTCGCCGCGAAAATGCGGCTGTTCGGCGAACTCCTGGCGCCCGGTGCGCCGGCCGTCATCAATGCCGACTCGCCGCAGGCGTCGACCGTGGCGGATATCGCGCGGGCCCGCGGCCTCGACATCTTCAGCGTCGGAAAGACCGGTGAGGCGATCAGGCTGCGGGCGCAGCGCCGGGACGGGTTCGGGCAGCATCTCGATATTGATTGCCGCGGCAGCGTACAGCGGATCTACCTGCCGCTGGTCGGCGACTTCCAGGCCTCCAACGCGCTGGTTGCGGCAGGACTCGTCGTCGCGCTGGGCGGGGAACCCTACATGACCTTTCATGCGCTGGAATCGATCAAGGGCGCCAAAGGCCGTCTCGACCTCGCCGCCACCAGCGCGTCCGGTGCGCCGGTGTTCATCGACTACGCCCACACGCCCGACGCGCTGGAAAACGCCATCACTGCGCTCCGGCCCTACGCCACGGGACGGCTGGTCGTGGTGTTTGGATGTGGCGGCGACCGCGACAAGGGCAAGCGGCCGCAGATGGGTGCGGTCGCGGCGCGGCTGGCGGATGTCGCCTATGTCACCGATGACAACCCGCGGACGGAGGATGCGGCGGCGATTCGTGCCGAGATCATGGCGGCCTGTCCCGGCGGCATCGAGATCGGCGACCGGGCTCTGGCCATCGCCACGGCGGTCAACGAACTCAAGGCCGGGGACATCCTGCTGATTGCCGGCAAGGGTCATGAGAGCGGCCAGATCGTCGGCAAGAGCGTGTTGCCATTCAGCGATCACGACGCGGCACGGGCCGCGGTCAAAGGGGTAAGCTATCGTGGCTGAGCCGGCACTTTGGAGCATTGAAGAGGTGGTTGCGGCCACCCACGGCCGGCTGGAGGGAAAGCGGGCGCCGGCGACCTTCGCTGGAGTCACGATTGACAGCCGCGGCGCATCGGCTGGCGACATCTTCGTGGCGATCAGGGGCGAACACCGCGACGGCCATGATTTTGCTGTGGCGGCGCTGGCTGCCGGAGCCGGGCTTGCGGTCGTATCTCGTCCCGACGACGCGATGCGCGGGGCAGGGGCGTTGCTGGTCGTCGACGACCCGCTGCGGGCTCTGGAGGCTATGGGTGTTGCGGCGCGGACGCGGTCGCCGGCAAGAATCACCGCGATCACGGGCAGCGTCGGCAAGACCAGCACGAAGGAGGCGCTGCGCGCCGCTCTCGGTGCCTCCGGCCTGACGCACGCATCGGCGGCATCGTTCAACAATCACTGGGGCGTGCCACTGACGCTGGCGCGGATGCCGAGGGAAGCTGCCTACGGCGTTTTTGAGATCGGCATGAATCATGCCGGCGAGATCACGCCCCTGGTGAAGATGGTCCGTCCCCATATCGCGATCATCACCACAATCGCCGCCAGCCATCTCGGGCATTTCGCATCGCTCGATGAGATCGCCGATGCCAAGGCGGAGATTTTTGCCGGCGTCGAGCCCGGCGGACATGCGGTGATCAACCGCGATACACCCTATTTCGACCGGCTTGCGGATGCGGCAAGGGCGGCAGGTGTGCGCAACATCATCGGGTTCGGAAAGCACGAGGCGGCCGATATCCGCCTGATGCGGGTTGCTCTGCACGAGGAGTGTTCGTGCGTTACGGCCGAAGTCCTTGGCGAGACGGTGATGTACAAGCTCGGCATGCCGGGCGAACACATGGCGGTGAACAGTCTTGCCGTCCTGGCGGCGGTCAAGCTGGCCGGTGCCGACCTGGCGCGGGCGGCGCTGTCGCTTGCCATAGCCGCGCCCGCCAAGGGGCGTGGCGTGCGCTGCCGGCTCAGCCTGCCTGACGGACCGGCCACACTGATCGACGAAAGCTACAATGCCAATCCGGCGTCGGTGCGGGCGGCCCTGCAGCTTCTTGCCCATGGCAAGCCGGGAAAGGGCGGGCGGCGGATCGCGGTGCTCGGCGACATGCTGGAGCTTGGCGCTGCCGGGCCGGCCCTGCATGCCGAACTTGCCGGGCCCATAGACGACGCCGGGGTCGATGTCCTATACGCCTGCGGGCCGCTCATGGCAGAGCTGTGGGCGCGGACGCCCGCCGGCCGGCGCGGCGCCTATGCCGAAACCTCAGAAGGCTTGCGCGATCAGGTGGTGGCGTCGCTCCGGGCGGGCGATGTCGTCATGGTGAAAGGCTCGCTGGGCAGCCGCATGGCACCGATCGCCGAGGCGATCCGGACCGCTTATGCGGCCGCCGCCAAGGACAACTGAACATGCTTCACTTCATCCTGATCAGCCTGACAGACGACGTCTCGGCGTTCAATGTGTTCCGCTACCAGACGACGCGGACCGGTGCGGCGATCATGACGGCGCTGTTCTTCGTGTTCCTGTTCGGGCCGCGAATCATCGCCATGCTCAAGATCAAGCAGGGCAAGGGCCAGCCGATACGCAGCGATGGGCCGCAGCGGCACATCGTCGAGAAGCAGGGCACGCCAACCATGGGTGGCCTCATGATTCTCTCCGGCATCTTCGTGTCGACACTGTTGTGGGCCGACCTCGCCAATTTCTATGTCTGGGCGGTCCTGTTCGTGACGCTGGGCTATGGTGCCATCGGTTTCTACGACGATTTCCTCAAGGTCACGAAGTCGACGACACGCGGCTTCTCCGGAAAGGTGCGTCTCATCCTCGAGTTCGCGATCGCGGCCATCGCGGTCGGCATCTTCATCGCAATCGGCGACAAGTCGCTGGCGACGGCACTGGCGGTGCCGTTCCTGAAGGACGTGCTGATCCCGCTTGGCATGTTCTTCGTGGTGTTCGGGACGCTGGTGATCGTGGGATCCGGCAATGCCGTGAACATGACCGACGGGCTGGATGGACTGGCCATCATGCCGGTGATGATCGCCGCGGCGAGTTTCGGCCTTATCGTCTATCTGGTGGGCAATGCCGTTTTTGCCGAGTACCTGCAGCTCCACTTCGTCCGCGGCACGGGCGAGCTTGCCATCCTGTGCGGAGCCATCGTCGGGGCCGGGCTCGGCTTCCTGTGGTTCAACGCGCCGCCGGCGATGATCTTCATGGGCGACACCGGATCACTGTCACTGGGCGGCGCTCTTGGCGCCATCGCGGTCGCCGCCAAGCACGAGATCGTGCTCGCGATCATTGGCGGACTGTTCGTCCTGGAGACGGTCTCGGTCATCGTGCAGGTGGTTTCCTTCAAGATGACCGGCAGGCGGGTGTTCGCCATGGCGCCGCTGCATCACCATTTCGAGCAGAAGGGCTGGAAGGAACCGACCATCGTCATCCGCTTCTGGATCATCGCCTTCGTCCTGGCGCTGATCGGCCTGTCGACGCTCAAGCTGAGGTGAGAAGCGGTGTTCCCGGCCCAAACCTTCAGGGGAAAGCGCGTCGCGGTCTTTGGACTGGCGCGCTCGGGCACAGCCTGCATCGAGGCGCTCCAGCAGGGCGGCGCCGACGTTCTGGCCTGGGACGATTCGGAAGCCGCGCTGGCCAAGGGGCGGGCACAGGGAATGCCGGTCGCCGACCTGCGTACCGTGGATTTCAAGGGCCTTGACAGCCTGGTTTTGAGTCCCGGCGTGCCGCTGACCCATCCGGCGCCACATTGGACTGTCGCCAAGGCGCAGGCCGCCGGCATCGAGATCATCGGCGACACCGAGGTGCTGCAGCGCGAGATTGCCGGGAGCGGAGCGAAACTGGTCGCCATTACGGGAACCAACGGCAAGTCAACAACAACCGCGCTGTGCGGCCATCTGTTCCGGTCAGCGGGCCGCGATACGGCAGTAGGCGGCAATATCGGCACGGCGGTCTGCCTGCTCGACCCCCCGATCCCGGGCCGGATCTTTGTCCTCGAGCTGTCTTCGTTCCAGATCGACCTGATGCCGGGCCTCAGGCCAGACGCCGGAATCCTCACCAATATCACCCCCGACCATCTCGACCGGCACGGCACGATGGAGAACTATGCCGCGGTCAAGGCGCGGATGTTCAAGCAGCAAGGCAAAGGCGACATCGCGATCTGCGGCGTGGATGATCCGTGGAGTGAAGCGATTGCCGGTGCCATTGCGACGGGTGCGGAAACTGTGCCGGTTTCGGTCGTGCGCCCACTCGCGCAGGGGATCCACGTGATCGACGGGCTGTTGCACGATCAGCGTGACGGCACGGAGATCGACATCCGGCCGATGCGCTCGCTCAGGGGTCGGCACAACTGGCAGAATGCGGCAACGGCTTATGCCGCAGCGCGGCACCTGGGGCTCAGCATTGCCGAAATCACCTCCGGATTTGCGAGCTTTGCCGGGCTGCAACACCGCATGCAGGAGATCGCGCGGCTGGATGGCGTGTCATTCGTCAATGATTCCAAGGCAACGAATGCAGATGCCGCGGCAAAGGCCCTGGCATCATTCGAAACGATCTACTGGATTGCCGGAGGCATCGCCAAGAGCGGCGGAATCGAAGCGCTGGCGCCCTATTTCCCACGCATCGTCAAAAGCTACCTGATCGGCGAAGCGGCAGAGGATTTCGCGAAGACGCTTGGTCGCGAGGCTGCCGTTGCCATGTGTGGCACGCTCGACAGGGCGGTCGCCGAGGCAGCGCGCGATGCGCAGCGGGACGGGCGTGCGGGGGCCGTCGTGCTGCTGTCGCCGGCCTGCGCGTCCTTCGACCAATATCCGAATTTCGAAGTGCGCGGGGACGCGTTCGTCAAGGCTGTGGCGGGGCTTGCCGGCATACGCATGTTGATCGATGGAGGGCGATGATGCTGATCAGCCGAAGTGACCGCGGCGCGCTCGCAACCTGGTGGTTCACGGTGGACCGTCCGTTGATGGCCGCCGTATTCCTGCTGATGGCGGCAGGCGTGCTCATATCGATGGCGGCAAGCCCGCCGGTTGCCGAGCGCATCGGTCTCGACGCCTTCCACTTCTTCCGCAATCAGCTCTTCTATCTGTTCCCGGCGGCCATTGTCCTCCTCACGACTTCGTTCCTCGATGAGCGGCAGGGGCGGCGGGTCGCGTTCTTCACGCTGATCGCTTCGCTGCTTCTCATGGTGGCGGCGCTGTTCCTCGGTCCGGAAGTCAAAGGCGCGCACCGCTGGATCGACATCGGATTCATCAACCTGCAGCCGTCCGAATTCGCCAAGCCAGCCTTTGTGGTGACGGCGGCCTGGCTGCTCGCGGAACAAACCAGGCGACCGGAAGTTCCCGGCCGTGCCCTCGCAACAGGCCTTGCCGGGCTGCTGGTCGGGCTGCTGATGCTGCAGCCCGATTTCGGCCAGACAGCGCTGATGACTGTGACATTTATGGCGATGCTTCTGATCTTCGGCATTCCGTGGCTCGTCATATTCGGCATTGCCGGACTTGGCATTGCCGGCGTGCTGGCGGCCTACAGGCTGGTGCCGCATGTTACCTCGCGCATCGACCGCTTTCTCGATCCTGACAAGGGCGACACGTTCCAGGTCGATACCGCCATCCAGGCCTTCGAGAATGGCGGCGTGCTCGGAACCGGTCCCGGTGGCGGCCTCGCCAAGCAGATCCTGCCGGACTCGCATTCGGATTTCACATTCGCCGTGGTCGGCGAAGAGTTCGGCATGATCGCCTGCCTGGTACTGATTGCGCTGTTCGCTTTCATCGTGCTGAGGGTGTTGCGGCGGGCGATCAACGAGCAGGAGCCGTTTCCGGCGCTGGCAATGAGTGGGCTCATCATCGTGTTCGGGTTGCAGGCAATCATCAACATGGGGGTCAACGTGTCGCTGCTGCCGGCCAAGGGCATGACCCTGCCCTTCATCAGTTACGGCGGCTCCTCGCTGATCGGCATGGCCTTCGGCATGGGCCTCATCCTCGCCTTCGGCCGGCGCCGCCCCTCGGCCAGGCTACCGGGCTCGCTCTGGCATTCCGGGTACGCATGAGCACAGGCGAGAACCAGAAGCATCGCGGTGTCATCGTACTTGCGGCAGGGGGAACCGGCGGACACCTGTTTCCGGCCCAAGCACTGGCCGAGGAACTGGTGCGCCGGGGCTTCTGTATCCATCTGATGACGGACGAGCGGGTGCGCGACTATGGCAGTGGCTTTCCGGCGCAAGCAGTCCACCAGATTCCAGCAGCGACACTGTCGCTCTCGCAACCGTGGCTGGTGCCTGGCCGGCTGCTGCGCCTGTGGAGCGGCTTTCGCAAGGCCAGGAGCGTGCTGCGCCAACTCGAGCCAGTGGCCGTTGCAGGATTCGGTGGCTATCCCTCTTTCCCGCCGATTCTCGCGGCAGCGGCGCTGGGCATTCCTTCGGCGATACACGACCAGAATGCCGTGATGGGCCGGGCCAACCGCTTGCTGGCCCGCTTTGCGACGGTGGTTGCTTCATCGTTTCCGACCCTGGCGCTGCTGCCCAGTCATGCCCGCGCCAAGCTCGTGGTGACCGGCAATCCGGTGCGCGACGTCGTGCTCGCCGAGACAGGGGCGCCCTATCGGCTGCCGGCGCCGGGAGAAAGCTTCAATCTCCTGGTGTTTGGCGGCAGCCAGGGCGCGAGGTTCTTTGCCGACATCATGCCGCAGGCTATGCGGCATATCCCGGAAGATGTCCGTCGCAGCCTTGCGGTGACACAACAATGCCGGCCGGAAGACATGGACCGGGTGAAATCGGCTTATGAGGCGCTTGGCATTGTCTTCGAGCTCCAGCCATTCTTCCTCGATATGCCCAGACGCATTGCAGGGGCACACCTGGTCATTTGCCGCTCCGGTGCCTCAACGGTCGCCGAGCTCGGGGCAATCGGGCGGCCCGCCATCATGGTGCCCCTGCCGCATGCCCTCGACAATGACCAATTGCGCAATGCCGAAAGCTTCGCGGCGGCGGGCGGGGGATGGGTGATGCAGCAGAATACGCTGACAGCGGCCGATCTTGCCGCATTTCTGACACGGCTCCGGTATCAGGAGAATGAACTGGCGGCTGCGGCAGCGGCGGCGCTTGGTCACGGCAGACCCGACGCGGCGAAGCGGCTCGCCGATGTGGTCGAGGGCATGGCTATTCGCGGCGGGCATTGGGGGATGGGAAGCAGGGATCGATCATGAAGCTACCGCGGGACGTCGGGCCCATTCATTTCATCGGCATTGGCGGCATCGGCATGAGCGGTATCGCCGAGGTCATGGCGACGCTGGGCTACCGGGTGCAAGGCTCGGACCTCGCTGACAACTACAATGTGGCGCGGCTGCGCAAGCTCGGCATTGCGGTGACGGTCGGACATCAGGCAGCGAACATCGGCGAGGCACAGGTGGTGGTGGTGTCGTCGGCGGTGAAGGACGACAATCCCGAACTTGTTGCGGCACGAGCCAGGTTCCTGCCCATCGTGCGGCGGGCGGAAATGTTGGCGGAACTGATGCGGTTCAAGTCCTGCGTGGCAATCGGTGGTACCCATGGCAAGACGACGACGACGTCGCTGGTGGCGGCCCTGCTCGACGCCGGCGGGTTCGATCCGACTGTCATCAACGGTGGCATCATCAATGCCTATGGAACCAATGCGCGGCTCGGCAAAGGCGACTGGATGGTGGTCGAGTCGGATGAGTCGGACGGCACTTTCGTAAAGCTACCGGCCGATATTGTCATCGTCACCAACATCGATCCCGAGCACCTTGATCACTACGGATCGTTTGACAGGGCCAAGGAAGCGTTCCTGGCATTCGTCGAAAACATCCCCTTCTACGGCTTCGCCGTGATGTGCATCGACCATCCGGTCGTTCAGGAACTGATCGGCAAGGTTCGCGACCGGCGGGTCATTACCTACGGACGCAGTCCGCAGGCGGATGTGCGGCTCATGGATGTCAGCTATGAGGGGACCGAGACGCATTTTTCGGTCCGCATTACCGACCGGCGGTCGGGCAGGGCCCATGACATCAGTGGGCTCACTTTGCAGATGCCTGGCGATCACAACGCCCTCAATGCCACGAGCGCGCTCGCCGTGGCCCGCGAACTCGGCATGTCGGATGAAGACGTCCGCAAGGGCTTCAGAAGCTTCACCGGCGTCAAACGCCGGTTTACGCGAACCGGTGAGCATGGCGGTGTTACGGTATTCGACGACTACGGGCACCATCCCGTGGAGATAGCTGCGGTACTGAGGGCGGCGCGGCGAGTCACGGCCGGCAAGGTTATCGCGGTGATGCAGCCACACCGCTACACGCGGCTGTCGAGCCTGTTCAACGATTTCTGCACCTGCTTCAACGATGCCGATCAGGTGATCGTGGCTCCCGTCTACACGGCGGGCGAAGCGGCAATCGCCGGGGCCACGCATGATGCGCTGGTCGATGGTCTCCGGGCGCGCGGGCACCGGGGCGTACACAAGATTGACAGAGCAGAAGAGCTGGCTCCGCTGGTCCACAGCCTGGCAGGACGGGGCGATATCGTCATCTGCCTTGGCGCGGGGACCATCACGCAATGGGCTTATGCGCTTCCCGATCAGCTTGCGGGACTGGACAAGAAGGCTGGGGCCGCCTGATGGGGCGGCTCGATGGCGAGGCGCTGCTCAGGCGGCTGCCGCCCGTGCGGGGCCGGCTCGAGCCGAACATGCCGCTGGCAGAACTCACCTGGTTCAGGGCAGGCGGACCTGCGGAGGTGTTGTTCACGCCGGCAGACGAGGCCGACCTTGCAGCGTTTCTCAAGGCCGCACCGCCAGATATCCCCGTCTGCGTCATTGGCGTGGGTTCAAACCTCCTGGTGCGGGATGGCGGCGTGCCCGGGGTGGTCATCAGGCTTGGGCGGGGATTTGCCCAGATTGCGCTGGAGGCGGACCACCGGATCCGTGCCGGGGCGGCCGCACTTGACGTCAGGGTGGCCCGGTTCGCCCAGGAGCATGGTATCTCCGGATTAACCTTTCTGAGAGGTATACCGGGCACGATTGGCGGCGCACTGCGCATGAACGGCGGCGCCTATGGTGGGGAAACCAGGGACGTGCTCGTCGCTGCGCGGGCCGTCGACCGATCGGGGACCATCAGCGTGCTTGCCAACGCCGACATGAACTACAGCTACAGGCATTGCGGCGTGCCGGAGGAGGTTATCTTCACCGAAGCACTGCTGCAGGGCGCGCCCGGGAACCCCGCCGAGATTGCGGCGGCCATGGAGAAGATCACCGAGAGCCGGGAACTGACTCAGCCGGTGAAGAGTCGCACGGGCGGTTCGACCTTCAAGAATCCGCCGGGGCAAAAGTCGTGGCAACTCATCGATGCCGCGGGCATGCGCGGATTTGCCGTGGGCCCGGCCAGAGTTTCGGAAATGCATTGCAACTTTCTGATCAATGAGGGTGGGGCAACGGCCAGCCAGATCGAAGAACTCGGCGAAACGGTGCGCAGGAGGGTGAAGGAAAAAACCGGCATCTCGCTGGAATGGGAGATCAAACGAATCGGTATCAGCCCGGCGGAGGCCGCGTCATGAAACAGCGCGAACCCCGCATGACCCATGTCGCAGTGCTGATGGGAGGATGGTCAGCCGAGCGCGAAGTCAGCCTCGTGTCCGGGCAGGCATGTGGTGAAGCGCTGCAGCGCGCCGGGTTCAAGGTGACACTGCTCGACGTGCGGCGGGATATTGCGGCTGTCCTGGCCGACCTGCAGCCCGACGTCGCCTTCAATGCGCTGCACGGAAAGTGGGGCGAGGACGGCTGCATGTCCGCAATCCTTGAGACATTGCAGATTCCCTATACGCATTCCGGGGTGCTGGCCTCGGCGCTCGCCATGAACAAGGAGAAGTCGAAGACAATCTTCCGCGCTGCCGGACTGCCGGTCGCCGACAGCAAGATCGTCGACATCGAGGCGGCAGCAAGCCAGCACCAGATGCCGCTGCCTTATGTCGTGAAGCCGGTCAATGAGGGCTCCAGCGTCGGTGTCCACATCGTCGATCAGGCTGCGAACGGTCCGCCGGCGGTGATCCTCGATGAACGGCAGTATTTCGGCTCGAAGGTCATGGTCGAGCGCTTTGTGCCCGGCCGCGAGCTCACTTGCGCGGTGATGGGCGATGTGGCGCTCGGGGTCATCGATATCATTCCCGCTGTCGGTTTTTACGACTACCGGGCCAAATACCAGGAGGGCGGCTCAAAACACATCCTGCCGGCTGACATTCCACATGAGATCTATCGCAAATGCCAGCATATAGCCCTGCAGGCCCATCAGGCCCTGGGCTGCCGCGGAGTTTCGCGCGCTGACTTCCGATTTGACGATTCGCCCGGCCAGGAACAGCCACTGGTCCTGCTCGAGATCAACACACAGCCCGGCATGACCAGCCTGTCGCTGGTTCCCGAGCTTGCCGCCCACGCCGGGCATTCGTTTGAAGACCTGGTGACCTGGATGGTCAATGACGCTTCGGTCGATCGATGAGAGAGATGTTCCGCGTCATTGCCACGCGCTTGAAGCGCTTGTCCGGGTCAAGTTATGTGGAACTTGGCAACATGCTGGCACTGCGGGCGACAGCGCGCGGAAGCGCGGTACTGTTCCTTGCCGGAGCCATCGTCATGGGGCTTGGCGATGGCGGCCATCTTGCCAAAGACGGCAATGCTTACCGCAAGATCGGCGGCTATCTCGCCGGGTTCATCGGCTATGCTGCAAGGGACATCCGGATATCCGGCCTGGTCCACCAGGATGCCGAAGCCGTACTCACCACAATCGGGGTGCAGCCCGGCGGGTCGCTGATCGGCTTTGATGCAGCCCAAGCGCGGCGGCTCCTGGAAAACGTCGACTGGGTCGATTCCGCACGGGTCGTGCGGCTGTTCCCAAATCAGCTCGAGATCACCGTCATGGAGCGGAAGCCTTTCGCCATCTGGCAGCGCGACTCGCGATACTATGTGATCGACCGTTCCGGGTCGGCCATCAGTTCGCTGGCGCCGGGCCGCTTTTCGCATCTACTGCTGGTGACTGGCGAGGGAGCACAGCTGGCTGCCGCCGCGCTTGACGACCAGCTCTTCAACTTTCCGGATCTAAAGGCGAGGGTGAAAGCAGCAGCGCGAGCCGGCCAGAGGCGCTGGGACCTGCTTCTGGACAATGGTGTCACGATTTCACTGCCGGAGCAGAACAGCACCGCGGCACTGCAGGAGGCCGAGCGACTCGATCGTCTGTACGGGCTCCTCTCCAAAGGAATCACAAGGGTCGACATGCGACTGGCCGGACAGACCGCCATCGGCATCGCGCAGGTGGCACAGGGCGCGGCTGGGACCGATTCGAGTTTCCGGGTGAGCGGACGGCAATGAGCGCAGGTTTGGCAGGGTACAGCATCTCATGACCGTCGTGCAGATCAGTGGTCGGACCGGGCAGGGCAAGGCGGCCGCGAGCAACAAGTCGCGGGTCGTTGCCGCTCTTGACATCGGCAGTACCAAAATCAGTTGCATCATCGCCCAGGTCCTGCCGGCGAGACACAAGATGCCCGGTGTCGAAGCGCAGGCTATGCTGAAGGTCCTGGGTGTCGGACATCAGGCGTCCCGCGGCGTGCGCGCCGGCGGGGTGATCGACGTCGACGATGCGGAGAGGGCGGTGCGCGTGGCCGTCGATGCGGCGGAACGCATGGCCCAGACAGCGATATCCGAGGTCTTTGTTGCTGTGTGTGGCGGCAGGCCACTCTCCCAGACTCATACTGCCGCGGTCGCGATACGGAGCGGAGAGGTTGGCTACGGAGATATCGACGCGGCGGTCGGAGCCGCGGCGGCGACGATCGATGCCGGGCGCCGGACCATCCTGCATCTCACGCCGGCCCAGTTCCAGCTTGACGGGGTGCGCGGCATCAAGGCGCCGCTCGGCATGTTCGGCGAGCATCTCGGTGTCGAACTCAACGCCGTGACCGTCGACAGGGCGGCGATCAGAAATCTCGCACTGGTCGTGGAGCGCTGCCACCTGAGTCTGGCCGGGACGGCGATTTCGCCCTATGCCGCGGCCCGCGCCGCCTTGGCGGAAGATGAAACCGCACTCGGCGTCACGCTTATCGACATGGGAGGCGCCACCACGGGACTGTCGGTATTCCAGGATGGGCAGCTGGTATATGCTGATGTGATCCCGATCGGCGGGCAACACATCACCAACGATATCGCAAGGGGCCTGTCGACGACGGTTGCCCATGCCGAGCGGATGAAGACTTTGTGGGGCAGCGCCATGGCCTCGGTTCTCGACGAGCGCGAGATGATTGCGGTGCCGGCGCTCGGCGAGCGGGGCGTCGATACCGTGCACAAGGTGCCGAAGTCGATGCTGACCGGAATCATCCGGCCACGGATAGAGGAAACGTTTGAACTGGTGCGCGAGCGGCTGTGCCGTGCTGGCTGCGATCATCCCGGGCCGCGGCGGTTTGTTCTGACTGGCGGGGCAAGCCAGTTGACCGGATTGCGCGAAGCCGCCGGGCCGCTGCTCGATGGCCAGATTCGGATCGGCCTGCCGCACCATATTGCCGGCATGCCCGAAGTTGCCTGTTCGCCGGGATTTGCAGTGGCGACAGGACTGCTGCTTTACGCCCTGCGGCCGGATCGCCATTGCAGCATCCCCAAGTCCCTGCAGGGCAATACGATCAACGGCGGCGGCTACATGCGCCGGGTGGGCCGATGGATTGCCGAGAGCTTCTGAGTCTCGGGCAAAGCCCATAAATCGACGCAAATTCTAGCGATTCTTGTCAGTGACTGTGAACGCTTCCGGCGCATTGTGGAAGCGGTAACCCTGCCGGCCGGTTAATAATTGAGCGGGAATCAGTTCACTTGTCGGAGTCTGTTCGATGACACAATCAATATCACGTTTGATGGCCAGCCTTTCGCTGGGTGCCCTGCTGGCGCTCTCGCCGGTAGTGGTGGGTTCTGGCGGGCTGCTGGGCGCCGATCCGGCCTATGCCGGCAAGGGCGGCAATGGCGGCGGCAATGGCAATGGCGGTAGCCACGGAGGCGGCAAGAGCGGCGCCGGCAAATCAGACAGCAAATCCGGCAAAGGAGGACAGGCAGCAGTCGACAGCGGCAAGTCCAAAGGATCAAAGAAGGCGGATACGCAGACCGCGACTGTTTCAGTCACCAGCGGCAAGGGAAAGATCAAGAGTAAGCTCGGGGCCCTGAACGCAGCCAATGCGTCACCAAACGCGCTGGCCAATGCGGCACCAAATTCGCGGGTCGGCAGAATCGCGACGTACAAGGCGGCGGCCGAAGAAGCGGCGCAGACGGCTGCGGCGGCAGAGGCTCTCGTGCAGTCGGCCGCGGAAGCACAGGCCGAAGCTGACGCTGCGCAGGCGGCGGCTGAAACTGCCGCGGCAACTGCAGCCGAGCTGGGACAGGCTGCGGCCGACGCCCAGGCGGCGGTCGATGCCGCAACCGCGGCACTTGAGGGCAAGACGGAAGCCGATCCCGATTACGCCGACCTTCAGGCGGCACTTGCCGATGCCCAGCAGGCGCTCAGCGATGCCCAGGATGCTGCCGCTGCGGCGGAAGCGGACGCAGCGACCGCCCAGGCAATGGCGGAGAGCGAGGCGGCCGAGGCAGAAGCAGCCGCGGCGGCTGCTGCCGCCGCCCAGGCGGCCGCTGATGCAGCCAAGCAAGCAGAGACAGATGCGCTCAACGCCGCTGCCAACAAGGTGCCTGTTGACGAGGAAACCAAGGCGGCGCTCGACGCGCTGCTGGCCGGGAAGTAGACCGCAGCGCCCGCAGGCCGCACAATGACGTGCCGCGCCGCTTCATGGCGGCGCCGGTGCGATTATCTTTCGTCTTCGGCCGCCGGCACGGTACCCAGCTTCGGCTCATCGCGCGCCACCGGCTTCAGGGTCGGTGAGCGGTCGCCAAAGACGGCAGGACGCGGCGCCGGGCGGAGCGGGATCGGACTGTTGTCATCCTCGCCGCCCCTTCCATAGGTGTCGCGGCGCGGCCCCAGGCGCCGGATACGTTCCTGGTGTTCGGCTTCGGTCTCAACTTCTATGCCGGATTCGATCACGAGATCCTCGTTGCCGCCAATCATGACCAGGTGTTCACGATCATCACGGCGGATCAGCAGCAACTGCCGCTCATTGTCGATGTCGAAATACTCGCTGATGCCGAGGCGCGAACCGCGCCGGCCCTTGACCTTTCCGCCCAGGCTGCGGAACACCACCGTCAGCAGTATGAGCCCGGCGAGCACGACAAGGGCCACAATGACGTAGTTCATGTACGGGGAGATGGCGTCCATGGGGCAGATTCCCTGGAAGTTGGCAGTTCTGGCAGGCAGAAACCTAGCACAGGACGACAGCCGCGGACAGCCGCCTGTTGTGGCCGCCAGCCGATTCACAGGGGCCGCAAAATCCCTATACTCAGGTGATTCGTGGCGGGGCATTCAACGCGCAATGAGCGGGCAGAGCGGCGTGAACAGACTTCGGTTGGCTGATGTTCCGAGCCGGGGTGGCGTTGCCCGTACATACCTGGTGCTGGCAGCGGGGGGGCTCGTTGCGGCAGCGGCAGCCTATGGCGGCTGGCAGCTTGAAACGCCAATTGCGCCGTGGATCCTGGCCATCGGCGCGGGGCTTGCGGCATTCGGCTGCCTGTCCCTGTTGCTGCTGCTGACTGGTGTTCTGAACGCCGGGCGTGCCGCCAAGCCGGATGCGCTGTTCGACAGCCTCATGGGCGTGCTGGGCGAGGCCTGTCTGGTCACCGATGCCAAAGGGCGGAAAATCTATGCCAATGCGGCGTTCCGGAAACTCGCCGAACGAGGAAGCAGCAGCCGAAACAACGGTTTCGAATACCTCTACTCGGGGTACCCGGAAATCGCCGACGCCATCTACCGGCTGGCACAAGCGGCGCGCGAGGGCCGGGCCGCCAGCGAGGAGCTGCGGTTGCAGGCAGGATCGTCAGCGCCGGGCGCGCGGCCGGATCAGCCGACGCTGATCCGGCTCAGTGTTGCGCCGGTGGAACAGGATGGTGTGCGCTACGTGTTGTGGCGGCATGCGGACATCTCGCAGGAACGCCTGCGGCAGGAACAGGCCTTTGCGCATCTGCAGCACATCATCAGTTCGCTCGACAATGCGCCGGCCGGAATCCTCGTGGCCGAACCCGATGGCCGGCTGTCCTATATAAACGCCACGCTGGCGAACTGGCTCGGCTATGAGCTCGATGCGCCCGGCGAAGGACGGCTGGCCCTCGATGACGTGGCACCCGAAGGTGCAGTCCTGATGATGCGGAGCATCGCGCTGAAGCCGGGCGAGACGCGCAGCGATGTCTTCGATGTTGATCTGAAATCGCGGAGCGGCGAAGCTTTTCCGGCACGGATTGTCCTGCGAAGCGAAGCCGACAGCGAGGGGAATTTGCGGCCCATGCGCGCGGTCGCAATCGCCAAGCAGACCGGACCGGGCGGAGAGGCCGCAGAGCGTGGTGCCCGGCTGGCGCGCTTCATCAATACAGCACCCATCGGCATTGCCGAGATCGACCCCGCCGGAATTATCACTTCCGCCAATGCAGCCTTCGTCGAGCTGTCGCCCTACGCAAAGCGGGGCGAAGCGCTGGCTGCCATGGTGGTGGAAGGGCAGCGGCCCAGGCTTGCGCAAGCGCTGGCGGGGACGGGTCGCGACAGCGGCGATACGGTAACCGTCGATGTCACGCTCAATGCCGTGCCGCCGCGGCTGGTACAGTTCGTGATCTCGCGCATGCCCGGTGAGGGCAGCGGCAGCGTCGTCTACGCGGTCGACACAACCGAGAGCAAGTCGCTCGAAGTGCAGCTCGGCCAGGCGCAGAAAATGCAGGCGATCGGCCAGTTGGCCGGCGGTGTCGCGCATGACTTCAACAATGTCCTGACGGCGATCATCGGCTTCTCCGACCTGCTACTTACCCGGCACAAGGCGACAGATCCCGCCTTCGCCGATATCATGAACATCAAGCAGAATGCCAACCGCGCCGCCAATCTGGTGCGGCAGCTCCTGGCCTTCTCGCGGCGGCAGACCTTGCGCCCGGAGGTGATGTCGCTCACCGACGTGCTGTCGGACCTCGGCAACCTGCTGCGCCGCCTGCTCGGCGAGAAGATCGACCTCAAAATCATGCATGGCCGCGACCTTGGCCTGGTCAGGGTCGACCTCAACCAGTTCGAGCAGTCGATCATCAACCTCGCGGTCAATGCCAGAGACGCGATGCCCAATGGCGGTTCGCTCACGGTGCGCACGGCAAACGTGTCGGCCGAGGAGTCGAGCGGCATCAGTCCGCTGATGCCGCCGGGCGACTATGTGCTCTGCGAGGTGGAGGACACCGGCACCGGCATTCCTCCCGAGATCCGCGACAAGATCTGGGAACCATTCTTCTCGACCAAGGAAGTCGGCAAGGGCACCGGGCTCGGGCTTTCAACGGTGTACGGTTTCGTCAAGCAGACGGGGGGCTTCATCTTCTGCGACAGCGAGATGGGGCGGGGTACGACGTTCCGAATGTACCTGCCGCGCCATGTCGAGACCGCCCCTGTCCAGACAGCCGAGGCCAGGGACGAGAAGAAGGAAGCCAAACGGGCCGACCTGACCGGCAAGGGCACGATCCTGCTGGTGGAAGACGAGGATGCGGTGCGCTCGTTTGCGTCACGGGCGCTCAAGTCGCGGGGCTATACGGTGCTTGAGGCCGATTCGGGCGAGCGGGCGCTCGAAGTGGTCGAGGGTGCGGCGGCGATCGATCTCATACTTTCCGATGTCGTGATGCCGAGCATGGATGGGCCGACGCTGCTCAAGGAATTGCGCAAGCGCGGCAACATGACCAAGGTGATCTTCATCTCAGGCTATGCCGAGGATGCATTCCAGAAGAATCTCGAAGGCCAGACCGATTTCGCCTTTTTGCCCAAGCCTTTCACGCTGAAGCAGCTGGCCGAAACGGTGAAACAGGTGATGGAAGGGTAGAGGCGCCGGGGTCCTCGCCGGACCGTGCCGCTCGCTCCACGGGTCTCTCTCTGGCTCCGGCGTACGCAGCCGGCGGCAATCGTATATGATTCGTTAAGACAGGCCTGCTAGGCTGAGGCCATGAGTGATGGCGTCCTCAAGTTTCTGTTCGTGGTGACCTGGCTCAACGTGTTTGTGCTGCTGGAGCCATTTCTCAATCGCGACGGCTACAAGGCGATGATCTGGGTCAAAGGCGAGAACTGGAAGAAGCGTGCAGCGCTGTTTGTCGCCGTCAATGCCGCCATCCTGCTGTGGGCCGTGGCGCTCAGCGTGCGCCTGTGAGGGATTGTCCTCCTTAAGCCTTTGATCGGCTGGCTGCTGCCCGACAGGCGCGGCGTTTTTGCTGTGTTCCAAAGACGGCTTCGCGCGTCCGCGCGTATTCTACCTATGTTCGTCTAAAGTTCCATTCACCATTAAAATTAATCAATTGAAACAACGCATTATTGAAACACTTGCAAAGGGAACAAAACTCGTACATAGTGCGTTCATTGGCGGTTCGATCAGGTCAATTGCGCCGGCCATGTCCATGTGAAATAAGGAGTGAACCCATGGGGCAAGCTAATCTTCGGGTTATCGAGAATTCGGCAATGGACAAGAGCAAGGCGCTGGATGCGGCACTGACGCAGATCGAGCGGGCCTTCGGCAAAGGCTCGATCATGAAGCTCGGTTCGCGGCAGGCGCTCGAGATCGAGGCGATTTCCACTGGTTCGCTGGGTCTCGACATCGCGCTCGGCATCGGCGGTCTGCCCAAGGGGCGAGTGATCGAGATCTTCGGCCCCGAGTCGTCAGGCAAGACCACATTGGCGCTGCAGACAGTTGCGGAGGCACAGAAGAAGGGCGGCATCTGCGCCTTCATCGATGCCGAGCATGCGCTTGACCCCGGCTATGCCCGCAAGCTCGGCGTCAATGTCGACGACCTGCTGATTTCACAACCCGATACCGGCGAGCAGGCGCTGGAAATCGCCGATACGCTGGTGCGGTCCGGGGCGGTCGAGGTGCTGGTGGTCGATTCGGTGGCGGCGCTGACGCCGAGAGCCGAACTCGAGGGCGAAATGGGCGACCAGCTTCCCGGCCTGCAGGCGCGGCTGATGAGCCAGGCGCTGCGCAAGCTCACCGCCTCGATTTCCAAGTCGAACTGCATGGTGATCTTCATCAACCAGATCCGCATGAAGATCGGCGTCATGTTCGGCTCGCCTGAAACCACGACCGGCGGCAATGCGCTCAAGTTCTATGCCTCGGTGCGGCTCGATATCCGGCGCATCGGGTCGATCAAGGAGCGCGAGGAAGTGGTCGGCAACCAGACTCGGGTCAAGGTGGTCAAGAACAAGGTGGCGCCGCCCTTCCGGCAGGTCGAATTCGACGTGATGTATGGCGAGGGCATTTCCAAGGCCGGGGAACTCCTTGATCTGGGAGTTACAGCGGGAATCGTCGAGAAGTCCGGATCGTGGTTCTCCTATAATGGCGAGCGGATCGGACAGGGGCGGGAGAACGCCAAGACGTTTCTCAAGCAGAACCCGGACATGGCTCAGGAGATCGAGGCGGCCATCCGCGCCAATGCCGGGCTGATCGCCGCCAAGATCACCGATGGCGGCGGCGAGGAGGCGGCCGAATAGGCCCGCCGCGCGGCGACACTTTTTTCCAGGGAATTCCGGCCCCCGATCCCCAAGGCAAAAGGCCGGTGACATGCAGGTGTTGCCCCACACGCTGCATCGGGCGCCCTCCTGCGTATCGGAGGGCGCCATTCAGTTTTCAGGTGCCGGGTATCAGTTGCCAGAAGACGGGCGGAGAGGGCGACGTTAAGACTGGCCCTACCTCCATGTTATCTGATATCTGACCGCTGACACCTGAAACCCCGTAACCGACATCCGACAATGACTGGACTGGCCCAAATCCGCTCGACCTTCCTCGACTTCTTCAGACGCCAGGGGCATGAGGTGGTGGCTTCCTCGCCGCTGGTGCCGCGCAACGACCCGACGCTCATGTTCACCAACTCGGGCATGGTGCAATTCAAGAACGTGTTCACCGGAATGGAGACGCGGCCCTACCGGCGGGCGACAACGGCCCAGAAATGCGTGCGGGCCGGCGGCAAGCACAATGACCTCGACAATGTCGGCTATACGGCACGCCATCACACCTTCTTCGAGATGCTGGGCAATTTCTCGTTCGGCGACTACTTCAAGGCGGAAGCCATCGAGTGGGCCTGGACGCTGGTGACCAAGGAGTACGGGCTAGCCAAGGACAGGCTTTCGACCACGGTGTTTTCCGAGGACGACGAGGCCTTCAACCTGTGGAAGAAGATTGCCGGCCTTCCCGAGAGCCGGATCATCCGTATTCCAACCTCGGACAATTTCTGGGCGATGGGCGACACCGGGCCATGCGGGCCCTGTTCCGAGATCTTCTTCGATCACGGCGACAAGATTCCCGGCGGACCGCCGGGATCGGCCGAGGCGGACGGTGATCGCTTCATCGAGATCTGGAACCTGGTGTTCATGCAGTTCGAGCAGGTTTCAAAGGACGAGCGGGTCAGCCTGCCCAAACCCTCCATCGACACCGGCATGGGGCTCGAGCGCATCGCCGCGGTGCTGCAGGGCACACATGACAACTACGAGACCGATCTGTTCAAGGCGCTGATTTCGGCCATCGTCGACAAGACCGGGGTTCTGGCGGAAGGCAAGAACAAGGCGTCCAACCGGGTCATCGCCGATCACCTGCGGGCATCGTCGTTCCTCATCGCCGATGGCGTGCTGCCCTCAAACGAGGGCCGCGGCTACGTGCTGCGGCGGATCATGCGGCGGGCAATGCGGCATGCGGAGCTGCTCGGCGTTTCGGAGCCGCTGATGTGGAAGCTGGTTCCGGCCCTCACCCGCGAGATGGGTGCGGCCTATCCGGAACTCATACGCGCGCAGGATCTCATCACCGAAACACTGCGTCTCGAGGAGACGCGGTTCCGCAAGACGCTGGAGCGGGGACTGCGCATTCTCGACGAGGAGTCGGCGGCGCTCAAGGCCGGCGATACTTTCTCGGGCGATGTCGCCTTCAAGCTGTACGATACCTATGGCTTTCCGCTCGATCTGACGCAGGATGCGCTCAAGCCGCGCGGTATCAGCGTGGACACCGCCGCTTTTGCTGCGGCCATGGAGGCCCAGCGTGAAGAAGCGCGGCGGGCCTGGAAGGGCTCGGGCGAAGCGAGGACAGAGACCGTCTGGTTCGACATTCGCGAACGGGCCGGTGCGACCGAGTTCCTCGGCTACGACACCGAGACGGCGGAAGGGGTGATCCGTGCCCTGGTGGTGAATGGCGAAGAGACCCAAACACTTGGGAAGGGACAGACGGGCACGGTCGTCCTCAACCAGACACCGTTCTACGGCGAATCGGGCGGCCAGACCGGCGATCGCGGCATCATCAAGACGGCAGACGGCGCCAGGTTCCGGGTGGACGACACGCAAAAGCGCCTCGGCGACCTCTACCTTCATATCGGCACGGTGGAAGAGGGAACGATCAGGCTCGGTGCCGCCGCGGAACTCATCGTCGATCACGAGCGGCGCACGGGTAACCGGCAACATCACTCGGCTACGCATCTGCTGCACGAGGCCCTGCGAATCACGCTGGGCACGCATGTGGCGCAGAAGGGCTCACTGGTCGAGCCGAACAGGCTGCGTTTCGATTTCTCCCACCACAAGGCGATGAGCGCGGACGAGATCGCCCAGGTCGAGTCGATCGCCAATGAAATCGTGTTGCAGAACGATCCGGTGACAACGCGGCTTATGTCGGTCGATGCGGCCATTGCCGAAGGTGCGATGGCCCTGTTCGGCGAAAAATACGGCGACGAGGTGCGGGTCGTGGCGATGGGCCGCAACAGACATGGCGCCGGCAAGCCGATCTATTCCCTCGAACTATGCGGCGGAACGCACGTGACGCGCACCGGCGACATCGGGCTGATCAAGGTTGTCTCGGAAAGCGCGTCGGCTGCCGGTGTGCGCCGGGTCGAGGCGCTGGCCGGCCCCGCGGCGCGCGCGTATCTCGAAGAACAGGACCGGCGGGTGCAGGCGGCGGCGGCGGCCCTCAGGACCACCCCGACCGATGTGGTGGCGCGCATCGAAGCGCTCATCGAAGAGCGCCGCAAACTTGAACGCGAACTCGCGGAGACCAAGAAGCAGCTGGCGCTGGGTGGCGGCCCCAAGGGAGAGGAAAGCGTGGCCGACGTGAACGGCATCAGGTTCATGGCGCGGGTGCTGAAGGGGATCGATCCCAAGGACATGAAGGGCCTCGTCGATGACGGCAAGGCAAAGCTCGGTTCCGGCGTGGTGGCGCTGGTCGGCATCAATGCCGAAGGCCGGGCGGGACTGATCGTCGGGGTCACCAACGACCTGACGTCCCGGCTCAGCGCTGTCGATCTGGTGCGTGCCGGCTCGGTGGTGCTGGGTGGCAAGGGTGGCGGCGGCCGCCCCGATATGGCCCAGGCCGGCGGTCCGGATGCATCCAAGGCCGACGAGGCGCTGGCGGCAGTGCGCGCCATGGTTGCGGGACAGGTCGCGCGGCATCAAACTCCCGCCTGAGCCCGATTTCAATCGGCGGCGTCGGGCGCGATCCGCAGTCCTTGCGGCCTGCCGTGATCGCCGCGCCTTAAAGCGAAATTTACCAGCCCTGCCTCAGTTTGCGGCCTTCAAACCCGTTTGGCTGTGGAGGGCCGGGCAATGGGCGTCAGCTTGCCGGATCAGTCGCGCGCCGCAAAATCGTGGCCGAAAGTGCATCTCATCTATTTCCTGCTCGCTGCCTTCGATCTGCTGGCAGTCGGCGGCGGCCTCTACCTCAGCCACCGGTTCGCGGCGGTATTTGAAGAGAATGTCGCAGTCAACCAAGTCTGGTCGCGGCGGTTCGAGGACGTGTGGAAGCTTGGCGACATCATCTCGCGCGTCAACACGCCCGGCAACCACGTATTCGAGTCCAACGATCCCGAGAGCGAACGCCAGAAGCTGAATGCCGCCTTTCAGGAGTTCAACGCGACAATCGCCGCGATCCGGCGTGAAGTCATGTCGAATACGCAGCAGAGCATTTCCAGCAGGCCGATTGGGGCCATGCGCGGGCTCTCCGATATCGTCGTTAGCATGGTACAGCAATCGCGGGAGGTGATCTCGCTCTACGAGCAGGGCCGTTTCAAAGAGGCCGGAATTGCCAACAGCCAACTCAACAGCAAATATGATACGACGCGGGTCAAACTCGACGAAACCATTCAACTGGTCAAGGACCTGCAGAGCAAGTTTTCAGAGGCTCATTACCAGCAGGTCCTCGGCCTCAAACGCTTCGAATATGTCATCGGCGCGGGATTGGTGCTGATGGTATGCTGCGTGGCACTCTACGGACACTGGGTCGGCCGGCTGATGAGCAGCAAGTACCGCGAACTGCAACGTGTCAATACACAGCTCGAAGAGTCGCAGAAGGAGGCCTTGGCCTTCGCCGAGCAACTGCGGAAAGTCAACGAGGATGTCACCGGCCTCAACCGCGATCTGCAGGACAATCTGCGGCGGCTCGCGGAAGCCCAGGACGAGATCGTCCGCAAAGGGAGGATGGCACAGCTCGGGCAACTGACGGCCACCGTCGCGCATGAGCTGCGCAACCCGCTGGGTGCGGTCAGGACCTCGGCCTTCCTGCTCAAGCGCAAACTCGGCAATGCGGTGCCGGGAGCGGAAGCGCAGATCGAGCGTATCAACAACGGTGTCGTCAGGTGTGACAGCATCATCACCCAGCTTCTGGATTTCTCCAGGAGCAAGTCGCCGCAACTCGAAAGCCTCAACGTCGACGAGTGGGTGGCCAAGATCGTCGAAGAGGAGGCCCAGAAGCTGCCGGCGGCCGTCGAAGTCGAATGCAGTCTCGGCCTGGGAGACGTGGCGGCGTCCTTCGATCCGGGGCGGATGAGTCGCGTCCTGGTCAATCTGCTCTCCAACGCTTCGGAAGCGATGGTGGGCAAGGGCGACGGCCCGGCAGACCTCGTCACAGCTTCGCCGCGTATTGCCGTCGAGACTTCAAGGACGGCGCGCGGGATCGAGATCGCGGTTCGCGACAATGGACCGGGCATACCGGAAGAGGTGAAGGCGCGAATCCTCGAACCGCTGTTCACCACCAAGTCATTCGGCACCGGACTCGGGCTTCCGGCCGTCCAGAACATTCTCGAGCAACATGGCGGCGGCCTCGAGGTTTCGTCAATACCGGGCAAGGGCGCGACGTTTGTCGCCTGGTTTCCGGCTGCCTGTCCGGAACAGGCGGAGGCTGCCTGACCTGCGGCGCCCGCGGGTCATCACCGCTCAGTCATGATCGGGATGCTGGCGGCTCGCCAGCTTGGCGAGAAACTCCGGCGGAATGTCGTCCTCGGTCCGTGTTCCGGGCAAATCGTGAAGGAGCGGAAAGGCGGGCAGGCGGCTTTCGATGCCATACTGGTTCTCCGGGGTCACGATTTCCGGGTGATCAAGGGTTCCGATGGCAACGGCGATATGCTCGGAGTTGTCGTAGGCAAAGCTCAGGGGCGTGCCGCAGTCACGGCAGAAGCCGCGTTGTACAACCGACGAGCTTCTGAAACTGGCAGGCTCCCCCCTCGTCCAAGTGAGGTTCTCACGCCTTGTGCCGACAAGTGCCGCGAAGTAGTTGCCGAATGCCTTCTGGCACATGCGGCAATGGCAGATGTGTGGATTGTGGAGCGGCCCGGAAATCGCGTAACGAACCGCGCCACACTGGCAGCCGCCGGTTACCGCCTGCGTGGTCATGGCCAATGCTCCGTGTCGTGGTCGGGGTGCTGCAGGCTGGCCAGGCGCGAGAGTTCCTCCGGCGTCCGGTAATCGCTGGTTTGTTGCGGGGGCAGCAGATGCATCCGGTCAAACCATTCAGTCTTACTTTCAATGCCTGACTGCTCGGTCATGGGGCCAATCAAATTGGGATTGTCGAGCGTGCCGATGGCGATCTCATAGTTGTCGTCGCCGTCTTCGTGCATGTAAAGAGGTGTTCCGCAGCGCGAACAGAAACCACGGTCGACTATGCTGGATGATCGAAAGGTTGCGGCCGTGCCGCGCGTCCATTGCAGATCCGCGCCGGAGACGGAGACGAGAGCGGCACCGAAGTTGCCGAAAGCCTTCTGACACATGCGGCAATGGCAAATGCCTGCCTTGCCGAGCGGGCCAACGATGCGATAGCGCACTGCGCCGCACTGGCAGCCGCCCGTCACAGCCGGCACGGTTCACACCCTGAATTGCGTGCGCTGGGGGAGGAAACGGTTGTAATAGCGCTGCCAGGCCGGAAAGCGCCTGGTGAGGAAGTCATAGTCATTGACGATCTTCTTGCGTGCGGCAACGCCGATCTGCCGGTAGTTGTCCTTGTGGGCAAGCACATCGGCAACACGCTCAGCCAACTCCAGCGGCTTGAAATAGTCAATGAGAAAGCCTGTCTTCCCGTCGTCCATCACTTCCCTTACCGGCGCCACATTGGTCGCCACGATCGTCTTTTCGAGGGCCATGGCCTCCATCATCGACCAGGACAGGACAAAGGGCGCGGTCAGATAGATGTGGCAGCGCGACAGCTTGAGAATGTCCGTGAGCTTGTCGTAAGGGATCTGCCCGACGAAGTAGACCCTGGACCAGTCGACGCTGTCGCCCAATTCCTTCTTGAGCCGGCCACGAAAGGTTTCACCCTTCGGGAGCTTCATGCCGTAGGAGATGTCATCGGCCCCGACCATGACGATGCGCATGTTCGGCCGGAGCTGCTGCAGACGGGGCAGCGCGCGCATCATGGTGTGGAAACCGCGCGCCGGTTCGAAGTTGCGGGCGATATAGGTGACGATCTCTTCGCCGCGGCAGAATTTGTGTTCGCCGAACTCGACGGTGAGCTGGCTGTCGTGGTCGGGGATCAGGCGGTCGGTGCGGATGCCCTCATGGTTGACCCTGATCTTGCCCTGCAGCGATTCCGGGAACACCGATTTCTGCCAGTTGGTGGCCGTGATGGCAGCATCGCAGCGGTCGTAGGTCAGATAGACGGGGGCGTTGTTGGTGTAGAGCCGGGGCGCAATGTCCGGCCGTTCGGGGAATTCGGGATCGAAACCGACAAGTCCACCCTTGGGTATGTAGTAGTATTCAAAGAAGCCGATGAGCGGTGCGCCCGGCCAGACATCCTTGGTATAAATCAGCTCGCCCCAGTTGGCATGGCCGGTAATGAGATCGGGCGTGAAGCCCTGCTTCTTCAACTGCACGCAGGCCTGAGCGGCGCCGACGCCGTTGCCGACCGCAGTCTCGAACCATTTCGAATAGATCCAACCGTCCTCCTTGGGTGTGTAGGCGGGCTTATAAATGCCGATGGTATGATCAGTGACCTGCGGCACCTGCTTTCGCTGGGTGAGAAAGACGATCTTGTGTTCGCCGCTGGCGGCGAGCCGGGGAAGAATTTCGCGGTATTGTCCGGGATAGTTCTGATGAAGAAACAGAATGTTCATGAAGCACGGCGCTCTGGCTGTTTGATGGACTTCGACAGTCAGTCCGAAGTGGTATGACCAATTACAGGTTGTCTTTCCGCAGATCCTGCGCTGAAGAATAGTTCTTGGGGAATAATGCGCGGTAAATCAAGCGCCTGAACGCCATGGCGCAAAGCATTTGTTTACGAGACTCGAGGCAAGGTCAGCACTGACAAACGGGCCTTGGGGGGTGAATCGGGGGCACTCCAACAGTCCGCGCTGCATGCCTGCCCCTTCCGCAGTTTCCCGATGCTACGGTGCGAAAAGCGATGAACCAGAATTCCAAGAAGCACACAGTTGCCAGTGGCATCAGTGATCCTGACCTGCTTCTGCAGATCCTTGACATGCTGCCCACGTCGATCTTCGTCAAGGACGAAAAGCTCAACTTCGTGTTCTCCAACCAGGCGCATTGCGACCTGATCGGGCTGCCGCCGGAGCGTCTGCTCGGCCATTCCGATCAGGATTTCTATCCGCCGGAGGAAGCTAGCCAATTCCTCAATCGCGACCGATCGGTGATCGAGACGGGTGAGGTCAACGAGTGCGAGGAGATGGCGACCAACCAGTCCGGCGTCACCGCGCCGTTCCTGACCCGCAAGAGCAAGATCACGGGGTCGGACGGGCGCGTCTACCTGATTGGCACCAACACGAACCTTACCGAGATCCGCCGCCGGGAAGAGCAGCATCTTACCCTCGCCCGCACAGTGCCGGTTGGCATCTGGCAGGTCGACGAGAACGGCCAGACCATCTTCTCCAACGCCCGCTTCATGGCCTATCTCGGCCTGGCAACCGAAGAGATTGCCAGTACCGACCTGGTGGAGCTGCTCGGCGCCGGCCATGACGGCTTTCCCGGCAGTCAGCTGCAGTTCGAAACCGATCTCGCCACACTGGACGGCAAACAGCGCCGGGTCATGATCATCAGCTCCGGCTGGCTATCATTGTCGGACTGCGGGACGCGCTCGGCGATCGTCTGCGTGGTCGACATCTCGGAGATTACCGAGCTCAAGCGAATAAATGATGAGATTTCGAGACTCAACCGCGAACTCGCCGACAACATGCAGAAGCTCAAGGACGCGCAGGACGAAATCGTCAGGCGCGGGCGCATGTCGCAGCTTGGACAGCTCACTGCAACGGTTGCCCACGAACTGCGCAATCCCCTGGGCGCGGTGCGGACCGCGGTGTTTCTCGTCGAGCGCCGCATCAAGGACAAGGGCCTCGGCATCGAACCGCAGCTGCAACGCATCAATAACGGCATCACCCGCTGTGACAACATCATCTCACAGCTACTCGATTTCACCCGCACCAAGGCTTTGCAGACCGAGCTGCTCGACTTCGACGAATGGCTTATCAAGATCATCGAGGAGGAAGCCGGCCGGCTGCCACCAGTGGTCAACATCGAGTGCGCCGTGGGACTTGGTGGTGTGAAGCTGCTGTTCGACCCTGGCCGGATGAGCCGGGTTGTCATCAACCTGGTCTCGAACGCATCCGAGGCCATGGTTGGCAGGGGCGATGATCCTTCGAAGATGACCACCTCCTCGCCGCGGATCGTCATCACGACTCGGCTGACGGCGCGTGGGGTCGAAATGGCGGTTGCAGACAACGGGCCGGGGATCTCGGACGAGAACATGCGCAAGATCCTCGAGCCGCTGTTCACGACCAAGAGTTTCGGCACGGGTCTCGGGTTACCGGCTGTTGAGAAGATTCTCGAGCAGCATGGCGGCGGCCTCGACGTCAGGTCAGAACCCGGCAAGGGCGCAACGTTCACGGCCTGGTTCCCCGCAGCATCGCAGGCTGCCGAGAACGCCGCCTGATGTTAACCGTTGATTTGCGATGGAGACCGACGCGGCCAATTTTCCCATTGAGCCGAACTGTTTCTTTACCGTTTCCACATGAGGGTGGGTGCGGACGTGACCGGGAAAGCGGTAGTGTGGGAGTTCGGCCCCCGGGCCAGCGAAGCAGTTGAAACGGTAGAGCTGATCGAAATGTTGGTTTGCGGTTTTCGAAACTCCAGGGATCGAGCGCAGATGCGGGCTCCACTCAACGATCCGTTTCCCCTTCAGAAACTGGCCAAGGAGGTGGCGTAAATGGCGGGGCCGCTGAAAATACTCGTGGTTGACGACGACGAAGACAACGCCCTGTCGCTGGCGGAACTCTTCGAAATGGAAGGGCATGACGTCACGGTCGTACACAGCGGCGAGGCCTCCATCGAGGCGTTCCGCAACAGCCGCTTCGACGTGGCCTTCATGGACGTCATGATGCCCGGCAAGAACGGGGTCGAGAGTTTCCTCGAGATCAAGAAGCTGAGGCCGAGTGCCAAGGTCTACATGATGACCGGATTCAGCGTCGAACAACTGCTGCAGCAGGCAGTCGAGAATGGGGCGATGGGTGTTCTCTCCAAGCCGGTCGACGTCAACAAGGTGCTGTCGGTGCTCAAGGACATCGAACCGGGCGGTATCGTGCTCGTGGCGGAAGACGATCCGGATTTCGGCCCGCAGCTGAAGCAGATGATCGAGCAGGCGGGTCACCCGTGCGATCTGGCGCGGAATGGCCAGGAAGCGCTGTTCAGACTGATGCATGGCGGCATCGAAGTGCTCATTCTCGACCTGAAGATGCCGCTGATCGACGGCGTAGAGGTCTATACCGAACTGAAGCGGGCGGGCCGGGTGGTGCCGACCATCATCATCACCGGCAGCGGCAGCGAGTATCGTGATACGTTCGAGGCGCTGCAGGACGTGTGCATTACCGGAATCTTGAACAAGCCGTTTGATCCGCTGGTGCTGCTTGAGCGCCTGGACAAGCTGGCAGCGTAAATGGGCTTAGGAGGGAGTTACGCAACATGACAAAGTCACTCTACATTCTGGTAGTTGACGACGACAACGAGAATGCCGATTCGCTGGCGGAGGTATTCCAGATGGAAGACCACAAGGTGCGTGTCGTCTACAGCGGCCAGGAAGCCATCAAGGCCTATGAACAGGAGAATTTCGACCTGGCATTTTTCGATGTGATGATGCCCGGCAAGAACGGTGTCGATGCGTTCGTGGAGATCAAGGAGAAGCACCCCGAGGCCAAGGTGTACTTCATGACCGGCTACAGCGCCGACGATCTCCTGAAAAAAGCGATGTCGAAGGGCGCGATGGGTATCTTCGGCAAGCCGGTCGACCTGCCCAAGGTACTGGACACGCTGCAGCAGGTGGCCTGAACGTTCTGGCCGCGCAAACGATCCGGGCATGCCGGACCAATGGTCGCCCGGGTGTGCAGTTGAAAAGCGATTCCTGACCCTGTAGGAGGCTGGCAGACAGGCTGGCGTAGGGCGGATGAAGTCGGCGAAGCGCACCAATCAATCCGGCAGACGCGACTCTGGCGAAGAGGCATGACGGTCATCATTGCCGGCGCCGGTATTGGCGGTCTCACCGCAGCACTCAGCCTGAACCAGGCGGGTGTGGATGTCGTGGTCTGCGAGTCGGTGGCCCGGCTCGAACCGCTCGGGGTCGGCATCAACGTGCTGCCGCATGCGGCGCGCGAGCTTTACGAGCTCGGTCTCGAGTGCGCCTTTGTACAAGGTTGCGTCAAAACCGAAGAACTGGTCTTCCTGAACAAGCATGGCCAGATGATCTGGAGCGAGCCACGGGGGCTGGCCGCCGGTTACTGCTGGCCGCAGATATCGATTCATCGCGGACGGCTTCAGGCCATCCTGCTTGAGACAGCCCGGCAACGCCTCGGGGAAGAGCGCATCCTGTGTGGTTGCGCTGTTGCCGGCTGGGATGAGGACAGTCGTGGTGTCCAGGTCCGGCTCGAGGGGCGCGACGGGAGCGTCCGCACGATCGCCGGCAGCCTCTTGATCGGTGCGGACGGCATCCATTCGCGGATTCGCCGCGAGTTCTATCCGGACGAGGGCCCCCCCTGCTGGAACGGCGCCATTCTGTGGCGCGGCGTCTCGCAGATACCGGTGTTTGCACCGGGCCCGCGCATGTTCATGGCCGGACATGAGTGGCAGAAATTCGTGTGCTACCCGATCGATCTGACACCGGGACGGGCCGTGGTGAACTGGATTGCCGAACTCAAGTTCTCGCCAGACTACGAGTGGCGGCGCGAAGACTGGAACCGGCAGGGCCAGTTCGAAAGCTTTCTGCCGCGCTATGAAGGCTGGAGCTTCGGCTGGCTCGATGTGCCGGGGATCATTCGCGCGGCGGAACGCTGCTTTGAGTTTCCGATGGTTGACCGCGAGCCGCTGCCGCGCTGGAGCCAGGGGCGGGTTACCTTGCTCGGTGATGCGGCGCATCCCATGTACCCCATCGGGTCGAACGGTGCCTCGCAAGCCATTCTCGATGGACGGGTGCTGGCGCGCGAGATCAGGTCCAAGGGCGAAACGGCGGAAGCGCTGGCGGCCTATGAGGCCGAGAGGCGACCGCCCACGGCCAAGATCGTTGCCGCCAATCGCGCCAACCAGGCCGAGAAGTTCATGCAACTCGTCGAGGACCGGGCGCCAGGAGGCTTCAGGGCAATTGAGGACGTCATGCCGCGTGCCGAGATCGAAGTTATGATGGCCGAGTACAAGCGCCTTGCCGGCTTTGACCGCGATACACTCAATGCCCGGCCGCCATTGTTGAGCTGACTTCCCGAAATGAAGGCCCGCGATGGGCGGGGGCGTTTGCCTATTGCATCGCTTTCTGCAGATTGGCATCGACGGCGTCAATGAAGCCTTCAGTCGACAGCCAGCTCTGCCCGGGGCCGACGAGAACCGCGAGATCCTTGGTCATCTGGCCCGATTCAATCGTCGAAACCGTAACCTTTTCAAGGGTATCGGCAAATTCCTTGAGCTTTTGATTCGAGTCGAGCTTGGCTCGGTGGGCGAGCCCCCGGGTCCAGGCGAAGATCGAGGCGGTGGAATTGGTCGAAGTCTGCTTGCCCTGCTGGTGGAGGCGGAAGTGGCGGGTCACCGTGCCGTGCGCCGCCTCGGCTTCAACAGTTCTGCCGTCCGGCGTCATCAGGACCGAGGTCATGAGGCCAAGCGAGCCGTAGCCCTGCGCCACGAGGTCGGACTGCACGTCGCCATCGTAGTTCTTGCAGGCCCACACATAGCCGCCGGTCCATTTCAGGGCCGAGGCCACCATGTCGTCGATCAGGCGATGCTCGTAGGTGATCTTGCGCTTCTCGAACTCTGCCCTGAACTCGGTGTCATAGACCTCCTGGAAGATGTCCTTGAAGCGGCCGTCATAGGCCTTGAGAATGGTGTTCTTGGTGGAGAGATAAACCGGGTAGCCACGGTTGAGGCCGTAATTCAGCGAGGCCCTGGCGAATTCGCGGATCGATTCGTCGAGATTGTACATGGCCATGGCGACGCCGCCGCCGGGCGCCTTGAACACCTCGTGTTCGATCACCTTGCCGTCTTCACCGACGAACCTGATGGAAAGCGTGCCCTTGCCCGGATACTTGAAGTCGGTGGCGCGATACTGGTCGCCGAAGGCGTGACGGCCGACGATGATCGGCTGGGTCCATCCCGGCACCAGGCGGGGCACGTTGGTGCAGATGATGGGCTCGCGGAAGATGACGCCGCCCAGAATATTGCGAATGGTGCCGTTGGGCGATTTCCACATCTGCTTGAGGCCGAACTCCTTCACGCGGGCCTCGTCGGGCGTGATTGTGGCGCACTTGACGCCGACACCATGCTGCTTGATGGCATTGGCGGCATCGACCGTTACCTGATCGTTGGTGGCGTCACGATTCTTAACAGACAGGTCGTAGTAGTGGAGGTCGATGTCGAGATAGGGGTGAATCAGCCTGTTCTTGATGAGATCCCAGATGATGCGGGTCATCTCGTCACCATCGAGTTCGACGACCGGATTGGCGACCTTGATCTTTGCCATTTTGACGTTGCCCCATGTTGCAGTGCGGAAAGAGAGGGAGCCTATAGCAGGCGACCTGACCCATCGCAAATCAGACGGACGGATGAGGCGGCAAATTGCACCAGGCGGGCCAATGGCGCATAGTTCTGCCGGATTCTCCGGGGAGGACTCAGCATGCAGGTGGCGCGGCCGCACCTTGCCGACGGCGGCAAGATCGTTTCAGTGGCGATCGACGGCCGGCCGTACCGGTTTCACGCCATGTGGCTCAGGGACAACGCGCCGGACGCGGATACGCGGAGCCCTGCCAACGGCCAGCGGCTGATCACCGTGCTCGATATCCCGAAGGACACGCGCATCGTCAGCGCGACGATCGTTGAAGCCGGCCTCTTGCTGCGCTTCGAGCCGGAGGCCAAGGAAGTCGCCTATTCGCCGGCCTGGCTGGCGGCCCATGCCTATGAACAGAAACAATCACGTCGCAAGGGCTGGACGAGTCCGGAAGTCGTGCGTTGGGACAGAACCCTCCAGAGGAGCATTCCGCGCAGCGTACATGATGAGATTGCCAACAGCCGGGCGGCACTCGGCGCGTGGCTCGCCGCGGTCCAGCGCTACGGCTTCGCGCTGCTTTCCGGAGTTCCGTGTGAGAGCGGGGCCCTGTGCAAGGTGGCAGAACTGTTCGGCTATGTCCGGGAAACAAATTACGGCCGCTGGTTCGAGGTGCGCGCCGAGGTCAATCCGAGCAATCTCGCCTATACCAATCTCGGGCTGCAGGCGCACACCGACAATCCGTATCGCGATCCGGTGCCGACGCTGCAGCTTCTCTGCTGCCTGGAGAACACGGTTGAAGGGGGCGATTCGATCGTGGTCGACGGCTTCAAGGCCGCTGAGCGCCTGCAGCAGGAGAACTGGCGCCAGTTTGAGCTGCTCAGCAAATATTGCGCGCGATTTGAGTACGCCGGAAGCCCGGGCGTAAGGCTCAGGGCCAAGCGGCCGATCATCGAACTGGGGCCGGATGGCGAGCTCATAGCCATCCGTTTCAACAACCGCTCGGCGGCTGCTTTCACCGATATCCCCTTCGAAGAGATGGATGGCTACTACGCCGCCTATCGCCGTTTCGCCGAACTGATCGAGGACCCGGACATGGCCGTTACCTTCAAGCTGCAGCCAGGCGAACTCTTCATCGTCGACAACACGCGCGTGCTGCACGCCCGCAAGGCGTTTTCCGGGAGCGGCTGCCGCTGGCTTCAGGGCTGTTATGCCGACAAGGACGGATTGCTGTCGACGCTGGCCGCCATCGAGGAAGAGGGACTGAGGAAATGAGCACTGGCGAACCCTCGCGCGAGACCATCGTGGAGTTCATCGCCGATATTTTCGAAAGGCGCGGGGCCGATTCCTATCTGGGCGAAGCGGTAACGATGGCGCAGCACATGCTGCAGGGAGCGGTGCTGGCCGAGCGCGAAGGAGCACCAGAAGAACTGGTAGCGGCGGCACTGCTGCACGACATCGGCCACTACACTTCGGAGTTCGGTACGCTGTCGCTCGGCGATGAGCGCGACAACTTTCATGAGGAGGCGGGTGCAAGGGTGCTGGCAGCGTTCTTTCCGCCGGTGGTTAACGAATGCGTGAAACTGCATGTCGCCGCCAAACGCTATCTGTGCGCCATCGACCCCGGCTACTACGGCAAGCTTTCGGAGGCTTCCAAACACACGCTGTCGCTCCAGGGCGGACCGATGAGCGCTCCTGAAGTGGCCGCTTTCGAGGAGAACCCCTTCCACAGGGAGGCGGTGCGGGTGCGCCGATGGGACGATCTGGGCAAGGACCCCGCCATGCCGACGCCACCGTTCCGGCATTACGTGCCGCTGCTTGAGCGGGTGGTGGCGCGAAGCGTCCCCGGATGAGAGATCAGCCTGCGGGCTTCACAAATGGCAGGGCGGTGACGGCGGCGCTGAGGCGGCGGCCGTCCGGTGCTGCGAGGCTCAAGGCGGTGCCTGCATCCCAGAACGACCGTGCCAGCATGGCATAGCCGATCCCCTTGCCGAACAGGGGCGAGACCGAGCAGGATGTCAGTTCGCCAGCCAAGTCGCTGCCGGCGTAGACCGGCCATGGCGCATCACAGGCGGGAAGCGTTTCGGTTTCGATGAGAAGGCCCATCAGGCGGCGGCGAATGCCCTCCGCGCGAATGCGCGAGAGCGCCCTGCGGCCGAGGAAATCGACGTCGCGATCGAGATGAACATACTTCTCAAGGCCAATCTCGAAAGGATTGTTTTCGTTGGTGAAATCATTGCCGTACGAGAGCAGGCCGGCCTCGATCCGCTCGGTGTTATGGGGAGCGCCAGGAGCAATGTTGAACGCCTTGCCCTGCGCCATGAAGGTATCCCACAGCAGGCCGCCCAGATCCCAGTCGTTGACATAGATTTCAAAGCCGCCCTGCTTGCTCCAGCCGGAGCGGGCGACGACAAATTCATGGCCGCGCCAGGCAATCCGGGAAAAGCGGAAGAAGCGGATGGCCCGCACCGCGTCGCCAAATACACTGGCAACAAGGTCCTCGGCCTTGGGACCCTGAATGGCCAGCGGCCAGACGTCGGGTTCACGGCAGGCGACGTCGAGCCTGAGACCCGCCGCAAGGCCTTTGGCCCACAGCAGCACATCGCTGTCGGCAATTGACAGCCAGACGTGATCGCCGGCGAGCTTGAGCAGGATCGGATCGTTGATCATGCCGCCGTTTTCGTCGACGAGCGGCACGTACAGGCATTGACCAACAGCGCAGCCGGAGATGTCGCGGCAGGTCATGATCTGCGCCAGCTTCAGGGCATCGGGGCCTCTGAGTTCGACCTGGCGTTCGCAGCCGACGTCCCAGATCTGCACATGCTGTTTCAGATGATGATAATCCGCTTCGTCGCCGGCGAAAACCTCCGGCAGCAGCATGTGGTTGTAGATCGAGAATACCTTGCAGCCCAGTTCCTCCACGCGCGAGGTGAAAGGGGTGCGGCGCATGCGACGGCCGGCTGCGAGAAAGGGCATGCTGGCGGCAACAATCGATGAAGGAACCGAGGTCAAGTGGTGTCTCCCGTCAGCGCAAGAGGTCGGCTAGTTTCGGGCGGCTTTGCACGTAGCGGCGATGCACGTCAATGTAGGTTTCCTCGTAGAGCCGATCGACATCGGCCGGGGCCATGAATTGCTGCGCAAAGCCGGGCGCCACGGCATCGAAGGCGAGTTCGGCGGCGCGCATCAGATGGGCGAGAAGCGTGCGCGGATCCTCATTGCCGACAGCGATGCGGATGGTGGTGCGGGTGATGCCGGCCTCTGCCAGCGCCGCATCGGACATCTCCGAATGGCTGGTCAGTGCTGGGCAGAGCACCACGGTATTGGTCTGGCCGAGACTCACCTGCAATCCGAATGCCGGCTCCAGCGAGTCGAAGAAGATCTTGAAAGCTTCGCGAGGCAGCGGCGTTTCGCCGGGCCTGGGCTCGAAGTCGATGGTGAAGAGAGGTGCGGGGAGGCCCAAGTACATGTTGGCTTCGCGCAAGGGCGCATTGGGATGGCCGGGGACCGCCGAACAGTTGACATTGATGCGCGGATGCGCCGCGAGCGCCCGGGCAAGGACAGTGGTGGTGATACATTTCGACAGCATGCGCAGTTCCAGCGTGCGCATGCCGTTGATCACTTCATAGGCCTTGTCGGCATCGAGGAAGGCGCCCTTGATGTAATAGACGTTCCAGAACAGTGTTTCGTCCCAGTTGATGGTGCGGCTCCTGCCGCCGGGGCCGGCGACAGTGGCGCTGGATCCCTTGGGCAGAAACATGTCCTCGTTGCGGGCGATGACGACGCCGGCCGTTGTGGCGCCATAGCCGGCGAGATCCTTGGTGTAGGAGTGGATCACGAAGTCCGGCCGTTCTTCCGGTTCCTGCCGGCGCAACACCGGTTGCAGGAACGGCGTGCCGACGGTTGCATCACAAATCACGGTGAGGCCCGCAGCATGGGCATGCCGGCAAATGCCGGCAACGTCCAGCACGTGGCCGTGGGGATTGCAGGGACTCTCAAGATAGACGTAAACCTGACGACCGGCGGCCAGCCTTCCGGCATGGCGAGCCTGCACGGCGGCGAGGGCGCTTGCAAAATCCGCGGCGGCGTAGCCGTCAAACCACTCGACGGCGACATCGAGATTGCTGCGCTTGCCATACCAGTCATGGAGCAGCTGATAGACGCCGCCATAGATGTTGCGGCTGGAGAGCACAATGTCCTGGTAGCCAACGAGATGGGCCAGCGTCGCATCGACGGCGGCCATGCCGGAATTGAAATTCCAGGCAAAGTATTCCTGGGCGAGCGGGCCTGCCTCGACATCGACGATGTGGTTGGCGAGCGAGATCGAAGTCGGATTCAGCAGGCGCGAATAGATTTCGTGCAGCAGTTCCTTGCCCTTGAAGGCGTCCTCGACCCATTCGACGCAGGCATAGAGATAGGTGGCGGTCCGGGCAATCACCGGCGTCGAGGAGAAGATCGCGGTGACATTGTCGAATACCGGATAGGGACCGCGGGCGGCCTCGATGCCGTCCTTGCCGGCCAGCGACTGGTAGGTGTGCCGGAAGGGAGTCTGGAGATTGTCGAGAACCTTGGCCAGCTGGAAGCAGGCGAAGCGCTTGGCATTGAACCAGGCAATGCGATCGCGGCGGTCCAGCGACGCCAGGGCCGCCGCGGTCACGTCGATCAGCTGATGGGTGGCGAGATTGGCCTGGTAAAGGCTGCGGGTGAACTCGGCGAGGGCGCGGCCATAGGGGGATGTAGGGTCGATTGCGAAGTGACCGAGCTGCTCTTCGACGAGCGCATCAGTCTCAACGGCCGCTGTGGAATTGCGCAGCGGACTCAGCTGGCGCAACCGCTCGATGGTGATGGCATCGGTCATGGGGGCCTCCTGCGGATGATTTCGGACATGATAATGCAAACTGACTGGCGGTTTCTGTCAAATCTGTCATGATTGACGCATAAAATAGCTGAATCTGCCAAGAGTAGCCTGTTCATGGACCGTATCGACTACAAGATGCTGCGGGCGCTGCAGGCCAACGGGCGCATGCCGGTCCAGGAGCTGGCGGGCAGGGTCGGGCTGTCGCCATCGCCGTGTCTCAGACGATTGCGCATTCTGGAAGACGAAGGTGTGATCAAGGGCTATGCGGCAATCGTCGATGAGGAGCGCTACGGTCTGCCGGTCACGGTGTTCGTGCGGATCAGGCTGGACCGCCACTCCGAAGAACGGGTTGGCCGCTTCGAGCGCGCAATTGGTGCCATCCCCGAGATCCTGGAGTGCCACCTGCTGGCAGGGGATTTCGACTACATGCTCAGGGTGCTGATGCCCGATCTCAGGGCCTATGAGGAGTTCATCCGCCGGCATATCCACGTCATCCCCGGCATTGCGGCGATCGAAACCAGCTTCGCCTATGGCACGGTGAAGAAAACCTCGGTGTTCCCCGATCCGCCGGCCTAGCGCGAGGCGCCGGCACAATCCCGACAATTTGCCGTGAAATGCGCAAGGTTAACTTTGCGTTAAATGCAATTTGACCTAAGGTGAAGCTGCGGGTAGCAAGGGCGCGGTGGGACTTTCTAGTGACAGAGGCATCAACTGGAGGCTTATCCCATGGGTTGTCCACGCAGTCTGACATTTGTCATTCCCGGCAAGAATGGCATTCAAATCACCATCACTGAGAATGCCGGCAAGCTCGATTTCAGGATCGAGGTCCTCGGCGGCAACGCCCACATGGCGGATCTCCGTGGCCTGTTCTTCCACTTCAACGAGAGCAAGCTGGCCGGGCTTGACATCAGCGGCGACAGCATCATCACCACGACACAGATCGCTGCCAACAGCGTCATCAATCTGGGGCAAGGCGTCAACATGAACGGCGCTGCGCAACCGTTCGACATCGGACTCAAGTTTGGCGGACCGGGCGTGGCGCACGGTGATGCGGTGAGCGGTCCGATCAGTTTCACCCTGGCCGAAACCGGCGCGCTGACACTCGATGACATCGCCCATCTCGAGTTCGGTGCGATGCTGACCAGCGTCGGCGGCAAGGGCACCAATCCCCCGGGGCCGGCCAAGGTCACGTTCGTTGCACCGGCCGCGCCCGATGCCATAGATGACAGTAACGGCACGCATGAGGATGTCCCGGTCACCATCGATGTCCTGTCGAACGATACGGACGCCGACGGCGACACGCTTGTCATCACCGACATCGACGATGGGCCGTTGCACGGAACAGTCGAGATCGCGCCCGATGGCCGCAGCCTGGTCTACACGCCCTTCGAAGACTATGCCGGGACGGACAGCTTCACCTATTGCGTGTCGGATGGGAACGGCGGGCAGGACTCGGCCACCGTCACAGTCAACATCATTCCGGTCGCCGATCCGCCCGATGTCAAGATCGAGGTGCTGTCACCCCTGGCCGGCGATCCGGTCAACCTGGTGCGCCTGCGGGTTACGGCGACGCAGACCGATTTCGACGGATCGGAATTCATCGACAAGATTACACTGGGCGGCGTGCCTGCCGGCGTCATCGTCGTCACCGACGGCCAGCTCGACGATCCGGGACAGCCCGATCAGGTCGTCGAATACATTGAGCTGCTGCTGCCGATGGACCAGGACACCGATTTCAACTTCACGGTGACGGCCGAGTCGGAAGAGGAAGGCGATGGCGATCCGGACGAGGCAACGGCCACGGCCTCCATTCCGATCATCATGGAGTTCAATCACAATGAAACAGTGAAGACATTCACCGCCGTCGACCAGAGCATCTGGGGCACCGGGCAGGCGTTCAGCTTCGATGACAGCCGGTTCTTCGGTATCGACCAGCCCTTCGATCTCGATGTGCCGTTCCCGATTCCAGTGCCGCCCTTCGTGGCGGTGGCGACCGCCGAAGGGCACGTCAAGGCCGGCTTCCAGTCGACGATCCATCTGCAGGCCGGCGACATCGACGCCACGGTTCCTTTCGATATCAGTGTCGACACAAACTACAACAAGACGACCGATGCGCTGCTGATCAGCCCGGCGGCGGCGCTGGGAGCGGGCGGCACTTTCATGACTACAGGGCCGGAAGGCTTCTTCAAACTCGACTTCATCTTCGAGTACCTGCTGGAAGCGGGTGTTGAGTTCCCCATCGACCTCACTACCAGTATTGGCGACAGCATCCAGGAAAAACTGATCGATTTCGACAGCCAGGATGCGGCGATCACCCTGCCGCTGCCGGCCGGTCTGTCGATTTCGCTGGCGTGGCCGCACCTGTCGACGAACGGATCGCAGGCGACAGCGACCACGCTGGAAGGCGACGGTGCCAGCAACAATTTTCTGCAGATCAACCTCGATGTCGATCAGCTGGCGGCCTATTTCTTCCCGCCGATCGGCGTGCTCGACCCGGAGCCCACCAATCCGGACAATTTCGAGTGGCTCGATCTCGACGTCAATGCGGGGCTCAACTTCCTGCAGAACTTCATCCTCACGGCGGCCGGGATCGTCGGCACCATCACCTTCGAGAACGGTGTCACGCAGGCCTTCAGCTTCCTCAGCGATCTCCTCATCCAGAACGCCTCAACGCTCGATGCAGACGATGACGGGCAGGTCGAGTTCACCCTGGGGCTGGCACTCGATGCGACGCTCACCAACGACACCGAGGTGGGCTTCAATGTCGGCTACAGTTTCGACCTCTTGAAGAACATTCCGATCATCGAGGACACGCTGTTCCATGCGGGCGGCAGCCTGCCGGTGGCCTCGTTCGACGTCTACAACGACACGTTTGCACTCAACTTCGCGCAGGAGACGTTCTCGTTCCTTGCGTGATCGCATTCAAAAGGCAGGGAATGATGCTGTGCCTTGTTCCCTGCCGGTCATTGTCCAGGTGACAGGCCTGAAACGGAAGGGGCCAGCGTCAGTCCCGCCGCAGCATGTCGCTCATGTTCTGTCGTGACAGCATCGCTGCCTGAAGTGCCGGGTCTTCCAGATAGGAGATGGTCCGGCGCATGGCATTCCTGACGATGCGGCGGCGCAGGGCTCGCAATGGCTTCGTCCATGTCGAATGGGTGGCGTTAAAGCACGGTCTGGCAATTGCGTTCATCGGGTGCTCCTCGAGTCCACTGCCGTTCTGGCCATGGCATTGAGCACAGTTGCCGTTAGACTCGCGTGAAAGCCTCGCCCAAAAGCACGATGGCCGGCACCGGCCGGCCATCGCGCAGTTGCAGGTGCGCCCGCAGGCGCCGGCGCTTAGCGCGATCCGAGGCGGCGCAGGGCGTCCTCGATGTTGCCGCGCGTCAAACCGATGTCGCGCAGCAAATGGTCATCGAGGTTCATCAGCGTACGGCGCGTGGCATCGCGGCGGATGCGGCGGCGCAGTGCGGCGATGGGGCGGGTGAAGGCGCCCGAAAGGCCAGTAGCGTCAAGCCTGTGGATGCGCGAGGATGAGCTGGTCATCGTCGTCTCCTTTGGTTCCAAGTCAAATCCGTAAGGTGGCCGTGCATTACCCGGCAGATGTTGCCGGCCGATGTCAGGCCGCTGACGGTCGTGTTTCAGTTGTTTCGCCGGAGGCGCAGGCGAGCGCGATCTCGTGGATGTGGCGGTGGTCGGTGCCGCAGCAACCGCCGAGCACGGTGATATGCGGATACTGATTGCGCAGGCCCGCATACTGGCGCGCGAGTTCCTCGGGGTTGCCGCTGTCGAGTCCCGGCGCTTCATTGAGCTCCGCATGGCTGCAGCGGGAGGCGTTGGCGCGAATGCCGCGCAGGCGCATCACCAGATTGCCACCCTGGGCGAGAGTTGCGTCGAAGTGATCCGGATGGGCACAATTGATCATGTAGTAGGCAGGATAGCGCCCGGTAGCGTGATCGGTCTGCACAATCGCGTCCCACAGGCCCTGGCCGGTCGGCAGGTTGCCATCGGTCTCGACCGTGAACGAGATCACCACCGGCATATTGGCGGCACGCGCCGCCTGGGCGATGCCAATGGCCTCGTTGACGTTGGTCATGGTGATGGCGGTGACGAGATCGGCGGCGGTGTCGGCAAAGATGCCGACCTGGGTGGCGTGGTAGCTGCGGGCCTCGCCCGGGCTCATGATCCGGCCCGGGTCATAACCATCGCCGCGCGGACCGACGCAGCCACTGATAACCATCGGCGATGCGGCGGTTTCGAAATCATTGCGCAACTCCTCCATCAGGGCGATGGCGGCGCGGTTCGCCCCCTCCAGCGCGGCTTGCGAGTAGCCGAGCCTGGCACCCCAGTCGGCGCTCGAACGCCAGGTTGGACTCTCGAGCACGAAGCCGGCACTCATTGACCGGGCAATGGCCGCGTAACGGCGATAGTAGGCCCGCAGCACGGAGCGGCCCGTGCCGGTCGCGAGGAGGGTGAAGGATGCAAAATGCGGCAGCTCGATCCCGTCGTTGAAAATCAGGTCGGTTTCGATGCCGCCGTCGGTGAGAAACAGCTTGCTGCCAAGTTGCGGCAGCCGAAAGCGATATGGTGACATGTCATGTCCTTTCCGGATGCGTAACGGGGGTCGGGCGCGCATTTAGGAGGCGCGCGTGATGGCAGCGTGAATCCCATTGCAGCCCGAACTCGTCGCGGCGCGCTATCGGCCGGAGATTGCTGTCGATCTGGATGCGCTGGCCGACATGATTCCCGGACTGGTTGACGGCGGCATCCTCCTGTCGCGGGTGCGCAAGGACAAGACCCTGCTGCCGAATCAGGTGCTGCTCTATCGCGATTTCGTACGGGCCATTTTTCCCGCCGCCTGAATTTTCGCCGTCATTCCTTTACCTGGCTTGGCAGGCAGGGTCTTTACGAAGGCTAGGGCCAATTCAATCCAGTGCTGGAGTTCGGTATCGTCGGCCAGCGCCTCGCCCGCGACCATGACATAGCCTTCCATGGGCCTACCGGTCATGTCGAAAGTACGGGCGCCGGGGCGGCGCAAGGCGTCGGCATGGGCGGCCTTGCCGACCCTGACGATCAGGCCCTGCTTGAGAGTTCCGATCAGCATGTTGCCGTTGATCATGAAGCAGGTACCACCGAACATCTTCTTGTCGCTGGCACCCAATGGCGCAAGCCTGCTGCGCAAGCGCTCGGCGAGGGTCATAGTCCGGCCGGGGGCATGGCGTCGAAGGCGGGCACAGCGTCCGCAAGCGTGTCCCAGGCCTGGCGGTGCTTGGCGTAGACACTCATCATCGGCTGATAGATCGAGGGATCGTCAAGCACGCCAGCGTTTACCGAGAGTATTGCCGGCATTCCTGACGATTTGCCGAACAGGCGGCTGCCGCAGCGGGGACAGAAGATCCGCGTGACAGTGGCACCGGAGTCGGCGAGCGACTGGTAGTTCGCGGTGTCCCCGGAAATTCTGACTGAGTCCGCCGGGAAGGCAATCATGCTGGTGTGGCCGGCGCCGCTCGATCGCTGGCAGTCCAGGCAATGGCACTGGCCGGACATCAGGGGTGCGGCCGACACCTCGAAGGTTACATTCCCGCACTGGCAGCGTCCCGTGATTGCCATTTGGCCCTCCCACAAGTGACTTGCATTATGCAAGTTTCTAGACCATACACATTCGTGTGAAACTTGCAATATGAAAGTGACTGGCTCTTGATTCTGATTCGCCATGATGGCGGATCACTGCGCGAGTTGGACCATCCCGATGACGTTTGCCTATCGTTCGCCCTGTCCCGTCGCCTCCGCTCTCGACATTTTGGGCGACAAATGGACACTTGTCGTGCTGCGCACCCTGTTCGCCGGCCGCCACCGCTACGGCGATCTGCTCAAGATGCCGGAGGGCATCTCGACCAACATCCTCGCCGATCGCCTGGTCCTCCTTGAACGGCAAGGGCTGGTGACCAAGCAGGCCTACCAGCTGCGGCCGCGGCGCTTCGAGTATCGCCTGACGGCCAAGGGGGCTGATCTGCTGCCGGTCTTGCAGGCGCTTGCGGCGTGGAGCGTCGCACATGTTCCGGGCCGCTGGCCACCGCCGGACTGGTTCACGCACGGCAAGCCTGAGGATTTCTATCCGTCCGGTGCACCGGCCGGTCGTCGCGCTCAATGATGGGCTTCACGCGGCCGCCTGATCCGGTTATTGCCATCGCCCCATGGCGGGAACCGACAAGACAAAGAACCAGAGGCTGGGGCCGGCACCAGTCGTCGTTCTGGTCAATCCGCAGCTTGGCGAGAATATCGGTACGGCAGCGCGGGCCATGGCCAATTTCGGGCTGCATGAGCTCAGGATCGTGGATCCACGCGACGGCTGGCCCAATGCGAAGGCTGTGGCCGCCGCGTCGGGCGCCAACTGGATCATCGACCGGGCGGCAGTGCACGCCTCCCTTGCCGATGCACTCACAGACGTGAACTACGTCTACGCCACCACGGCCAGACCCCGGGGCATGACCAAGGAAGTCATCACGCCGGAGCAGGCGGGCCATGACATGCGGATGCGGATCGGCCGCGGCGAACGGCTGGCGCTGCTGTTCGGACGCGAGCGCTGGGGGCTCAGCAATGACGAAATCTCGCTTGCCGACGTGATCGTCACGGCGCCAGTCAATCCGGCCTTTGCCTCCCTCAACATTGCCCAGGCGGTCCTCCTCATGGGCTACGAATGGTACCGGATCGGCGCGCCGTCGCTCGGCCAACAGACGCCGGAGCTGGCGGCGCTCGAGGGACCGGGGCTCCAGACCCCCGACACGCGGCCGGCGACGAAGGAAGAGCTCTACGGCTTCTTCGATCACCTCGAAACAGAACTCGACAAAGCGGGTTTCTTCAAGACGGCAGACAAGAAGCCGGGCATGGTGCGCAACATCCGCAACATGTTCGCGCGGGCGCAGCTCACCGAACAGGAGGTGCGATCCTTGCGCGGCATGGTGGCATCGCTCGCCCGAGCGCATGAGCGCCGCAGACAGGGCAGGGAATGACGACGGGCGCGCGTATTCTGCTGTTTGATTCCGGAATGGGCGGGCTGACCGTGGCGCGGGCGGTGCAGGAGATGCTGCCCGCCGCCCAGCTGATCTATGCTGCCGACAATGCCGCCTTCCCCTATGGCGCCTGGGGCGAGGATGCGCTGGTGGCGCGGATCGTCGCCGTCATCGGCAAGCTGATCGACCGGGTGAGGCCCGATATCGCGGTCATCGCCTGCAACACCGCCTCGACGCTGGCGCTGGCGGCGCTGCGCGAGGCCTACAGCATTCCCTTCGTCGGCACCGTTCCGGCCATCAAGCCGGCGGCGGCGCAGACGCGATCGAACATCATCGGTGTGCTGGCAACACCTGGAACGGTAAGCCGGGAATACACCCACACGCTGATCCACACCTATGCCTATCACTGCAAGGTCTTCCTGCATGGTGCCAGGCATCTGGCGGAACTTGCGGAACAGAAGCTCAAGGGCGAGCAGCCTGACCTCGAGGCGATCCGTGCCGAGATCACGCCGGTTTTCCGGACGCGCGAGGGCAGGCGCACCGATGTCGTGGTGCTCGGCTGCACGCATTATCCGCTGCTGGTGGGGGAGATCGAGAAAGTGGCACCGTGGCCGGTCACCTATATCGACCCGGCGCCAGCCATTGCGCGGCGCGCCGCCGACGTCCTGCGGATGGCCGGGGCCGGGAGAACGGGGAACTTGCCCGCCCATGGCACGGTCATTCTCACCGCGGCGCGGGGCTCTGCCTCCGACACGCTTTCGGCCTATGCTGCAATGGGTTTTCCGGTGCATGAGTTGCTGCCTGTACCGATTTGACAGGCGACGGCGGTTCCTGTATCAGCCTGCCGCGACGGAGGCCTGTTGCCTCCGTCTTTGCTTGCCCGTGGCCCGTTCGTCCCGCTCGGCGAAGGGGCCTGTCAGTCGCAACTGCGGCAGAGGAGGGCGAGCTCCAACGTTAACCATTGGAGTCTCTACATGACGAAGCGCGCAAACGCGAAATACAAGCTCGACCGCCGGCTCGGCCAGAATATCTGGGGCCGCCCCAAGAGCCCGGTCAACAAGCGGGAATACGGCCCCGGCCAGCATGGCCAGCGGCGCAAGGGCAAGCTCTCCGATTTCGGCGTGCAGCTCAGGGCCAAGCAGAAGCTCAGGGGCTATTACGCAAACATGTCGGAACGCCAGTTCCGCAATCTCTATGCCGAGGCCTCGCGCATGACCGGCGACACGTCGGAGCAGCTGATCGGGCTCCTCGAAAGCCGGCTCGACACGGTGGTCTATCGCGCCAAGTTCGTGCCGACCATGTTTGCCGCGCGCCAGTTCGTCAGCCACGGCCACGTCACGGTGAACGGAAGGCGGGTCACCATCCCGTCGATCCGGCTCAAGGTTGGCGACGTGGTGCAGGTCCGCGACAAGTCGAAGGAACTGGTGGTCGTGCTCGAGGCGATGCAGCTGGCCGAGCGCGATGTGCCGGACTATGTCGAAACCGATCACAAGGCGATGACCGCCAAGCTGACCCGCATCCCGGCGCTGGGCGATGTGCCCTACCCGGTACAGATGGAACCGCATTTCGTCGTCGAATACTACTCGCGCTGAACGATCCGAACAGTTTCAGGAGTTTGCAGGCGGCAGGGACGTGATTCCTGCCGCTTTCGTTTTCCCGGCAGGAGGCGCAGGATAAGAGCATCACTGGCCATGGAGGGAAGAGCGATGTTCAGACGCCTATTCAGCATCCTCGCATTGTTTGTCACGCTGTTGGTGGCGGGCGGAGTGGCCCAGGCAGCAGACCGTTGGACCATCATTGGCGAGCCGCCGCCCATGCCGCCGGCCGGGCAGAGCGGCTATGCCCCGGTCAACGGCATCGAAATGTATTATGCGGTCTATGGCAGCGGTGAACCGGTACTGCTGATCCACGGCGGGCTCGGCCACGCCGATCTGTGGGCAAGCCAGGTGATCGCACTGTCCAAATCCCACAAGGTGATCGTGGCCGACAGCCGCGGCCATGGCCGTTCCACCCGCAACGACCAGCCTTACGGCTATGATCTCATGGCCTCCGACTATCTGGCGCTGCTCGATTACCTCAAGATCGACAAGGTGGCGCTGGTCGGCTGGAGCGACGGCGGCATCATCGGCATCGACATCGCCATGTCCCACCCCGAGCGGCTGACGAAGCTGTTTGCGCATGCCGCCAACGTGACAGTCGACGGCGTCGATCCCAGTGTCATGACCAATCCCACCTTCAATGCCTATATCGAGCGGCTGGGCAAGGATTATGCCCGGATGTCGAAGACGCCGGACCAGTATGAAGCGTTCGTGACACAGATCAGCCACATGTGGGAAAGCCAGCCGGCCTGGACGAAGGAACAGCTCGCTGCCATCAGGGTGCCGACGGCCGTGGTGCTCGGCGATCATGACGAGGCCATCACCCGGGCCCATACCGACTATATCGCCGCCAGCATCCCCGGTGCGAAACTCGTCATCCTCAAGGATGTGGGCCATGCCGCGATGCTGCAGGATCCGGACGGCTACACGCAGGCAGTGATCGATTTCATCGATGCCAGGTGAGGATCATCTGCAGGTGCGGCGGCTGAAGGTGTAAGAACTGAAGTTGCGGCCCCGGCTGTCGAGCACGGTGACGTTCATCGAAACGCCATGCCGGAACAGCGACCGGGCACTGCGGCACACCGATCCCTTCTGCAGCCTGGCGGCGCGGGTCAGGCGCTGGCGAGCCTCGGCAGCGGCAATGCCCTGTCGCAGTTTGAAGGTGAATTGGGCAATCTGGGTCCGCGGCGAGAAGCTCGCGCCTAGGAAATGCAGGCCGAGGGCGTTCAACATGGGCCGGCTGCGCCGGATGCGGGAAATCTGCTCCTGCAGCCCCCTTTCGACGGCCGGTTCGAGAGGGCGCGGCTTTGCGGCGGTGTCGCCGGATACGGCCCCCAGCAGCGCCAGCGCGGCAGCGGCAGGCAGGAGCAATCGGGCGGGACTGGACAGGGTCATGGATACAACCTTGTGGAGCGCCGCCGGGGCAAACTAGCGGCAATCCGCCGATGGGCGAGCGCCGGGTTGATTCAGCGTTAACGGCACCGGGAAAGCCTCCTGTCCGGGCTTCAGATCCTGAATCCGGAACCTTCCATAACATCTTGAAAAGATTGTGTTAACTGCCGCCGTGCGGGCCTCCGCCGGCAATCGTGCGGGCGGCTGCGGGCCGGGCCGGCGACAGTTGGGACGCTTGGTCCCATTGCAGATGGGGCGATGCCGACGCAGGTATGGCTCATGAAACTTCGCAGCGCTCCCCCTCTCATCCGTTTCCTGCTCAAATGGACGGGGATCGGGATGGCCGGCGGGCTCCTGGTGCTCGCCCTGGTCCTCTATTTCGATATTGGCGGGCTGGGGGCGCTGGTGCTGCGCTCGTCATCGCCCTGGCTTGCGCTCTATGTGCTGGCAATGTCGTTTGCCGGAACGGGCGGGCCGGTTGCGGTAACAGCCGCGGTGTTGCTTGGCAGCGATTTCAGCAGTGGCCGATCATACAACAGCCGGCTCGCGCGCTGGAAGGCGGGCCACAGTGCCGAGATCGAAGAGGACCGGCCGCTTTAGCTCAGTGCAGGCGCCACTCGTGATCGACGAAGCACATGCGGGAGGGGCCGATGATCCCCGCATGGGCGATCCGTACTTCGGCAAGGGGCCCTTCGAGGTTGCGGGTCCAGAAGTCGAGAAACCTGATCAGACGGGGAAAGCGCGGAGCGAGATCGTAGTCCTGCCAGATATAGGTTTGCAGGATGTCGCGATAATCAGGCATGCAGTACATGATTTCTGCCGTCGTCAGACTCCAGCCACGCAACTGACTTTCAAAGCCTCTGTCGGTCATTCCGCTCTCCTTCAACTGGTCCGGCACACACTCCAAGCTAAAAAACTTCCATGCTGCCAAGCATACCGTCAAGTACCTGAACGTGGGATTAACGTTTGATTTCAAAGTGTTGGCAGCCTGTTAAGGCGAGTGCTGCCAACCCTGCGGTACAGGGCAGCGCCGTGTCGCGGATCGCCGGCAGCAGCTTCCACGCCCGGCACAGGCGTCAGGGGGATAGGGCGCTCACCACGGTTGCATCGGCCAGGGCGAAGCAGCCGGCGATGGAGGCGCTGATCGGCAGTTCCTGATAGGCGCCAAGGGCGCCCGCAGCGACGAGGCGTCCGGCTGTCCCCGGAGTGTCGCCGGCCACGACCCAGATGAAACCAAAGGCGGTCGCTCGTACCGGCCTGGCGCCGGCCTTCACGATCCTGTCGAACACCACGGTATCCGGCTCACCGGGCGCGAAGACGACGAGCATCGGTCCCGATGCTTCTGGCGGCAAGGCGGAAGCGCGGACCAACACCGCCATCACGGCCAGCCAGGCGGCCAGCACGGCGGTGAAGAAAGCCAGCGCCAGGCGATGGCCGGGCCAGCGCATGGCTTACGCCGCCGCAGCGGCAAAGCGCGGGGCGGGCGTTTCGCGGATCGGCAGATGCACGAGGGCTGCAAACAGGCCGAGTGCCACGGCCATCCACCACACCGCATCGTAGGAGCCGAACTCATCATAGAGCCGGCCGCCCAGCCAGACGCCAAGGAACGAGCCGACCTGGTGGCTGACGAAGACGAAGCCATAGAGCGTTGCCATGTAGCGGGTGCCGAACATGACGATGACAAGTCCCATGGTAAGCGGCACGGTGGACAGCCACAGCAGGCCCATGGAGGCGGTGAAGGCAAGGGTCGACAGGTTGGTGATCGGCATCATGATGAAGGCGGCGATCGCCAGGGAGCGAAGCAGGTAGATCAGGCTCAGGGGGATGCGCTTCTGGGTCTTGCCGCCGATCACGCCAGCCACATAGGAGCCTGCGACATTGAACAGGCCGATGGCGCCGAGCGCGAAGCCGGCGAACTCCTTGCTGATGCCGTGTTCGGCGAGATAGGGCGGCAGGTGGACGATGATGAAGGCAAGCTGAAAGCCGCACACAAAGAAGCCGGACACCAGAAGCACATAGGATCTGTGGCGGAAGGCCTCGGTGATCGCCGCCCGCATCGTGATGTCGGGTTCGCCCGAGGGGGCTGCGGTACCGCGGGTGTTCTGCACCATGAGCGGCAAGGCAAAGACGATGATCGACAGCGTCGAGGCGGCCAGGATCAGCAGCGCCGGAAACCAGCCATAGGCGGAGATCAGGGCGGCACCCAGGGGAGCGAAAACGAACTGGCCCATGGAGCCGGCCGCGGTCGCAATGCCGAAAGCCCAGGACCGCCGCTCCGGCGGCACCAGGCGGCCGAGCGCGGCCATGACGATGCTGAAGGAAGAAAACGCAACGCCCAGACCCACCAGCACGCCGCCACCGAAGTGGAACAGCAGCGGAGCCCCGGCAATGGCCATGACGACGGTGCCGACGGCATAGAGGAGGGCGCCGGCCATCAGCACGCGGGCGGCGCCGTAGCGGTCGGCGAAGGCGCCGGCGACCGGTGTTGCGAGGCCCCAGAGCAGGTTCTGGAGCGCCATGGCAAAGCTGAAATATTCGCGCGGCCAGGCGTGGGCCTCGGATATCGGTGCTGTGAACAGGCCGAAGCTTGAGCGGACGCCGAAGTTCACCATGGCAACGAGGCAGCCGGCGATGATGATGGTGACCGGATCGAAGTACCAGGGTCGGGGTGATGCAATGTGTGCAGTCATGTAGTCAGTCTAGCGTGGAGGCGGCGAGCGCAATAGGGCGGCGGTGCATGGTGGCCATGCGGAGCCAGGGGCCGTATTGTGACAGGGTCACGCCGGCGATGATGAGGATGCCGCCTGCCAACAGCGGCCAGCTCAGGCGCTCGCCGAGCAGCAGCATGCCACCCACCGCGGCGACGAGAGGCTGGACATAGAGGAACATGCCGGCCAGTGCGCTCTGCATGTGGCCCAGCGCATAGTTCCAGGCCGAGATGGCGAGGAAGGTGCCGAAAATCACGGAAAAGGCGACGGCCAGCCACTGCGTGGCGGTCATGCGGGCCACGGTCTCAGGAAGGTCCGGCGAGGCAAAGGCCAGCATGGGAAAGGCCGTGACGCCCATGGCGAGACAGGCCACGGGAAAGCCTCCATATTTCAGGGCAACCGGCCTGATGACGACGGTATAGATGCCCCAGCCCATGGTGGACAGCGTGACCAGGATGAGCCCGAACAGTCCGACTTCTCCTTGAGGGACCGCCAGGCTGCCCAGCATCAGCACGGCGGTCCCGGCCATCGCCACGGCGATCCCGGCGATCAGCCAGGGGGTCAGCCGGTCACCCGCCAGCACCACGGCAAACAGCGCGATGAACACGGGCTCGAGACCGAACAGCATGCCGGTCCAGATGGCCGGCACGGTCTTCAGGCCGTAGGCCGCGAGCACCTGGTAGCCGGCATTGCCGAGCAAGGCGGCAATGGCGATCCTCAGCCAGTCGGGCCAGGCAATCCGCCTGACGCCGATGACGACGGCGGCGCTCAGTGCGATCAGGCCGGTCGGCAGCCACCGCAGTATCATCACTGTCTCGGGCCCGATGTCGAGGACCAGGAAGCGCATCGCCACGGGGATCAGGCCCCACATGGTGACGGCGAAGAGCACGGCGGCCAGTCCCGTTAGGCTGGTGCGCGGCTGCGTTTGCGGGGTCGCCGGGCGTGGAGCGGCCGGCGCCTGCGGCAGGCCATCGCGCCGCAGATACGGGGCAAACTGGGCGATCGCCACGCCCAGCAGGATGAGGCCGCCGCCCAGCAGCGTATTGAGGCCGATGGTCTCGTCCAGCATCAGTGCGCCGGCCACCACGCCGATGACCGGCACGAAATAGAGCGTCGCCCCGGTTGTTGCCGCGCTGAGCCTTGATGCCCCAAAGTTCCAGGTGACCGTGGCAATGAGCGTCGAGATGACCGCCATGAAGAACATGTCGGCCCAGTTCCTCGCGGTCATGGCGAGGAGTGTCGGCAGGGTCGTCGATGACACGAGCAGCGCCACCATGGGCACGGTCGCCAGCGAGATCGAAATGGCGGTGATCGGATAGGCGCCGTATTTGCGGATGAGCGGTTTGGCGGCAACCACATAGAAGGCCCAGGCAAGACCGCTCAAGAATATGTAGAGCACACCCAGCACCGGGACGCCGCTGGCCGCGGCGCCGGTGAGATCGGTCCAGAACAGCGCGAGGATGCCGAGAAGGCCGATCAGCAAGCCGGAGACGGCGGCGGCGCTCAGGCGCTCGTGGGCCAGCAGCGCGGCGAGGGCAGCAATCATTAGCGGCTGGGTGCCGATGACCAGGCTGCCAACCCCGGCCGTCACCAGTTCGAATCCGAAGGCGGATCCGAGATTGTAACCGATGAGGCCGATCAGCGACACGGCGGCCAGGCGCGGCCAGTCGGCGCGCTCGATCCTCCAGCCGCCGGTTGCGGCAAGTCCCGCCAGATAAAGCACAGTGACGATGACATAGCGGATCACCAGATGGTCGGCGGGTCCCAGCGCCACCGACAGCGAGCGCAGGAAGACGGGTCCGATGCCCCAGATGAAGACGGTGAAAAGCAGGGCGGGCAGCGCCTTGGGATTGCTCATGGTTCAGCGTCGCATGAACAGCGCGGGGCCGAATTGGGCGACCGCGACGCCCGCCAGCATGAGCGCGCCACCGGTGAGGATATAGACGGTCACGGCCTCGCCGAGGATCAGGGCTCCGGCAGCCACCGCGACGACCGGGATCAGGTAGAGGAAGCTTCCGGTGGCAGCACCCGACAGGCGCTTGCTGCCGTAGTTCCACAGCAGGGTGCCAAGCACGCCGTTGGGAATGATCAGATAGAAGAGCTCGGCCCATTGCCGGGCGTCGAGGCGGACGGCAAGTGCGGAAAGGGGCTCGCTGGCGGCGCCGATGAGCAGCGGCGCGGCGATCAGCATGGTGACGGCCGTGACCGTGAAACTGTCGTAGCGGCCAAGCAGCGGCTTGACGAGAATGGTGTAGAGTGCCCAGCAGAAGCAGCACAGCAGCAGGGAGGCGATGCCGCGCAACGGGACCGCGGCAGGCGTCGTGCCGGCAAGGTCTTCCCAGAACAGCACCACGGCACCAAGGCCGGCCAGCGCCAGGCCGAGAAAGACAAGCGGCGACAGTGGCTCGCGCAGCAGCAGCCAGGCGAGAATGGCGATCATCAGCGGCTCGACCATGGTGACGATGGTGCCCAGTCCGGCAGGCACCAGGGCGAAGCCCGCGTTCACGAACCAGTTGTAACCCGCCATGCCGGTGATGCCGGCGAGGAGAAAGCGCATCCAGTCCTCGCGTCTGATCCGCCAGGTGCCGAACAGCGTGAGGCCCGCGAGATTGATGGCTGTCAGGATGGCATAGCGGAGGGCCAGGGAATTCTCCGGCGACAGTGCCAGGGCGAGGGTGCGCAGGAAAACGGCGGCGGAACCCCAGAACACCATGGTGACAAACAGGGCCGCCACCGCCCATTGCCGGTCCTGCGTCACAGCCTGGTCCCCGACATGCGGCAGATGACGATACCGATCAGAATCGCGGTGGCGCTGGCCAGCTTCATGGCGGTGAGCGGCTCGGCCAGGATCGCCCATGCGGCAATGGCGGCGACGGCGGCCTGCATGAGCTGGGTCATCGAGGAAAAGGCGGCCGGCAGATGGGCGAGCGCGTAGGTCAGGGTCAGCTGCCCGCCGACATGGCTGACAAGGGCCAGTCCTGCGAGGATCGACCAGCCATAGAGCGAGGCCGGCCACAGGGCGGGACTTGCCAGCAGCGCCAGCGGCAGCAGCATCAGAGCGGAAACGGCGGTCGAGTACATGACGATGCGCCGGGTACCCTGGCGCTGGCGCAGATGCGCGACGAGCAGCAGATAGGCGGCATAGCTCACGGCGGCGCCAATGGCATAGGCATCACCGAGCAGGCGGTTGGGCGGCTCCGGGCCGCCGGCCTTCTGCAGGGCGAGGCTTGCCACGCCGGCAACCGCGAGGGCGAGACCGGCCATGAACAGGGGCGTCATGCGCTGCCCGAACAGGAACGCGGCGGCGATCGCCACCATGATCGGGGCGGTGTTGGCGATCAGCGTGGCGTCGGCGACGCTGGTGTTGAACAGCGACAGATGCCAGCAGACCATGTCGAGGCCGAAGGCCGCGCCGGCGGCTATGAGCAGCAGGTGATCGCCCCCGGCTGCCTCCCGGCCTTGCGTCCGGCTGGCGGGCAACATGGCCTGCAGCAACCAGAGGAAGGGCAGGGCGAGCGCCAGCCGGTAGAAGGCCGAGGCCAGTGGTCCCACATCCGCAAGGCGCACGAAGATCGGCGAGAAACCGACCGCCACGCCGCCCGCCAGCAGCGCAAGGAAGGGCAGGCCGGTCGCGCCGGGCCGGGTGGTGAACGTTGCAGTCATGGGGTGCTCCATGGGTGCCTGAGCCGGGCCCAACCCGTCAATGGCAGCCGATCGCTTGCCAGCCATGCCGGGGCCGGGTAGCAGTTGAGCGATGCGCAGAATTCTGGCCGGCCTGTTTCTCGTGGCGAGCAGCTTCCACGCCCTTGGCGCGGAGGCCGACGGGCTGGTGCTGGTGGGCCGGCAGGCGCTGGAACAGCGTGATCTGGTGAAGGCCATGGCGGCCTTCACCCAGGCGCTCGATGCCGATCCCGGCCATACTGAGGCCGCCTATCAGCGCGGCCGCCTGCTCATGGTCATCGGCGAGCCGCAAAAGGCGATCGCCGACTTCACCACGGCGGCGATTGCCAGCCCGCAATTCGGCAAGGCCTTCGCGGGGCGGGCCGAGGCCAAGCTCGTGCTCAAGGACATTGCCGGTGCCGAAACCGATTTCGACCTCGCGGTTGCCGCCTCGCCTGAGGATTTCGAGGTCTATGTCTCGCGCGCCACGCACCGGCTCACACACGGCAGGCTGGACGCAGCCATCACCGATCTCGAATTGGCGCGCCAGCATGCTGATCCGGCAAATGCCGCGAGGCTTGCTGCCATGATCGTGCGACTGCGCCAGGCCGCCGCACCATAGGCGGCCCGGCTTGCGCAGCCACAGGACGAAGTCGGCGGCCGTCAGCGTGATTGCCGGGGAGAGGGCCATTGGCGTCGAAGGCCTTGACGCCGAAGATCGTGGCGGTGTCGATGGTTCCACAATTGGGGGCGGGGCCGCTGGCGGCGATGTCCCCGGCCCGCCCAAGCGTACGTAATGTGCAGATGCGCCGGTCGGCCTGCGAAGCCCGACTGAATTCGCAGCGTCCTGAACAGGGTGGCAAGAACTTGAGGTTATCGCTCCACCCGGGAGCGGCTCAGGCCACGCCCTTGTCGTCGAGCAGCTGCTTCAGTTCGCCCGACTGGAACATCTCCATCATGATGTCGCTGCCGCCCACGAATTCGCCCTTGATGTAGAGCTGCGGGATGGTCGGCCAGTTGGTGTAGTCCTTGATGCCCTGGCGCAACTCGTCGGAATCGAGCACGTTGATGCCCTTGAAGGCTACGCCCAGGTGATTGAGGATCTGGGTGGCACGGCCGGAGAAGCCGCACATGGGCATTTCCGGGGTGCCCTTCATGAAGAGAACCACGTCGTTCGTCTTCACCTCGTTGTCGATCCACTGGCTGATATTGGTCATGGTGTCTTCCTGGCAGTGCCCCGGCCAAACGCCCGGGCCATTCGGCCTGCTTAATGCCCTGTTTGGTCAGTTCGATGCAAGCACGTAGTCATCGAGCCTGACGGCGAGATCCCTGATGATCTGGGGATCGATAGCGCCCAGCACAACGGCTGCATAGCGGATTTTCGTTCCCCTGGCAGCACGCTCCAGCACGGCACAGTCGTGATACTTGCCGCCATAGATACCAACCTTGGCATAGACCGACTGGACCGGGCGCTTCGGCCGGGCGCGGTCGAGTCCCTCGAAGAACCAGGTGCCGGCAAGGGCCATGGTGTCGCGCATGTCGGCACTGGCCTGCGGGCTGACCAGGCGGCTGTCCTCCAGGAGGGTCAGGAAGCGGGCCACCGCCCTCGCCGTCGCCCCCATGTGGGTGAGCTTGGTCTTGGGCTCGGGCATCCAGTTGCGTCCGGCATAGTTGCCCCCAAGCCAGAGACCCCCGTTCTGGAAACTGTAGAGGCCATCCGCGGCGAGGGCGCCATTGATATACTGGAAGCCCAGCCGGTCGATGCAGATCGAGGCCGAGCGGTTGTCCGAGTGGCCGATCATCAGGTCCATGTGCTTCTTGAAATCACTGGAAAATGTCAGCTGCCAGCCGCCCTTGGCACCGGCAATATTGAAGATCTTGTTAAACTGCGGAAAATCGGGCCGCCCACCCGGCACGGCGGTTTCGACCGATTCCTTCCAGTCGACGGCAACCGTGCGCAGGGCGTCCTCGCCGGTCACCGCACTGGTCTGGTTGACGGCAATCGATAGGTTCTCGCGCAGCCGGAAGGCGGCAAACATCGCGGCAATCTTGACGAGGCTCGCGGCGTTCTGGAAGACACCGGTGTTCCAGCCGGCACTGGTAATGAAGCCGAGCCCATCCGGCCGCCGGGTGCGGTGCGTGAGGTCGATCACGGCGACGGCGAGATTCTTGAAGCGTCGTTCCCGGCTGAGCTTGGTGATCATGTCGACCGTGAAGGGATCGACCAGGAAAAATACGTCGGGGGCACTTGGCGGGAATGGCGGACTGAAGCGGGTGGCAAATATGTCTACCATAGCGGCAGCTCCGCGGGACAAGCCTCATCTGCCGGCAGAGCGTAGCAACATTCCAGACCTGCCACATCCCCCGGATTGGGATGCGCGGGCCGCGGATGGCGGGATCGGCGGGGTCGCGGTTGGTCCCGAAAGCCGCATCCGCCTTCGGGTCCGGTTCGTCAGTCTTCCGGCGCGTTGGTCTGAAGTGCGAGGGCGTGCAGTTCGCCGCCCATACGGCCCTTCAGGGCCGCATAGACCATCTGGTGCTGCTGCACGCGCGACTTGCCCTTGAATGCTGCCGAGACGACATTTGCCGCATAGTGGTTGCCGTCGCCGGCAAGGTCGCGGATCTCGACCATCGCATCGGGCAGGGCCTCCTTGATGAAGCGTTCGATCTCGGCGGCGGACATGGCCATGCGGCAATCCTTTCGTCGTCAGGCATTTAGTGCGGTTGGTGGAGGCGCGCAAGGGCGGGGCCCAAGGCAGCGACCTTGTGTTGAGGCAATGGCCCAATTCGGGGAAGTACCGAACTGTACCCTATGCACCGCGCGGTGTCAAGGATTAAATTGCTTCAACAGGACTAATTCGTCACAGCCAGTTCCCCCGCCATATAGGCTGGGAACCAGCTCTCGTGGGCCTCGCGCAGGTCCGGCAATGGAATCGAGACGCTACCTTCAATCGCAATGACCGGATCGGGAATCACGGTGCCGATACGGACGATATCGACTCCTGCCACATGGCCTTGGGTGATGATCTTGGCCGCTTCCCTGGGATCGCAGGTGACGAGATAACGGGCCTGGTCCTCGGCGAAGAGGGCGATGTGATCGAGCTCTGCGAGGCTGCCACCGAGGCCGCCGGCCAAGGCCATTTCGATCGCCGCCTGGATCAGGCCGCCGTCGGAAATGTCATGTACAGCAGAGACTTGGCCGTGTCTGATGAGGTATCGCACGAAGTCGCCATGGCGCCTCTCGCGGGCGAGATCGACGGGCGGCGGGGCGCCCTCCTCGCGGCCGAGGATGTCACGCAGATAGAGCGACTGGCCGAGATGATGGCCGTGCCCGCCAACGAGGAGGATGGCCTCGCCCGGCGCCTTGAAGGCGAGGGTTGCCATCTTCGCGAGATCGGGCAGCAGTCCGACACCGCCGATGGTCGGCGTCGGCAGGATCGCCTGGCCGTTGGTTTCGTTGTAGAGCGAGACGTTGCCCGACACGATGGGGAATTCGAGCGCCCGGCAGGCTTCGCCAATGCCTTTGATGGCGGCCACGAATTGACCCATGATCTCAGGGCGCTCGGGATTGCCGAAGTTCAGGTTGTCGGTCACCGCAATGGGATCGGCGCCCACAGCGGTGAGGTTGCGCCAGCATTCGGCGACCGCCTGCTTGCCACCCTCGAAGGGATCGGCCTCGACGTAGCGGGGCGTCACGTCGGTCGAGACGGCGATGGCCTTCTGGTCGGAGACGCGCAGCACGGCGGCATCGCCCCCCGGCACCTGAGCGGTGTTGGACTGGATCAGATGATCGTACTGCTCCCAGACCCAGCGCCTGGAGCAGAGGTCGGGGGAGCCCACGAGCTTGAGGATCGCCGCTTTCAGGTCATTGGGCGGCGGCACATCGTTCGCCTTGATCACGGGCTGCCTTGCCGGCGCGACCCACGGCCGGTCGTATTCCGGCGCCTCGTCGCCCAATTCCTTGATGGGCAGATCGGCCTTCACCTCGCCCTGATGGCGAATCACGAAGCGCAGCGTGTCGGTGGTTTTGCCGATGATGGCGAAGTCGAGGCCCCATTTCCTGAAGATGGCTTCGGCCTCGTCTTCCTTCTCGGGGCGCAGCACCATGAGCATGCGCTCCTGGCTTTCCGAGAGCATCATCTCGTAGGCCGTCATCTGCTCCTCACGGCAGGGCACGCGGTCGAGGTCGAGTTCGATGCCGAGATCGCCCTTGGCGCCCATCTCGACGGCGGAGCAGGTGAGGCCAGCCGCGCCCATGTCCTGGATGGCGATCACCGCTCCGCTCGCCATCAGTTCGAGGCAGGCCTCGAGCAGGCATTTCTCGGTGAAGGGATCGCCGACCTGCACGGTGGGGCGCTTTTCCTCTGCGTCATCGGCGAATTCAGCCGAGGCCATGGTGGCGCCATGAATGCCGTCGCGGCCGGTCTTGGCGCCGAGATAGACGACGGGCAGGCCCACACCTTCCGCCTTGGAGTAGAAGATCTTGCCGGCATCGGCGATGCCGACCGCCATGGCATTGACCAGGATGTTGCCGTTGTAGCGCGGATGGAAATTGACCTCGCCGCCGACGGTCGGCACGCCGAACGAATTGCCGTAGCCGCCGATGCCGGCGACGACGCCCGAGACGAGATGGCGGGTCTTGGGATGGGCGGGATCACCGAAGCGCAGCGCATTCAGCGCCGCAATCGGCCTGGCCCCCATGGTGAAGACATCGCGCAGGATGCCGCCCACCCCGGTGGCGGACCCCTGGTAGGGCTCGATGAAGGAGGGGTGGTTGTGGCTTTCCATCTTGAAGACG
>CAZIXE010000017.1:0-69444 GCA_964543235.1 uncultured Rhizobiaceae bacterium | reverse complement strand
GCCGGCGCGCTTACACCGCGCTACGCCTGAAAAGCGGATTGTTCACGGGCGACCATCTCGAGGGTGCGCTTGCACTGCGCCCCTTGGGACGGCGCGGTGGCAATGGCTTTCCCGAGGCGGAAGGCAGCGCAAGCAGCTGGGCTGGAAGTGTGAGTCATCGCGCGGTGCTGCAAGGCACTGCATGATGATCTTTGTCCGCAACCCCTATCGGCCGGGCGCCGTGAGCGCGCCAGGCCAGAAAGGAAGCTGTGATGATGAGAACCACCAGTCAATTCGCCCTGGCCTTATTCCTGGCAATCACACCGGCGTCACTCTATGCGCAGGAGCAGCCGGCCCTGGATGAACCCGTCCAGGCGCAAGAGCCCGCCCCCGAACAACCGGTAATCGAGGCGCCGGTGCAGGCGCAGGAGCCCGCGGCGCCGCCGCCTGACACGGCGACGGATTCGGCTGCAACGGAACAGCCGGCGGCACCGGTCGACGGCCAGATCGTCATGCAAGACCTCGACACGCTGCTGGTGTCGGGCCTGATCGGTGCCAGTGTTCATACGCCGACTGACGAATGGATCGGCGATGTCAACGACCTCATCTTCGACACCAAGGGTGCGGTTTCCGGCATCGTGATCGGCGTCGGCGGCGTCATGGGCATCGGCGAGAAGGAGGTTGCCTTCGAACTGAGCAAGGTGACGTTCATGCCAACCGAGAGCCGCAACACGGCCAAGCTCATCCTGAATGCGACACCGGAAGAGCTGGCCGCGGCCCCGACGTTCAAGTCGGCATCCGTGCAGATGCTCGAGCGCCAGCAGGAGCAGATGCGCCTGCAATCCGAGCAGCCGCAGATGGACAGCCAGGGGCTGATGGCTCCCGGAGCGGAACCGGCGCCTCAGCCGCAACAGTGAAATGCGGCGCGACATTCTCGCAGCCGCACCGGCTGGCGAGTGAAATGCCGTGCCAGATCCTCGCCTCAGGTTCGGGACCCGAAAGCGGCAGCCGCTCTCGGGTTCCGCGCGCTGAACCCCACGCCGAGAGACTCCGCGGCGGCCGGTCATCATGCTGGCGCCCTCCGGCCGGTTGGGCTAAGGGCTTGGTGCCGATCGAACAGTGTGCTGCCAAGGGATCCTTTCGTGACGACCATCCAACAGACTGCCCATGACTTCGCGTTCAACGGAATCGATGGCAGGCCGATGCCGCTGGCGCAGTTCAAGGGCAAGGTCCTGCTGGTCGTCAATACCGCGTCGGAATGCGGATACACACCGCAATACGAGGGGCTCGAGGCGCTGTGGCGCGGCCACCGTGACCATGGCCTCGTGGTCATCGGTGCGCCATGCAATGACTTCGGCGGCCAGGAGCCGGGTCCGGAGGACGAGATCGCGCGCTTCTGCGCGGTGAACTATGGCGTGAGTTTCCCGCTGACCGCCAAGATCGCCGTCAAGGGCAAGGACGCGCATCCGTTCTATGTCTGGGCGGGGGAGAAGGCAGGGCCGGCCGGCCAGCCGAAATGGAACTTCCACAAGTATCTCATCGGCCGCGACGGCGCGTTCCTCGGCTGGTTCTCCACGCAAGCCAAGCCCACCGGCCCCAAGATCACTTCGGCAATTGCCTCAGCCCTCAGGCGTTAACCATCACGGCGGCATGCCGCGCGGTGGTGGCGGGTCCACCGGAACATTCCGCTCACCAGTGGAATTGCGCTTCACCAGAATTATTGTAGAGTGATCGCGCCCGGTCTCCACGGAACGAGGGAGCCGGGGCGTGGTTCTGTGGAGACGGCGGCCGTTCGATGATTTTTTCCTCGCGTGAGAAGCGGAGCTTCGGCAAGCGGGTGCGCAATTTCGTGTGGCCCGAAATCGGCTTCAAACGCTGGGCCAAGTACCTCGTGCACCGGCTGGCGCGGCTGTCCTCAACACCCCATGTCATCGCGCTGGGCTTCGCGGCGGGGGCGTTTGCTTCGTTCACGCCGCTGGTCGGTTTCCATTTCATCATTGCGGCGCTGGTGGCGCTGGTGCTCAGGGCCAATGTGCTGGCCTCAGCCGTGGGCACCGTGGTCGGCAACCCGCTTACCTTCCCGTTCATCTGGGCCGCCTGCTACAATGTCGGCGCATTGCTGCTGGGGATCGACTACAAGAGCGAAGTCGATATTGTCCTCCCGGAAGGAGCAAGCCTCGACATCTTCGCGCAGCCCATCCTGACTGCGCAGCTCATCTGGCGCGGCATCGAACCGATCTTCCTGCCGATGATCATCGGGGGCGTTCCCCTCGGCATCATCGGCGGGGCAATCTGCTACTTTGCCGTTAGAGCGGCCGTGCAGCGCTTCCAGGCCCGGCGCAAGGCCGCGCTGGCCCGCGCCGGTACACGTGCCATGGTGCCCGGCGAGTAGCCGGATCACAGTCCCAGCGCCAATACAGCCGGGGACGCCGGGCTACTGCCAGCGGACGTTGATGATTTCGTAACTCTTGCCGCCGCCCGGCGTGTTCACCTCGACGCTGTCGCCCTTCTTCTTGCCGATGATGGCGCGGGCGATCGGGCTGGTGATCGAGATCTTGCCCTTCTTCACGTCGGCCTCAAACTCGCCGACGATCTGGTAGGCAGCCTCCTCCTCGGTGTCTTCGTCCACGAGTGTCACCTTGGCGCCGAATTTCACGGTGTCGCCGGAAAGCTTGCTGACGTCGATGATTTCGGCGCGGCTGATCTTGTCCTCGAGCTCAGCCACGCGCGCCTCCAGCCAACCCTGCTGCTCCTTGGCGGCATGGTACTCGGCATTCTCCGAAAGGTCGCCGTGGGAGCGCGCCTCCTCGATCGCCTTAATGATACGCGGGCGCTCAACCGCCTTCAGATGCCTGATCTCTTCCAGCATGGCGGCGTGCCCCGCCTCGGTCATCGGCACTTTGTCCATCGTCCAATCCGTCAGTCCTGATGAGTCCGGGCGGACCAGCAAGGCCCATCCGGCACACAATTCCCGTGGTGAGCGGAAAACTTAGCCCGGCAAGCGCTTTCACGCACCAACCGGGACGGCCATACAAGATGGCGCAAAGAGGCGCCGATTTCAAGACCAAGTTGGCTCAGAGGCAGGGAAGGCCCTGTGGGGACCTGGGCAGCCAGCGCCGCTGGTTCCACCAATGGGAGAGAAGCCGAGCGGGAAGAGGCGACTGCGGCGAAGGCATTTACACTTTCGACGGGGCCGGCTGCCGGCTGGAGCCAGGAGGTCACGCCAAGAGCAGCATCGTAGAAGCCCGACACGATGCGTGCCCCCTCGTGCCCGGCACGCCCATGCCCCGTGTTGTGCGGCCCGATGTCATTGTTACTTGAAGTTACCCGCTTTGACAGGCAGCCAGATTGAACTGGCGGGCGATCAAGCGCCGTTCTGAGGGGACAGGATGCGGCAGCGTTGATATCAAGACGCGGAATGTGATATCAATCTGGCGAAGGAGACATCCATGGCTGCCGTCGTCATCCGCAACATTCCCGAAGCCACCCACAAGGCTTTGAAGGCCCGGGCGAAAGCCCATGGCCGGAGCACCGAGGCAGAGATCAGGGACATTCTGGAGAAGGCGCTGAAGCCCGCGCCGGCTGCACAAGATGTAGGCAAGGTCCTCCACGAGTTTGGCATGCGCTACGGCGGAATCGAACTTCAAATCGAACCGCGCACCGAATTGGCTCGGGCCGCCAAGTTCGGATGATCGTTATCGATACAAATGTTGCGTCCGAGCCGCTGAAGCCGCAGCCAGACGCGCGTGTCATGGCGTGGCTCGCAAGCATTCCTCCGGTTGATCTGTACATCACGGCTGTTTCTGTGGCCGAGATGCTTGCAGGCATGGCGGTCATGCCGGATGGAAAGCGGAAGTCCGGCATGTTTGACGGCTTCGAACGCCTGCTGGCCCGGCTGTTTCAGGACCGGATACTGCAATTCGATGAACCCGCAGCTCGAAACTACGCTAAGCTATTTGCGGCTATGCGCGCAGCCGGCCGCGCGATCACACTGTTCGATTGCCAGATCGCTGCCATCGCCAAGGCGCATCATGCCTCGCTCGCCACACGGGATGTGCGGCCTTTCCTAGACGCTGGTCTATCTGTCGTTAATCCGTGGGCGGAGGGATAGGAGCGCTCAGAAATACTCCTGCAGCGGCTTGACGTCTATGCGGCCGGCAGTCTGAGCAGCAATGGCCTTGGTGACGGCGAGAATGCCGGGCAGGGTGGTATAATACGGGACTTTCTGCAGGAGCGCGGTCTGGCGGATCGACTTCGAATCCGACTCGGACGACTTGGATTCGGTGGTGTTGAGGACGAGCTGGATCTCGCCGTTCTTGATGGCGTCGACGACATGCGGACGGCCTTCGAGGACCTTGTTGATCTTGGTCGATGGCACGCCCTTTTCCTCCAGATAGCGCTGGGTGCCGCCGGTGGCGACGATGCGGAAACCCATTTCCACCAGCTTGCGGGCCGCAGGGAGAACGCGAGGCTTGTCGGGGTCGTTGACCGAAAGGAACACGGTGCCGGCCAGGGGCATGCGCATGCCGGCGCCCAACTGGCTCTTGGCAAAGGCCATGTCGTAGGTCCTGTCGAGGCCCATGACCTCGCCGGTCGAGCGCATTTCGGGACCCAGGAGCACGTCCACGCCAGGGAAGCGATTGAACGGAAATACCGCTTCCTTTACGGCAACATGGTTCAGTTTCCTCGCCTTCAACCTGAAACCGGCAAGGGGCTCACCGGCCATGACCCGAGCGGCAATCTTGGCGACGGGCTCGCCGATCACCTTGGCGACAAAGGGAACGGTGCGGGAGGCGCGCGGGTTGACCTCGAGGACATAGACCCTCTCGTCCTTCACCGCGAACTGCACGTTCATCAGGCCAACGACGCGCAAGGACAGTGCCAGTTCCCGGGCCTGACGCTCCAGTTCCTGCACGACGGTGGGCTTCAGCGAATAGGGCGGGAGCGAGCAAGCGGAATCGCCGGAATGGATGCCGGCCTCCTCAATGTGCTCCATGATGCCGGCGATGAACACGTCCCTGCCGTCGGCGATGCAGTCAACATCCACTTCGACGGCATTCGACAGGTAGCGGTCGATGAGCACCGGACTGTCGCCGGAGACGACGACAGCCTCGCGCATGTAGCGGTCGAGCTGGGCATCGTCATTGACGATTTCCATGGCGCGGCCGCCCAGGACATATGACGGCCTGATAACAACAGGATAACCGATCTTCCTGACAATCTTCCTGGCCTCGGCGGCGGAGCGGGCGATGCCGTTTTCCGGCTGGCGGAGCTTCAGCTTGCGAATGAGCCTGGCGAAGCGGTCGCGGTCCTCGGCGAGGTCGATGGCATCAGGCGTCGTGCCAAGAATGGGCACCCCAGCCGATTCAAGGGCATGGGCGAGCTTGAGCGGGGTCTGGCCGCCAAACTGCACGATAACGCCCTTCAGGGTGCCGGCGGCCTTTTCGGCATGAATGATTTCAAGGACGTCCTCGGCGGTCAGCGGCTCGAAATAAAGACGGTCGGAGGTGTCATAATCGGTCGAGACGGTCTCGGGGTTGCAGTTGATCATGATCGACTCGAAGCCGGCGTCATGAAGGGCGAAGCAGGCGTGGCAGCAGCAGTAGTCGAACTCGATACCCTGGCCGATGCGATTGGGACCGCCGCCCAGGATGACCACCTTGTCGCGGTCCGAGACGCGAGCCTCGTTGCCATCGTCGCCGGGCAAGCCGGTCTCATAGGTCGAGTACATGTAGGCAGTGGGCGAGGCGAACTCTGCGGCACAGGTGTCGATGCGCTTGAAGACGGGGCGGACGCCAAGCTTGCGACGCAAAGCGGCCACCCGCGCCTCGCCGGTGCGGGCCAGTTCGGCCAGGCGGCGGTCGGAAAAGCCCATGGCCTTGAGCAGGCGAAGGTTATGAGCGTCACCGGGAAGCCCATGCTCGCGCACCCGCGCTTCCATGTGCACAATCTTCTCGATCTCGCGGATGAACCAGGGCTCGTACTTGCAGGCCGCATGAATCTGCTCGACGGTGGCGCCAAGGCGCAGCGCCTGGGCAATCTTCAGGAGCCGGTCGGGGGTCGGCGAGCCCAGGGCCGCGCGGATGGCATTCTTGTCGTCACCCTCGCCGGCGCCCGGTATGGCAATCTCGTTGAGGCCGGTGAGGCCGGTCTCGAGGCCGCGCAGCGCCTTCTGCAGGCTTTCCTGGAAGGTGCGGCCGATCGCCATGACCTCGCCTACGGATTTCATCGCGGTAGTCAGCAGGGGCTGGGCGCCGGGGAACTTCTCGAAGGCGAAACGGGGGATCTTGGTGACGACATAGTCGATGGTCGGCTCGAAGGCAGCGGGGGTGGCGCCGCCGGTGATCTCGTTGGCCAGCTCATCGAGCGTGTAGCCGACGGCGAGGCGGGCGGCGACCTTGGCGATCGGAAAACCGGTGGCCTTTGAGGCGAGTGCCGAGGAGCGGGACACGCGCGGGTTCATCTCGATCACCACCAGGCGGCCATTGGCAGGATTGACGGCGAACTGCACGTTGGAGCCGCCGGTTTCGACGCCGATCTCGCGCAGGACCGCAATCGCGGCGTTGCGCATGATCTGATATTCCTTGTCGGTCAGCGTCAGGGCCGGGGCGACAGTGATCGAATCGCCGGTGTGCACGCCCATAGGATCGATGTTCTCGATCGAGCAGACGATGATACAGTTGTCGTCCCGGTCGCGGACGACTTCCATTTCATACTCCTTCCAGCCGAGCACCGATTCCTCGATGAGAACTTCGGCGGTGGGCGAGGCATCGAGGCCCGATTCGACAATGTCGAAGAATTCCTCGCGGTTGTAGGCGATGCCACCGCCGGTGCCGCCCAGGGTGAATGAGGGGCGAATGATGCAGGGCAGGCCGATCTCGAGCATGGCCTCGAAGGCCTCGACCAGGGCCCGGTTGCGGTATTTCTTGAGCCGCTCGGGCTCGCCGGCGGCCCAGGCCCTCTCGAAGGCCGCCACATCACCGCCTTGCGCCTGCAAGCGGGCCATCTCGGCGGCGTAGTAGTCCCGGTCAGCCTCCTTGGCGGCGGAAGCATTGGCGAGCATGGATTTCGGCGTGTCGAGGCCGATCTTCTTCATGGCGTCGCGGAACAGCTCGCGGTCCTCAGCCTTGTCGATGACCTCGGCGCGGGCGCCAATCATCTCGACACCGAATTTCTCGAGAACGCCCATGCGGTTGAGGCTGAGTGCGGTGTTCAGCGCGGTCTGGCCGCCCATGGTGGGGAGCAGGGCGTCGGGGCGTTCCTTCTCGATGATGCGGGCCACGACCTCCGGCGTGATCGGCTCGACATAGGTGGCGTCGGCCAATTCCGGGTCGGTCATGATGGTGGCCGGATTGGAGTTGACGAGAATGACGCGGTAGCCTTCCGCCTTCAGTGCCTTGCAGGCCTGGGTGCCGGAATAGTCAAATTCGCAGGCCTGACCGATGATGATCGGTCCCGCCCCAATGATGAGGATGGATTTGATGTCGGTGCGTTTGGGCATAGCGGTCCAGAAAGTTGCGCGTTCCTACACAGGAACAGCGGCCAAGCCAAGCGATTCCGGGAGAGGCTCAGGGTTGTGGAACAGGGCGGCGGCGCAGGAGCAAGGGCACGACAAAAACCATGAGCGCCGCAACCAGCAGGAACAGCGACAGGGAATGGGTCACGAAGACGGACAGGTCGCCCTGCGATATGGTGAGGGCGCGGCGAAACTGCGCCTCAGCCAGCGGGCCCAGGATCATGCCGATGATGCAGGGGGCCACGGGATAGTCGAAGCGGCGCATCAGGTAGCCGATGATGCCGACAATGAACAGCAGGAAGAGGTCGAAGGTCGAATTGTTGAGGCTGTAAACGCCGAGCGAGGAAAACACGAGAATTCCGCCGTAGAGATAGGGCTGCGGAATGGCCAGCAACCTCACCCAGATGCCGACCAGGGGCAGGTTCAGGATGAGCAGCAGGACATTGGCGACATAGAGGCTGGCGATCAGGCCCCAGACCAGGCTGCCATTGGTCATGAACAACAGCGGGCCCGGCTGCAGGCTGTACTGCTGGAATGCGGCGAGCATGATGGCGGCGGTCGAGGAGGTCGGCAGGCCGAGCGCGAGAAGCGGGACCAGGACACCGGCCACCGCGGCATTGTTGGCGGCCTCGGGACCGGCCACGCCTTCAATCGCCCCCTTGCCGAATTCCTCCGGGTGCTTCGACAGGCGCTTCTCGAGCGCATAGGAGACGAAGGTCGGGATCTCGGTGCCGCCGGCGGGCAAGGCGCCAAAGGGGAAGCCAAGAAAGGTGCCGCGGAACCACGGTTTCCAGGACCGCCGCCACTCCTCGCGGGTCATCCACAGCGACCCCTTGATCGGCTCGATGATGACCTTGCGCAACTCGGGCCGCGAGGCGACATAAAAGGCCTCGCCGACCGCAAACAGACCGACGGCGACGATGACAATATCGATGCCGTTCATCAGATTGAGAATTCCGAAAGTGAAGCGCGGCTGGCCGGTGAGCTTGTCGAGGCCGACAAGGCCGATGGCAATGCCCAGCAAGAGCGAGGCCATGCCCTTGAGACGCGAGTCGCCCAATACGCTGGTGATGGTGACGAAGGCCAGCACCATAAGCGAAAAGAACTCGGCCGGCCCGAACTTGAGCGCCAGCTTGACGGCGTAAGGGGCAACAAAGGTAAGCAGCAGGGTGCCGATGGTCCCGGCGACAAAGGAGCCTATGGCAGCGGTGGCAAGCGCCGCGGCACCGCGGCCGCGCCTCGCCATGATGTTACCTTCGATGGCCGTAACGATCGAACCCGATTCCCCCGGGGTGTTGAGCAGGATCGAGGTCGTCGAGGACCCATACATGGCACCGTAGTAGAGGCCGGCAAACATGATGAAGGCGCCGGTCGGGTCCAGTCCACGCGTGACCGGCAAGAGCAGGGCGATGGTGAGCGCCGGGCCGATGCCGGGCAGGATGCCGACGAAGGTGCCGAGCAGCACGCCGATCACCGCCCAGCCGAGATTGGCCAGGGTCAGCGCGGTTTCGAAGCCCTGCAGCAGCTGGTAGAGGGCGTTCACGGCAGCATCGCTTCAAGGGGGCCGCGCGGCAGGTTCAGACCGAGGCCGTACTGGAACAGGACGAAGACGGCGATGCCGAGCAGAATGGCAGTGACCGCATTGACAACGTGACGGCGAATGCCGAAGCCCCAGGCGACCAGAAAAAACAGCAGGGCGGAAGCGACGACAAAGCCGATGGTCCTGAGCACCAGGGCATAGCCGATGACGCCGGCGGCCAGGGCAGCCAACGCCACGAGGTCCGATGGCGTGGCCCGGTCGACACTGTTGCGGCGCGACCAGGCCAGTGCCGTCCCCACCAAGAGCAGGCCCCCAGCCACCATTCCGGGGATCACGGCCGGGCCGATCTTTGCATAGGCCGCGGCGATCTCGAGCGAGGACAAGGCCCACAGCATCACTGCACCGAGCACCGCGAGCCCGGCCCCGATGATGGCCTCACCGGGATAGCGCCGCATCATCATGGCCTGCCGGCCCTACTTCACCAACCCAATCTGCTTCAGCGTGTCGGTGATGCGGGCATTCTCGGCGGCGAGGAAGGCGGCGAACTCATCGCCGGAACTGTAGATGTTCATCCAGCCCTTCTCGTCGAGGACCTTTTTCCAGCCTTCGCTGGTGGCCATCCGGTCCACGGCATCAAGCAGCGCCTTCCGGCCTGCATCATCCAGACCGGGTGCCGCCAGCACGCCGCGCCAGTTGGCAAGCTCGACATCGACGCCCTGTTCCTTCAGGGTCGGAATATCGACGCCGTCGAGGCGCGACGGCGCCGAGATCGCAATGGCCCGCAGTTCGCCGGACTGAATCTGGCCGATCCATTCACCGAGGCCGGAAATGCCGACCGTGACGTGGCCGCCCATGATCGCGGCGAGCGCTTCGCCGCCGCCGGAGAACGGTACGTAGTTGATCTTTTCACCCGGCACGCCGGCAGCCTTGGCGATAAGGCCGGCCAGAATGTGGTCGGTGCCGCCGGCCGAGCCGCCGCCCCAGGCCACCGAACCCGGATCGGCCTTGAATGCGGCCAGAAGATCGGCAAGGGAGCCGATCGACGAGGAGGCGGGGACAACCAGAACCTCGTATTCGCCAGTCAGGCGGGCGATCGGGGTCACAGCGTCGAGTTTCACCGGGGCATTGTTGGTGATGACGGCGCCCACCATCACCAGGCCGCCAACCATGAGAGTTTCGGCGTTGCCCTTGTACTTGTCGGCGAGGGTGGCGAGGCCGATGGTGCCGCCCGCACCGGGGATGTTTTCGACCGTCGCGGCCTTGGCGATGCCGGATTCCTGCATGACCGCCTGCATGGAACGGGCCGTCTGGTCCCAGCCGCCGCCGGGATTGGCGGGCGCGATGATGGTGAGGTTATCGAGGGCCAGGGCCGGACCGGCCATGCCCAGGCTGAAGGCGAACAACGCTACGGCCGCGATCCTGCTGAACGTGAAACTGTAAGACATAGGGTTCCTCCCGAACGTGGGTCTATTGCCCGTTGGCAGAAACCTATGCGGTTCATTGTATCGATTGCAACAAGATTATCCGCCGCTCTGGAGAACCTCGACGCCGGCGGTTTCGGGTGTGTAGCATTTGATCTGGCGGAACGACGTGCAGGCCGGGCCGGAACAAAGATCGCCGCTGTCGACGATGCGGGTCACGCCCGGCTCAGGCTCGCGCTGGAAGATCAGGGCACTGCTCCAGCCGTTAAGCCGACACCAGGCGTCAGCGGCAGGCTTGCCGCAGGTGCGGCCGTCGGCAAGGCAGGAGGAAGCCCGGTAACCTTGAAGCTCGGGCGAGAAGTAGGTGCGAACCGCGGCGGTTCCAGGCGCTGCCGACGCGACAAGGACGGCGAGCATCAGCGCGGCTTGTATTGGGCGGATGGGCATGGCTCAACTCCTCATTCAATCCTTGTGCCAGACATGGCGCGAACCCAGCGTGAATGGCGCTTTCAGGCCCGGTTCATGCCGACATGCCGGGAATAGGAGCCGGGCGTTGCACTGCGATGGCGCGGGAGAGGCCGAATGGTTTCGAATGTTTCTGCAGTGGCCGAGGTGCGGGGGCAAAAAGACAGGGCCCCGGGGGCCCTGCCAGGCGGTGGGAGGTGCTGGGAGGTCAAATGGCGATGCAGCGGGAGGCGGCGCAGGGTTCGGTGGTCATCATTTCCCGGATTGGCCAGGCCTGATTCTTGGCGATGCTCGTGTGGTTGACCTGAGCGTGCCGGACGGGGGTGGCGGACTTGTGCGAACCGCCATTGGCAAAGGCGCCGGCGCCGAGGAAGGCGATGGCCAGAAGAGCGGTGGTGAGGGTAGTCTTCATGTGGCGACAACTCCCGTTGCTTGAACTGGTTGCGTGACCTTTGCCATGGCGGCCGCGAACCGAGCGTGAATGGGTCGTTCATGCCGGGTTCATCGCGTCACGTCTGTGCCGGCGGTCACAAAAAGAGGGCCCCGGGAGGGGCCCTTGAGTTCAGCGACTCTTGAGGGGATCAGGGGGAGAGTCGCTGTGGGAACGTTGGCGGCCCCGGCATGCCGGACCGCCTGAAACCGCTGGATGAACGCTGCCCTTTCTGTCTCAAAACCGGATAGCCGGTGGTTGCCATGCAGGCGCCATGCCGGAACCGCCTGGAGGTGCGATCACGGCCCAGAAAAAGGGCCCCGTTACCGGGGCCCTGAGTGCAGCGGCTTAGTGAGGGGATCAGGGGGAAAGCCGCTGTGGGAGGGAATGAAAGGCACCGGGAAGCAGAGGCCGCGCTTGTGAGAGGGGGCGGGTGGGAAAGCCCGGCCGCCGCTTCCCGGATGAGAACTGCTAGGTCTGCACCTCCATGCATGTTTCGGTGAGGCATTCCTCGACGATGAGCGGCCCGACCAGCGGGAAGGCCTGGTTCTTCTCGATGACGGTTTCGTGCCGCAGTTCCGTCGCTGCAGGCGGGGGAATCAGCGCCCAGGCGGTCCCGGCGGCGAGAGTGAAGAGGGTGGCGATGGCAATGCGGGCAAGCATTTTCGGGTTTCCTCGATCATCGTGTTGCGATGTTGAGGGCAGCCTACACGGGCGTGGCGAAATCCAGCGTGAATGCCGCGTTCATCTTGCGTTAATCTGCAGGGATCGGTGGCCCACAGGGGTGCAACCGGCCGAGGTGGAAATACGTAGTGGTAGCAATGACGACCATGGCACCGATCGCCGAAGGCGAGATCGCGGCGCTGCTCGCCGAAACCGCAGCGGGCGAGCGGGAGAGTTTCAGCCGGCTCTATGACCTCACCGCCCCCCGGCTTTACGGGGTGATCCGCCGGATTCTGCCCAATCCTGCACAGGCGGACGATGCGCTGCAGGAATGCTACGTCAAAATCTGGCAAAAAGCGGGCAGTTTCCGGCCGGGGCAGGGTTCGGCGCTGGGCTGGCTGCTGGCCATTGCCCGCAACCAGGCCATCGACGAGCGGCGGCGCAGCCAGGGGCGGCTGCAGGTGGTCCAGGCTGAGCCCGAGATCGACATGCTGGCCGATCCTGCCGACCAGACGGCACAGGCCGAGCGCCGGCACGACATGTGGCGGCTGCAGGGCTGCCTCAAGGCGCTGCCGGCAGAGCGCCGGGAGATGATCGTGCTCGCCTATCACCAGGGCTGGAGCCGCGAGGAACTGTCGCGCCGGTTCGGGCGGCCGGTGGCCACGGTCAAGGCCATCCTGCGGCGCAGCCTGATGGCGCTCAAGGAGTGTCTCGATGCAGCCTGAGGAACGCGAGATGCTGGCCGGCGAACTGGTGCTCGGCACACTGGGCGCAGATGAGTATCGCGAGGCAAAGGCGCTGCTGGCCAGCGATCCCGTGTTCGCGGCGGCGGTGGCACAGTGGGAAGTGCGGCTGGCGCCGCTGGCAGCCGCGGTGCCGCCGGTCGAACCGCCAGCCCATCTGCGGGCCCGTATCCTCCATGCCATCGGGGCGGGGGCGGAGATCATCAGGCTCAGGCGGCAGATCAGGCTGTGGCGGGTTGCGGCCGCGGCCGGAGGGGCGCTGGCGGCCGGTCTTGCGGCGCTGGTCATCTGGCTGGCGCAGCCGCTGCCGCAGGAGCGCTACGTCGCGGTGCTGCAACCGGACGGCCAGGGGCCCGCCTTCATCGCCAGCGTCGATGTCGCCGCGGGAACCATCAGCGTACGCCGCGTGCAGGCGGAGACGCCGCAAGGCAAGTCCTTCGAGCTGTGGGCGGTGGGCGGCGGCCGCGACCGGCCGCAGTCGCTCGGCATCATCGACACGGCCGTACGCTCCGACGTGAGGCTCAGCCCCGACACGGTTCTGGCGATCAGCCTCGAGCCGGCGGGCGGATCGCCGACCGGCCAGCCGACAGGACCGGTGCTCTACACAGGCCAGCTCGTACCGGCGGAGTAGGGTTGCCGAGCAATCGGTGCCGGCCCGGCGGTTGACGGCCGCTACCGCGCCGCCGATAGTCGGCAAACACCTTAGGGGGAGGGGCAATGACCGACGATCTCAACTGGCTGACGGCCGTGCAGCTCGGCAAGGGCTACCGGAAGCAGCGCTTCTCACCCGTCGACGTGGCGAAAGCCTGCCTGGCGCAAATCGGGCGTCACGACGGCAAGCTCAACGCCATGTGCCTCGTCGACGAGAAGCAGGCGCTCGACCAGGCGAAGGCCAGCGAGAAGCGCTGGCGCAAGGGCAGGGCGCTCGGTCCGCTCGATGGCGTGCCGGTGCTGGTCAAGGACCTGCTGCTGGTCAAGGGCTGGCCGACGCTGCGCGGGTCAAAAACGATCGAGCGTAACCAGGACTGGAACCAGGATGCGCCGTCGGTTGCGCGCCTGCGGGAGGCCGGTGCGGTGTTGCTCGGCCTCACCACGACACCGGAGTTCGGCTGGAAGGGCGTCACCGATTCGCCGCTCACCGGCATTACCCGCAATCCCTGGAACCCGGCACTGACGCCGGGCGGCTCGTCGGGCGGTTCGGCGGCGGGTGTCGCTGCCGGCTATGCACCGCTGTCGCTGGGTACCGATGGCGGCGGCTCGATCCGCATCCCGGCCGGCTTCACCGGGATCTTCGGGCACAAGCCGAGTTTCGGGCGGGTGCCGGCCTACCCGCTGTCGCCCTTCGGCACAGTGGCGCATGTCGGCCCGATGACCCGGACCGTGGCCGATGCGGCGCTGATGATGACCGAAATCAGCAAGCCCGACGACCGCGACTGGCACGCCCTGCCGGCCGATGGCCGCGACTACCGCAAGGGGCTCGATGGCAGCATCAAGGGGCTGCGGGTCGCCTTCAGCCCGGCACTCGGCTTCGCCGATGTCGATCCCGAGATCGCCCGGCTCGTCAGGGAGGCGGTCAAGGTGCTGAAGGGGCTGGGGGCCAAGGTCGAGGAAGCCGATCCCGGCTTCGAGGATCCGGGGCTGTCCATCTTCCGGCCGCTATGGTGGGCGGGAACACGGCTACTGCTCGGCAAGCTGCCGCCGGAGAAGCGGGCGCTGCTCGATCCGGCCCTCAATGAAGTGGTGGAGCAGGCCGCGGCGATCACGCTTGACGAGTATCTCGAGGCACAGCGGCAGCGCGGGCTGCTCGGCGCCAGAATGAAGCTGTTCATGCAAAGATATGATGTGCTGGTGACGCCGACCCTGCCGATCGCGGCTTTCGAGGTGGGGCGGCTGGCGCCGGCGGACAAGGAGATTCCCGGCAAGTGGGTGACGTGGACACCCTTCACCTATCCCTTCAATCTCACGCAGCAGCCGGCCTGCAGCGTGCCCTGCGGCTTCACGCGGGCCGGGCTGCCGGTCGGGCTGCAGATCGCCGGACGCATGTATGATGACGCCGGCGTGCTGAAAGCTGCGGCGGCCTATGAATCCGCAGCAGGTTGGTGGAAGCAGAGGCCACCGCTCGATTGACCTTGCCCGTGCTGCCGGCCATTTGCCATTATCGCCGTGGTTGCAGGGGGAGCCAACACACCTGCAAGGCTTGACAAACCGGAGGGCATCATCTTGACCAATTTCATCCAGGCCATCCTCGCCGGCGTGGCCCTGCTGCTGGCCGGCAGCGCCTCGGCCCTGGCCCAAAGCTGGGAACTGCTCGGCACCACGACGAGCGAGCCGCGCATCGAACAGAGCATCATCAGGGTCGGCAAGCAGGAAGGCCAGTACCAGGCCATCAGGCTGGAAGTGGGCCGCAACGACGCGCAGATCCTCGATGTCCGTGTCGTCTACGGCAATGGCCGCAGCGAGAGCTTCGCGGTCAGGGATATCTTCCGGGCCGGCACCAGTTCGCGCCGCATCGTCCTGTCCGGCGGCGACCGGTTCCTCAAGGAAGTGGTCGTGACCTACCGGGCGCTGGGACCGGTGCAGATCATGGTCTATGGCGAGCCCAGCGAACCGGCGCGGTGGATCGAGCTCGGCTGCAAGTCGGTGGGTTTCCTGGTCGACCGCGACGTGATCCGGGTCGGGCGGCAGGAGGGGGTGTTCAAGAGCATCAGGATGCGGGTCATCGGCAATCGCATCGAGGTGTTCGACGTGCGCGTGGTCTATGCCAGCGGGGTGCCGGACGATATCCGGGTGCGGGCCATCATTCCCGACCGTGGCACGACGGGCCCGCTCAATCTCAAGGGCGATCGCCGCGGCATCGACCGGATCGAGATGATCTACCGCTCGCAGCCCTCCTACAGGGGACAGGCGGCGGTCTGCGTCGACGGCCTGCGCGTATCGGCACGCTAGGCCGTGGCGGACGCGCAGTCCAGCGGTGACAGCGCCGCGCTGGCGCGGGCGCTCGAAGCCATGGGGGCCGACATCGTGCATGCCGGTCTCTTCGATTTTGCGGCAATGTTCCGCGAGCGGCGGCTGCGGCGGGAAGATCTCGTCGCAGGTGCGGAAACGGCCATGTTTGCCAATGTCCTGCCGAAATGGGATGTTGCGGAAACCATCATGTTCCCGGGGCCTTATGGCAGCGAGGCCATCCGCTACGATGTCAGTTCACTGCGGCCCTATCCGTTTGAGGCGCGAGCCGCCGCGCTGGTGGCCGACTATGCGGGGCCGCAGGCTGCCATCATGCCGCGTACCCTGTTGCGGGAACAAATCGCACGGGCGCAGCAGCTCGGCTTCGAGGTGCTGGCCGCCTTCGAGTTCGAATTCCTCGTACTGGCCGAAACTGCCGAAAGCCTCAGGGCCAAAAACTTCGCAGACCTCAAAGCCTTTGCGCCCGACAACCGCTGCTGGTCGGGGGTGACGGCCGCCACCCAGGCAGCGTTCGTGCGGGAGCTCGAAGACACGCTGGGACGGGGCGGCATCGAGCCCTTTTCGCTCAGCGTGGAACTGGGGCCCGGCTGTTTCGAAGCGACACTGCGGCATGCAGGCGGCCTGCGCGCGGCCGACGACGCCGCCTTTTTCCGGCTGTTCACCAAGGCCTTCTGCCGGCAGAAGGGGCTGACGGCCTCGTTCATGTCCCAGACCGGTGCCGGCTTCCCGGGCATCGGCGGGCACCTGGCCCTGTCGCTGCGGGAGCGGTCCGGGGCACGCAACGCGTTTGCGGATCCCTCCGCAGCCTATGGCCTCTCCAATACGGCCCGGCAGTTTCTCGCCGGCGTCATTGCCGGGGTGCCGGAGGGATTTGCCATGATCGGCAATACCGTCAATGCCTACCGCCGGCTGGCGCCCGGCAGCTGGGCGCCGAAGACGGTGAGCTGGGCGCCTTACAACTATGCTGCGGCGCTGCGCACGGCGAGCGAGACAGCGCAAATGACCCGGCTGGAACTGCGGCTTCCGGGGAGCGACCTCAATCCCTATCTCGCCATGGCCGTGATGCTGGGCACCGGACTCGACGGCATCGAACAGGGCCTTTCGCTCGACACGCCGCCTATAACCAGCGGCGGACCGAATGACATTCCGGAGGGCGTAGAGCGGCTGCCCAGCGATCTCCTCACGGCGGCCCAGCGCCTCAGGGGTTCTTCAAGAATGCGGCGGCTGTTCGGCGACAGCTTCGTCGACCACTATGCGACTGTTTGTGAGTACGAGGACAGTGCGCTGCGCAGAGTAGTCAGTGCGGCGGAGGTGGCGCGTTATCTCGAGGCCGGCTGAAACCACCACAGGGACAATGCTGCGAAGCAATCGTGCATGTATCGGGATACCGAGGCCGCAACTCTGCCCTGGACAGCTGACGATCAGCAAGCTGTCTATGGCAGCCGCATTCGAATTCTTCCGTTGAGGTGTTCGCTGGCGCCGGTTCGGTTGGCGCTGAAGCCTTCACCTGCGTCCGCCCCGTCCTGCAATCATCAGCCGCCGTAGCCGGCGAGAATAGCAGCGCGATCGAGACGCAGGGCGGCGGCCCGCTGGTGGCCGATCATGCCTTCGCGAGCGCTCTGGCGGATGGCGGGTTCCGCCACGGCGGCGAGGCCATGGTCATCGATCCACTGATGGGTGCAGACCTTGACATAGGAGCCGACCCACAATCCGCCGGTGTAACGTGCGGCCGCCATGGTGGGCAGCGTATGATTGGTGCCGGAGCACTTGTCGGAATAGACCACGCTCGCATTGGTTCCGATGAAAAGCGAGCCGTAGTTGCGCAGCTTGCGCGCTGTTGCATGAGGATCGCGGGTGTGCACCTCAAGGTGTTCGGCGGCGATGTGGTCGGAATAGGCAAGCATCGCGGATTCGTCCGCGCAGAGGGCGATCTAGCCGAAATCGCGCCAGGCGGGTGCGGCGACGGCAGCGGTCGGCAGGTGCTCGAGAAAACGCGCCATCGTCGCGGCCACGGCATGTCCCAGACGGGCATCGGTGGTGATCAATCCCACGCGGGTGCGCACATCGTGCTCGGCCTGGGCCAGGAGGTCAGCGGCGATCATGCCGGGATCGCCGGTTTCGTCGGCAACCACGAAGATTTCACTCGGGCCGGCCAGCTGATCGATGCCCACGGTGCCGAAGACTTGCCGCTTGGCCTCATTCACATAGGCATTGCCCGGGCCAAAAATCTTGTCGACCTGGGGAACCGTTTCGGTCCCGAAGGCCATCGCCGCGATGGCCTGGGCGCCGCCAATGCGAAAGATCCGGCCGGCGCCGGCGAGCACACATCCCGCAATCATTGCCGGATGGGCGGCCGGCGGCAGGCAGGCGATCACCTCATCACAGCCGGCCACCCTGGCCGGAACCAGCGTCATTACCGGTGCCGACAGAAGCGGATAGCGCCCGCCGGGTACATAGGCGCCAACCCGCGCAATCGGAATGATGCGATGGCCGAGGTGGACGCCCGGCAGGGTTTCGACTTCGAGCGGCAGCATGGTGGCAAGCTGGGCCTCGGCGAAAGCCGTTACCTGATGGATGGCGAATTTGGTATCGCGGCGTGACTGGGGGTCGAGAGCCGCGACGGCCCGATCCTGTTCGTCACGGCTGATTTCGATGGCGTCGATCGCGCAAGCGTCGAACTTGCGGGTATAGTCCCGCAGAGCGGCGTCCCCGCGCTTGCGCACGGCGTCGAGTATTTCACTGACGGTTGCGGCAATCGACGCCTGGCCGCTGTCCCAGGCCCTGGCGGGGGCCTTGATGAACCTGATCCTGTCCATGAAAGCATCTGGCAGATCCACGTGCGACTCCCGAGCAGTTCTCACCGCAGTTGCAGCCGACAAGGAATCGGCGGCGCCTACCCGGCAGCACTCGTAGCGGCCGCTTAGCCTGGCGTCCAGCGGCGGGGGGCACTGTCCTTCGTCATCACATAAAAGCCGCCGGCGGCGACCGGCTGCCAGCTGCCGGCGCTTCCGTCTGGCCATATCACCCGGACATCGGCCCGTGTTTCGCTGCCCAGTCCGAAATGCCACCATCCGGCATGGCCGCTGACATGGCCGCCGCCTGCGACAATCTCGCGGCGCTGGACGGTATTGCCGCAGCGAACTTCGAGCCAGGCGCCGATGGCCTGGGGATTGGGCCCATCCTGTTGCAGCCGGACCTGGAGCCAGTTTCCGGAATTGCCGATGTTGCGCCAAATCTGGGCGCTCTCCCAACGATTGACGACGACAAGGTCGACGTGACCATCGAGATTGAGGTCGGCCAGAACACCGCCGCGTGACGTCGCCAGGCTGGCGACGCCGGCCTCCACCGAAGCCTCGGCGAATTTGCCGCCGGCAGTCTGGAGCAGCAGATTGTTGGGGTCCCGGGCGGCGAAATCGGGCATCCTGGCGACATTGCCCTTGGCAATGAAAAGGTCGGCGAGGCCGTCATTGTTGACGTCCTCGAACTGGGCATGCCAGGCGGTGCTGGGTCTGAGATCGTTGCCGGTATGCGGCCGGTGGGCGGTTAGGCCCAGCGGATAAGCGATATCCTTGTAGTTCGGCCTGAGAGCGCCAGCGGCCTGCGGCTCCGCCAGGGTCTGGAGCTTGTTGTCGGCCATGCTGGTCAGGAAATATTCGGGATAGCCGTCGCCATCGAGATCGGTGCTCGCGATCCCCATGCCCCAGATTTTGAGCGGACTCCAGCCTTCCTTGTCGGTGTAAAGCCGCGGCGGCCGGCCGGGTTCAATCTGCCAAAGCTGCTCCTGGCCGCCTTCATAGTATTCCCGATCGTTGGAAATGCGGAGAGACGGTGTCCCCGACCGGTTCCAGTCGGTAAACTGCATGGATAGCGGGCAGAAACTGGGCTTGAGCGGCAGAGGCGGCGCAAATTGCTGCCCCGGGCTGTCGTTTTCACCGCGCGGCCGGTGCAGCCAGTTGTCGGTGCAGGACCCCCAGGGCGACACTTCCTCGTTGCGGTCAATATAGTTGCCAATCGCGAGGGTCGGCCAGGTCGCGCCACGTTCCCAGCCTGCCGCGAATGCCGTCGACCAGGCATCGCCGCCGTCGAAACCCCATTGCTCGTTGGCACGCTCGAAGCGGCAATCGCCAAGCCCGCGCATCACAAGATTCTCACCGACGCGAAGGACGACAAGGTCCGTCCGGCCGTCGCTGTCAATGTCGAGCGGATAGGCGCCGGTGACGCCCCGGATGGAAAGTCCGGCCTCATACCTTTCGAAACGAAGGTTACCGCCTTGGGTGCTGCGGTTCACATAGAAATTGGCAGGTGCTTCGCCGCCGGCCAGAAAGAGGTCGGGAAAGCCGTCGTCGTTGCAGTCGAAGCTCGCCGCGCCGCCGCCCACCGTGAATTCCCAGTCGCCGTCATAGATGCTGGTAATACCGGACGTCGCTGTTTCCTCAGCAAAGCGAGCGACGGGCGGAGGGGGCTCCCCGGCATATGCCGCTGCCGCCGGGGCCAGGACGCAGGCGGCAAGCAGGATCCGTATCGGGAGTTTCAAGGCCATGGCTCAGCTCCTGGTGCGCAGCGCCGTGACATGGGCAGCGACACAGCGGCCCTGCGCCAGCCCGCGTTCGATCGCGCTGCGGTAGTGGATGCCGCCATAGAGCCTGGAAATCCCCGCTTCATTGGCAGCCTCCCAAAAGCTGGCATAGTGGCGCGGGGCGATGCCGTCGCGCACATGGGTTGCGTCTTCGAATGCAAAATCCTCGCCCAGAAGATCGGTGAGCACCACTGCGGCCGCTCCCGACTGGGTGCTGTGGCCGCTCGGGTATTCGGGAAATGGCGGGGTGATGAGGACAGTCTGCCAGCCGGGATCGATGAGCCGCCGGATATAGGTGAGGGGACGCAGCAGGTCATAGACATACTTCGATTGCCAGCAGGCGATGAACGCATCGCCCAGCACCATGCCAAGGCGGGCCAGCAACTCGACGGTACGCTCCAGATCCATCCGATCGCGCTCGGCTATCTGCAGGGCGATGGAAATCCAGTGTCCGGGCGGGGTTGGCGACAGCATGGGGTCATCCGACCAGAACCGGGCGATGGCGCGCTGTTCGGGGGTGATTTTGCGGACCGTGTCGTAGACTTCGAGGGCTTCGCGATAGAATGGCGAAGAAGTGTCTTCGCTGTATTCGGGCGGCGGGGGCAGGGGGCAGGCGGCGCCATCGGGCATGGCGAAGGTGCGGTTGTGGCCCCAAAAGGGCAGGAGCGGCTTCTGCTGGAGCGCAATCGTGCTGGTGGGTACCCAGCTGGCGGGGCCGGTGCCCAGCTGATACTCAGGAGGGAATCCAAGGTTCTCGACAATGGCGCCGCCATCGTTCGCGGCCAGTTTCAGGACATGCGCGGCCACGGCCCGGCCAAGGGCAGTGCTGCGCGCGGCGACCTCGGGGGCGACGCCGCTGGCTGCCTCGCGGCCGAGCCTGTCACGCAGGCGGGCAATGACCCGCTGGCCGGTGGGGCCGGTGTTGGCGAAGAGTTCGGCCACTGCATATGACAGGGCCCCGTGCTGCACCAGGGCTTCGTCATAGGTCTTGCCGGTTTCGCGTCCCGGCACCGCATCCAGCCATTTGACCTGGCCGGCGAGGCTCAACAGGCGCGGCGTGCCGGTAGCGGCAGATTCGTAAGCAATAATGCCCAGATAGGCGAAGGCGCGGCTGGCCACCGGCGGCGAATAGGTGGCGGTGTGGCGGACCAGCTCAAGCACCAGCTTGTACCAGCTGTTTACCACCAGCTCGGGCCCGGGGCCTGGCGCTGCGGCCATGACGGCCGGCGCAGCAAGGGCCGCGGCCACAAGTTTTCCGGCGTGCCGTCGGGTGATCTTCACGGGCGCATCCTCAATTATTTCAGGGAGTAAAACATAGGGGCCGACCGGCCACAAGGGGGTCGGACCGGGTGGTGAAAGCGATGACAAACGACACGCGAAACCGTGCAATGACAGCGCTGCGACACGCCTTTGACAACCGTGGTGCGGGCTGCCGGCGGGGTCGAAGGCGGGGTCAGCGCTCCACGAGCGGGAAATGGCAGGCGACGTGGCGGGTGGGTCCCAGGGGAACAAGCGGCGCCAGGTTCAGCGGCCGAGGCGTTGCGCTTCGCCCTCGAACTGGACGCCCACCAAGGCGCCACGGCGCCATCTGACTTTGGCGTGGAAACTCAGCCCCTCCGCGGCGATGACGAGCTCGAAGGCCGCGGGCAGGGCGGCCGTGGCCGCGACTTCGAGCGCCGCTCCGCCGGCGCTCATGTTGACAATATTGGCAGAAAGCTGCCGGGAGTCATCCGGCAACTTCAGGATTGCCGCCTTGGACACGCGGTAACGCGGGCTGGCGCGGCGCTCGGCGGTGAAAGCCTGGGGGAACAGCAATGAAACCGCGAAATCCATGGTCGGTCACTCACGGCCCCAAGATAGGCCGACGGCCTTCAAACATGGCTAACGCGATTGTTCGAATTGAATTGAATTGTGAGGATGGCGGCGGGAGCGGCGGGTTTCCACGTGCCCTTCCGGGGCGGCGTTCACTTGCGAATGGCTCTGCGGAACAAGCCGCGGAAGTCCGTGTAGCTGTCGTAGCCCAATCGGTAGGCCAAGCGTTGCACGGACGTGGCCGAAACCCCGCAGCGCCTGGCGATCTTCTGGGCGCTGAGGAAGGCGACGTCAGAGGGGTTTTCAAGCATGAACCTAGCGACCGACTCGAGTTTCCCGCCAGCGTCAAGCTGGCCCGTTGCGATGAGCGCGCGGAGATCATCGAGTTTCTCAGGCCGTGCGGTGCCGGCGGCAGTTCCGCTCCGAACGGCAGCCATGTCAGTTCCCCGGCAGCGCGGGGGCGGTCGAGGGGCCGGGCGCGCAGCAGACAGCAAGGCTGTGGACCTGCCTGAGCGCCGGCTGCGCGGGACTATCCCAAGAGCGCATCGCGACCTCGCCCGTTGCGTCAGGCGGCCTCAGCAAATTCCGTGCCGGTCTTGGCGCCGGTGATATAGGCCACCACGTCTTCCCCGGAGGTCTCCTGCTTGCGCAGGTTGGCGACGATGCGGCCGCGACGGAAGACGACGATGCGGTCGGCCAAGTCGAAGACCTGGCGCATGTTGTGCGAGATCAGGATCAAGGGCTCGCCGTTATCTTTCAGCGTGCGGATGATATTCTCGACTTGCGCGGTCTCCTGAACGCCCAGGGCGGCAGTCGGTTCGTCCATGATGATCAGCTTGGAGGCAAATGTCGCGGTGCGGGCGATGGCCACGCACTGGCGCTGGCCGCCCGACATGTTGCGGATGGTGTTGCTCAGGTTCGGAATCTTCACGGCGGTGCGGAGCAGGGCCTTGGCGGTTGCTTCGCGCATCGCCTTGCGATCAAGGATCGAAAAGGGGCCCAGGTTGAACCAGATCTTCTCGCGGCCGAGGAACAGGTTCGAGGGCACATCGAGATCATCGGCAAGTGCCAGGTTCTGGAACACGGCCTCGATACCGGCCTCGCGCGCGTCCAGCGGCCCGGAGAAGTTCATCTCCCGGCCATCGAAAATGATCCTGCCGCGGGTCGGCTGCTCGACGCCGGTAATCTGGCGCACAAAGGTCGACTTGCCGGCCCCATTGTCGCCCATGATCGCGACGTGCTCGCCCTGGCGCAGCTCGAAATTTGCGTCCTCCAGAGCGTGGACGCCGCCATAGTACTTGGTCAGGCCCTCGGTGCGCAGAATGACATCGGACATTGCTTAGGCTCCTGTAACGCGGTGACGCTGACGAATCTGGTCGAGGACAACGGCGCCGACGATAATCGCGCCCTTGACCATCTCCTGGTAATAGGCATCGAGCCTGAGGAAGGTGAAGCCGGAGATGATGACGCCAAATATCAGGGCTCCGAGCACGGTACCGACGATCGATCCGCGGCCGCCCCGCAATGACACGCCGCCGATGACAGCCATGGCGATGGCATCGAGTTCGTACATCACGCCCATGCCGGCCTGGGCCGTGAGATTCTTGGAACTCAGCACAAGTGCGGCGACGGATGCCAGGGTGCCGGCAATCACATAGACGAGGATTTTGTGATGTTCGACTTTGATACCGGAGATGCGTGCGGCCTCTTCGTTGGAACCGATGGCGTAGCAGTGCTTGCCATATTTCGTGTAGGTCATGATGAGCTGGAACAAGATGGCCAGGGCAATGAAGATCACCACCGGCATCAGTCCCTTGCCAATCATGGCGAAGCTGTCAGTCGGGAAGGAAATGGGGTTGCCTTTCGACCACCACTTGGCGATGCCGCGTGCCGTCACCATCATGCCAAGCGTGGCGATGAAAGGAGGAATGCGCGTATAGGCAATCAACAGGCCGTTGACCAGGCCGGCCACCAGTCCGCAGGCCAGGCCGGCCAGGATCGGGACAATCACCGGGAGATCAAGCCAGCCCAGCTCCGGGAAGATCGCCTTGGGATTGGGGTTGCCGTTGACGATGGCAACCTGGGCAAAGGACATGGCAATCATCGCGGTGGCGCCAACGATCGAGCCAGAAGATAGATCAATGCCACCTGAGATGATCACCTGCGTCACGCCGATGGCAATGATGCCGACAATCGAAACCTGCAGAATGATGATTTCCAGGCGCTGCTGGTTGAATATCCCGGCAACGTTTTCGCGGGTATTGAACAGAAAACTGTCTCCGACAACGAGACGTCCAAGAAGCTCAAAGGCGGTGACGATGACAATGAGCGCCAACAGCACACTCAATTCGGGCGGCCACACCCGTTTCGACTTGTCGTAGGTGAGGCCGCCGACGCCGAGATTTGTGTCTACCACTCCCTAGCCCTCCGTTGCGGCGATGCCACAGCAGCCCAGCCGCTCAGGCCACATGCTAATAGAATTGCGGCAATTGGGAATAGCCGTTCGCGGTAGGCTATCACACGACAATGATGACACTGCGGTGTGGACGGCCGGGCGCCGCTCCGGCCGGACCGGCGGAATTTTCCGCCGCTCCGGCCAGGTCCCTCTCCAGCTCAATTCCTTTTGAGGAACTGATCGATGTTGGCGGGAGTGACCAACTGGAAGGGTATGTAAACCTTGCGGTCCACGGCCTCGCCCTTGGCCAGTTTCAGAGCGGCATCGAGCGCACCCGCACCCTGTCCGGCGGCGTCCTGGAACACGGTAACGTCAAGCTCTCCGGCCTGCATGGCGGCGAGCGCATCCTGGGTAGCGTCAACGCCTCCCACAACGACATCTTCCATCGAGACGCCCGCAGCCTTCATGGCCTGGATTGCACCGATGGCGCTTTCATCGTTGTTGGCGATCACGGCATCGAACTTCGTGCCGCTCGACAGCCAATTGGTCATGAGGTTCTGGGCCTCGTCGCGGCGCCAGTTCGAGGTCTGTTTGTCGATGATGGTGATGAAGTTGCACATATCCATGCCGATGACATCCTGGATGTCCTTCGTGCGTTGCACGGCAGCCTGGTTGGACAATTCACCCATGATGACATAGGCCGTAGCGCCTCCGGCCTTGCCTTTGCCACGGAGGATCTTGCAGATCTCGAAGGTCTCCAGCGTGCCGGATTCGATTTCATTGGAAGCGACGAAGGCCTGGTTGTCGGGCAGTGTGTCAATGTTGATTGGCTGCCGATTGACATAGACAAGCGGAACGTTGGCTGCCGCGGCAGCGTCGGTCATGGCCTGGGTCGCAGAAGTGTCGACCGGATTGACGATGATGGCGTCAACGCCCGAGGCGATGAAGTTCTTGATCTGGTCCAGCTGCTTTGCCACATCGTTCTGCGCGTCTTCGACCTGCAGTTCGACACCATCCATACCCTTGGCCTGTTTGACCATGCCATTGCGAAGGACGGTCAGGAAGTTGTCGTCGAAAAGAGCCATCGTTACGCCCACCTTTGCGGCGAGCGCCGAACTCGACATGAGCGCCGTGAAGGCCAGGGCCAGAACTGTTTTCTTCATTGCTATTCTCCTCCGAGCAGGGCGTCCGGTCGCCCCATGAGTTGCCGGAAACCCCCTTGCGGGGGCCGATTATCGATAGCGGGAAGCCGTTGGGTGCCGTCGCCGGCAAACGCCTGGCGCTGATTGGCTGCGCAGTCCTCCCTTGGTTCCGACGCAGCTTCTTAGCCGGCTGCTGCCAGTCACGAACGGAACGTTTGAAACAAAACCCCGTTGTGTGAATAGAATATTCCAGACTTGATCTAAGTCAAGCCGGAGCTTTCAAGTGAGTGCGTTCCTATCAGAAACTATCAGGACTCGACGCAGCAGGAATGCGGGGCAATGTCAGAGACTCTCGCGGATGACCATGGTGGGCGGGAACAGAACATGCTGCCAGCCCTCAAGACTGTCGCCATTGCAAGCCCGCACCATGACCTCGATAGCGCGGCGCGACATTTCGCAGATCGGTGTGTCGAGGACCATGTCAATGGTGCCGTCGATCAGGGCAGCGCGAGATTGCGCCGTCAGCTCGTTGCAGACGGCCACGACGCGGCCGCCAGCGTCTTCATCGCGCAGCGCCTGAATCAGGCCCTCGGCGCCACCGCCGGCAGCATAGATGCCGACAAGGTCGGGATTGGAGCCGATCATATCGACAATCGCCTCATAAGCGATGCGTGCGTCGTCGAGATTGACCAAAGGCTCGAGCAGGCGGAAGCCGGGTGCATGCTCGCGCATGTAGCTGCGAAAGCTCATCTCGGCCAGCTCCTGGCTGAGATAGCGGTGGCTGCCGAGGAGGATGCCGATGGTGCCGGGATTCCTGGCGAGACGCGAAATGGTCCAACCCGCGGTGCGACCACAACGCCTGGAATCGGCGGCAAGATAGGCCGTGCGCTGGGGTGCCGTCACATCGGTCAGAAGGGTCACCACGGGCTTGCCGTTGCGGCTGGCCTCGGCAATCGCGTCATTCACCAAAGGGTGGTCGACGGCGACTATGGCCATGGCATCGCAACGCTGTGCCGCCTCGCGAATACCAGCGGCGATCCGCGCCGGAATGATCTCATCGATGAATTCCACCAGGGCGCGGCCCCTGATGTTTGGGGCCTCAGCGGTGGCCGCCGACAAGGCAGCGGCAAAATTTCGGTAGAACTCCTGATCGCGCTTCTGCAGCAGAAAGCCGAAGGTGCGCTTGGGCGTTTCCTGCAGGCGCTGGCGGAGCAGGCTGGTGGCATGAAAGCCGATCGCTTCGGCGGCCGCCATGACGCGCAGGGCCGTGTCCTCGCGCACCGGCAGGCGACGGTTCAGAACGCGGTCGACGGTTGCCATGCTGACGCCGGAGGCCAGTGCGAGGTCACGGATAGTGGGACGTTTCACCATCTGCCAGGGTCTTACCGTATGAAAGAAAATGATCTGATCTGATGTTCTCTATCATGCAACGGTTGTTCCGTCACTATTTCCTTGGTACAGATGTTCTGCAAGCTCCGGGATGACCAGCCATGAACACTCAGCCTGCCGTACCCCATGATTACAGCCTGACAGGTCCCAGCACCCGCTACGCGCTGGAGCACGGGCTCGCCAATGCCGAATGGTACCGGGCGCCGATCCCACGCAAGCGACTCAAGGAACTGATGCAGCGCCGCGACGGCCCGGCGATCCGCGATACGCTCATCTGGATTGCCGCCTTTGCCATCACCGGGGGGTTCGCGGCGTATTTCTGGCCCAGCGGCTGGGCGATCCCATTCCTGCTCGCCTATGGCGTGCTTTACGGCTCGTCGACGGATTCGCGCTGGCACGAATGCGGCCATGGCACAGCGTTCAAGACGGGATGGATGAACGATGCCGTCTATCACGCCGCCTGTTTCATGATCATGCGCGAGCCGAATGTGTGGCGGTGGAGCCACGCGCGCCATCACACGGATACGATCATCGTCGGCCGCGATCCCGAGATCGCGGTGATGCGGCCTACCGACGTGCTCAAGGTCATCGGCAGTTTCCTGGCCATCCCGCAGGTGGTGAATGCCTTCAAGAGCATGTTCCGCCATGCCGCCGGCCGGCTTACCGCCGATGAGGCCGACTTCATTCCCGAGGCCGAAAGGGGTGGCGTCCATCGGGTGGCGCGGGTGTGGCTGGTCATTCACCTGTCGGTCATCGCCCTGGCGGTTGCAACAGGCTCGTGGCTGCCGGTGCTGCTGGCTGGGCCGCTGCCCACCATGTATGGCGCCTGGGTGCATGTCATGACCGGCCTCACCCAGCATGCGGGGCTCCCCGAGGATGTCCTCGATCACCGGCTCAACTCGCGCACCGTCTGCATGAACCCGGTGCTGCGCTTCATCTACTGGAACATGAACTATCACGTCGAGCACCACATGTTCCCGATGGTGCCGTATCACCAGCTGCCGGCACTGCATGAAGAGATGAAACCCTATTGCCCGCCGCCCTACGGAAGCGTGTGGGAGGCCTATCGCGAGATCATTCCGGCACTGCTCAGGCAGGTGCGGGAGCCCGGCTTCACGATCGTGCGGCCGATCCCGCCGGAACACGCTTTCAGACCGGCGGCGACCTAGGCCGGGGCCGGGCCGGCCGGCGAATGATTGCCGCCGCGATTGCGGCGTGCTCTTAGTGACCTCTGCCGATACCGAACCAGGGGGAACGCGATCATGCCAGGCTTCGACAAGGGACCCATTCTTGTGACCGGTGCCAGCGGCGGGATCGGCGCGGCCACGGTGCGGCAGTTGCGCGCCGAAGGAGCCGATGTCATCGCCAGCGGCCGCCAGAACGGCCTCCTCGACAGGCTGGCCCAGGAGACCGGCTGCCGCGTCCTGCCTTTCGATCTCACGTCGGAAGAGAGCATCCGCACTGCGCTGGCCGGGCTCGACCTGTGGGGGGTGGTCAATTGCGGCGGTTTCGGCGGCGAGATTGCATCACCCATGGACACCGATATCGCCATCTTCGACAAGGTGATCGCCGTCAACGCGCGCGGCGCGCTGCTGGTTACCAAGTACGCCGCGCAATCCATGATCCGGCTTGGCAAGGGCGGCGCCATCGTCAATGTGTCGAGCCAGGCGGCGCTGGTGGCGCTCAGAGGCCATATCTCCTACGGCTCGTCGAAGGCGGCGCTCGACAACATCACCCGCGTTTCCGCCCTCGAACTCGGCAAGTACGGCATCCGCGTCAACAGCGTGAATCCCACGGTGGTGATGACCGAGATGTCGGCATTCTACTGGGGCCGCCCGGAAATCGGTGAACCGTTCCTGGCGCAGATGCCGCTGGGCCGGTGGGCCACCGAGGCGGAGATCGCGGCACCGATCGTGTTCCTGCTCAGCGACGGTGCGGCCATGATCACCGGCGTGTCGCTGCCCGTCGATGGCGGATTCACGGCCTGCTAAGGACGATCGTGGCGTGCTGAGCCTGCATCAGGGCGGGCGGGGACGATCCCCGCGGAATTCAGCCAAGCATCGCCGGTGCCGCCTGCCGCAGGCGGCGGGACTCGCCGATCGCGAGTCACTGATTTTTGCAGGTGCGGATGCGTATCACCATAGCAGGGAAACTGTGGTCAGGCCGACTCCAACATGCGCTATTGGCGATGGACACCCAATCTACTACGTTCACCTTGTGGTAGGGGTCCTCAGGGTTGCAGATGTCAAGTTTGCTCGATCCGGCTGATCTGGCTGTCGTTAAGGCAGCGCCTGTCTTTGCAGGGCTTCCCCCCATGGCGTTTGAGGCGATGCTGTCAGGCGCGAGCATCGCCAACGTGAAGCGGGGCGAGCTCCTGTTCGTGCAGGGCGACCCGGTCACTTCCTTCTTCGTCGTGCTCGATGGATGGGTCAAGGTGTATCGCCTCACACCTTCGGGAAGCGAAGCCGTTGTGGCCGTGTTTACACGCGGACAGAGCTTCGCCGAGGCCGCGGCCTTTGTGAGCGGACGCTTTCCTGCCAGCGGAGAGGCCGTTACCGACGGGCGTATCCTCAGGCTCTCCAGCGGCAATCTGCTGCGCCTCATCAGACAGAACCCGGAGATCGGTATTGCAATGCTGGCCTCGACATCAATGCATCTGCACATGCTGGTCCGTCAGATCGAGCAACTCAAGGCGCACACCGGTGCACAGCGGGTGGCTGAATTTCTCTGCTCACTCTCCAATTCAAAATCGGGTTCATGCACGATAAGCCTCCCCTATGACAAGGCACTGATCGCGGGCAGACTGGGAATGCAACCGGAAAGCCTGTCACGCTCATTCGCGCGCCTGAAAGCAATCGGAGTCACTGTCGAACAGAACCAAGCCTTCGTTGAGGACGTCGAGAGGCTGAGGATCTATGCCGAAGAAGTCAGCGACACGGACGGATAGCCTTCATATTCCCAACTTGCGATGAAGCCTTGCATCCTTCGACTTGAAGTGATCGATGAACCAATCGCGGACTGTCTTTGACAGTCTTTCCCTGTAGTCCTGGTTGGTGCCAGCCTCGACGTCATCCATGATGTCGCGGATAGCGTCGAGCAATGACTCGTGTTCCGCCTTGTGCGCCGCATACTCGTCATACCTGTGCTTGCGCATGACGGATTCCTCGAGCGCAAAATGTGCCGCAATCTTTGCGAAGACCTCGCCGAGGAATTCCGCGATACGCCCGCGTTCGGCACCAGCCTGCAATTCGCCATGCAAGGCATTGATGACGCCGACAATCTCCCGGTGCTCGTGATCGACGTCGGCGACACCAGTCTCGAATTCCTTGCGCCAGCGGATGAGTACCATCTTGCCCTACCTTATGAGGAATCCACCCTGATCCGCCCTGAAATCGATGGCCATGCTCTGCAGCGGCGCCAGATTCACGTCCACCACCCTGGCATAGTCGAAGCCCTCCGCCCGCTTGCTGTCGCGAAGGTAGGCCTCCAGACGATGCGGCCCGGCCGGCACCACAAACTTGCGATAGGCTTCCGCGGGACCATCGCCGGAGAGTCCGGTAGGCGGCAGGACTTCATCAAGAAGGATCGTGCCATCGAGGACAAGCCGCACCGTAACGGGAAGGCGTTCCCCGGTACAGGTGCTCGGGCGGCGCTCCTTTGCAGGAAGTTCCGCAATTTCCTGTGGCGTCAGCCTGCGGCAGTCCTCGAGACGGCTTCCGCCATGGCGGAACGAGAGTTTTATCTGCGCCTGGTCTTGTGGAAACTGACGATATGACGGTGACGACGAGAGGTATCCGACCAATATGGCGGTGAGGGCGTAGACCGCCGCCTGCCCAAGATAATGGGCCAGGCTAGGCATCAGTCGTCTCCTTCGCGATGGCCGGCGCATGGCTGCGGCGTGGCAATGGCGCCTTATGCGGCAAGCTGCGCGCAAACCGGTCCAGAGACTCGGCAAGAGCCTTGCTGCCAAGCCGACCGGCCCAGATCGTCAGGAGCCGCTCACGCGGAACGCGGGCTCGAAGATAGGGATCGCGCTTCCCTGCAAGCCGGTCCGCCGTCCATTGCATACCGAAGCGATTGTGGCAGGCATTCGCGCCGCAGCCGGAAACCACCACACCGTCAGCGAGATTGCGGCTAAGCGCGTAGTCAATGAATGCCGGAGGAAGCTGGCCCGAGCAGTTGAGGGTCACAACGCCGAGGCTCGTGGAGCGGAGCCGGGCGGTATCGGCGCTGTTCATGCAGGAGAACACCAGGATTCGCGCATTCCCCGTCAGCCTGGCGCCTTCGGCATCCACGGCGGCGCGAATGGCCGCCATCGAGCGATCCGGAAGGTCTATGCCCGGAACGAGATCCGACATGCGGCGGAACGGCGTCGATGTCGGACACGCGCCGGCACAAATGCCACAGGAGACGCAAAGATCGGGATCGACGACTGCCTGTGCGGAGAACGGCAAGCCGTCGGTGCGAACTTCCATGGTGATGGCGGTATAAGGGCAGTCCTCGGCACAGCGCGTGCATCCGTTGCAGTTTGGGAGATTGACGACGGCCGGCCTGGGGCGCCGCATCGGTGGCAGCCAGGGGATGGCTGCGAAAATGACTGTCAGGGACAGGGCCGCGGACCATGTGATTGTTCCCGGAAGGTGCTCGATCAGCGGAAAGGCCGGAAGATAGAACCAGTCGAGGCCAAGCGTTCCCGGAACGCGCGCCAGGTCAGCCGGCCCCTGGCTTTGGGCCGGATAGACAATGGCCAATGCCATGAGCGAGAGGCCGGTACCCAGCGCGAGACCACGCGGAGGATTGATCCTCGGTTTCGTGACACGTTGAAGGTGAAGCCAGAGCACGAAAAGTGCGATAAGGGGCACTGCGATGTGCATGAAGATCATGAGGGTGAAGAAGCGGCTCTCCAGCGCGTCAGGCGCGAGAAAGTTGCGCGCGATCGGCTGCCCGAAGAATGGCAGCTGATCGAGCCATTCAGTTGAGGTAATCGCCACATACTGGGCGAGCCTGTCCCAGACGAGCCAGTAGCCGCTGATCCCGGCAACGTAGATCATGATCAGGACCGGAATGCCGGTCACCCAACTGAACCAGCGAACGCCGCGAGCGCGATCGAGTGCGAACTCTCTGAGAAGATGCAGCAGCACCACAACAACGAGTCCGTCGGAGGCATAGCGGTGAAGGCTGCGCATGATGCCGGCCGCGTACCACTGATCGTTGGTCATGTACTCGACGGAATCAAATGCCTGGGTGATCCCCGTGTCGAAGAAGATGTAGACGTAAATTCCGGTGACCGTGATGATCCAGTAGAAGAAGAATCCGAGTGCTCCGAGATTCAATAATGGGTTTCCCGATGGCGGGAAGACCCGGGACAAGAGCAGTTCGAACCAGTCGAAGACCAAGCGGAGCGACCGCCTGACAAGAGTCATTCCCATCAGACCCCGTCTGAGCGCAATGCCTTGCGAGTTTCGCGGACAAGCACATAGAGTACAAGGCCCAAACTGATCGCGCCAATCAGGATTGATGCAAAGAGCGAATAGTTGAAATAATACCGGCCGGTATTCGGGCTGTAGACCGTGCAGAAGAGTTTCACGCGATCGATCAGACCGGCAAGCGATAGAAATGGCTTCTCGCGCCCGAATACCAGCTCCTTGAGCGGTTCGACGATTCTTGGCGGGTCGAAAGTACTGCCATAGACCTGGCGGTAGATCCTGCCAGACTTGTCCACAACGGTTACCTGGGCCAGGTGATCGAAACCGCCGGCGGAGGAGAAGTAGCTGAAGCCCACGGCAGCCGTGAGCCGATCCAGGGTCGCCATGTCCGCCGAAGCGAAGTACCAGTTTCCGCGACCGGCATTGTGCTGCCGGGCAAAGGACCGCATGCGCTGCGGCGTATCGTTGCGGGTATCGAAGCCGACGGTCAAGACATTGAAACTGCCCTTGCCGAGCGCCTCCTCGCCAACTTCAACCGCGGGGGCAAGACTCTCGATAATCGCAGGGCAAACATCTGCGCAGCCGGTATAGATGAGAGTAACCAGCAAAGGCTTGCCGTGGAAATCAGAGAGCCTGATCAGGTCACCCTCAGAACCGGTGAAACGGAGTTCAGGAATCTGACGGCCGATTACGCTTTCCGAAAGCGCAACAGCATTCTCCGTCCTGCCGGCACAGGCAGGAACTGCCATGCACCAGGCGAAGATCAGCGCAAACACGTTGATGGCGACCCTCATGCCAGGACTCCGGCGGCACGGTCGATCACGGTCGCCGCCAAGAGAATTACCAGCTGCAGCAGCGAAGCGAGAAAGTTCTGGATGGCTCGCTTGCGTGTCGGCTCCGCGACCAGGCGCATGCTGGTCCAGACGAACAAGCCGCCTCCCAGCATTGCACCAGACAGGTAGATCGGGCCCATAGAGTAAAGGGCAGGCAGAAGAGACAGAGCGACGAGCAGGGCCGTATGCCCGAGTATCACCTTTGCCGTCATGCGGTCGCCAGCGACTATGGGCAGCATCGGAACTTTCGCTGCGGCATATGAGTCATGCGCAGCGATGGCCAGACTCCAGAAGTGGGGCGGCGTCCAGAGGAAAATGACGGCCGTCAGGATGAGTGCCTCCTTGGGTATTGTGGGATCAACCGCCGCAGCTCCGGCAAGGACGGCAAAACCACCCGCTGCGCCGCCGATGACGATGTTGGCCCAGGTGCGCCTCTTGAGCCAGACAGTGTAAACGATGCCGTAGACGAAGGCGCCCATGAAGGTGTGAAACGCCGCCCAGAGATTGCTCACCCAGGCAGCCAGAAGGACGGAAAACGCCAGAAGCCCGAGAATGGCGGCCAGCCAGCCTCCATTTGCCGCGAGTCTGCCTGCCGCAAAGGCCCGGCCGGCAGTGCGCCGCATCTGGCGGTCCAAATCGGCCTCCGCCCACTGATTGAAGGCTCCGGCACTCGCAGAAGCCAGGAGGACGGCGATTGCCAGAACCGCAACTCTCCAGATCTCCGGAAGCGGCCCGGGCGTTATGGCGACACCGCCTATCGCAGTCATCATGATTGTCACACCGATCCTCAGCTTGAAGATCGATATCACATCCCTGGCGAGTGAGACGGCGGCCGACATTCTCGCTTCTCCCTACTGCATCGGCCAGAGTTCGGAGAGATACTTCCAGTTGACGAAGTAGTAGAGAACAAAGGCCGTGAAGAAGACACCCACGAGCGCATAAGTCCCCGGGAGGTGCCAGGTTCCGGCACTGCCATAGGTTGCCACGGAGTCATGGACGACCTTCTTCGGCATCGGACCCAGGGATTGCGCGGCGTTCGAGGCATCCACCTTGCGGCCCCAGAGGATGCTTGCCACGACAATGACCACATAGAGGGCGCCGCCAATCGCGGCCAGGACCGCGGATAGACCATTAAGGCCCATCATGAGGAAGGCGGCGTCCGGGTAGCCAAAACTCAGCGGCGCGTCGGAGAAGGTGATGTCCCAATGGCGGCGCGACACGCCCAGTGTCCCGGCGCCCATCATGAACAGCGACAGACCGGCCGCACCAATGGCAAAGAGGTAGATCTGCCATTTCGCAAGTGCCGGCCAGATGATCTGGCGCTGGAAAATGAGCGGCACCACCAGGTAGGTGACGGCCATGAACGCCAAGGTCGTCCCGGTGACCACCGTGGCATGGAAGTGCCCCGGCACGTAGAGGGTATTGTGCATCATGATGTTGAGCTGTTCGGTTCCCAGGACGACCCCGGAGATGCCACCGAGAAAACCGAACATGACCAGCGACAGGAACATGCCGGCAAATGCCGGATTGCCCCATGGCGCATTGCGCAGCCAACCAAAGATGCCCCGGCTGAAGCCATTCTTGCGTTGGGCAGCCTCAATCGCCCCCGGCACGGTCATGCCATGGATCATCGATCCCATCACCGCGAGGTACATCATGTACGAGGTGTTGATGATCTTCCATTCGGAGCTCAAGCCGGGTTCAACCAACAGGTGATGAGCGGAAGCCAGCTGAAGGAAAAGGATGTACATGAGAAAGGCGGTGCGGCTCACCTTCTCGGAGAGCGGCTTGGCGCCAACCGTGACGGCGGCAATCAGGTACCAGATTGCAACATGGGCCGAGACGTTGATCTGCTGCGACGAGTGCCCCATGCCCCACCACACCAGCTTGTACATGAGGGTGTCGATGTGGCTCACGTAACCCAGCGACCACAGCCAGGTGGGGATCAGAATGATCGCACCGGAGGCGATGGTGAACACGGCGATAATCGCTGCGGTCAATGCGCCGAAGGTCACTAGCGGGATCGATCCCTCATAGGTGCGCTCCTCCCTGGCGATCACCAGCGTGCCGAAGAAGACGAAGCAGCCGATGAGCGCACCCACTGCAAACAGGATCAGCCCGAGGTAGAAATTCGGCGCAGCCTGCATCGGGACATAGGAGGTGAACATCACGCTCGAATCGCCCTGAAGAACCGTCACATTGGTGAGAAGCCCGCCAACCACCATCAATGCAAAAGCAAGCCAGGCCCATCTCGGTGCGGCAATTCTGCTCGACAGGATCACAGCCGAGGCAAAATAGAGAACGGCCATCTCGAAGAAGATGATCCAAAGCAGCAAGACATCAAGGCCGTGCGCGGTCAGGACGAGATAGAACCAGTCGGCATCGAGCAGATGAACTGCGGGCCAGCGGGTGAGTGCAACCAACAGGCCGAAGAGGCCGCCAATTGCAAGAAAGACAACCGCCGCAACGGCATTCGCCTTGATCAGGCGCTCGGCCGCGAGATCGACCTTGAGGCCCGTAGCCGGACATGTGCGGAACCTTCCCGCGAGTGAGGCAATTACGCCTGATTCTGCCACCGCAGTCGCCATGTCAGCCTCCCTGTTCCTGAGATTGCGATGCAGGAGCCGGCGCCGTGCCAGGCTCCACCACATGGATGCGGCCAATCATTGTGTGATGACCCACGCCGCAGAATTCGTTGCACACCACGCTGAACTCGCCAGTCTGCGTCGGCGTGATCGTGATGATGTGCTCCAGTCCCGGATGGACCTGGATATTTATGTTGTTCGGTTGCAATGAGAAGCCATGCTGCCAGTCCAGAGAAGAGAGGTGCAGCCGATAGTTCTGGCCGCGTTCAAGCTCAAGGATCGGCCACCACTGCCAGAGGCGAGCCAGCATATAGACATCGCTGCCCGGTGGCGGCTTGGCCACCGGAATGTCATTGTCCTTGCCTTCGTCACGAACCTTGAACTTGTCTGCGAACGCACTGGTGCGTTCTTCGAACACCTGCGGATCAATGCGATAGACTTCGGGAGACAGATTCTGCCGGCCCTCCAGATGCCAATAGATCATCATCACAAACATGATGATGCCCCAGACGAAGGCTACGGCGATCCAGACGAGTTCCCCCTTGGCAATGGGTTCATTCCACCACAGGCGCGATTCGGGCGGGTGAATAGCCATGCTGAGCCCCTTATTTTGCGATTGGAATCTGCGAGATCTCCATGAGACCCCAGACGAGATAGATTGCGGCTGGCACAGCCACGCCCAAGAACAGAAGCAGGAACGGGTTGTCCAGCAGCCGCTGCATGGCGGGAATGCGCTCGGGCGGACCCGCGGCGGGGGTGGTGCTGTCGGTCTCGGGCATGTGGCTTCCTCCACGAACACTGTTCTTGGAGAACAATGGCGGTTTGCCGCATGGTTGCTCCTTGACCGAAGTCAAAAGACGCCAGACGGCGAGGGCAGTGGCGGAACCAACGGAAAGCGGGCCGCCAAGGGCCCGCATTGCAGACAAGACGGGAAGAGCGAAGGCTACTTTGTTGCCTCTTCAAGATACTCGATGATGTCGTCGAGTTCTTCTTCCTTCTTCAGGCCTGCGAACGCCATCTTGCCACCGGGTACGACGGCTTTGGGGTCGGCAAGATAGGATTTGAGCGTGTCCTCGCTCCACACAATTCCCGACGCCTTCAGCGGCTCGGAGTAGGGAAAGCCCGCGAGCGATCCCGCGGTCCGACCAAAGAGACCCCTGAGATGCGGTCCCACCTTGTTCTTCTCGGTTGCAACCTCGTGACAGGACTTGCACTTGTTGAATACTTTCTGGCCCTTGGCAGCATCGCCCGCCTCGGCTGTCGTGACCAGGGCAGCCAAAGCAAGCAGCACGGTGCCTGAGACAACCACGGACTTCATGATGGTTCTCCTTGCATGCGCGTCAAATTGCGTTTCAGCGCCGAACTTCTCCTTGACGATAGTCAAGCGGGCTGGGTTCGTTTGGGGACCGGCGGGCCCGTCAGAATGGCGAAGTAGCCAATGGCGAAGAGCCCGAAGCCGGCAATCCACAGGCTGCCAGAGACATAGAGTACCAGCATGTAATGGCCGGGCAGAAGGTCGGTGCCAAATGAGCGGGTCAGGGCCGCCAAGGGAATCAGAAGATAGGCAATTGACGTTGTCCGACTGGCTTTGAGCAGCCGGCCCGTATGGCCGAGAGAGGCCCGGCTCATGACAGCGAGTGTCATGCTTCCGATTGCACCGATGGCCAGCAGGTGCAGGGCAGAGGTGGCTGAGGGCCAGCCTCCCAGATTGCTTGCTGCCAGGCCCGCCAGCCCAATCACAAGGAACAGGTAGGACAAATGCAAACTCCAGAGTATCGGGGAGCCGATTGTCTTCTGCCATTGCCAGCCGGCGAGACGGATCAAATGTGCCGCGCTCGCAAACGCGGCCAGACAGCCCATCAGTGGGCCAGCCAGGCCGGCGGCCATCATCGCCACCAGAACGGCCAGGCTCGCTAGTGAAAGCGCATCAATGACCGGGTTCGATTGCGGCAACGCTTGCGCCGGCCCGCGCATGATGAGGACGTTCCGGGTAAATGCCGGGATGATCCGGCCACCAATGATGGCGACCATCAAAGATATGATCAGTATTGCGGTCGCCAGGCCGGCCGATGCAGTGCCGTCGACCCATCCGAGCCATTCGGCATGGACCGCCACATTGCACGCAGTGAGAGCGGCCAAAAACAAAGCGAAAACCAGATTGCGCGGGGCGGGCCTGACCATCAGCCCCGCAAAGACAACGCCGGCAAGCGACGGCAGGAATGCCAGTTCAATAACGGCCACGGCCAGAGGCGATATCAAGGCTGAGAACCAGACGACGACGCGACCTGCCAGCCAGAGGACAGCCAGGGCAAGCAGCGGCGCGCCAGCAATGCGGCGAGCGCCTGTCCAGCTTGGCACCGCCGTCAGCATGAAGCCCGCGATGACAGCGCTCGCGAACCCGAACACCATCTCATGCCCGTGCCACAAATGCGGGGCTCCCGCGAATGTGGGGACGATCAGAAGCCCGGGCCAATCATGGAAATACAGCCATGCCAGCCACGCGCAAACCGCTATGACCGCATAAAGCCCAGCGAAAAGAAAGAAGGGGCGGAATCCGTAGGAAAGAAACGGAGGTTGTTGATCGGGATCAGAGGTCAGCATTGCTATGCCTCAGGGAAGATCGTGCATCCTGGGTAACGCCGGACTATGGCAGCACGCCGTTCAGCCGGGGCGACATAGAATGCTGTTGCCAATGCGTCGGCCTCAATTGCAGTCTCGGCAATCACTGTCACGGTACGGAGCGTGTTGCAGCTCGTCCCCGTTGCCGGATCGATGAGATGGTGCCAGCGGCCATCCGCGGAGAAGCGGGTGCCATTTCCCGCAGACACGGCCATCGCGGCGTTTTCGAGCGGCAGAAGCCGACGGGTTTGTCCCATCTGCAACCGCCATGGCTTTCCGGGCAAGGCGTGGAACTCGCCGAAGTTCACCAGCGTTTGCCCGATGCCGTGTCGATTGAGAATCTGCACGGCACGATCGGTGATATAGCCCTGGGCGATACCATTGAAGGTCAATGCCATGCCGGCCTTCAGTCTGATTTGCGAGAGTCTGATCTCGATGTCGGCAGGGTTACAGGCTTGGGCCAGGCGATGCAGGTCATGACGGCAAGGCGGGTTGGACGTTGCCGCGAAGTGCCGCGCAAGATACTCCCAGAGTGGCTGAACTGCTGGATTGAAGGCGCCACCAGTTCCCTGCCAGTAGTTGAGACTTGCAGCCAGAAGGGCACGAAAGTCCTGTGACGGGTGGGAAAGGACACGATCCCTGTTCAGCCTGGACAGTTCCGAGTTGGGACGATAGAGGCTGAAGATGTTTTCCAGGCGCTCGACCTCCTGCAGGAGTTCCCGCAAGGCAAGCTGCGCCCTGGCGCGATCGAGGTTTGCAAAAGTCACCTTCGCTTCTGCCCCCAAGGCATGGCCACGCCAGGTGAGCTCAGCCGGTCCTGTTCCAATGGCGGCCGATCCGGCTATTCCCATCGACCCAATAATCAGGAACCTTCGCCTGGTCAGCCTCATGGCGTGGCTGCCCCGGATGAAGAACCGGGCAACTGCCGGGCAGCACGGGCTTTGAGCGGCGGGCAAATGCGGTCGTCATGATAGAGTATCTGGCAATTCAGACAGTAGACGCATTCATTCGGATTGATCTGACCTTCGGGATGGATTGCCTGTACCGGACAGTTGACGGAGCATATCCGGCATTCACGACCGCACTGGGGCCGGCGTTTCAGCCATTCAAACATGCGGAGCCGTGCCGGAATGGCCAAGGCCGCTCCGAGCGGACACAAGTAGCGGCAGAAGAATCTTTCAATGAACAGGCCAATCAAGAGAAGAAAGCTTGCGTAGGCGATGAAGGGCCATTCGCGCACGAAACGGAGGGTGATGGCCGTCTTGAAGGGCTCAACCTCCGCTCCGGCAAAGGCCGCCGGCATCGAGGCAAGGGACACGGCGAACAAGCCCAGGAAGATAATGTACTTGATGGGCCACAGGCGCTCGTGCAGCAGGAAAGGGACAGAGAGCTGTCTGACACCAAGCCTCCGTGCAAGCTTGTTGGTCAATTCCTGAAGGGCGCCAAAGGGGCAAAGCCATCCGCAATAGACCCGACCCCAGAAGAGGAGAGCGACGGCTACCCAGGCCCAGATGATGAATATTGCAGGATCGAGCAGGAACGTCTCCCAGGAGAACTGCGTTCGCAGGGCCTGCAAGAAGGTGAGTACATGCACGACGGAGAGTTGTGCCCCGATGATTCCGCCCAGGAGCACGAGGGTGACGCCAAGATAAGAAATGCGGATGATGGCGTAGAGCCGGGGGCGCGACGCGATCTCGTGCTGCAGGATGAGAATGGTGTAGAGGGTGAGCAGCATTATAGCGACGATACCGATTTCCCAGGTCCGTTGACGCCAGTTCTTCTCCCAGAGCGCCGCCTCGGGCGGCTTCGACTCCGGAGCAGCGTCCCTTATGTATGCCGCAGGCATGGTGTGCCGCACTGAGAAGCGAGCCATCCGCGCCTGGCCGCTGGCATCCTCGCGGGAGGCGAGCAATGCGAGCTCGAAAGGCTCAGTGGGGTCGAAGCCTTCGTCGGCGCCGATCACGAAGATGGCCGTCTCACGCAGTTCCGGCGCGCCGGCCACCTCAAGTTTCTGAAGAGAACGATGCTGGCTTTCGGTCAACTGTATGGTGCGATCGTTCTGAACCACTTCAATTCGTTCGAAGTGCCCCGATTTGCGCCAGCTCGTTCCCTTGAAGGAGTAGATCCCGCTGCCGCCGACAAAGAGCGCATGCTCGCCGGCCGGGACCGACGCCATCAGCGACGCATATTCGCCACTTCCGAGCAGGCTCAAGCCGATCGGCGGCGGGTCAATGACAGCCACGAAGAGATCGATAAAGGTGCTGTCGCCAGGGGCGTTGCCGGCGATGCCGAACGCCTCATCCGCTCCGGCTGCCGTGACGTGCAGGCGCGACAGCGATCCCTCCGACAAGAGCTCGTTCCATGATCTGGCACGCGAACCCGCCAGGTTCAGCTGCCTCTGGCCGGTGTTGCCCAGCAGTCCATGCGACGCGGCGATCGTTCGCGCGGTATGGATGATCCCGCTCTTGATGACGCCGCTCGAGATGGTGGCACCAGCAATGGCGAGAGGACCGGCCCCGGCGGCCAGTTCATCGCCGCGTTTCAGGTCATAGCCGGCAAACCCGCGGACGTAGGATGCGATCTCCCCGGGGCTGATGCCGAGTGTGAGGATCGGCTCCTCCTGGCGGACAATCAAGGCGCCCCGGACAACGGCATTGACGTCAATTGCCACGAGAATATCGATCGGCCGACCGGAATAGCCGGCCGTCCGGGAAATCGACCAGGTTGAACCCAGAAAGCCAACGGTCGTCCCGTCGACGACGATACGCTGGCCGGTTTCACCACCAGCCTGAACCTCAATATGCTCTTCAGGTACCTTGAAACTTGAAGCGATGAATGATCGGACCTCCTCCTGGGATACCTCATTGGCCGAGACATGACAGCCGGAAGCGAGCCACACGAGGACGGCGGCCAGAATGGCGTTGAGGCGACCCATAGGACCTTCTTGCTTGCTCTCTCTTGGGCTTCCTTGATTTCGATCAACGCGCGCAGCCCGCGCACCGTGCTTGATGAAAGTCAAGGAATCAGTCGATGGGTCATCGCAAGCGTAACGCAGCAGTGAAAACGAGGAGATGCTTATGTCGAGCAGGCGTCTAGTGAACGAGTTGGCGGTCGTTGCAGCGTTGAGCACAAGCCTGGTTCTGGGTTTCAGCCTGGCAAGTCCAGCGTCTGCACAAGAGGCGCCGAAGCAGGAGGAACTCAAGAAGCACGATACGACGCCGGGCGGCCAGTATCAGCCCAGTCTCGATGTGCTGAAGAGCCAGAAAGTTGAACAGCCGGGAACCAAACCGGGCGATCCCACGCTAACGCCCGAAGAGTTTGCAAGAGCCAACGAAATCTATTTCCAGCGCTGCGCGGGTTGCCATGGCGTATTGCGGAAGGGAGCGACCGGCAAGGCCCTCACGACCGATGTCACCAAGGCCAATGGCTACGAATATCTCCGTGACTTCATCACCTATGGCTCACCGGCGGGAATGCCGAACTGGGGTACATCCGGCGACCTGAACGAAAAGGACGTGGACCTCATGGCGCGCTACCTGCTCAATGAGCCGTCGCAGCCGCCAGAATTCGGCATGGAGCAGATCAAGGCATCCTGGCAAGTGCTGGTGCCGCCGGAAAAGCGGCCGAAGGAGAAGCAGAACAAGCTGGATATCGACAACCTGTTCTCGGTCACGTTGCGCGATACGGGCGAGGTGGCACTCATCGACGGGGATTCGAAGGAGATCATCACCATAGTGTCGACCGGATACGCGGTTCATATCTCGCGGCTATCCGCGTCGGGGCGCTATCTCTATGTGGTCGGACGTGACGCCAAGATCGATCAGATCGACCTGTATATGGATCCGCCTGCCAAGGTCGCCTCTATCAAGATCGGTTCAGAGGCGCGGTCCGTCGAGACTTCGAAAATGAAGGGCTGGGAAGACAGGTATGCGATCGCCGGGTCCTATTGGCCTCCGCAGTATGTCATCATGGACGGCGAGACGATGGAGCCACTCAAAGTCGTTTCGACCCGGGGCATGACTTACGATACGCAGGAATACCATCCGGAGCCTCGCGTTGCCTCGATCGTGGCTTCTCACTACCGGCCTGAATTCATTGTCAATGTGAAGGAGACGGGCCATATCCTGCTTGTCGACTATTCCGACATCAGGAATCTCAAGACAACCGATATTGAGGCTGAACGCTTTCTGCATGACGGCGGCTTCGACTCTTCCGGCCGCTACTTCCTGGTGGCAGCGAACGCCCGCGACAAGATTGCCGTCGTCGACACCAAGGAAGGCAAGCTTGTCAGCGTCTTGGAATCCGGCGGCAAGACTCCGCATCCGGGCCGCGGCGCCAATCTGATGCATCCCAAATTCGGACCGGTATGGGTGACCAGCCATCTGGGCGATGAGACCATCTCGATGATCGGCACCGACCCCGACAAACACCCGGAACATGCCTGGAAGGTCGTCCAGACATTGAGCGGACAAGGCGGTGGTTCGCTTTTCGTGAAATCCCATCCCAATTCGAAGCACCTCTACATCGACACTCCATTGAATCCGGAGTCGGAATTCTCCTCGTCAGTTCTGGTCTACAATGTCGACGATCTCACGAAGGACGAACCGGAGGGTAAGGTGCTGCCGATTGGCGAATGGTCGGGGATCAGCGAAGGTCAGCGCCGCGTCGTGCAAGGGGAGTACAACAAGGCTGGCGATGAAGTGTGGTTCTCGGTGTGGAATGGAAAGCAGCAGGAATCCGCCATCGTCATCGTGGATGACAAGACACTGAAGCTTAAGCACGTCATCAAGGACAAGCGCCTGGTGACGCCGACGGGCAAGTTCAACGTGTTCAATACACGTAACGACATCTACTGAGATGCGGCCGGCGCGGGGTTTCGGCCCTGCGCCGGACCTGTCACCGGGAGCCGGGCGCATGAAACCTCTGGGTACTGTCTCGATCGTCGGGGCCGGTCCTGGTGACCCGGAGCTCCTCACGCTGAAGGCGGTCAGAGCCATCACGAGCGCAGATGTCATCGTTCACGATCGCCTCGTTTCCCCCGATGTTCTGGCACTGGCGCCGCAGAGGTCGGTTCGCATCGATGTCGGCAAGCAACCTCGGCAACATCCAGTGCCGCAGTCCGAGATCAACGACCTGCTTGTACGATTGGCGCGCCAAGGCAACAAAGTCGTACGGCTCAAGGGTGGCGATCCTTTCATTTTCGGTCGCGGCAGCGAGGAGGCCCTGGAACTACAGCGCCATGGCATACCCTTTGCCATCATTCCAGGGATCACGTCGGCACAGGGTGCGGCTGCGTCGCTGCGCATACCGCTCACCCATCGGGGCATCGCCACCAGTGTTCGCTATGTCACCGGCCACTGCCGGGACGACAAAGAGCTCGAGCTGGACTGGGATGGCCTGGCAGATGCGGATACGACGGTCGTCATTTACATGGGGCTTGCGAATATCGAGCAGATCAGCCGCAAGCTACAGATGGCGGGTCGGCGGGCGGATACGCCCGTGGCTGCCGTCAACAACGCCACGCTAGCGGCAGAAGAGCGATTGTACTCGACTCTGGGCAGGCTGGTCGAGGATCTGCGAAGCGTCAGTTTCGCGGGGCCAGTCCTCTTCATCGTCGGCGAAGTGGTTTCAATTCATCAGGTTCTGTCGAAAATGGACGTCATCGCACATGAGAGCTCTGTTGATTGCGCTTCAGGCTAGTTGCGCACTATCTGCACCGGCCGCCGGCGATGCGATCAGTCCCGTGCGTGAGCGGGAGCTGCACAATATGGTTCTCCAGGATTGCGGGTCCTGCCACGGGCTGACGATGAGAGGGGGCCTCGGTAAGCCGCTGCTGCCACGGGATCTTTCGGCATTTCCCGACGAAATCATTGCCGAGATCATACTCGATGGCGTCGAAGACACGCCCATGCCGCCATGGCGAAGCCTGGTTACGGAAGACGAAGCCCTGTGGATCGCGCGGATGCTCAAGACAGGATTGAGGCAATGAAGCTGGCACGCAGGTCGTTTCTTGCCGCACCTCTCCTCGCCACACCCACCTGGGCCGGAGCGAGAGGTTCGCAGCTGCGCGGTACCGGCGATCTCGGCCTCATCATCGAGAGAGCAACCGGGTCCGTCCTGATCGTCGAGCAAAGCGGCCGCAGCATGCTGGGCCGCATCGACGGATTGGGCGATCTGTCGCATGCAGCCGCGGTCTTCTCCCCCGATCAGCGCTATGCTTTCGTCTTCGGCAGGGACGGAGGCCTGACAAAGGTCGACCTGCTCGAGCAGAGAATTGCCAAGCGCATTGTTCAGGGAGGAAATGCCATTGGTGGCGCGATCTCGGATGATGGCCGGCTGATTGCCGTCTCGAACTACGAGCCGGGTGGCGTGAAGATCTTCGACCATGCGTCGCTGGAACCACTGCATCATGTGGCAGCCAGATTTGGTGCGGGCCAGTACTCCAAAACCGTGGGGCTGGTGGATATTCCAGGACGGCGGTTTGTCGTTTCGCTCTACGATGCAGGTGAGATCTGGATGATCGACTGCTCGGGAGACCGGGATCCGCACGTCACGAATCTGGGACAGGCAGGCAGGTTGCCTTATGATGGCTATGTCACCGCGGATGGCCGTCACTATCTCGCCGGCCTCTTTGGTGAGGATGGACTGGCCCATGTCGATCTATGGCGGGAGCCGCTCAGGATCGAACGGGTACTCGCTGGATACGGCAGGGGCGACGACCGCCTTCCGGTCTACAAGATGCCGCATCTAGAAGGGTGGGGGAGCACAGGCGGCAATCTCGTCCTGCCCGCAGTCGGCCGGCACGAGGTGCTGCTGGTCGACAATTCCAGCTTTGCCGAGACAGGCCGCATCAGCGTTCATGGGCAACCCATGTTCTGTGTTGTCCAGCCCGGCGGCCGCTATGTCTGGATCAACTTTGCGCCGCCGCGAAACGACACTGTTCAGATCATCGACATGCTGCACGGCCAGATTGCCGACGAGCTGCGGCCGGGGCCCGGCGTGCTGCACATGGAGTTCACCTCGAAAGGCCGCGAAGTCTGGATATCGGTTCGTGACGCCGACCGCGTGGACATCATCGACACGGCATCGCGGGCCAAGATTGCCGAACTGCCGGCAGTGAAGCCGAGTGGCATATTCTTTACCGCCCGCGCCAACCGGATCGGCCTTTGACCATGCTGCTGGCAAGGGAACTGCACCTGGCCGACAGATGGCAGCGAGGCTTTCCGCTTTGTCCTTCGCCATTTGCTGCGATTGCCGGCCAGCATGGCATGGCGGAAGCTGAAGTGATTGACGCCTTCTCGGCGCTGCACCGGTCGCAAATGCTCAGCCGCATCGGCGCAGTGGTGAAGCCCAACATTGCCGGGGCGAGCACACTGGCGGCAATCTCCTGCTCAAATACCGAAATCGAACATGTCGCCGCAATCGTTTCGGCCGAGCGCTATGTCAATCACAACTACGAGCGCGATCATCCGATCAATCTGTGGTTCGTCATTGCTGCGCCGGATGAAGCCGAACTCGCAAGGTCGCTCGATCGGGTGAGGCGGAAAACCGGCCATGAGGTGCTCAAGCTGCGCCTGCAGCGCGCCTATCACATCGACCTCGGCTTTCCGCTCAGTGGCGGCCGGACAATGCAAAGGAGCGGGCCAAGCCACTGCCGCGGGGCAACTGCGGGCGAGAAAATATTGCTTGGAGCCATCGAGGATGGGCTACCGATCTGCTCCCGGCCATATGCAGCTGTGGCCGCCGGTCTCGGCTGGCCGGAAGAGCACGTCATTGGGCAGCTGTCACAGATGCTTGAAGCCGGGATTGTGACCCGGCTGGGGTGCGTCCTCAGGCATCGCGAAATTGGCTTCAAGGCAAACGCGATGGTGGTATGGAATGTGCCAGACGAGGCCGTCGATGCAGCGGGGCAACGTCTGGCGGAGGCCGCGCATGTTACGCTGTGCTACCGGCGCAACCGCGTGTTGCCGGACTGGCCTTACAATCTCTTCGCCATGCTGCATGGCCGGGACGAGGGTGCCGTCCGCCAACATATCAAGGCGATCATGCTCCAGACGGGGCTTCACGCTTACGACAGCAGCATCCTGTTCAGCCGCCGGTGCTTTGTGCAGCGCGGTGCGCGCTTTTCACCCGGCCGGAGGAGTGCTGCATGAACCCGCAGCTGGACGAGACCGACCGGAAGCTGATCAATCTTCTGCAGGACGGAATTGCTGTAACAGAAGAGCCGTTCGCCGCGCCTGCGGCAGAACTGGGCATCACGGTTCATGAGCTGCTGAGCCGGCTCCAACGACTGAAGTCGGACGGTGTGCTGTCGCGCGTGGGTCCAATGTTCAATTCCGCGAGAATGGGAGGGGGGCTGACACTGTGTGCGATGGCCGTGCCGGCGAGCCGGTATGACTCGGTGGCCGAGACAGTAAATGCGTTTGCCGAAGTGGCCCACAACTACGAACGCCGGCACGCCTTCAATATGTGGTTCGTCGTTGCGACCGAAACTGAAGAACGCGCTCGCGAAGTCATCGCCGAGATCGAGCAATTGACCGGAATCAAGGTCCTGAATCTGCCCAAGGCTCAAGAATTCTTTGTCGGAATGAAGGTCGACGTATGACCACAAACACGAATATTGACGAACTGGATCGCGCAGTCATTGCGGCGACCCAGGACGGGCTGCCATTGGTCGAACGTCCCTTTGCCGCCGTAGCCGATGCGATCGGCTGCGGGGAGGATGCGGTTTTAGACTGCTTTCGCAGAATGGTGGAGACGGGCCGTGTGCGGCGCATAGCGGTGGTTCCAAACCACTATTCGCTGGGACTGCGCTTCAACGGGATGAGCGTGTGGGACGTCGCTGATTCGGAAGTCAGCCGCCTGGGGCGGCAGGTCGGGGCACTCCCATTCGTCACACATTGCTACCAGCGCCCCCGTGTCGAAGGCCTGTGGCGCTACAATCTCTTTGCCATGGTGCATGGCCGGGACAGGGCAGAGGCGGCAGGCAAGGTGGACAAGATCGCCGAAGTCCTCGGCCAATTCGTGCGCGCGCATGACGTTCTATTCTCTACCCGCATTCTGAAGAAAACCGGTTTCCGCCTGCAGGGTTGAGAGAAATGTTTCGCGTATCACATTTCATGAACGAACTGATTTCGCCGACGGCGGCAAGGCCCCGCCGAAATCCACCCGGGCCGGTGGTCATCTGGAACCTGATCAGACGCTGCAATCTGACGTGCAAGCATTGCTACGCCATTTCAGGAGATGTCGATTTTCCAGGCGAGTTGTCGACCGAGCAGGTTCATTCGGTCATGGATGATCTCAAGTCCTTCGGCGTACCAGTGCTGATCCTGTCGGGCGGCGAGCCGCTGCTGCGACCCGATATCTTCGCAATTTCCCGCCGTGCCAAGTCCATGGGCTTCTATGTCGGACTATCAAGCAACGGCACGCTGATCAGCAAACGGAACATCGACGCCATTGCCGACGTCAACTACGATTACGTGGGCATCAGCCTCGATGGTGTCGGTGCAACGCATGATCACTTCCGCCGGCGCGAGGGGGCCTTCGAGGAGGCGCTGGCGGGCCTCAGGCTATGCCGCGACCGACATATCAAGACTGGCATGCGCTTCACCATGACCATGGACAATGCCGCAGAGTTTCCCAAGCTGCTGCAACTCATGGACGCCGAAGGCATCGATAAGTTCTACCTGTCGCATCTCGTCTATGCCGGGCGCGGCAACAAGAACCGGGGCGACGATGCGCAGCACAATCACACCCGGCGGGCCATGGATGTCCTGTTTGACCGTGCCTGGCGCTCGGCGCTAGCGGGCGATGGGAAGGAGTTCGTCACCGGCAATAATGATGCCGACGGCGTCTATCTGCTGCTGTGGGTTCGCGAGCGGTTTCCCGACATGGAAGCCCACATCCGCGCCAAGCTTGTCGAATGGGGCGGCAATGCATCGGGTGTCAACATCGCCAACATCGACAACCTCGGCAATGTCCACCCCGACACGATGTGGTGGCATTACTCGATCGGCAATGTGAAGGATCGCCCGTTTTCGCAAATCTGGCTGGACACCTCGGATCCCATCATGGCGGGTTTGAAGCAGCGGCCGAGATCGATTGAGGGGCGCTGTGGTGCCTGCAAGTATTTCGCCATCTGCGGCGGAAACACGCGGGTCCGCGCCCTGCAGCTCACGGGCAACCCCTGGGCCGAGGATCCTGCCTGCTATCTCAGCGACAGCGAGATCGGTGTCAATTTTCCGCAACCCAGGCTCAAAGTCACGCCGTTCCGGGGAAGCGCTCATGCTGCTGGCGCGAACTAGCCTCTGCATGGCCGCATGCCTTGCGGTTGCGCCCATGAGCGCTACAGCGGGCGAAGCGGTCCCGAATCTGTTCAAGACACATTGCGCCAGCTGCCATGGCGAAGACCGGCTTGGCGGCTCCGGCCCGGCGCTGATCCCCGAGAGCCTTGCCCGGATCAAGCCCGAGGCGATCCTGACGACAGTTGCCGCGGGACGTCCCGCGACGAAGATGCCACCATTCGGCGACATAATGAGCGACGCGGAGATCAATGCTCTCGTCAAATTCGTACTCACGCCTCTGGACAAACCGCCGCAGTGGGGCGCTGCCGAAATCGCCGCAAGCCTGATTGCTTTGAGCGACGGACCGCCCGCAGACGCGCCGGTGTTCAGTGCCGACCCACTCAATCTCTTCATAGTGGTCGAGGCCGGCAACCATCATGCCACGTTGCTAGACGGCAACCGGTTCGAGCCCCTGCACAGATTTGAAACGCGCTTTGCGCTGCATGGGGGACCCAAGTTCACGCCCGATGGACGGTTTGTGTTCCTCATGTCGCGCGATGGCTGGGTGACCAAGTACGATATCTGGGGCATGCGGCCGCTCATCGAGGTAAGGGCAGGAATCAACGCGAGAAACATCGCGATCTCGGCAGATGGAAGATATCTCGCTGTGGCAAACTATCTTCCCCACTCTCTCGTCATTCTGGATACGGCGACGCTTGGTGTCGTCAAGATCTTTGACGTGAAAGCCCGCGACGGGAGTTCATCGCGCGTCTCCGCGGTCTACCAGGCGTCACAGCGCAACAGTTTCATTGCCGCTCTCAAGGATGTTCCTGAGATCTGGGAAATCTCCACGGATCCGAACGCTGCGCCAGTGTTCGGCGGCCTGGTGCACTCATATGAAAAAGGCATGGTGGAAGGACTTGCCGAGTCCTCAGGTCTTTTCGCTCTCAGGCGGATTGCGGTTCCGGAGCCGATTGACGACTTCTTCTTCGATCCGCCCTACCGGCATCTGATCGGCAGTAGCCGCGAGGGAAACAAGGGCTATGTCGTGAACCTGAATGTCGGCCGGGAGATCGCGACCATCGACCTGCCGGGGATGCCCCATCTCGGCTCGGGCATATCGTGGGAATGGCACGGCCGCCTCGTTGTCGCGATTCCGCATCTCAGAGAGAGCCGGATCAGCATCATCGACATGAGCAACTGGCAGGTGATCAAGGTGCTGAAAACCGACGGACCTGGCTTCTTTCTGAGAAGCCACGAAAACACGCCCTATGTCTGGGCGGACGTTTCCGGCGGAAGGCACAAGGATCGACTGCACATCATCGACAAGCGCAGCCTCGAGATCGTTCGGACGATTGTTCCCGAGGCAGGCAAGCTGGCATCACACGTGGAATTTGACAGGGACGGGAAGCACGCCCTGGTTTCGATCGCCGAACCGGACGGCGCACTGGCGATCATTGATGCTGCAACCTTCAAGGAAGTCAAGCGCCTGCCCATGGCGAAGCCGTCAGGAAAGTACAATGTCTGGAACAAGACCAGATTCTCTTCCGGGACAAGCCACTAGGGGAGGCGCGCTGTTGATCGCAGCGCATGGCGATTGCGGCGGTGAGGGCGGCAACATGCTGGCAAATGAACTGGCCCGGCGCCTTCGCAAGGCGCGCTGCTATGACGAGGTCGCAGTCGGGTTCATGCGCAGCGGGCCGACGATCGAAGACGCCATCGCGAAGTTCTCTTCTGACTGTGTTCGCATTTTCCCGCTCTTCATGAGCGACGGCTACTACGTGCGCGAGGCCATTCCCAAACGGCTTGGCATCGAGAACCACAAGGACGTCTTCGGTCACCGGATAACCATCGACGTGCCGCTGGGCCTCCTTCCGGGCTTGCCGAGGCTCTTGTCAGAAGCAGCGAACAATTTTCTCCAAACCCGCGCTCTGGCGCCAGCGCATGTAACGCTGCTTCTGGTGGCGCATGGTTCCGAGAAGTCGGCGGAATCTGCCAACGTGGCCCACGCGATCAGAGCGCGCATTGCCGAACTGCAGTCCTTCGGCGCAGTCAAAGCCGGTTTTCTCGACGAGCCGCCCCGCTTTGCCGATGTCCTTCGGGAATGTCCCCGTCCGACCGTCGTGCTTGGACTTTTTGCCGGCAATGGTCTGCACGCGGAGGAAGATGTAAGAAGGATGGTTGCCGAACTCGGCGACCCATCGGTTTACGTCATTGAACAGCTCGGCGGCTACGCGAGAGTCATTGAACTGATTGTCGGGACCATTTGCTGAACATCGGCCGCAGGCCGTTCTTGTCCTCGTCGCATCCTGGCTGCATTCCGCCGGTGGGGGATCAGATCAGGGCTTTGAGTATCTGCCGCAGGTTGCGCATGGCCCTGAGAGTGGAACGTTCGTCGGATGCGGCAAAGCCGAGCACGAGTCCGTGGTTTGGACGATCATGCCGGTAGTGGAGCGACAGCGGCGAGACATTGATGCCTTTCGCCTGTGCGGCGCGGGTGACCGACTGGTCGTCGTGACCGCTACGGAAGAATGCGAGGTGCTGGATGCCCGAAGCGGTGCGCTGCAGCGATAGCCATTCGCCGAGTTCGTGGTCAAAAGCGGCGATGAACGACCGTCGCCGCGCTGCATAGAGCCGGCGCATGCGGCGCAGATGCAAGGTGAGATAGCCCTCGTTGATGAAGTCGGCCAGAGCAGCCTGGGTCAACAGCGGCGCAAAGTGTCCGGTGGTACTCAGCACCGAAACCATGCCCTTGCAGGCGTGCTCCGGCAGCACGACGAATCCCAGGCGCATGGCGGGAAACAGGATTTTGGCGAAAGTTCCGACATAGGCAACGAGCCCCGAAATATCGAGGCCCTGCAGCGCCGGGATGGGTTGGCCCTGAAAACGGTATTCGCTGTCATAGTCATCCTCGATGATCCAGGCGTTCCAGGCCTCGGCCAGCCGAATGAGATTGAGGCGCTGCTCCATCGGCATGGTGACGCCGAGGGGGTGGTGACAGGAGGGCGTGACAAAGATGGCGCGGGGTGGGGGTTTCGGCGGATCGAGCCGCCACCCCGAGTCATCGATGCGGAGAGGAGTCAGCCTGGCGCCGGCGGCAACGAATGCGGAAGCGGCGCCGTAGTAGCCCGGCTCCTCCATCCAGACCCGGTCTCCCGGGTCGAGCAGCAGACGTGCCAACAGATCAAATGCCGATTGGGCGCCGTTGGTGACAAAGACCTGTTCCTGCGTGCATTTGACGCCGCGCGAGGCGGTGAGGTAGCGCGCAATGGCTTCCCGAAGGGCCGGGTGACCGGCAACATTATAGGCGCCGAAGAGATCGTGGCGGGCGGCCTTGGTGCGCCTGGCGAGCAATCTTGCCCAGGTGCTGAACGGGAAGTTGTCAGGGTCAGGCATGCCAGGATGCAGCGCAATATTCCCCGGCCTGCCCTGATGGTAGCGTTGCGCCCCGAGGGTGCGGCCGCGGGGTGAAAGCCGGGCACCCTGAAGCTTCGGCCGCGCACGCGCCGGCAGACGATGCGGCAGGTCGACGACCAACGGCGGCGCACTTTTCCGCATCCTGAGATAGCCTTCCAGAGCCAGCTGGTCGTAAGCTGCAATGACCGCGTTTCGTCCGACACCGAGTGCGCGCGCCAGTTGGCGCGTCGAGGGCAGGGCACTGCCACTGGCGAGCGTTTGACCTTCGATCAGACCGCGCAGCTGGCCATAAAGCTGGCGATGCAGGCTGGTGGAGGAGGCCCTGTCCAGGACAATGACTTCAACGTCGAATCGGGCTGGCATAGTGGTTCCCAAAAATTGCAGAAGACTGGTTCTGTCGTGATGACCACTTTGCCTCTATCGTGAGCACCTTGCAACGCTGCAACCGGAACAACGGACATGCACAGCGCTGGCGAAGTAAGCCGGGAAATGCGAAGGCCCGAAGGATGCACCATCCCCGACCATGCGGGGGATGCTTGTGAGGGTATGCGGCTGCTCCGCGCTTCCGCCCGGCCGTGCGCAGCGGCATTGCGGCGAGCCAATGGGGCCCCGCCATGACGGTGAGGATCGGCATCAATCCCATCACCTGGACCAACGACGATGTGCCGGAACTGGGAGGCGACACAGCGCTCGAAACCTGCCTGAGCGAGACCAGAGAGGCGGGCTATGCCGGCAGCGAGCTGGGTGGCAAGTTCCCGCGCCATGCAGCGGAACTCAGGCCCATCATGCAGCGTTTCAGTCTTGACCTTGTCTCGGGCTGGTACGACGGGCGCTGCGATGAGAAGGAAGTGGCTGAGGAGATGGATGCCATTGGCCCCCACTTGCAACTGCTCAAGGACATGGGTTGCCGCCATGTCGTCTATGCCGACACGTCGCGCGGCCGCCACGGCGCCATCTGGTCGCCGATTTCGCAGCGGCCGGTTCTTGCCGCCGATGAGTGGCCGGCCTACGGACGCAAGCTGACTACGCTTGCCGAGCGCATGGCAGAGTTCGGTGTGAGAATGGCTTTCCACCATCACATGGGTACCATTGTCGAGACCGACGCGGAGGTGGGCCTGCTGATGCGGCACACCGGGGAAGCCGTCGGCCTCCTCTACGACACCGGCCACTCGGCATTTTCGGGGGGCAATCCGCTGGCGCTGGTCAAGGCGCATGCCAGACGCATTGTCCATGTTCACTGCAAGGATGCGCGCAAGGCAGTGCTCGAGCGCGCACGCGCGCGCGACATGAGTTTCATGGCTGCGGTGATGGAGGGTATTTTCACGGTGCCCGGTGACGGTTTCATTGATTATCCGGCAATTCTCAAGGTGCTGGCCGACAATGGCTATGCCGGTTGGCTGGTGGTCGAGGCCGAGCAGGACCCCGCCAAGGCACACCCGCTGACCTATGCGAAACTGGGCTTCAAGAACCTGGTGCGCATGGCGAGGGAAGCGGGCTTTGTGGTAAAAAGTTGAAGGATGACTGCTGTGAAGCGCATCCCCAAGGAACCAGTGCCGACGCTGATCGATCGCGTCGTCAGGGGCAACTGGTCTGCCCGCGTGTTTTCTGCGTGGGGCAGCAAGACAACAGGAGGAAACAAATGCGAAATCTGATTGGAACGGCGATTGCGGCCGTTGCCGCATTCGGCTGCCTGATCCTTGGAGCGCAGGCAGAAGGTCTCAAGGAAGCCAAGGACGTGAAGATCTCGGTCGTCGTTCACGGTGCGGCTTCCGATGCCTACTGGTCGGTGGTAAAACGCGGAGTCGATGATGCGGCTGCGCTCACGGGCGCACAGGTCCAGTACATTGCGCCGCAGGTCTTCGACAGTGTCGAGCAAGCCCGCCTCATCGAAGCTGCGGCCGCAACCAAGCCTGACGGTCTGGTTGTTTCGATCCCCGATCTCGACGCCCTGAAGGGTGCCATCGAAGGCGCGCTTGCAGCGAACATCCCGGTCATCAACATCGACTCTGGCGAAAAGCAAGGCGAGAGCATCGGCGTGCAGCTCTATGTGGGCACGACGTCGGAATATCAGGCGGGAATCCGTGCGGGCGAGAGGCTGGCCAAAGAGGGCATCCTGAAGGTTGCCTGCATCAACCATGAGGTCGGCAATCTCAGTCTCGACGAGCGCTGCCAGGGAATCAATGACGGGCTGGCGAAATCCGGCGGCAGTTCGGAAGTCGTCGCGGTGTCGCAGGAGCCCGCCGACGTGGCGCGCCGGGTCGAGGCCTATCTGGCTTCGCACGCCGACATCCAGGCGGTCTTTGCCACCGGCACGGCCTCGGCCAACCCACTGATCAAGCACTTCAAGGACAATGAGCTGTTCGGCAAGCTGAAGCTCTATACCTATGACCTCGGGCCTGAGATTCTCGAATCCGTGGCGGCCGGGGAGATGGGCTTCGGTATTGACGGGCAGCAGTATCTGATGGGCTACCTGCCCGTCATTGCGCTGGTCGAGAATGCCACTCACGGTTTCTGGATCCAGAACAACATCTATACGGGTCCGTTGTTCATCGACACGCCGGAAAAGGCGAAGGGCGTGCTGGCGCTATCGAAACAAGGCATACGGTAGTACGCTTCTGCGCGGCGGAGGCAGCACGGCCGCCTTCGCCGCAGTCCGGGCTTCAGCGCGGAGCGGAACGGCATGACGACGACGAACGAAACGTCACCCCTCAAGTCACTCACGCCCAAGTCGAAACGGCAAACAGACGAGAGGCTTGCCAGCACCAGCTGGATGACGCGCCTGCTGCGCCGCCCCGAATCCGGGGTCGCCTGCGGCCTCATCGCCACCGCCGTCATTTTCGCGCTGTTGCCAGGGGCGGGGTCGCTCTACTCGCTGCAAGGGGCGATGACCTTCCTGACGCTCGCGGCCGAGCTCGGCATTCTTGCAGCTGCGGTGGCGCTACTGATCATTGCCGGTGAATTCGACCTGTCGATCGGCTCGATGATCGGGTTTGCCGGAATCGTCATCGGACTCACTGTCAAGTACCTGGGATTTCCGCTTTGGGCCGGTATCGGCACAGCCTTCGCGGCGGCCGTTATGGTCGGCTATCTCAACGGCCTCATAACGGTCAAGACCAGGTTGCCGTCGTTCATTGTGACATTGGCTTCGCTCTTTATCCTGCGCGGTCTGTCGATCGGCATCACCCGCGCCGTCACCGGCCGGACCCAGATCCCCTATATCCTGGATGGTGTGGCGGATCCCTGGACGGCGAGCCTGTTCAACGGTCATGTGCTTACCGGCCTGTTCCAGTGGATGGGCGATCTCGGCTGGATTGCCGTCAAATCGAACGGCGTGCCCTTCGTCCCGGGCATTCCGATGTCGATCGTCTGGTGGCTGGCAATCACCGCGCTTGCCGGTTGGATCCTCACCGAAACACGGTTCGGCAATTGGATCTATGCATCGGGCGGCGATCCCGTGGTGGCGCGCAATGTCGGCGTGCCGGTGGCCCGGGTCAAGATCACGCTGTTCATCGCTACGGCCTGTGCCGCCACGCTGATGGCGACCATACAGGTGATGGAAGCAGGTTCCGCCGACACGGTACGCGGCATGCTGAAAGAATTCGAGGCGATCATTGCCGTGGTGGTAGGCGGCGTACTGCTCACGGGCGGCTATGGCACCATCTATGGTGCGGCGCTTGGCGCGCTGATCTTCGGCCTGGTGCAAATGGGGATCTTCTACACCGGCATCGACACTGACTGGTTCAAAGTGTTCCTGGGGATCGTCATACTCATGGCAGTGCTGGTGAACAACTATACCCGCGCCAAGGCGTTGGGCGAGAGGACGTCGCCGTGACGAATGTCCCTGCGATCGAACTCGCCGGCGTGAGCAAGCGCTTCGGGTCGGTGATTGCCCTCAACAACATCGACATGAAGGTCTTTCCGGGCGAAGTTCACTGCCTCCTCGGCGACAACGGCGCGGGCAAGTCGACGCTCATCAAGATTCTGTCCGGTGTCTACCGGCCGAGCGAAGGCAGGATCCTGGTGGCCGGCAAGGAGGTGGCGTTCCGCAGCCCACGCGATGCTGCCGAGTACGGGGTCGCTACCGTGTTCCAAGATCTTGGACTCATTCCGCTCATGAGCATTGCCCGCAATTTCTTTCTGGGCCGCGAGCCGGTGAAAGGCGTGTTTCCGTTGCGGCGATTCGACAAGGAACTGGCAAACAGCATCGCGCGGCAGGCCATGGCAGATGTCGGCATCCAGGTGCGCGATCCGACCCAGGCGGTGGGCACGCTGTCGGGCGGCGAGCGCCAATCGGTGGCGATCGCGCGGGCCATCCATTTCGGGGCGCGCGTACTGATTCTCGACGAGCCGACATCGGCGCTCGGCGTGCACCAGGCGGCCATGGTGCTCAAATTTGTCATCGAGGCGAGACTGCGCGGGCTTGCGGTGATCTTCATCACCCACAACATCCGCCATGCCTATCCGGTGGGCGATGTGTTCACGCTGCTCAACCGCGGCACCAGCCAGGGCACTTACCGCAAGTCCGAGATCACGCGCGATGAGGTGCTGTCGATCATGTCGGGTGGCGAAGACATGACGGCGGTCGAACAGGAAATCGAGCGCCTGCTGGAGACGATCAGGTAGGATGACCGCGGCCGGCGAGAGACGGGTAGTCATCCACGCTGACGATCTCGGCATGAGCCATGGCGCCAACCGGGCCTTTGCCGAATTGTGGCGGCTCGGTGTGTGCAGCTCGGGATCGGTGATGCCCCCATGCCCGTGGTTCGCCGAGACCTGCGAGATGGCCATCACCACACCGTCGCTGGACATCGGCGTTCATCTGACCCTGACCAGCGAAATGCGCCGCTACAAGTGGCGCCCCATGACGGCGCCGCCGACGTCTGCGGGGCTTACGGACGACTGCGGGTATTTCCATGCGTCGCCGGCGCTGGTGCGGGCGTATGCCAGCCGCGAGGCCGTTGAGACCGAACTGCGGGCCCAAGTCGATGCTGCGTTGGCTTGCGGCATCGACGTCACCCACCTCGACGATCATGCAGGAACGGTGCTGATGCCGGAATTCTGTGACATCTACATCAGGATCGGCCGTGACTATCGACTTCCGATCCTGATCACACGCGAACTCTCAACCTATGGCGGACTGCACAACATGGCCGGTGTCAGAGCCGAGGACTATGCCCGCCACGCAGAATTTGCAGCTGCGTCCGGCTTCCAGCTGTTCGATCAGATCATCGAGACGCCATGGCATGAGGGCGAGCCGGCTGCTGAGACCTACAGGCAGATGATCGGCACCATCGGGCCGGGCCATAGTTTTCTGGCTTTGCATCCGACCTGCCCCGGCGAAATCGACGCCATTGACGTGGACCTGCACCATATCCGCACCGCCGAATACGGGATTCTGAAGTCGGACTCTTTTCGCCGCTGGTTCGCTGGGCAGGAACTCGAAGTGATCGGCATGCGGAAGCTCAGGGACGAGTTGCGGGCACGCCTGGCAGCCGATGAGCTGGGGCTGGGCAGGGGGAACTGAAATGGATCGTATTGGGGTGGGGCTGATCGGTACGGGTTTCATGGGCAAGTGCCACGCCTTGGCCTATAGCGCCGTCAAAGCGGTGTTCGGCGAAGTTCCAACGATTGATCGCGCGGTCTTGTGCGATGTCGAGATGGAGCATGCAAAGCGCATGGCCGGCGAGTTTGGGTTCAGCCGGGCAACAACGGACTGGCGGGCGCTCATCGCGGATCCGGCTGTGCAGCTGGTGTCGGTGACGTCACCCAACGGGCTGCACCGCGAGATGGCGGTGGCGGCACTCGCGGCGGGCAAGCATGTCTGGTGCGAAAAGCCCATGGCGCTGACGCTATCCGATGCCGAAGCAATGACGGAGGCCGCCGCGGCCGCAAAGGGCAGGGTGACCGCGCTCGGCTATGCCTATCTGCGCAATCCGGCCCTGCAGCATGCCAGGGCCTTGATCCGGGAGGGCGTCATCGGCGAGACCTTTGATTTCCGCGGCAGTGTCGATGAGGACTATATGGCCGATCCGGCACTGCCCTGGTCGTGGCGGCTCAAGGCCAGCGAGGCGGGGCTTGGCACGCTGGGTGATCTCACCTGCCATCTCGTGTCACTCGCCCATGAGCTGGTGGGAGAAATCGGCAGCCTGTGCGCAGTCACGGATACTATCCACTCCGAACGACCGGTGGCGGGCGAGGCCGGCCGCACTGCCCGTGTCGAGAATGAGGATATTGCCCATGCCCTTGTCCGTTTCCGCAACGGCGCGCGCGGCACGTTGTGCTCCAGCCGGGTGGCGCACGGGCGCAAGAACGGCCTCAAGGTCGAGGTGCATGGATCGAAGGGCATGCTGTGGATCGACAATGAACGGATGAACGAGCTCAATCTCTATGTCGCCGAAGGTCCGGCGGCCAACCGGGGCTTTCGCCGCATTCTGTCGGGGCCGTCGCACCCGGCCTATGGCAGACTCTGCCCGGCGCCGGGCCATGGCCTGGGATTCAACGAGCTGAAGGTGATCGAGCTTGCCGAAATCCTGAACGCGATCATGGGCCGGCCGTCGGCTCAGGTCGATTTTGCCCGTGGCCTGGGGATCGAACGGGTGATCCATGCCTTTGCCAGATCGGCGCGGGAAGGGCGCTGGATAGCAGTCTGAAGCAGGAGCTGCGCGGTCCTCATCGCCCGCCGCCCCGGGCCGGCGTCATGCCTCTGGTTGGTCCAGACCGAGCTTCAGCAAAGGGCAAGAGCAGGCGCAGAAAGTTAAACAAATTCAGTAGCATAAAGTGGCCGAACTGGCGGAGAGGGAGAAACTGAGATCCAACATCCTCTCACAGGCTTGCACCCTGCTTTTCTCGTCCTTTGGTAGGGTGGCGACAATCAATACCAGAGCGCCGCAAACCGGATCTGAGAATGCGGGCAGATGTGCTCGACGGCGTTTTGGTCTTTATCCGATTGGCGGAGAAGCGAACGGACGCGGCCTCACCGTGAGGAGGTTTGCGCGAGCGGCTGGCTCGCGAGACGCCGGCCCCACCCCCACAGAATGGACGCTGTTGTGAGACCGCCATAGGCAACGGCAGCTACAGCACTGAGCCGCAGAACGGTTGATAGGCTTGCCCCATACCACGCGACAGCCGCCCAACCAGCAAGGCCCGCGACGATCATACGAACAGTACCCGCCAGGACTGGCAGGAGGACACGCTTCGCACCCTGACTTGCAAAGTAGAGTGCCAACCCAATTCCGACGGCCCCGTAGAACGGTGCGACTGTCCAAATATACTGGGTGCCTATGGCCAGCACGTTGGCATCCTTACTGAAAAGACCGATCCATGCATGCGGAAATGCCACGGCCGCAAGGCCAATGAACTCGGTCACACCGAAAGCAATGGCGGCGCCGATCCAGGCGATACGGCGGGCCCGCACTTCCTGCCCGGCCCCGATATTCATGCCGACCATGGTCACCATAGCGGTGCCGAGGCCGAAGATCAGGGGTATCTGCATATACTCAAGACGAGAGGCGATGCTGTATCCCGCAATGGCCTCCGTGCCGAATCTGCCCACGGCAGCGGTGACGGCAATCACCGTTAGGTTCGCCTGTACCGTGCCGATGGCAGACAGGAAGCCAACGCCGAGAATGTCCTGGAATAAGTGTCGCTTAAGGGGGACGATCTTGAGCTTGAGCAGGCTTCGTGGCGATCGCAAATACTGCATCAACACGAGCGCCGCGAGCACGTAGTAGATGACAACGGCTGCCCCGGCACCAGCAACGCCAAACGGCGGAACAGGACCAAACCCGTATATCAGCGCTGGCGACAACGGAAGTAGAGTGAAAGCGCCCAATATGATCAGGAGTGCTGGCACTTTCACATTGCCCGCCCCGCGCAGCGCCGATGACAATAACGCGGTAATCCAAATCGGAATGGAGCCCGCGAACACGATGCCGGAATAGGCGAGTGCTGCTGTCAGCGTTGGTCCTGCTCCTCCCATCGCCCTATAGAGAGCTGGTCCGCCGAGAATGGCCGCGATCATGAAAACCACACCAAATGCACAGGCGAGAACGACCGCATGCCAGATCAGCGCTTCAGCATCGGCTTGGCGATTGGCGCCCAAGGCCCGCGCAACTGCGGAAGAGACACCACCGCCGATCCCTCCGTTCGACATTATCTGCATGAGCATGAGAATCGGGAAGACCAGCGCAGCTCCGGCGAGCGCGTCCGTACCAAGGAAGCTGACGAAATATGTCTCTGCCACCCCAACCAGTGTTTGAACGACAAGCACCGCGACTGTCGGCAGCGCCAGGCGCAGCATCGTCGGCAAGATTGCCCCGGAGAGAACGGCATGAGGTGCTCCGCGCCCCGGCGATGCGCCAGTTTTGGCACCCGGTCGCGACGTTGTTGACATGGTTTGATCCCTTTGTGGAATTTTTCGCGTGGGAGAATCTGCTGATCGGGCACGCGGGCGCGGGCCGTCGCACAAGATGACCTCAGACTGGCAGCCCAGCCTGCTTTCTCAGGCTCTTGTCGAAAGCAGACTCGGGAACGAAGCTGCGCAGCATCCGGACTTTGCGTGCCATCTTTCCTGCGGGGTAACGCCTGTTGGGTTCAACAGCACTTGCCGCCCTCAGCACGGTTTCCGCCACGACTTCCGGAGCATCGCCTTCTTTCACGCTCTTTTGCATGAGCCGCTCGGTTTGCGCACGAACCGAGTCATAGATTTCCAGCGGTTGATCAGGCTTCACCTTGTTGGTTTCAAAAGCAGTGTTGGTATAGGCAGGTTCAACCAGCGCGACGCGGATACCCAGAGTACGCAGCTCATGGTCGAGCGATTCAGAATAGCCCTCAATCGCATGCTTGGTAGCAGCATAGATGGCATTGTAGGGCGACGGGATCAGCCCTAGGAGGGAACTCATGTTGATGATACGTCCCTTTTTCTGACGACGCATTGCCGGCAGCACCGCGTTGGTCATGCGCATGACGCCAAAGACATTCACGTCAAAGATGGCTTGCGCCTGCGCAATCGAGGACTCCTCTGCGCCGCCAATCAATCCTACTCCTGCATTGTTGACAAGCAGATCAATGCGGCCTGCCTGGGCCAGTACATCTTCAACAAGCTTCTTGACAGAGACATCATCTGTTACATCGCATGTCATCATTGCGATGCCTTCGTTGTCGGTGACGCGCGCGCGCTGGCTTGTGCCAAATACAAGGTAGCCCGCCTTCAGCAGCGCCCTGGCTGTTGCTTTTCCGATTCCGGAGGATGCACCCGTTACCAGTGCAACGCTTTGATTTGACTTGTTCATAAATGCTCCTTTTTCAATTGTGTTGGATTGCGTCTCAAGTGGCGACGTCTGCTCGTAATCAACAGGACTTCGTCGCTTGATAAAGATTGGAATGGTGAATTGCGGGTCGTCATCCATGGACTTCTCCGGCGATCTCGGTGGCTTGACCGTCCGTCCAGCGCCGGAACAACACGCTCGCATTGACGCCACCAAATCCGAAGCCATTGGCTATGGCGTAGTCCATCACCGTAGGTCGGGCCTGATTTGCGATGAAGTCGATGCCTTCTCCGGCTGGATCTGGATCATTGAGATTGAGTGTCGGCGGTGCCACCTGATGCTGGAGCGCCAGGATGGTGAAGATGGCCGCCAGCCCGCCAGCCGCGCCGAGCAGGTGACCGGTTGCCGACTTCGTTGCGCTGACAGCAATGTTGGATTCGGTGCCGAAGACTCTCTTGATTGCTTCGATCTCCCCAAGGTCGCCTACCGGCGTGGAGGTCGCGTGTGCATTCAAGTGGCGGACCTCGCGCGGCGAGATCCCGGCCTGGGCGATCGCAATCTCCATGGCGCGGCGCGCACCATCGCCGTCTTCGGGACCGGACGTGATGTGATGAGCATCCGCAGTCGTGCCGTATCCGACGAGCTCGGCGAGCGGCTTCGCACCACGTGCAAGCGCGTGGCTCAGTTCCTCGATGACCAGTAGACCTGCTCCTTCGCCCATGACGAAGCCGTCGCGCGACCTGTCGAAGGGGCGCGAAGCCTGAGCCGGTGTTTCGTTGAAGCCTGTCGAAAGAGAGCGTGCGGCCGCAAAACCACCCAGACTGACGACATTCATGCAGGCTTCGGTTCCACCGCACACGGCGATATCGGCTTCGTTGGCGCGAATGAGACGCGCTGCATCGCCAATCGCCTGGATGCCTGCCGCGCAGGCGGTCACCGGTGCGCCTAGCGGACCTTTGAAGCCGTAACGGATCGAGACGTGGCCCGCAGCGAGGTTCACCAGGAAGGAAGGCACCGTGAACGGCGACAGGCGGCGGACACCGCGCTGATCGACCGTGCGCACCGCCTCGGTGATGGCCGGGAACCCACCGATGCCCGAAGCGATGACGGTAGCAGTGCGCAATCGTTCTTTTTCCGAATTTGGCTTCCATCCCGCCTGCGCCAGCGCCTCATCTGCCGCGGCGAGTGCGAAGAGGATGAAGCGGTCAACCCGGCGCTGATCTTTCGGTGGCATAACAATATCAGGATCAAATCCGGCGTCAGGATCTTCCTGTAGAGATGGAACCACGCCGCCGATTTTCGCCGGCAAGTCCCCCACCACCTCGTCCGGAAGCCGCCGGATGCCTGAGCGGCCAGCCAGAAGGCGCGACCAGGAGGCTTCGACATTTGCCGCAAGGGGCGTGACCGCTCCCATGCCTGTGACAACAATGCGGCGCATCACGGTTTCCTGCTCACGATCAGGCAAGTTGACGTGCCATGGGCATAGAGCCTGCCTTCGGCGTCCTTGATTCTGCCCTCCAGTGTGATGACGGTCCGGCCGCGCGAAACTACTTGCCCGATGACATGCATCACGCCGGAATCCACGAATATCGGGCGCACGAACTTGGCGGTAGTTTCGTGCGACGGACAGGTTTCGCCAGGGGAAAGAGTGGTCTGCGCAGCAAGCGACATGGCGGTATCGAGCATCGTCATGATCCAGCCGCCGTGAATGGTATTCGTCAAATTGCAAAAGCGCGGATCTGGTGTGGCTTGCAGTCTGATCTTACCTTTTTCAGGCGGGAGCAATGTGAAGGGGAGCGTTTCCGCCATTGAAGGGCGGCGGATGCTCCCGTCAGCCAGCCCTGCAACGAGTTCAAGCCCAGAACGTCCCGCCAATTCGGAGATGAGAGCAGTTGCATTTCGGAACTCTGCCGCACGTTCCATGGTCATTGGATCGGCCCCCGCATTGCACCCGTGGCGGACGACCGCACCAGCACGTCTTTGGTGGCCGCGTCGATGAAACCAATGAGCAGATCAAGCAATTCTTGCGGTCGATCCAGCGGCAAGAAATGGCCGGCGCCGCCGATTGTCCTCATCACAACATTAGGGATAAGCGCGCGTGTGCGCTCGCGCTCGGCGGTCCGCGACCAATCCCTGTCGCCATAGACGAGCAGGACCGGCACATCGATGCGGCCATATTGTTCGCGCGCCAATTCCCAGCTGTTGCCATTTCGCAGCAGAGCGAGGAACGCGCGGTAGTGCTGCGGGCGGTTTCCGACTTGGTGCATCTCTCGCATCAGCGCAGGAGAGATGTTGTCGGGTCGCGCCACCCCGCCGCGTAAGATGGATCGCGTGACCGGGAACGACCGCAGGCGCATCCAGATTTCGCCAAACAGCGGCATCAGCGAGGCGTAAGTTGTCATCCAACCGAACAGCGAACTGCGCGCGAGGCCCCGGCCTTTGGCGTAGTCATAGGGATTGATTGAGACGACGCGCGCTACACGCGCGTTGCGTCGCGCCGCGATAAGAAGAGGGATGACGCCGCCGATCGAGACACCGGCGAGCGTGACATCTCGCAGATCTTGCACTTCGAGGAACTCCTCGACTGCGGCGACGAAAAAGGGGGCGTCGTAGCGGGCCCGAGGAATGTCCGAATGACCGTGCCCTGGGTAGTCCAAGGCATACACGGTGCAATGTTTCGATAGCTCCGGAACAACTTTCTCAAAGAGATCGAGCTGCGTGCGCAGCGTATGCAGCAGCACGATCGTTGGACCCGAACCCACCTTGACATAACGAAGTTTGGCACCTCCGATCGCGGCATATCTGATCGGGATGGTGTCGCTCCAGCGGAGGCGGCTGGGCGCTTGCGGACGCGGCCTCAGGAACTCGACGGCATGTGAGAACAGCCATAGGCCAGGACCCGCGACGGCGATGTCGATCGCAATCCACCAACTCACTGCCGCACCCCTTGCGCGTTCTTCCGGCGGGACCGGGACCGCTTTGGCGGGACTGCTGTACGAACCAGATCAAACGCCGAATGCAGAAAGGCCCGCGCCAGATCGGGGTCGTTGACGGCGCGCGAGATGACCATCGCGCCGACCATTGTCGAGAGAATTGCCATGGCCTTGCCGCCGGGCTCGTTGCCCTCAGCTCCGTCAACCCACGGGCCGAGCAGTTCGAGGTACTCCCTGATCCCGGCTTCGAATGACGCCTTTATGTCGGCGCCCTGTCTGGCTGCATCCGAACCGAGCGCTGCGACCGGGCAGCCATCCATCAGGTCTTCGCGATGTTCCGTGCTGAGGTAGGCCGCAATTGCCGCGCCAAGGGGATCATCGGGATTTGCCGCTGCGGCAGCCGAAAAGCGGATGAAGGCGCGCTTCATGGCCCGCCTGGAGGCCTGCGCCGCCAAATCGTCCTTCGATGCGAACTGCTTGTAGAACGCGCCCTGGGTCAGTCCGGCACCCTTCATCAGGTCCTTAAGGCCGATGCCGTCGAAGCCGTGTTCGCGAAACAGGCGGCTTGCCACATTGATCACGGTTTGGCGGTTTTCCTCGGCCTGGGTGCGACTCACACGCATCGCCAACCTCCTTTTTTAGATTGCATTCGTAATCTATATCCTATATAGAGTGTGAATGCAATCTATTTCAACAAGAGGCGATGCCATGAAAATGAGATCCATTATTGTGCTGGGAGGAATCCTGATCGCGGCGTCGGGGGCGGCGGCATTCGCCACGCTGGCCATTCCTACGCAGGAAACCACTGCCATGAGCGATCCGAGGCAGGACCCCCCGATGGTCAGGCTAGTGACGGCAACGCCGGTGACCCATGCCGAGCGGGGCTTCACCGGCATCATTGGGGCTAGAGTACAGAGCAATCTTGGATTCCGCGTCGCCGGCAAGATTGTCGAACGGCTTGTGAACGCCGGGCAGCAGGTCAAAGCCGGTCAGCCGCTCATGCGGATCGACGACACCGACCTTCGTCTTGCGCTCACTGCAAAGCGCAATGCGGTCGTCGCGGCGCGCGCTTCCTTCGTTCAGTTGGAGGCGGATGAACGGCGATACGCCAGTTTGCTCAAGGATGGATGGGTTCCCCGACAGCGCTATGAGCAGGCGAAATCCGCGTCCGATACAGCCAAGGCGCAACTCGCCGCCGCAGAAGCTGAGGCACGGGTCGCCGAGAACGAGGCAACCTATTCTGTCCTCGTGGCGGATGCGGATGGAACCGTCATCGAGACGCTTGGCGAGCCCGGCCAGGTCGTCAGCACCGGCCAGCCCGTGGTACGGCTCGCCCAGGCCGGACCCCGCGAAGCTGTCGTTGCGCTTCCCGAGACGATCCGGCCGGCGATCGGCTCGGTGGCCGACGCCACCGTGTTTGGGGACGATGGTCGCCACTATACGGCACGTCTCCGGCAGCTTTCCGATTCCGCCGATCCCCAGACGCGCACCTATGAGGCCCGCTATGTGCTCGACGGCGAGGCCGCGGCGGCACCCCTTGGCGCCACGGTAACCATTCGGCTTGCAAGCCAAACGATTGAGCCGGAGGTGCAGGTGCCGCTGGGAGCCCTACTCGATGACGGCCAGAAGACCGGCGTTTGGACCTTGGACAGCGCTACCTCAACAGTACGCTTTCGACCCGTCAAACTTGTTCGGGTGAGCAGCGAAGCCGCGGTGATCGCTGGGCTGAGCTCCGGTGATCCGATTGTTTCGCTCGGCGCTCACCTCCTGCGGGAGGGCGCCCCCGTCAGGACTGCTTCCGATAGCGGGGGCAACGGATGAACCTCAATCTTTCCGCGATCGCGGTTCGCGAACGCGCCGTCACCCTGTTTTTCATCCTGCTGCTAGCAGCCGCCGGCGCCTATGCTTTCGTCATGCTCGGGCGCGCCGAGGACCCGAACTTCACCATCAAGAACCTGACGGTCACGGCGGCATGGCCGGGGGCAACGGCGCGCGAGATGCAGGATCTCGTCGCCGAGCCGCTGGAGAAGCGGCTCCAGGAACTGGCCTGGTACGACCGGGTCGAGACGACCACGCGGCCGGGTCTCGCGCTCATGACGCTTACGCTGAAGGACAGTACGCCGCCATCGGAGGTGCAGGAGGAGTTCTATCAAGCCCGCAAGAAGCTCGGGGATGAAGCCCGCAACCTGCCGCCGGGCGTGTTCGGCCCCTTCGTCAACGACGAGTATTCCGACGTGAGCTTCGCCCTGTATGCGCTCAAGGCCAAGGGCATGCCGATGCGTGAGCTGGCCAGGCAGGCCGAGGTGATCCGTCAGGACCTCCTGCACGTGCCCGGCGTCAAGAAGATCAACATCCTCGGGGAACGTCCCGAACAGATCTTCGTCGAGTTCTCCTTCGCGAAGCTGGCAACCCTTGGTGTGTCGGCACAGGATATTGTCGCCGCCTTGCAGCGGCAGAACAGCGTCACACCGGCAGGTTCGATCGACACCAAGGGGCCGCAGGTCTTCATCCGGGTGGACGGCGCCTATGACAGCGTTCAGGCGATCGCCGACACGCCGATCGTCGCTGCCGGGCGGACGCTGAAGCTCTCCGACATCGCCGAGGTTCGCCGCGGCTACGAGGATCCTCCGACCTACCTCATCCGGCATCAGGGCGAGCCCACCATCATGCTCGCGGCGGTGATGCAGGAGGGCTGGGATGGTCTGGCACTCGGCAAGGCGCTTGAGGACAGGACCGCGGCCATCGCCCGGACGCTGCCGCTCGGGATGACGCTCGACAAGGTGACCGACCAGGCCGTCAACATCACCCATGCGGTCGACGAGTTCATGATGAAGTTTGCGATGGCACTCGGCGTCGTGCTGCTGGTGAGCCTTGTCAGCCTCGGCTGGCGCGTCGGCATCGTCGTGGCGGCCGCCGTCCCGCTGACGCTTGCCGTCGTCTTCCTCATCATGCTGGAAACCCATCGCGACTTCGACCGCATCACGCTCGGCGCCCTCATCCTGGCGCTCGGGCTGCTCGTCGACGACGCCATCATCGCCATCGAGGTGATGGTGGTGAAGATGGAAGAGGGCATGGACCGCATCAAGGCGGCGGCCTATGCCTGGAGCCACACGGCGGCGCCGATGCTGTCGGGAACACTGGTGACGGTCGCTGGCTTCCTGCCGGTCGGCTTCGCGCCCTCGACGGCCGGCGAATACGCCGGCAACATCTTCTGGGTCGTGGGATTCGCTCTCATCGTCTCCTGGATTGTCGCAGTCGTCTTTACGCCCTATCTGAGCGTCAAGATGCTGCCTGCGATCAAATCGGTCGAGGGCGGCCACGCCGCGATCTACGACACGCCGAATTACCGGCGCCTGCGCGGGGTCATCAGTTTTGCCGTGCGCCACAAGTTCCTGACATCCGCCATCGTGGGCATCGCCTTCGCGTTCTCCGTCGCCGGTATGGGTGGCCTCAAGCAGCAGTTCTTCCCGACTTCAGACCGCCCCGAGGTTCTGGTGGAGGTCCGCCTGCCGGAAGGAACCAGCATCGAGACGACGACCGCTGCGGTCGAGAAGCTCGAGCACTGGCTCGACCAGCAGCCGGAGGTCGAGATCGTCACCAGCTATGTCGGCCAGGGCGCGCCGAGATTCTACCTGGCGCTGTCGCCGGAACTGCCTGATCCCGCCTTCGCCAAGATCGTCGTGCTGACACCGGACGCGGAGGCGCGCGAGGCCCTGAAACACAGGCTCCGTGAGGCGGTGGCCCAGGGGCTTGCGCCCGAAGCCTATGTGCGCGTCACACAGTTCGTCTTCGGTCCCCCCTCGGTCTTCCCGGTCGAGTTCCGGATCATGGGACCCGATCCCGCGCAACTTTACAGTATTTCCGAAAAGGCGCTCGACATCATGCGGGGCGTCCCCGACGTGCGGGAGGCGAACCGCGATTGGGGAAATCGCACGCCGGTGCTTCGCTTTGTTCCGGATCAGGACCGGCTCAACCTCATCGGCCTGTCACCGGCGGAAGTGGGCCAGCAACTCCAGTTCCTCCTCACCGGCATTCCCGTCACTCAGGCCCGCGAAGGCATCCGCAACGTCCCCATCGTGGCACGGAGCGCTGGCGCCGAGCGCCTGGATCCGGCGCGTCTGGCGGATTTCTCACTGATGAGCCGGGACGGCCGGCAGGTTCCGCTCGATCAGGTCGGACACTCCGAAATCCGACTGGAAGAGCCGATCCTGAAGCGCCGCGATCGCACGCCCGTCATCACGGTCCGCTCGGATATCAATGAGGCGACGCAACCTCCGGAAGTTTCTAAACAGGTTCTCACGGCGCTCCAGCCGCTCATCTCCTCCCTGCCGACCGGTTATCGCATCGAAATGGGTGGATCGATCGAGGAGGCTGAAAAAGCCAATGCCGCGCTGGCCAAGATATTCCCGGTCATGATCGCTGCCACGTTGATCATCATCATGCTGCAGGTGCGATCCTTCTCGATGTTGGCCATGGTGCTGCTGACGGCGCCATTGGGTCTCGTGGGCGTCGTTCCAGCACTGCTGCTCTTCAACCAGCCCTTCGGGTTCAATGCCATTCTCGGCCTGATAGGATTGGCCGGCATTCTGATGCGCAACACGCTGATCCTGACCGAACAGATTAAGGAGAATCGTGCGGCAGGCCTCGATGACTATCACGCCGTCGTCGAAGCCACGGTGCAGCGCACGCGGCCCGTGATCCTGACCGCACTTGCCGCCGTGCTGGCCTTCGTTCCCCTCACGCATTCCGTCTTCTGGGGATCGATGGCCTATACGCTGATCGGCGGCACGGCGGTGGGCACGGTGCTGATCCTGCTCTTCCTTCCTGCCCTCTACGCCGCGTGGTTCCGGATCAAGCCGGCTGCCGATGAGATTCATGAGGATTCGGCGGAGGAACCGGAGCTGCAAGCGGTGGTGACTGTTAAACACGGCACTTTTGTGGAAGCCGACAGTTCAACGTCTCGCCCGCTCGCGTTACCTGAACTTGCGAAGGCCTAGCAGGCTGTTGAAAAAGCCGCTCGCTACGGGCTTGAGAGCGTGATTCACTG
>CAZIXE010000016.1:0-72000 GCA_964543235.1 uncultured Rhizobiaceae bacterium | reverse complement strand
GCTTCGAGCGGCGTATCCTCGTCGGCGATGTCATGGCCCCAGTGGCGGTAGGCCTTCTCCATGCGGCAGTTGTTCATGGTGTGCATGCCGGCGGGGGTGAGGCCGAATTCGCCGCCCGCTGCAAGCAGCGTCTCCAGGACATGGGCGGCAAATTCGGCGGGGATATAGAGCTCCCAGCCGAGTTCGCCGACATAGGTGATGCGGCTGGCGCGCACCCTTGCATAGCCGATCTCGATCTCCTGCGAGGTGCCGAACGGGAAGGCCTGATTGGAGAGATCGGCGCCGGACAGTTTGTGGAGCAGGGCGCGCGAGTTGGGCCCCATCACCGCGATCATCGGCAGGCCGGAGGTCACGTCGGTGGCAACGCAATGGGCGCCATCCGGAATGTGACGCTTGAGCCAGGCGAAATCGCGGGTCTGCGGGATCGCACCCGTTACCACCATGAACGCGGTTTCCGAAAGCCGCGTGACGGTGAGGTCGGCCTCGATGCCGCCCCGCTCATTGAGCCATTGCGTATAGACGATGCGTCCCGGCGCGACATCGACATTGTTGGCGCTGACGCGGTTCAGAACCGCACAGGCATCCTTGCCCTCGACGCGGAACTTGGCGAAGGAGGACTGGTCGAAGAAGGCACAGGCATTCATCAGCTGCTTGGCCTCATGATCGGCGCAGGCAAACCAGTTCTGGCGGCCGTAGGAGTATTCGTATTCGGGCTTCATACCGTCCCGCGCATACCAGTTGGGCCGCTCCCAGCCATTCACCTCGCCATAGACGGCGCCGAGGTCCTTGAGCTGCCGGTAGAAAGGCGAGCGGCGCACGCCGCGCGCCGTCTCGGCCTGGCGGTAGGGCCAGTGCATCGCATAGAGGAGCCCCAGGCTTTCGCTCACCCGGTCGCGCAGATAGCGCCGGACCGACTGGAAGGGATGGATGCGGCGGATGTCGATGCCGTTCACATCCATCGGCGGATGGCCGTCCCTGATCCATTGCGACAACACGAGCCCGGCGCCGCCCGAGGACTGGATGCCGATCGAGTTGAAGCCGGTCGCCACATAGAGGTTGCGGAGCTCGGGCGCCTCGCCGAGATAGTAGCGCACGTCCGGCGTGAAGCTCTCGGGCCCGTTGAAGAAGAGCTGGATGCCGGCGGTCTCGAGCAGCGGCACGCGGTTGATGGCGGCGGCGAGAATCGGTTCGAAATGATCCATGTCCTCGGGCAGGGTCTCGAAGGCATGATCCTCGGGGATGCCGTCGAAGCCCCAGGGCTTGGCCCGGGGCTCGAAGGCGCCGACCATCAGCTTGCCGGCATCCTCCTTGTAATAGGTGCATTCATCGGGAACCCTGACCACCGGCATGTCGCGGGGCAGATCGACAATCGGCTCCGAGACGATATAGAAGTGCTCGCAGGCATGGAGCGGAATGCTGACGCCGATGGCATGCCCCAGATCGCGCGACCACATGCCCGACGCGATCACCACCTTGTCGGCCTGGATCGTGCCCGAGAGGGTCTCGACGCCGGTGGCAGCGCCCTTCGCGACCAGGACGCGGGTGACCTTGGTGTTCTCGAAGATCTGCGCGCCGCGCGAGCGCGCGCCCGCGGCCAGCGCCTGGGTCACATCGATCGGATTGACCTGGCCGTCCTTGGGCAGAAAGACGCCGCCGACGGCGCCTTGCAGATTGTAGTGCGGCACGCGCTCCCTGATCTCATCCACGGAAATCACATCGACGGTGAGTCCGAAATTCCTGGCCATCGAGGCGCCGCGCTTCAGCTCCTCGAAGCGGCCCTCGCTGAGGGCGATCGAGATCGAGCCGTTTTGCTTGAAGCCGGTGGCCTGGCCGGTTTCCTTCTCGAGTCCCTCGAACAGCGAGGTCGTGTATTTGGCGAGTTCGGTCAGGTTGCGCGAGGCGCGCAGCTGGCCGACGAGGCCCGCCGCATGCCAGGTCGTGCCCGAGGTCAGCTGCTTTCGCTCCAGCAGCACCACATTGGTGATGCCGATCTTGGTCAGGTGATAGGCGATCGAGGCGCCGACGATGCCGCCGCCAATGATGACGACATCGGCACGGGCGGGCAGGGATCTGGACATGAAAAGCTCCCGTTTTGGCCTTTCCTAGCAGGGCGGCATCAGGCCCGGAAGGCGCAATCGGGATCACCATCCCGGCAGCGGCATTCACCGCGTTGGAGTTGCGGGGTTTTCATGCCCTCGATTCTCCATTAGGGGCGATGGCAGCAACGCAAACAGGAGATCCGGTATGGCCTTTCTGATTGGTACCAGTGCGGGTGAATTTCTGACCTCAATCGTGGCGGGTGCCAACTGGGGGCTTGAAGCCGACCTGGCCAGCGGCCTCGGCGGCAACGACACGATCGAAACCGGCGCCAATGCCGATATCCTCGAGGGCAACAGCGGCAACGACGTCCTGGCGGGCGGCTCGGGCAATGACGAAATCCATGGCGGCGCGGATAACGATCAGCTTGCCGACGGCAGCGGCGACGACCGTGTCTATGGCGGAGCCGGCGACGATACCGTCACGGTCAACAATGGCGATGACGTCTATTCCGGCGGCAGCGGCATCGATACGCTGGACTTCTACTACTTCGAATTCAACGGGGCGTTTTCCTTCGACCAGGCGGATCAGGGTGCGCGCTTCGACCTGGCCAAGACCGGCGTCCAGAATCTGGGGCAATGGGGCTTCGACCGCTTCGCGGGCTTCGAGAACATCCTCGGCAGCGATGCCGACGACCGTCTCCTCGGCAGCGCGGGCGCCAACTCGATTGCCGGCCGCGCGGGCAATGACACGATCGACGGCCGCGCCGGCAACGACACGATCGCCGGCAGCGAGGGCGCCGACGTGCTTTTCGGCGGGGCAGGGCTCGACCACATCTATACGGTCCGTTCGGAATTCAATCTCGACGATGACGCCCGCGATATTGTCAAGTTCCGCAAGATCGCGGAAAGTGGCGCCAGCGTGGCGGGCGCCGATGTCATCGAATATTTCGTGAGCAAGGCCGGGGCCGGCGGCGACCGCATCGACCTTTCCGCCATCGACGCCGATCCGGCCAGTGCCGGCAACCAGGCCTTCGCCTTCCGAGGGACGGGCGCCTTCACGGCGGCGGCCGGCGAGGTGCGCTACACCGTGTCCGGCGGCGATTGCATCGTCCGGGTCGACACCGATGCCGACAGTGCCGCGGAGATGGTCATCGTGGTCAGGGGCCTTGGCGCACTCAGTGCCGCCGATTTCATCCTCTGACAGCGCAGTTTCCGCTTCTCCCGGGCGGTGGTTTGGCGTAAGACACGAACCGTTCTGAATAACGAACAGGTGCAGTGCGGATGTATCAGGGCGACATCTCCCCAAGCGAGGCCTATGCGCGGCTGAAAGCCAACCCGGCTGCCGTGCTGGTGGATGTGCGCACCCAGCCGGAGTGGACATTCGTCGGCGTGCCGGCCGTCGAGCGGCTGGTGCGCATCTGCTGGCAGGTCTATCCGACCATGCATATCAACGCCGATTTCGTCGCCGAAGTGGAGCGGGCAGGGATTGCCCGGGACTCCGAGATCCTGTGCATCTGCCGGTCGGGCAGCCGATCGGCCTCGGCAGCCGCCGAACTCACCAAGGCGGGATTTCTCAATGCCTGGAATGTCGCCCAGGGTTTCGAGGGCGACCGCGACGCGGAGGGCCATCGCGGCAGGATCGGCGGCTGGAAGGCCGCCGGACTGCCCTGGGTGCAGAGCTGATGAAGAAAGACCGCAAGACACGCAATCCCGCCCGCTGGGGCGTTGCCACCAAGCTGGTGCGGGGCGGCCTCGAACGCTCGCCGCATGGCGAAACCTCGGAAGCGCTGTTCCTCAATTCGGGCTTCGTCTATGACGAGCCGGAAACCGCCGAGAAACGCTTTGCCGGGGAAGACGACGGCTATGTCTACGGCCGCTACGGCAATCCCACCGTCACGATGTTCGAGGAGCGGCTGCGGCTGCTGGAAGGGGCGGAAGCCTGCTATGGCGTGGCCTCGGGCATGGCGGCGGTCTTCGGCGCGCTCGCATGCCAATTGAAGGCCGGCGACCATCTCGTTGCATCGAAAGCACTTTTCGGCTCCTGCTACCAGGTCGTGACGGGCATTCTGCCACGCTTCGGCATCAGGACGACGCTGGTCGACGGCAAGGACCTGAAGGCCTGGGAGCAGGCGGTCACCCGCGACACCAAATGCGTGTTCCTGGAGACACCGTCGAACCCGACGCTCGAGGTCATCGACCTCGCCGCCGTGACCCGGATCGCCAAGGCGGCGGGCGCGCTGGTCGTGGTCGACAATATCTTCGCGACGCCGATCCTGCAGCGCCCCCTCGATCTGGGAGCCGATGTCGTGGTCTATTCCGGCACCAAGCACATGGACGGCCAGGGCCGCGTGCTGGGCGGGGCCATCGTGTCGTCGCGCAAGTTCAAGGAAGACCTGCTGAAACCGTTCCTGCGCCACACCGGGCCGTCGCTGTCGCCGTTCAATGCCTGGATCCTGCTGAAAGGTCTCGAGACGCTGAAGCTGCGGGTGCTGTCGCAGAGCGATTGCGCCAGGCAGGTGGCGGAGGCGCTGAGCGTCACCAAAGGCGTGAGCCGGGTGCTCTACCCGCATCTGCCAAGCCATCCGCAATACGAGTTGTGCAAGGCACAGATGAATGCCGGCGGAACCGTGGTGACGTTCGAAGTCGAAGGCGGCAAGGCGGGCGCCTTCAACGTGCTGCGCAACCTCGAACTGATCGACATCTCCAACAATCTGGGCGATGCCAAGTCGCTGATGACGCATCCGGCTTCGACCACCCACCGCAACATCGGCGCCGAAGCCCGGGCCAGCATGGGGATCACCGACGGCATGCTGCGGCTTTCGGTCGGCCTCGAAGATGCCAGCGATATCATTGCCGACCTCAACCAGGCGATTGCGGCCGCGTGAGGCGGGTGCCGGCGCCGATCCGCATCCGGAGTTACAGTGACGGCGATCTCTTCACCGTCATCGACCTGTTTCAGCGGGCGGTGCGCGAAGTCGCCAGCCGCGATTACCGGCCGGAGCAGATTGCGGCCTGGTCGGCCGCCCGCAGCGCCGCGTGGCGCGTCCGGCGCCTGGCGCAGCCAACCTGGCTTGCCGAGGTGGGCAGCGTGGCCGCCGGCTTCACCGACCTCGAGCGCGATGGCCATCTCGACATGATGTTCGTGAGTCCCGACTTCCAGGGTATCGGGGTCGCCAGTGCGCTGCTCGAGCAGGTGGAGTTGCAGGCAAGAGCCTGGCGGCTCAAGCGCATCCACACCGAAGCCAGCATCACCGGCCGGCGCTTCTTCGCGCGGCGCGGCTTCAACACGGTCGCCGAACAGACCGTGCTTGTCGACGGCGTTGCCCTCACCAACTTCCGCATGGAGAAATGGCTGGCCTGAGCCCTGGCTCAGATCGCCATGCGCCAGAGCTGCTGCACGCCGATCGCCAGCACCAGCACGCCGATTGCACCGGAAAACCGGCGGGCGTTGACATGGCGCGGCAGATATCCGGCAAGCAGGGCGGCCGGTACACCGCCGGCGACGAGGCCACCCACCGCGACCGCATGATCGCGCATCTCACCGACCTCCCGCCACAAGCCGCTGACGCCGGCAAGAATGAAGGTGGCGATTACCGAGATCGTCACCACGAATTCGGCGGCATTGGTCGAGCCGACGGTGAAGCGCGGATTGGTGCCGGCGCCGATCAGGCTCGAGGTCACCACCGGTCCCCAGCCGCCGCCACCGACGCCATCGACAAAGCCGCCAACACTGCCGATGAGACGCGCCGGGGCGGCGCGCCATTGCGACCTGGCGGGGTGCCGCACCAGCCAGGCGCGATAGACGATCAGGATGCCGATGACACAAAGGTAGGTCATGACGACCGGGCGCACCATTTCGCCCGGCACAATCGCCACCAGCAGGGCGCCAAGCGCGCCGCCCGCCGCTCCCATGGTGGCCAGCTTCACGAACAGCGCGCGGTCGACGTTGCCGAAGGAATGATGTGACAATGCCGAAGTGCCGGATGTGAAGAGCTTTGCGGCATGTACGCAGGCCGAGGCCTGCGCCGGCGGCACGCCGAATGCGAGCAGCGTGGAAGACGATACCACGCCATATCCCATGCCGAGCGAGCCGTCGACCAGCTGCGCCAGAAAACCGATCAGTACAAAGAGAATAAAATCGTCCATATGACGGCGCCCTCTCCAACCGTTCACCAACGATACACAGGGAACGAAGTGCATGCTGACTTCGCGAAGGCCGTCCCGCCCTGCCTGCTCCAACCAGGAGCATACGCGTCCACGCAACTGACGCAGAAGAGAGTCGCGACAGAATGCGGCGCAATTCTGACCGAATCGTTAAGAGACGAACACAGTTCGATACACCGCAATGGCCAGTGCGAGGCTGCCGACGGCGATGGTGAGCGGCCGGCGCGGGGCGCGTTTCGACAGATAACCGCCCATCACGGCTGCCGGAATGCCGCCGATCACCAAGCCCGAGACCGATGCCGTGACCTCGTGCCAATCCGTGTCAGCGCCCCAGTGGCCGATGTAATAGGTGATGAAGAATGCCGAGAACACGGAGAAGCTGACGACGAACTCGGAGAAGTTCGAACTGCCGATCGCATAGCGGGACTCCACACCGGAACCGAGCAGACTGGTCGTGACGATCGGACCCCAGGACCCGCCGATGCCCTCAATGCTGCCGCCGGCGAGGCCGATGGTGCGGGCGCGAGCGGATTCCATCAGCTTCGGTGCATGGTTGGCGATGCCGCGATAGACGATGAGCGCGCCCATGCCAAAGAGATAGAGATTGACGAGCACCTGCAGCAGCGCGCCCTTGAGGCTGGTGAGCAGCAGGGCGCCGAGGATGCCGCCGATCGAACCAAAAAGGGCCAATGAGCGCACAAGCTCCCAGTTCAGGTTGCCATGCAGGTGGTGCGAGAGTGCCGCGGTGCCGCTGGTGGGAAGCTTGGCAGCGTTCACGCTTGCCGAAACGAGCGCGGGGTGAACACCCTGGGCGAGCAGAATGGAGCTGGAGATGACGCCAAAGCCCATGCCGAGGGCGCCATCGATCAGCTGTGCGCAGAAGCCGACGATGGCAAACGTGATGAATTCTTCCACGCGGACTGTTCTCCCCTGCCAATCCAGATGCCGCTCTGGAGTGTGATCCCGTGCTCAGGCGGCTCTGATCGGCCGGCCGTTTGCAGTCCAGTGAATACCGCATTCGGTCTTGGCTGTACCAGCCCATCTTCCGGCGCGCGGATTGTCGCTGCTGCCACCCTTGACCGTGCACGGCACGCATCCAATCGAGCGGTATCCCTGTTCGACCAGGGGATGCCGCGGGAGATCATAGTAATCGATATAGGCGTCGATGTCGGCTGGCGTAAAACGCGCCAACGGCTCAATTTTCAGGCGGCCATCCGCGGCCTCCAGCGCCGGAATATGCGCACGGGATCCGCCATGAAAACGCTTGCGCCCCGAAATCCACGCCGCAAAACCGGTGAGCGCCTTGTCAAGCGGCTCCGTCTTGCGGATATGGCAGCACATGTCGGGATCGGTGCGATGGAGTTCGCCGTCCGGATCTTCGCGCGCCAGGTCGGCGGGGTCAGGCCGCACGATACGGACGTCCGTCAGGCGCAGCTGATCGATCAACCTGGCACGATAGGCGCGGGTTTCCCAGAACAGCTTGTCGGTATCGAGCGAGATCACCGGAACGTCGCGATCGATCTGCGCCACCATGTGCAGGAGCACGGCCGATTCCGCGCCGAACGACGAGACCAGCGCCACCCGCCCCGTGAAGTAATGGGTGATCAGCGGCTCAAGCAGGTCGCGGCCGTCAAAGCCCGCATAACGCTTGATGATCTCGCCGTACATCGCGACCTATCCGGCATATGGCTGTTCGAGCCAGGGCTCGGCTTCGCGGTGCCGCTCGCTGAGAACTTCGGTTTCGCCGGCCGCGCGGAACAGGCCGCGCTGATAGGCGAGCGACATCTGGCGCGAGGCGCGCAACCACGTCTCGGGCGCGAACCGGTCGCCGATCTCGAAGGCATCGAAGCCGACCTGGCGCATGAACTGCAACTGATCCGGCAGCACGTTGCCCGTGGCCCGCAACTCGCCGCGATAACCCGCCTCGCGCAGCTGCCGCGCCAGCGAATAGGCGCGGCCGTCGGTGAAGCTCGGGAAGGGCAGCACGATCAGCGCCAGCCGCGGCAGGAACAGCGTGAGGGCTTCGATGCGGTCGATGTTGGGAAACACCGTGCCGAGGCGTCCGTCATGCCTGACCAGCGTCTCCCAATCCTTCAGCAGGCGGGCGAACGGCACGATGATGTCACCAGAGGCGGGCAGGGGATCGTCCGCACCGAGATGGATCCAGCTGTCCTCGACGAAGCCTTCAGACTTAAGCAGCGGCATAGAGGGCCTCCTTGAACGGTTGGGCGCCGACGCGGCGGTAGGCGGCGAGAAACTCCTCGCCCGGCTGGCGCAATGCCAGATAGGTATCGATGATTTTTTCAATGGCTCCGGCGACGTCGGGACCGGCGAAGCCGGGACCGAGGATGCTGCCGATCGACGCCTCCTCGGAGGACGAACCGCCAAGTGTGATCTGGTAATACTCCTCGCCCTTCTTATCGAGGCCGAGAATGCCGATGTGGCCGACATGATGATGGCCGCAGGCGTTGATGCAGCCGGATATGTTGATCTTGAGCGGGCCGATGTCCTGCTGGCGGCCATAGTCGGCAAACCGGCGGCTGATGGCCTGTGCCACGGGAATCGAACGCGCCGTCGCCAGCGCGCAGTAGTCGAGGCCGGGGCAGGCGATGATATCGCCGGCCAGACCGTAGTTGGCAGCATCGAGGCCGGCGGCAACGAGCGCCTGCCACACGGCGTAGAGATCGTCGCGCCGCACATGCGGCAGCACCAGATTCTGGGCGTGGCTGATCCTGATCTCGTCGAAGCTGTAGGCCTTTGCGAGATCGGCCACCGCCTCCATCTGCTCGGCGCTGGCGTCACCGGGAATGCCGCCTTCGGGCTTCAGCGAGATGTTGGCGATTGCATAACCGTCGACCCGGTGCGCGGCAACGTTGGTCCTGACCCAGCGTGCAAAGGCAGCATCCCTGGCGCGCGCCTCTTCAAACCTGGCCGACCACCGCGGCAGCTTCTCGAATGGCGGGGGTGCAAAATAGGCAGCGATCCGCGCCAGTTCCTTTTCCTCGACTTCGGTCTCCTGCTTCGGACGCCGCGCGTATTCAGCCTCAACCTCCTGGCGGAACTTGTCGGGGCCGATCTCGTGCACCAGGATCTTGATGCGCGCCTTGTACTTGTTATCGCGCCGCCCATAGAGATTGTAGACGCGCATGATCGCCTCGAGGTAGGCGAGCAGCTCGTTCTCGGGCAGGAAGTCGCGCACGGTGACGGCGATGACCGGGGTGCGGCCCTGGCCGCCGCCTACCAGCACCTCCCAGCCGCGCCGGCCGTCCTCGTCGTGGTGCAGCCTGAGGCCGATATCATGAACCTTGACGGCGGCGCGGTCATTCGGCGCGCCGGTGACGGCAATCTTGAACTTGCGCGGCAGGTAGGAGAATTCCGGATGCAGCGACGACCACTGCCGGATCAGTTCGGCGACGGGCCGCGGGTCGGCGATTTCGTCGGCGGCGGCGCCGGCCCAGTGATCGGTCGTGACATTGCGGATGCAGTTGCCGGAGGTCTGGATCGCGTGCATTTCGACATCGGCAAGGGCGGCGAGGATGTCCGGCGTGTCCTCGAGCCTGATCCAGTTGTACTGGATGTTCTGCCGCGTCGTGAAATGCCCGTAGTTCTTGTCCCACTTGCGCGCGATGTGCGCCAGCTGCCGCATCTGGCGCGACGACAGCGTGCCGTAGGGCACGGCGACACGGAGCATGTAGGCGTGCAGCTGCAGGTACAGGCCGTTCATCAACCTGAGCGGCCGGAACTCGTCCTCGGTCAGTTCACCGCTGAGGCGCCGAGCGGCCTGATCGGCAAACTGCGCGGTGCGTTCACGGACGAACTGCTGATCGAACTCGTCATAACGGTACATGGCTCAAACTCCGGTGAGCACGGCAGCGAAGGCGCCGCCCTTGCCCTCTGACTGCTTGCCGAGATCTTCCCTGACGCTCGGCCCCAGGGTGCGGATGCGCTCGCGGATATGGGCGGCCTTGACATGGCCGTCCTCGCGCGTGGCATCGAACAGATAGGCCCCGGTGACCAGGGTCTTCGCCTCGTCCTCGCGGCCGCGGGCCTCGAGGGCGCTGGCGGCCTGCGGTTCCACGGCAAGCACGGCGTCGTCGATGTTTTCGCTCCAGCTGCCGGCATGGGTGTAGAAGACCACAATGCCGTCGCGCAGACGGTTGGCGGTGAGCACCTGGCCCTTTTCGGTCACGGTCATGACACGGCCCTCCGCCGGGAGTCGCGGCGCGGGAACGGCACGATACCGGGGGTTTCGACCGCCGTTTCGGCGGCATTGACGGCCGGCACGGCCTCGATCGACAGGCCGGCGGTCAGATAGGCGGCAAGCTCAGCGCTGCGGGCGAAACCGACGAGACTGCCGGCAGTGATGCGGACGACGTGTTCGCCCCTGGCCGCCGCCGCGACAATGGCGGCAGGGCTGTCAGCGTCAGCAACCCGGCGCACCGCGTCGCGGCGGGCCACTTCCAGAATGGCGGCGGCAACGGCCGCGTCATGGACGATGAGGTCAGCCTCGTAGAGCTTGCGCTGGGCCTTCAGGGTGAGGTGCTCGGGATTGCCGTCGGCGGCGCTCACCAGCGTCACGCGACCGCGCGGCGGCGCTGCGGCATCGCCGAGCAGCCGGGCAAGCTCGCTATCGTAGGCGGCGGCGTCGCCGGCCAGGAACGACCGGGCGATCGAGCCGAAGAAGTAGCGCTGCCAGAAGGACCGGCGGCGCGCCTGCGGCAGGGCCGCGGCAACCCGCTCGCGCAGGCCGCGCGCCGCTTCGGCCAGCCTGCCAAGTCCGGCCGGCAGCAGCGCATCGATCCGCGCCCGCAGACCCTGGGCCAGCACCGGCGCGGCCCCTTCGGTACCGATCGCGACGACGACCGGATGGCGGTCGACGATCGAGGGGACAATGAAGGTCGAAAGTGCCGGCGTATCAACGGCATTGACCGGAATACCGCGCGCCTGGGCGGCCGCCGCGACGGTGGCGTTGAGCGAGGGATCGGCAGCGAAGACCAGGGTGGCGCCATCGAGAAGTTCAGGACGGAAGTCCCTTGCCAGCCATTGGACCCGCGGATCGCCAGCGAGATCGGGATGAAGCGTGGGCGCCACGACGGCGATCAGCGCCTCCGTCTTGCGCAGCAGCCGCACTTTGCGCAGCGCCTCCTCGCCGCCGCCGGCGACGATGACCTTGCGCTGCTTCAGATCGGCGAAGACCGGGAAATATCGCATTGCCGCCTCATTCCGTCGGCACCAGCCTGACGGCAAGGCCATCGAGCTCCGGCGTGTAGATGATCTGGCATGACAGGCGCGACTGCGGCCCGACCACGGGCACCATGTCGAGCATGGCTTCCTCCTCGTCGCGGGCCGGGTGCAGGCGCGGCAGCCAGGTTTCGTCGACTTCGACATGGCAGGTGGCGCAGGCGCAGGCACCGCCGCACAGGCCCTCGACATTGAAGCCGTGTTCGCGGATGATCTCCATGACACGCCAGCCTTCGACGGCCTCCACGTGGTGCGGCTTGCCGGCTTCGTCAATGACCTGAATATAACCCATCTGCACTTCCGTTCGCTTGATCGGACAGCCGGCTTCCCGCTGGTCATTGCAGCTGCGCAGAATTTCGGTTGATTTTTCAACAGAAATCAGGGCATCTGGCACTGCGGGAATGTTCGGTAATCCGAACGTTCGTTTTAACGAACACTTGTTCTACAGAAGGAACCTGGTGATGTCAACGCGGCGGGGCAAGCGATCGGACAGTTCACAGGAGAGTGATGCAACTCCCTCGCTCGGCAAGACTATCCAGCGGCTGCGCAAGGCCTATAACATGTCGCTGGGTGAACTTTCGGAGCAGTCGGGGGTGGCCAAGTCGATCATTTCCCAAATCGAGCGCAACGAGACCAACCCGACCATCGGAACCGTCGTCAGGCTGTCGCGGGCGCTCGACACCACCATTGACGAAGTGCTCAAGGAGGACGCCGAACCCAATTTCCGGCAGCACCAGAGCAAGTCAGCGGTGCCGATCCTCGAAAGCGAGGACGGGTTGTGCCGCCTGGCGATTGCCGGACCGCTCAACCTGGTCGAGGCGCTGCAATGGTATGATTTCCAGGCCAGGCCGGGCGGGGTGCTGGAATCCGACCCGCATCCGCCGGGCACCACCGAACATCTCTATATCCTCAAGGGCGAGGTCCAGATCACGGTCGGCGAGGAACAGCGTACCGCCCGCGCCGGCGAGGCCATCCGCTATCGCGGCGACCGGCCCCACAAGCTCGTCAATACGGGGCCCGGCGAACTGCATGCCACCATGGTCCTGGTGCTGCGGCCGTTCGGCGCCGAGGAGCGGCGGTAACCGTAACTAGCATCCGGGATCGGGCAAGCCAGCCGCGGCGGCATTGACCGCGCCGCGAGAGATGCGGCATGAGTCGCTCCAGAACGTGTCGTTTTGGGACAGCTGCGTGAGTCGAGCCGCTGTCAGCCCGCTCGGCGCAAGCTTTTGCGGCGGCCCTGCCGCCGCAAAGACCGGGGAAGCGATGGCTGATGCCCATCGGGCCAGCACGTACCGGGACGGCGAAGGGAAGGCTGCCTCGCAAGAGGTGGCCTTCCTGTTGACGTAAGGATCAGGCTGGCGGTGTCCGGCCTTCGAGCACTGTGGCGAAGCTCGCCGCGTCAATGTTACCGCCCGACAGGATCACCGCCACCCGCTTGCCGGCCATCGCCGGACGTTCCTTGAGCAGGGCCGCATAGGCGGCGGCGCCGGCACCTTCGGCAACATTATGGGTCGCGCCATAAAGGCTGCGCATGGCAGCGGCGATCTCGTCCTCCGTCACGGTGACGATGCGCTCAGCCCCCTTGCAGATGCTGGCCACGGCATCGGCATGCGGGACGCGCACCGCAATGCCATCGGCGAAGGTGGCGGAGGCGGGGCTGGCGACGGGCCCGCCTGCCGCGAAGGACAGCGCATAGGCCGGGGCCTTTTCGGCCACCACGCCGATGACCCGGGTTCTGAGGCCGAGGAGATCACGCACCGCGATCGTGCCGCAAATGCCCGATCCCAGTCCGATCGGCACATAGACGGCATCGAGTTCTGCCACCGCCCGAAACAGTTCCTGGGCATAGGTGGCCACCCCCATGACCAGTTCCGGGTGGAACGACGCGACCATGGCGAGACCGCGCTCCTCAGCCAACCGGATCGCGGTCTCACGCGCCTCGTCGAAATCGGCGCCGGCCTCGATCAGCTCGGCGCCGATCGCGCGCATGGCGGCATTCTTCTCCCGCGAGTTGTTGCGGGGCACCACGACGGTGCTGGCCAGACCCTCGCGCCGCGCCGCGAAGGGGATCGACTGGCCGTGATTGCCGCGGGTTGCGGTGATCACCCCGCGCGTCTCGCCGCGCAACTTCCTGAGGCGCATGTGAACCAGTCCGCCGCGCAGCTTGAAAGCACCGACCGGCGTGTGGTTCTCATGCTTGACGATGACCTCGCAACCGGCCTCCGCGGCGAGCAACGGCCATGCATATTGTGGTGTCGGCGGCATCGCCGCATAGACGATACGGCCAGCGTGTTCGAGATCGGCAGCAGTGAGCATCGGCACATCTAGGTCGCAGCTCCGGGGCCGGTCAATCTTGACTTGGGCCAGCCGTCATGTTTCGTGCGCAGCCTGGGTGGCAGCGAGGGACTTCAATTGAGCACAGTGTTTGTGTTTCCCGGGCAGGGGAGCCAGTCGGTCGGCATGGGCAAGGCCCTGGCCGAGAATTTCCCGGGCGCGCGCGAGGTCTTTCGCGAAGTCGACGACGCACTGGCGACGCCGCTGTCGCGGCTGATGTGGGACGGACCGGAGGCAGAGCTCACGCTCACCGAGAATGCGCAGCCGGCGCTCATGGCGGTCAGCATGGCGGTCATGCGTGTCCTGGCGGCGGAACATGGGATAAGTGTCGGCAAGGCCGCCAAATTCGTTGCCGGCCACTCGCTCGGCGAGTATTCCGCCCTGGCGGCGGCAGGAACCTTCGCACTTGCCGATGCGGCGCGCCTGCTCAGGATTCGCGGCCAGGCGATGCAGGCGGCAACCCCGGTCGGCACCGGCGCCATGGCGGCGCTGCTGGGACTGGACTTCGCCGCTGCCGTCGAAGTGGCGCATGCGGCGACGCAGGGCGAGGTGTGCGAGGCAGCCAATGACAATGCGGCCGGCCAGGTCGTCGTCTCTGGTCACAAGGCGGCGGTCGAACGGGCCCTCGGCATCGCCAAGGAAAGAGGTGCAGCGCGTGCCGTGCTGCTGCCGGTGAGCGCACCGTTTCACTGCAGCCTGATGCAGCCGGCGGCCGAGCGGATGGCCGCGGCACTGGCCGAGGTGGCGATGCAGGCCCCTGCAGTTCCGGTCGTCGCCAATGTCATCGCGGCTCCGGTGAGCGATCCCGCCAGCATCCGGCAGCGCCTGATCGAACAGGTGACCAGCACGGTGCGGTGGCGCGAAACCATGGCCTTCTTCGCGTCGCAGGGGGTTACGACCATCGTTGAGGCCGGGGCCGGCAAGGTGCTGAGCGGCCTTGCGAGGCGCGGTGTCCCCGGCGCCGTGGCATTGGCAGTTTCGACACCTGAGGACATTGCCGCGGCGGCGGCCAAACTCAACAAGGAATAGACGATGTTCGACCTCACGGGAAAAACAGCGCTGGTTACCGGCGCGACCGGCGGCATCGGGGCGGCCATTGCCCGGGCCCTGCATGCGCAAGGTGCCAGTGTCGGGCTGTCGGGTACGCGCGCGGCGGTGCTGGAAGAGCTCAAGGCGTCGCTGGGGGAACGCGCGCATGTGTTGACTTGCAACCTCGCTGAACCGGCGGAGGTCGAGAAACTGGTGCCTGCCGCCGAGGCGGCGATGGGGACCCTCGACATCCTGGTCAACAATGCCGGCATTACCCGCGACGGCCTTGCCATGCGCATGAAGGACGATGACTGGGCAGCCGTCATCGATGTCAATCTGACGGCCGGCTTTCGCCTGGCCCGCGCCGCCATGCGCGGCATGATGAAGCGCCGCTGGGGCCGCATCATCGGCATCAGTTCGATCTCGGGTGTCGCCGGCAATGCCGGGCAGGCCAACTATTCGGCCGCGAAGGCCGGCATGATCGGCATGACCAAGGCGCTGGCGCAGGAACTGGCGGGGCGCAATGTGACCGTCAATTGCGTCGCGCCGGGCTTTATCGAGACGGCCATGACCGGTGTGCTCGATGACAAGGTCAGAGCCACCTTTCTGGCGCGCATTCCGGCGGGCCGCTTCGGGACACCGGAGGAGATTGCCGCGGCCGTACTCTACTTGGCCTCGCAGGAGGCTGCCTACACAACCGGCCAGACTCTCCATGTGAACGGAGGAATGGCGATGATCTGAGCTGAATTATTGCCTCTTTTGTCCGCTGCCTGATTTGTGTTAGACAGCCAACGGGTTATGGGGGACTTCAAGTATAATTGAGTGTCCGTCCGATGATATATTGAAACAGCAAGGACGTATGAACATGAGCGATATCGCTGAACGGGTAAAAAAGATCGTTGTCGAGCATCTGGGTGTGGATGCGGAGAAGGTGAACGCGGAAGCGAGCTTCATCGACGATCTTGGCGCCGACAGCCTCGATACCGTTGAACTCGTCATGGCTTTTGAGGAAGAATTCGGGATCGAAATCCCAGATGACGCGGCCGAGACCATCCAGACGGTTGGCGATGCGGTCAAGTTCATCGAAAAGAGCGCCGCCTGAGAGGCGCCTGCGCGTTCCGGTGATCGCCAATTCGGTAGCGGGGGCAGGATGGTGACGCATCCTGCCTCCGAATTTTTGTGCAACTGACAGGGAAGTGGTTCATGCGCAGAGTCGTAGTCACGGGTCTGGGACTGGTGTCGCCGCTGGCCGGCGGGGTCGAGGAAAGCTGGAGCCGCCTCATCGCCGGAGAATCGGGCGCCGGCCCCATTTCCCGTTTCGATGCTTCCGACATGCCGTGCAAGATCGCCTGCGAAGTCAGGCGCGGCGATGGCAGCAACGGCACCTTCAACGCCGATCTGTGGATGGAACACAAGGACCAGCGCCGCTATGACGACTTCATCATCTACGCATTTGCGGCGGCCAAGCAGGCCGTGCAGGATTCGGGCTGGGCACCCAGGACCGAGGACGAGAAATACGCCACCGGCGTACTGATCGGATCGGGAATCGGCGGCCTGCCGAGCATCGAGGCGACATCGCTGCTGCTCGCTGAAAAGGGGCCGCGGCGCGTCAGCCCCTTCTTCATTCCGGGTGCGCTGATCAATCTCGCTTCCGGCATCGTGTCGATAGAACTCGGCGCCAAGGGGCCGAACCACTCGGTGGTGACCGCCTGCGCCACCGGATCGCACGCGATCGGCGATGCTTCACGCCTCATCGCCCTGGGTGATGCCGACGTGATGATCGCCGGCGGCGCGGAGTCGGCCATTTCACGGCTCGGCATCGCCGGATTCATCGCCTGCAAGGCGCTCGCCACCAAGTTCAACGACGAGCCGAAGCGCGGCTCGCGACCCTATGACCGCGACCGCGACGGCTTCGTGATGGGCGAGGGTGCCGGCGTCGTGGTGCTTGAGGAGCTCGAACACGCCAAGGCGCGCGGTGCAAAGATCTATGCGGAGGTGGTGGGCTACGGGCTGTCCGGCGACGCCTACCATATCACCGCTCCGTCAGCGGATGGCGATGGCGCCTTCCGCTGCATGCAGGCAGCGCTGAAGCGCGCGCAGATCCCGGCCCATGAGATCGACTATATCAACGCCCATGGCACTTCGACGCCGCTCGGCGACGAGATCGAACTGCGTGCTGTCGAGCGCCTGCTCGGCAACAGGCCAGAGGGCGTGTCGATGTCGTCGACAAAGTCGTCGATCGGGCATCTGCTGGGCGCGGCCGGGGCGGTCGAGGCCATCTTCTCGATCCTCGCCATCCGGGACAATGTCGCACCGCCGACCCTCAATCTCGAGAATCCTTCGGTGGAAACCCCCATCGATCTCGTGCCGCTCAAGGCCAAGCGCCGGGAAATCAACACAGTTCTGTCCAATTCCTTTGGTTTTGGTGGTACAAACGCATCGTTGATCATGCGCAGGTACGCGGCCTGACGGCCGGCCAGAGGAACCCGTGAAGGGCAAGAGACGACAGCAGCAGCGTCTGGGCGAAAGCAAGCTTCAGCGGCAGCGGCGTTCGGCCGTCAGCCGGGTGTTCGTGTCGCTGTTCCTGCTGATTGCGCTGGGGGTAGTGGCGCTCACCGCCGCCGGCCTCATCGGCTATCGCAGTTACGTCGCCGAGGGACCGCTGCAGGCGCCGAAGATTTTCGAGATCGGCAAGGGGCTCGGCGCGCCGGAGATCGCCGCACAGCTTGAACAGCACGGCATCATTGCCGATGACCGCGTGTTCTCGATCGCCGCCCTGGTGACGGGTGCCCGCGGCCGGCTCAAGGCCGGCGAGTACGAGTTTCCGGCCCGCGCCAGCATCCGCGACGTCATGAACATCATCGCCTCCGGCAAATCGATCGTTTACAAGCTGACCATACCCGAGGGCTGGACCACCGAAATGGCGCTTGCCCGGGTGCGCGAGAATGACGTTCTGACCGGCGAGCTGACGATCACGCCCGGTGAAGGCGAAATCCTCCCCGAGACCTACGTGTTCAGGCGCGGCAAGACACGTGACGAACTGGTCAGCGAAATGGTCGAGGCCCAGACCCGGCTGATCGAGGAAATCTGGAGCACGCGCAGCCCGACAGCGGCGGTCAAGACGCCGCAGGAGGCCGTGATCCTGGCCTCGATCGTCGAGAAGGAGACCGCCATTCCCGAAGAACGGCCCGACGTCGCGGCAGTGTTCTCGAACCGGCTCAGGAAGAACATGAAGCTGCAGTCCGATCCGACCATCATCTATGGGCTGGTGGGCGGCAAGGGCAAGCTCGACCGGCCGCTCAGCAAGGCCGATATCGCCGGCCAGACCCCCTACAACACCTATCAGGTCACCGGCCTGCCGCCCGGACCGATCGCCAACCCGGGCCGCGCCGCGCTGGAGGCCGTGCTCAACCCGTCAGCCAGCCGGGCGATCTATTTCGTGGCCGACGGGTCGGGCGGCCATGCCTTCGCCGAGACCCTCGCGGAGCATAATGCCAATGTGCAGAAATGGCGGAACATCGAGCGCAACCGGGCACTGATTGCCGCCCAGGAGGCGGAACTGGAAGCCGCCGCGGCGACGCCGCCAGCCGCGCCGCAGGAGGCCGCGGAAGCGGAAGCCGCAGAGTCCGCCGAAACCAAGGTCGAAACGCCGGCCCTGCCCGACATGGCCACGGTCCAGCCCGACAATGCTGCCGCACCGGCGGCAAAACCCGCCGCCGAGCCTGAGCCGGCTGCCGATCCGCTGTTCGGTGAACCGGCCAGCCCCACCGCTGCGGTGGCCAGCGAGGGTGCGGGGGAGGCGGGCGCGGCTGCGCCGGCCAGTGCTCCCACACCGCAGGTCAAGCCCAGGCCGATCGCTGCCGAACCGGAGCGCAAGCCGGGCGATGTCATCATGATTGCCAATCGCCCCGTCCCCATCCCGATGCCCAAGCCGAAGCGCCCGTAGCCTGCGCAGTTCCCTTGGCGCACCACGGTGCGGACGGTAGACTTTCAAAGGGACAACGAATCGGCGGTTTCAATGACGCTTTCGAGCATGACCGGCTACGCCCGGGCCAGCGGTGCGTATGACGGTTTCCATTGGCAATGGGACATCAAGAGCGTCAACGGCAAGGCGCTGGACGTGCGCAGCCGCCTGCCGCCCGGCCTCGAGCATCTCGAAATCCAGGTGCGCGACCGGGTTTCGCGGGCGCTGAAACGCGGCAATGTGCAGGTCAGCCTGACGGCCGATGGCGGGCCGGCGCGCGAGATGATCGTGGTGAATGAAACCGCCCTGCAGCAGGTGCTCGACCTCTGCGAACGCCTGGCGCGCCAGACCGGCAGCGACCCGCCCCGCATCGAGGGGCTGCTCGGCCTGCGCGGCATTCTCGAAACCGTACCGATCGCCGAAGACGAAGCGCAGGCCGCGGCGCGCGACAGGCAACTCCTGTCTTCTCTCGACGAGGCGCTTGCCACGCTACGCGACATCCGGCGGGCCGAAGGCGGCAAGCTCACCGCCGTTGTGGCAAGGCAGCTCGACCGGATCGCGGAACTGACCGCCGCGGCGCGCGACAGCCCGGCCCGCGCGCCGGAGGCCATCGGCAAGCGCCTGGCCGAGCAGGTGGCCCGGCTCATGACGGCAAACTCGTCCTTCGATGCCGACCGGCTGCACCAGGAAGCCGTGCTGCTTGCAACGCGCGCGGATATCCAGGAGGAGATCGACCGCCTGTTCGCCCATATCGAGGCGGCACGCCAGTTGCTGGTCTCAGGAGAGCCGGCCGGCCGGTCGTTCGAGTTCCTGGCCCAGGAGTTTAACCGGGAAGCAAACACTTTGTGTTCAAAGGCATCGGACAGATCGCTCACCCAGATCGGGCTCGAACTCAAGGCGGTGATCGACCAGATGCGAGAGCAGGTGCAGAACGTTGAATAGCCAGGGACCGGCAACCAGGATCTCCCGCCGCGGTCTGTTGCTGGTGATGTCTTCGCCATCGGGCGCGGGCAAAACCACCCTGTCGCGCCGCCTGCTCGAGAGCGACAGCAATGTTTCGATGTCGATTTCCGTGACCACCCGCCAGCCGCGCCCCGGCGAGAGGGACGGCCGCGACTATTTCTTCATCTCGGAAAAGGCCTTCATGGGCATGCGCGATGCCGGCGAGCTGCTGGAGTATGCGGAAGTGTTCGGCAATTACTACGGCACGCCGCGCGGGCCCGTCGAGAAGGCTCTGAAGCAGGGGCGGGATGTGCTTTTCGACATCGACTGGCAGGGCACGCAGCAGCTGGCGCAGGCCATGGAGGACGATCTGGTGCGCATCTTCATCCTGCCGCCCTCGGCCGAAGAGTTGCGCGAGCGGCTGATCCGGCGCGCCCAGGACTCTGCCGCGACCGTGGCCAGGCGCATGGCCGAGGCCTCGCGCGAGATCAGCCACTGGCCAGAATACGACTATGTCATCGTCAATGACGATATCGAAGACGCAAGCGCGCAAATTGCCGCCATTCTCACCGCCGAACGGCTGCGCCGGCGCCGCCAGGTGGGGCTCACCGATTTCGTCAGACGGCTGACGAAGGATCTGTAGCAGGCGACAGATCGAGTTCCGCGGCGCAGAGTGCAAGGCGGGCGAAGTCGGCCACCGCCAGCTGTTCGGCGCGCAACGCGCCGTCGATCGCCGCCAGTTTCAACAGTGTTTCGGCCTCGGCGGTCAGGCTCTTGAGACTCGATCGCAGCATCTTGCGGCGCTGGCCAAAGGCAGCAGCCGTCACCTTCTCCAGCATGGCCACGTCGCAGGCCGGCTGGCACTGCGCGCGCGGCAGGAACTGGACCAGAGCCGAAGTGACCTTGGGCGGCGGTGTGAAGGCGCTGCGATGCACATCGAAAAGCTTGCGCACCCGGCAGCGCCACTGACTCAGCACCGAGAGCCGGCCATAGGCCGGACTGCCAGCTGGCGCCACGATCCGTTCGGCAACTTCCCTCTGGAACATCAGCGTCATCGATTCGTACCAGGGCGGCCAGGGTCCGGCGAGCCAGCCGACGAGCAGGGGGGTTGCGACATTGTAGGGCAGGTTGGCGACGATCTTCGCGGGCCCGCGGACAATATCCCGCCAGTTGATGGTCGTGGCATCGGCATGCAGGACATCAAGCCGGCCGGAATAGGCGGCGGCAATCTCGGCCAGGGCCGGCAGGACCCGTGCGTCGCGTTCCACGGCCACGACATGCCCGGCCCCTTCGAGCAGCAGCGCGCGAGTAAGGCCGCCGGGCCCAGGTCCCACTTCGACAACGGTGACGCCGGCGAGGGGCAGGGCGGCGCGGGCGATCCGCCGCGTCAGGTTGAGATCGAAGAGGAAATTCTGGCCCAGCCCCTTGCGGGCTGCCAGACCGTGCCGGGCGATCACCTCGCGCAGCGGCGGCAGATCATCGCCGGTCATGGCCCGGCCATCTGCCGCGCCATGGCGAGGGCGGCCATGAAGCTCCGCGGATTGGCCTTGCCGGTGCCCGCCAGGGACAGGGCCGTGCCATGGTCGGGCGACGTGCGGATGAACGGCAGACCGAGAGTCACGTTGACGCCGCCGTGGAAATCGAGAGTCTTGACCGGGATCAGCGCCTGGTCGTGATACATGCAGATGATGACATCGAAGCGGGACCTGGCTTCGGCATGGAAGGCGGTATCGGCCGGGATCGGGCCGGTGACGTCAAGACCCGCGGCCCGCAGGCGCGCGAGCGCCGGCACGATCACGTCGATATCCTCGCGGCCGATGCTGCCGCTTTCTCCGGCATGCGGATTGAGGCCGGTGACGCCGATACGCGGCGCCGCAATCGCGAACCATTTGCGCAGATCCCGGGAGACGACAAGGGCCTGACTGACGATGGCCTCGGCCGTGAGCACTTCCGCGACTTCCCTTAGCGGGATGTGGACGGTCACGGGCACGGTGCGGAGATCGCCGGCCACGAGCATCATGGCCGGCGTTGCCGGGTGGCCTGCAGCGCGGGCGAGAGCGGCCAGATAGTCGGTGTGGCCCTCGAAGCGGAATCCGGAGCCGTAGAGCGCCTCCTTCTGGATCGGGCCGGTGACAATGCCGGAGACGACCCCGCCGAGCGCCAGATCGACAGCCTCGGCAATGAGTGACGTGACGAAGCGGGCATTGGCAGTGGCAATCGTGCCGGGCGTTGGCAGAGTTTCAGCCCGGCGGTGCAGTACGGGCAGGGACTGACGGAAGCCGGTCGTGGCCGCTGCGGGATCGTCAATGGCCGTCAGCGGGACGTGAAGTCCAAGCTGTGCGGCCCGGCTCTGCAAGAGATCAACATCGCCCAGCACCGCAAAGGCGGCGGTTGGCTCCTCATGCAGCCGCGTCCAGGCCAGCAGCACGATGTCGGGTCCGATGCCCGCCGGTTCGCCCAGGGTGACAACGAGAGGCTTGCCGCCTGTCACTGCGACTGGCTCGCGCCCTTGTATTCGATATAGACCTTCTGGCGCAGTTCCGCCATGAAACTGTCCTGCTGCTTCTCGTAGGCCTCGTTGAGCACGGCATTCTCCACCGCCTCGCGCGGCGGCAGTTCGGGCTTTTGCGGCTTGACCGTGCGGGTGCCGCAGAAGCCGATTACCTGCAGGGCGGTCTTGTTGCGCACAGGCCCGATCGCCTTGCCGGGACCGGTCTTGTCGAGAATCGCTTTCAGTTCCTTGGGTATCTTGGAACCATCGGCATCAAACGGCTTGCCAACCTTAACGTTGAAAATGCCCTCGGCCGCGGCCCTGGCGCTCTTGCAGCCGGTGAAACGCTTCATGACCTGCTGCGCCTCGATCGCCCGCGACATCAGCATCTGCTGGTCGTTGGCATCGCCCATGGCGTCGAGCGGCAGGGTAATCTCCAGCAGCTGATAGACGGTCACCGGTTTTAGGCGCGGATCGTTCAGCATCTTGTTATATTCGGCCTTGATCTTGTTGTAGCGGCGGTCGACCTCGGCCTGGTCCGCCTCGATCCTGGTTTCGGATTTGGCACCCATGATGCGGCTGAGCGCGATCTGCGCGGACACATAGTTCTTGAGCGCGGTCATGGAAATGCCCTTGGCCTTGAGCTTGCCGGCCAGCCCCTCCGGGGTTGTGCCCATGCCCTTGGCGATCCGCGCCACCTGCCGGTTGATCTGCTCTTCGGTCGGTTCGATCTTCCGCTTAAGCGCCTCCTCACGCTTGACGATATCGTCGATCGCCGACTGCAGGGCGCGCTTGCGCAGTTCCGCCGTGGACCTGCCATCGCCGAGCACCTGCAGCAGCTTGATGCGCTGCTCGACGTCAAAGGAGGTGACCGGCTTGTCATTGACAGTCGCCAGAACGCCCTGGCCTTCAGCCCATGCGGCGGGTCCCGGCGTCACTGTCATCGCGGCCATGATCATGCCAAGGCCCAGCAGGGCGAACAGTCGCGCAATCCGGTTCATCGTGTTCAGTTCACCTGCGATCCGACAGTCGCCGAACCCAGCGTCTTCAGTTCGACGCGCAGGAACACCGACCGCTCGACATCGTCGCTAACGTCACTGTCGTAGTCTTCCTTGTAGGTCAGGGCGATGCTGGTGCACTCGTTTTCGTATCCAATGCCAAAGCTGTCGTCGACCACGTTCGTATCCTTGACATCGAAGCGCAGGCCAGCGAACACGCTCCAGCCGTTTTCCCAGCTGTATTTGAGGTTGCCCCAGACCTGGCGCTCGGCTTCAGCCCGGCCATAGGCGGGCTCCGCATCGATGTCGAGATAGTTCAATGATCCGGAAATCCTGTCGAAAGTGAGGCCAATGCCGCCCTGGTGCAAGCTGATGGCGGACAGGTCCTCGGCAAAGCGCATCTGGTAGTTGAAGGTGAGATTCTCATTGGGCTGCCATGCCACCGCCGTGACGATATCGGAACGGGCGCTGTCGAGGCCGGAGCCATCCACAAAGCTGTTGTCGCCGGCGAGGTGAAACGACTCGCCCATGCTGAAGCGGAAGAAGCCACCATCATCGTCGAGAAAGGTATAGAGCAGGCCGGCGTTGGCCCTCAAGCCGCCCTCATAGCGGTCATAGCCGGTGAAGCGGTCATGGAGAAAGACGCTGGAATGGTCGAAGTTCAGCGTGATCGCATCCTCGTTGCTGATGTCGTCGTCATTCCTCTCGCTGCCCGAAACAATCACCTGGGCCACGGGCGAGAGAACATGGCGCCCGCCCTCAGTCGCCGTGAAGAAGGGCCAGCGCATGTCGACACCGGCCTGGGGCAGCACCCTGACCGTGGTGTCGGTATCGGCGGTGCCGCCGGGCAGGTCCTCGGTCATGTAGAAGTCGGCGCGCAGTTCCGCGAAGGGTTCGATGATCTGGCCGCCATCGAGGATGGTCTGGCGCTTCCAATGCAGGTTGCTGGTGGCGCGCGTCTGGCGCTCGGCGAGATCGATACCGGTGAAGGCCGAGAGCGGATCCTCGCGGTAGACGCTGTAGGCACTCGAATCGAGTCCCAGTTCGCCGCCCAGCACCGGCCGCTCGAACGTAAAGCTCTGCTGGATATAGGGCGCGGCAACGGGGATGTGATCCTGTTCCACCGCCGGGATCAGGCTGCGGAAGTGCAGGGCCTGGACCGAAAAGTAGTTGCGGTCATCGATGCCGTCGACATAGAGGCGGCTGATGGCCTCGTCGGAATCGTCGATATCATAGCGTCTGAGGAAGGTGTCGTCGGAGACCAGCGTGCCTTCCCAGCCATAATGCCAGTTTGGCGCCAACCGGAACCGGCCCTCCGTCTGCAGCGCGCCACGCCATGTGGTGTCGCCGGGCGGCTCGTCCTCGGTCAGCTGGTAGACGCCGGCGCCGCCAATCGAATAGCGGCCTGACGGCAGCGCGTGCCGCCATTCGGCCTGGGCTACCAGTCCCTGCTTGCTGGTGATGAGCGGCCGGAAGGTCAAGTCGTAATTCGGTGCCGGCGCCCAGAAGTAGGGAATCTCGACACCGACGCCGTAGGCATCGGTGTAGCGGCCGACCGGCACCAGAAAACCCGTGCGGCGATCGACGGTCGGGTCGGGGTGGGAAAGATAGGGCAGGGTGAATACCGGTACGCCACCCAATTCCAGCGAGGCGTTCTTGTGGTAAATGGTGCCTTCGCGCTCGTCGTGCGTGACCTGTTCGGAGCGCAACTGCCAGAAGGGCGCCTTGCCCGGGTCGGGGCAGCGCTTGCAGCGCGTGTAGGTCACATTGTCATAGACGGTGAGATAGCCGTCGCTGCGCTGCGCATAATCGGCAGTGACGGATGCGTCATTGGTCAGCAGCAGCATGAGGTGGCGGGCAAAGCCGTCGCGAAAGCGATTGCGGAGTTCGGCTTCGTCGGCTTCGAGGATGTTCCCGCCCGGCTCCTTCAGCCGGATATTGCCATTCGCCGTGAGCTTGTCGTTGCGGATGTCATAGGTCACCCGCGTGGCCACCAACTCGTATTGGCCATAGGTGATGACCACCTGGCCGGTCGCCGTCGCAATGCGGGTCCGGGCGTCATAGACGATCCGGTCGGCGTCGACGTTGACGCGGGTTCCCTTGGGCGGCGTCTTGAGAATGGGGCGGACCCTCATGTCCGGCTGTTCGGTCGAGGCCAGCAGATTGCCGGCGCCAACGGCGATTGTGGCGGCCACCGCAAGCGCGCCGGCGGAAGCCGTAAGCCAGCGCCGCCGCACCGCAGCCATCCGCTCTGAGCCGTTCCCCGACATTATCCCCAACGTACTCGTTAATACTCTGTTTACTAACCCGGCCGGGTGGCCTGCGCCAAGTCACAATTCACGGCACGACCTCGCGGTTGAACCGGCGCCGTCAAGCCGCTATGGAGACGCCTATTCCCACCTCAGAGCAAGTCATCCCCCAATGAAATTAAAGTTCTCTTCACCGGCGTTGCCCAAGTCCGGTCCCCTTGTCGTCACCGTGGAAACGGGCGGCAGCCTCAAGGGTATCGGCGCCCAGGCCGACCACGCCTCAAACGGCCACCTCAAGAAGGCGATGAAAGCAGCCAAGTTTGACGGAAAGAAGGATCAACTGCTCGACATTGTGGCGCCGCCCTCCCTGCCGCTCGAGCGTGTCATTCTGGCCGGCGTCGGCGAAGCCCAGAAACTGACAGAACGCGAAATGGAACTGCTCGGCGGTGCCATCTGCGGCACGCTGCAGGCGGCCAAGGTCAAGGAAGCGACCGTGGCCATCGACCATGAGGCAATCGACCCGGCAGCGGTGGCGTCCGGTCTGCTGCTGCGCAACTATGCCTTTGGCCACTACAAGTCGAAGAAGGAGAACGGCCTCCTGGAGGCCGTCACGGTGATGTGTGCCGACCCCGCTCAGGCGCGGCGCAAGGGAGCGGCCGCAGAAGCCGTGGCGCAGGGCGTTCACCTGGCGCGCGATCTCGTCAATGAGCCTGCCAATGTGCTGTTTCCGATCGAGTTCGCAGCCCGCGCCAGGAAACTCAGCCGCGATGGCCTTGCGGTCGAAGTCCTCAACCGCGCGCAGATGCAGAAGCTCGGCATGGGCGCACTGCTGGGCGTGGCCCAGGGCTCGGCGCATGAACCGCGTCTCGTCGTCATGCGCTGGCAGGGCGGACGCCGGGGCGAGGCGCCGATCGCCTTCGTCGGCAAGGGTGTGACCTTCGACACCGGCGGCATTTCGATCAAACCCGCGGCCGGCATGGAAGACATGAAGGGCGACATGGGGGGTGCGGCCTGCGTCACCGGCCTGATGCTGGCGCTGGCCCGCCGCAAGGCCAGGGTCAATGCCATCGGCGCCATCGGCCTGGTGGAGAACATGCCAAGCGGCACGGCACAGCGCCCGGGCGACATCGTGAAGTCAATGTCGGGTCAGACCATTGCCGTGCTCAATACCGATGCCGAAGGCCGGCTGGTGCTCGCCGATGTGCTCTGGTATGTGCAAAACCGGTTCAAGCCCAAATTCATGATCGATCTCGCGACTCTGACCGGCGCCATCATGGTGGCGCTGGGCAAGGAACATGCCGGGCTGTTCTCTAACAATGATGAACTTTCGGCACGGCTCATCGAATGCGGGCTGGCAACCGGGGAAAAGGTGTGGCGCATGCCGCTGGCGCCCGAATACGACAAGCTGCTCGACTATGAAGTCGCCGACATGAAGAACATCGGCGGCCGCCATGCCGGTGCGATCACCGCCGCGCAGTTCCTCCAGCGCTTCGTCAACAACGTGCCGTGGGCCCATCTCGATGTGGCGGGGACCGCCATGGACTCGGGCAAGTCGGCCATCAGCCAAAGCTGGGCATCGGGCTGGGGCGTGCGCCTGCTGAACCGCCTGGTCGAACAGCACTACGAAGGCTGAGGACTACTCCTCCCGGGTTCCGGCCGCGACGCGGTAGGCGAAGATGCCATGGTTGTAGTTGACCATGACTTCGTCGTGGCGGCGCTTGGCTTCGTCCAGTTCGGCCCGCGTGATGCGGTGCCGCTTGAAGTCGCGCAGCGCCTGGCGGTAGTCCTCAAGCGCCCGCCGGCGCGCTGTTTCCAGGAACTTGCGGAACTGTTCAAGCTGCTGGCGCGTCGGCGAACCCAGATCGAGTTCCTTGAGCGAAATGCCGTTGAGCTGGTTGGCATCGCCCGGCGGTGAAGAGTCGAAGACCACCGTGACCGGACATTCGCCACCCTGCGACAGGCCGGTGCAGGGCGCGGCACAGGCCGCATCCTGCTGCGCCTCGCAGCAACTGCACAGGGTGATGGCCGGCGCACTTGCGGCGAATGCAGCCGGTCCGACCCATGCTATGAATGCCAGCACGACGGTCGCTCTGGCCAGATGTTGCACCATGACGAAGCCCCTTTCGAAGCCGTAACTACTAGGAATAATCTAACAAAACCTGACCGATTCTGAAAGCCCGCCGTAACCCGCCCATGACCGAAGTTCTCTTCTACCACCTCGAACACCAGCCCGTGGAGAAGGTTCTGCCTTCTCTTGTCGAACGGTCGCTGGCGCGGGGCTGGCGGGCCCTCATCCGGACCGAGTCGGACGAGCGCGCCGAGGCGCTGGCCACGCTGCTGTGGACCTATGCCGAGGAATCGTTTCTTCCGCACGGAACCAGAAGCGACGGCAATCCGGCCGCCCATCCGGTGTGGCTGACCAGCGAAGCCGGCAATCCCAATGCCGCCGATGTGTACTTCGCGCTGGGCGGCGCACCGATCGACGATGCGGGCAGCTTTGTCCGCGTGGTGGTCATGTTCAACGGTGACGACGCCGATGCGGTTGCCACGGCGCGCGAACAGTGGAAGTGGGCCAGAGCGGAAAACCACGCGATATCGTACTGGCAGCAGGACGAAGCCGGCAGGTGGGTCAACAAGGCGGCGGGATGAACCACACTCAGCGCCGTGCCGGCGCCGCAAGGAGCAGGGCGAGGCCCAGCATCGTCGATACCAGCGATCCGACGATGACGCCGATTCGCACCTGCGAAACATGCCAGTCGGCATCGAAGGCCAGCACACCGATGAACAGGCTCATGGTGAAGCCGATTCCCGCCAGACAGGAGGCGCCCACAATGTGGCGCCAGGTGGTGCCGGCCGGCAGCTGCGCGAGGCCCATGCCGACGGCCAGCACAACCGCGCCGACAATGCCGAGCGGCTTGCCGAGCACCAGGCCGGCGGCGATGCCAAGCGCCAGTGGCTCCAGCACGGCGGACAGGCTGAGGCCGGCAAAGGAAACGCCGGCATTGGCAAATGCAAAAAGCGGCAGGATGAAGAACTTCACGTATGGGTGCAGGCCCTCTTCGAGATCATGAATGAGGCTGGAGCCGTCGCGACGGTTGAGCGGAATGGTCAGGGCCACGGCAACGCCGGCCAGCGTGGCGTGGATGCCCGACTTGAGGACAAAGACCCACACCACGACGCCGACGAACAAGTATGGGGCGATGCGCGTGACGTTGAAGCGGTTGAGCAGAACGAGCGCAATGATGCCGCCGCCGGCACCGGCAAGCGACAGCAGCGACAGATTTGATGTGTAGAACAATGCGATGACAATAATGGCGCCGAGATCGTCGAGCGTCGCGAGCGTCAGCAGGAAGACTTTGAGTGTGGTTGGAACCCGGCTGCCGGCAATGGCCAGGGCACCGAGGGCAAAGGCAATGTCAGTCGCCGCCGGGATGGCCCAGCCGCGCAGCAGTTCCGGATTGTTGATGTTGATGAGGCTGTAGATGAGCGCCGGCATGACCATGCCGCCGACTGCAGCGACGGTGGGGAGCACGATCTGTTCGCGGTCGGACAGATTGCCTTCGAGCACTTCGCGCTTGATTTCGAGCCCGACGAGAAAAAAGAACACCGCCATGAGGCCGTCGTTGATCCACAGGATGAGCGGCTTGGCGATGGCGAAATCGCCCGCCCGGACGCTGACCGGCGTTGCCAGAAAGCTATCGCTGAAAGGCTGCAGCGCCGTGTTGGCGAAGACCATGGCGAGGGCCGCTGCTGCCACCAGGATGAAGCCGGCAGTCGCCTCGTGATGGATGAAGTCGAGCAGGCGCTGTGCTGCCGAGGGATGTCGCTGCTTCATTGCACTCCCGATGACTCGTAGGTGGACTGCACATTTAGCCATTCGGTTTCCATGGCGTCCAGTTCCGATGCAAGCCTGGTGCGCAAGCGTGCGAAGTCGGCGGCCTTGCGCGGTTCCTCGGCATAAAGCGCCGGATCGGCGAGTGCCCGGTCGAGCACGCCGAGCTTCTCCTGGAGGCGGGCGATCGCGTCTTCGATTTCCCGGAGGCGCCGCCGCATGGTCGCCGCACTGGTGCGCGGCGGAGTGGCGGCGGCAGATGGCGGTGCAGGCCGGGCGGCTCGTTCCACGCCGGGGCCGTCGAGCACCAGCCTTGTGTAGTCATCCATGTCGCCGTCAAAGGGCCTGACGGTGCCGTCGCGCACCAGCCACAGCCGGTCGGCGCAGGTTTCGATCAGGTGGCGGTCGTGGCTGATCAGCACCACGGCGCCGGCATATTCATTGATGGCAAGTACCAGGGCTTCGCGGCTGTCGACATCGAGATGGTTGGTCGGCTCGTCGAGGACGAGAATGTGTGGCGCGTGGAACGCAGCGATCATGAAAAGCAGCCGGGCCTTTTCGCCACCCGACAGGTTGGCGCAGCGCGAGTCGGCAAGCTGTGCGCCAAATCCGTAGCTGCCGAGCCGGGCGCGCCGCCGCGCCTCGCTCGCTTCCGGCATCAGCGTGCACATGTAGTCGTAAGGGGTGCGCTGCGGCGACAGCTCGTCGAGCTGGTGCTGGGCGAAATAGCCGGAGGTCATGCGCGGGTGGTGATGCATCTCGCCGGCCATGACCGCGAGCTTGCCACAGAGCAGCCTGGCGAAGGTCGACTTGCCGTTGCCGTTGGCGCCCAGCAGGGCGATGCGGTCGTCGGGGTCGAGACGAAGGGTGATGTCCTTCAGCACCGGCTTGCCCGGCACGTAGCCGACGGCTGCGCGCTCCCAGCGGATCAGCGGCGGTGCGAGGCCTTTCTCCGGGTCGGGAAAGAAGAATGGTGCGACCCGATCCTCGACGACATCGGCAATCGGTTCGAGCCTGGCCAGCGCCTTCAGCCGGCTCTGCGCCTGGCGTGCCTTGGATGCCTTGTAGCGGAAGCGGTCGACAAAGGCCATCATGTGGCGGCGCTGGTCATCCTGCTTCTTCTTCAGCTTGAGCTGCAGGGCCTGCTTGTCGCGGCGCTGGCGCTCGAAGGAGTCGTAGTTGCCGGCGTAGAATGTGAGCTTGCCGCGATCCAAGTGCAGGATCGCGTCGACCGCGTCATTGAGCAGGTCGCGATCGTGACTGATCATGAGAACGGTGTGGCGGTAGTTGCGGATGTAGCTCTTGAGCCAGATGGTGCCTTCGAGATCGAGGTAGTTCGTCGGTTCGTCGAGAAGCAGGACATCGGGTGCGGCAAAGAGGGCGGCCGCCAGTGCCACGCGCATGCGCCAGCCACCGGAAAGCGCTGAGCAGGGGCCCTGCTGCTGATCCGGCGAAAAGCCCAGCCCCGACAGGATTGCGGCAGCGCGGGAGGGCGCGGCGTGGGCCTCAATATCCGCGAGCCGCGTCTGGATTTCCGCGATATGATGCGGATCGCGCGCCTGCTCTGCCGCCTCGAGCAGCATCTGCCGCTCCTGGTCGCCGGCCAGCACCGTGGCGATGAGGCTGGTGTCGCCGCCGGGCGCCTCCTGGGCAACGGTGCCGATCCGCGCCCATCGCGGCAGGCTGGTCGAACCCGCTTCCGGCGTGAGGTCGCCGAGGACGAGGCGGAGCAGGGTTGACTTGCCGATGCCATTGCGGCCGACGAGACCCACCTTGTGCCCGTCCGGAATGGCCGCCGTGGCGCCGTCGAGGAGCAGCCGGTCGCCGATCCGGTAGGTGAGGTCATTGATATGCAGCATGGTGCTGCATAGACTGCGCGCCCGGTTGCGGCAATCGGGCAATTCCCCGTGACGATTGCAGGGGCGCCTGTGCGCGGATTTGGCCGTTGACAGCGGGCATGCTGCGCTGCACAAATTTGTGTAGAAGGTGAAGGGCGCTCGTCAGGGATAGCGGTCGGTGAACAAGCCTGTGCACATTGCCCATGTCGATGGCAACTACATCGACGAAATCACCTCGATGCTGCGCGACCTGCTCCGCCAGGTCATCAAGGTGCGCGAGCCGCGGGTCCTGGCCATCATCGATGAACCGGAATCTGCGGAAACCATCCCGCCCGACCTCATCGAGCATGCGCTGCAAGTGATCGGCATCTGGTTGCAGCTGCTGAACATCGCCGAGGAGAATGCCGCCATGCGGGCCCGGCGCCGCCTCGAGGCGCAGGGCGGGCCGGACCAGGTGACGGGCTCGTTTTCGAACGCCTTCGCGGTGGTGGCGGCCGCCAACGTGACCGAGGAGGCGGTGCAGAAGGCGCTCGACAGCGTCGATGTGCAGCCGACCATCACGGCCCATCCCACCGAAGCCAAGCGGGTAACGGTGCTGGAAATCCATCGGCGCATCTATCTCAAGCTCTATGAGCTCGAAAGTCCGCGCTGGACACCGCGCGAGCGCCAGGCCCTGCTCAAGGCGCTGCGCAATGAGATCGACCTGTTGTGGATGACCGGCGAAATCCGCCTGGCAAAGCCAACCGTCGAACAGGAAATCCACTGGGGTCTGCATTTCTTCCGCGAAGCACTCTACGACCGCACCGTGGCAGTGTGCGACCTGCTGGAAGCCGCCGTGCAGCGCCACTTTCCCGAGCTTCCGGCCCGCGTCAGGCCGCCGCTGCGGTTCTCGTCTTGGATCGGCGGCGACCGCGACGGCAATCCTTTCGTCACCGTCGACGTGACGCGGGCGGCGCTTGCCGAGAACCGCAAGGCCGCGGTCGAACGGCTCGATCATCGTCTCGAGGAACTGGCCAGGCTGGTCTCGATCAGCGCCCATGAGATGGCAATCCCGCAGAGCTTTCTCGACAGGGTGGCGGCGCAGCTGGCCCTGGTCGAGGATGCCGGGAAGCTCGCCGAGCGCAACGCCGCCGAGCCCTTCCGCCAGTTCTTCACGCTCCTGCGCGCCAGGTTGGCGGCGACGGTCAGCGGCACCGGCGGCGCCACGCCGTTTGCCAATGTCGCCGAACTTGCAGACGAACTGCTGGGCGCCGAAATGGCGCTGGCGGACATGCAGGTGGCGTCGATTGCCGCAAGCCTGGTCCGGCCGGTGCGCTGGGAGGTCGAAGTCTTCGGCTTCCGGACGGTGAGCCTCGACCTGCGCCAGAACACGACGGTCATCAACCGGGTGCTGACCGAGATCTGGCACAAGATGAACCCGGTGGCGACCGAGCCGCCGCCCGCACCGGGCAGCGCGGCCTGGGCGCAGTGGATCGACGCCGAACTTGCAAAGCCGCTGGGTTTCCTCCCGAAGTTCCGCGGGCTTTCGCAAGAGGCGGATGAGCTGCTGGGCCTGCTGGAACTGGTGCGCGAGACCATCGAAGGACCGGATCCGGATGCCATCGGCACCTTCATCCTGTCGATGACGCAGCAGGCCAGTGACGTGCTGGGTCTCTATCTGCTCGCCAAGTATTGCGGGCTGTTCGCGGATGAGACCAGCCGGGAGGTGTGCCGCCTGCGGATTGTGCCGCTGTTTGAAACCATCGACGACTTGCGGCGCGCCCCGGCCATCATGACCGAACTGCTCAGGGCCCCTGTCGTCAAGGGGTCGGTGGCGGCCGGAGGCGGACGCCAGGAGATCATGTTGGGCTACTCCGATTCCAACAAGGACGGTGGCTTCTTCTGTGCCAGTTTCGAGCTCTTCGAGGCGCAGCGCCGGCTGATCCGGGTGGGCCGCGAGGCCGGCATCGCGATCAGTTTCTTTCACGGCCGCGGCGGTTCGGTGAGCCGCGGCGGCGCCCCCACCGGCCGCGCCATCGCCGCCCAGCCGGCCGGCACGATCGGCGGCCGCATGCGCGTGACCGAACAGGGCGAAGTGGTGTCCTCCAAATTCGCCAACCGCGGCACCGCGCTCTACAATCTCGAGGTCCTCGCTGCCAGCGTGTTCGTGCATACGCTGAAGTCGGTCGATGAACCCGAACTGAAGATCGTTCCCGAGCATCAGGAAGCCGTCGAGGCAATTGCCAGCAGTTCCTTCCGCCATTACCGGAAGCTCGCCGAAGATCCTGATCTGATTACCTATTTCCAGTGGGCTTCGCCGGTCGAGGAACTCGCCAACCTGAAGCTCGGCTCGCGGCCCACCCGGCGCTTCGGCGCCAAGGGAATTGCCGACCTGCGCGCCATTCCCTGGGTGTTTGCCTGGAGCCAGAACCGCCACCTGCTGACCGGCTGGTTCGGTCTCGGCTACGCATTCGACGACTTTCTGGTGCCGCGGGGGCCGGCCGGGCTCAAGCTGCTGCGCGACATGTACACGCGCTCACGCGGGTTCCGCCTCGCCGTCGACGAGGTGGAGAAGTCGCTCTATCTCGCCGACATGGCGGTGGCCGAGCAATATGCCAGCCTGGTTCCGGACCGGGCGGCGGCGGAGCGAGTTTATGCCCTCATCAGCCATGAGCATCGCCGCACGAGCCGTGCCATCCTCGAACTCACCGGGGAGAGCATGCTGTGCGAGCGCTTCGAGGGTCTCAGGCGGCGCTTCGAGCGGGTCCGCCCCATGGTCAACCAGGCCAATCGCTGGCAGGTCGAGCTGTTGCAGCAGACGCGGGCCAGCGGCGGTGGCAGCGACAGCCTGATGATGCCGCTCCTGATGACCATGAACTGCGTCGCGGCCGGGCTCGGCTGGACCGGCTGAGCGCCGCCTTTCGCGCTTCTCCCCTTGCGGTGCGGCCCCCGGTCGGGTGTATGCTGAAGCATCGCCAAAACCACAGGGAGAAACTCAATCATGGCGCTTTCCAAACGACATCTGCTGGCTGCTGCCGCTCTTCTGGGCCTGGGCCTGGCCGCACCGGCCGGCGCGGCCGACATGATCGGCAATTGCGAATTGTCGGGACAGAAGGGATCGATCCCCATTGCCAATCCCGCCAAGGCCGGTCAGTTCACCGTCCTGACATCCTTGCCTGCGCCGATCTGGTGGAACGGAGATGCTGTCGAAAATGTCAAGGACGGCATGGAATACTGTATGTCCGCCGAAATTGCCTGGCGCGCCGGTTACGATAAGATGGAAGTTATCAACACGTCCTGGGAGGCCTTCATTGGCAACCAGGTTTCCGGCTACGACGTGGGCTTCGCCCAGACCTCGATCACCGACGAGCGCAAGAAGGTCTTCGACTTCACCACATCCTATTTCAACTCCGACATGGGCGTGCTCGCCAAGGCCGATGCGCCGGTCGACGAGAAATCGATCAAGACCGCCAAAATCGGCATCCAGCAGGGCACGACAGGTGCCACATTCGCCCAGGAAGTCCTCGGCATCAAGGATCCGCAGATCTTTGCCGATCAGTCGGAAATGTTCGCGGCACTGCGCGCCGGACAAATCGATGCCGCCATCACCGACACCTCGATCACGCTTGCCGAGGAAGCGGCGACGGGCGGCACGTCCAAGGTGGTGGGGCAGTACAAGACCGGCGAGACCTATGGCGGCATCATGCAGAAGGGCAATCCCAACAACGAAACGGTGAGCAAGATCATCCAGTCGATGATCGACGACGGCACCATGGCCAAGCTTGGCGCCAAGTATCTCGCCGCCGGCTGGGGCAAGGATCCCGCCACGGTCCCGTATTTCAATCCCTGATCTCAGCGACGGTCCGGACCGGGCGGTCCGGGCCGTCTCATCAGCACTTGTGCCGAGAGGTTCAGGCGCAGTGTCGGCCCGCAGCTGAACATTGGTGGCATCAGGAATGACACCTCCCAAATCGCATGTTCCGAAGCCGGCCGATGGCCTCGCCTTCGCGGCGCTGCTGTTTGCCGCCCTCTGCGTTGCAGCCGCGGTGGCAGCGACGGATCTCGTTCGCTCTTCGGTGGCGGAATTGGGCGCCACCAGCGCCATCCACGAGATCCTCTATTGGGGCACCATCGCGGCCGTGGCACTCGTGTTCTGGCCTGCCGTCCGCGGCCTGCAGCTGGCCCGCAAGGCGGCTGCCGCGCTCGGGTCCAACGACATCGTGAGCGTCCGGATCAATACGGCCGCGGCGCGTGACAAGCTCGCACTGACCTTCGGCTGGGGTGTCTTCGCGCTGCTCGTGCTGGGTTTCGCCGCCTTCATCTTCATGAACAACTCGGCCGTGGGCCGCACTTTCTTCCTCCTGCCGCTGATCAGCGAGAAGTGGCTCCAGGTGTTCGAGAAGTTCGTGTTCGTCAACATTTTCATCTTCGTGGTCGCGGAAATCCTGGTTCTCGTTTGGGGACTTTTCGTCGTGCTGGCCCGCCTGATGCCGGGCCCGGCCGGCCGGCCGGTGCGGGCGCTCGCCACGCTCTATTGCGATGTCTTCCGCGGGCTTCCGGCGATCGTGACGCTGTACCTGATCGGCTTTGGCATTCCCACCAGCGGACTGCCGGAGATCGTCATCCCGTGGTTCTACGGATTCTTCCATGACACCAGCACCATGAGCGTACAGGAACTGCGCGATCTCTCGCGTATTCCGGTCGTCTGGTGGTGCATCCTGGCGCTCACCCTCACCTATGGCGCCTATGTGGCGGAAGTCTACCGGGCTGGCATCGAAAGCATTCACTGGAGCCAGATTTCGGCGGCGCGCTCGCTCGGCCTCTCCTACCTTCAGACCATGCGCTATGTGGTGGTGCCGCAGGCCGTGCGCCGGGTCGTTGCACCTCTCCTCAACGACTTCATCGGCCTGCAGAAGGATACGGCGCTGGTGCAGATCCTGGGCGTCGTCGACGCCTTCAACGCCTCGCGCGGCATCGCCGCCAATGCCTTCAACCTCTCCGCCGTGACCATCGTGGCGATCCTGTTCGTGCTGATCACCATCCCGCAGGCGCGGTTCGTCGACAAGCTGGTCGAGCGTGACAACGCCCGCATGCGGGCCGGGGGCTGAGCATGGCCTTTCTCGAAATCAGGAATGTGGAGAAGGAGTTCGGCCCGATCCGCGTGCTGCGCGGCATCAATCTGACCGTCGACGAACATCAGGTCGTCTGCCTGATCGGTCCGTCCGGCTGCGGCAAGTCAACGTTGCTCCGCTGCATCAATGGACTCGAAGCCATCCAGGGCGGCGAGATCCTGCTCGAAGGCGACCGGGTGTCGGGGCCGGGAGTGGATGTCGACAAGCTGCGCCAGAGGGTCGGCATCGTGTTCCAGAGCTTCAACCTGTTTCCGCACATGACGGTCCTGGAGAATGTCACGCTGGCGCCGCTCAAGGTGTTGAAGCTCGGGCGCGAGGAGGCGGAAGCGCGGGCCATGCCGCTGCTCCGGCGCATCGGCCTCGAAGCCAAGGCGCGCGAATATCCCGACCGCCTGTCAGGCGGCCAGCAGCAGCGCGTGGCCATCGTACGCGCGCTCGCCATGGAGCCGCATCTGATGCTGCTCGACGAGATCACCTCGGCGCTCGATCCGGAACTCGTCTCGGAAGTGCTCAACATCGTGCGTGATCTCGCGGCACAGGGCATGACCATGCTGCTGGCGACCCACGAGATGGGCTTTGCCCGTGAAGTGGCCTCGAAAATCTGCTTCCTCTATGACGGCATTGTCCATGAAGAAGGGACGCCCGAGCAGCTGTTCGGCGATCCGCGTGAAGAGCGCACCCGCGCCTTCCTCAAACGCATCATCGAGGCCGGGCGCCTGTAGCAGGAATCCGGGACGCATCCTTTCACCTGAAGGCGTCGTCGACCGGTACCTTGTAGGCATTGGCCAAGCGGTTGGTCATGTTGGCGAGGCCGACCACCGCAATGAGCTCGTTGATCTGGGCATCGGTCGCCCCCTTGGCCTTGGCGCCGGCCGTGTGGCTTGCAATACAGTATTCGCAGTTGTTGGTGATCGATACGGCCACATAGATCAGTTCCTTGGTGAGCGGGTCGAGCGCGCCGGCGGCCATCATCTCCTTGAGGCTCGCCCACACATGCCGGAGCATCCGGGGCTCGTGGGCCAGGTATTTCCAGAAATTGTTGACGTCCGCGACCTGGCGCGTGGCCTTGATGTCGTCGAAGACTTCCCGGACGGCTGGCGGCGCGTCCGCGTATTCTATGGCGTGCATTTGTCAGCTCCCGTTCACAGTCATGGCAGCACGAGGCTGCACCGTGCCGGAATTGCCGTAAAGACTGTCACGCTGCCCCTCATTTTTGCCTCAAATGATGACCATTTAGCCGGACCTTGGGGTAGGGAACACGAATCCTGAATGTGGAGATGCGAATGAAATCCCGAATCATGGCAACCGGACTGGCCCTGGCGGTCCTGTCAGGAATGGCGGCGCCGGTGTCGGCGCAACAGAATGAGATCGTCGTTGCCCAGGCGCAGGACGCCGAAGCCCTCGAAAAGTTCAACAAGGTGGTCAGCGATACGCGCCCGCTCACGGAACTGACCGACAAGGAGCTGACCCAGCGCCTGTCGCAAATCCGTTCGCTGCTTGCCAACAAGTCCATGACCAAGGCGCAGATCCAGCAACTGCGCAAGCTGGCCCAGGCGGCCCGGCAGGAAAACCAGAAGCGCCGTGCGGCGAAGAACCAGGCCGGACAGCAGCAGGCCGCTGCGGAGGATGAGGAAAGCGCCGCCGGAGGCTCCGAATCCGCGCCGTCGGGCGGCTCGGCGGCCGGGCAGACGGCAGCGCAGGGCGGCAATGCCGCTGCCGAAGTGGAGAAGTATGTGGCCGCGACGGCCGATGTCAGCAAGCTTTCCGAGAAGGAATTGCGCAACAGCCTGCGTACCGGCCGCAACCTCCTGGCCAATACGGCGGTGCCGCGCTCGGAATTCCCGAAAATTCGCGACCGCCAGAAGGCACTGCGCGCAGCACTCGAAAAGCTGGCCAGCGGCCAGGCCGCGGCGCCGAGCCAGCCGGCCGAGACGCAACAGCCCTCCAGCGAGACCCAGCAGCAAGGCCAGGTCGTGCCATCGGCCAATGAAGCGCAGCAGGCCGCCCAGAAAATCCTGGACGACGGTCGCACTGCCACCAGCCTGTCGACCGCCGATCTCGAGAACCGGCTGCGCAGCATGCGCGTGCAGCTGGCCGGCGGAACCCTGCCGGCGGCCACGGTCAAGCAGTTGCGCCTGAAGCTCGCCAAGGACCGCGCCGAGTTCCGCCGCCGCAAGGCCGCCGAGCAGGCCGGCACCGGCAGCCAGCAGCCGGGCAGCGGCACGCAGCAACCCGGCCAGGGACAGGCCGGCGAGTTGCAGTCGGATGACTTCTATCTGAAGGACACGCGGCGCGCCGCCACGCTGAGTACCCGCGAGCTCGAACGCCGTGTGCTGGTCAGGCGGATCGCCATCGTCGATACGCGCTATCCTGCCGCCGAACGCAATCGCTGGAAGGAGGCCAACGAGATCGACCGCGCCGAGCTGCGCCGCCGGGCCATTGCCGATCGCGACAAGCGCCGTGACGAGTGGCGCAAGCGGCGCGCCAGCGGCGAGCTCAACATCTCGATCAACGTCGATCTCGGCTCGCCCGATATCGTGCGCGGCCGCCCGCGTCCGATCTATCTCGCCGAGGCCGACGACGATGAAATCGAGCGCTATCTGGTGGCCGCACCGGTCGCCCCGCCGCCGCGGCGCTATACGGTCGAGGAGGTGCGGGCCAACCGCGAGGTGCGCGAGACCATGCCGGCGATTGAGATCGACACGATCAAGTTCGGCTTCAACGAGGATTTCGTGCGCGAGGAGGCTCTGGAAGACCTCGACCGGGTGGGCGAGATCATCGAGAAGGTGCTCACCGCCCACCCGCGCGAAGTGTTCTTCGTCGAAGGCCACACCGACGCGGTGGGCTCCGACGAATACAACCTCGATCTGTCGCGGCGCCGGGCCGAGTCGGTGAAGCAGGCGCTCACCACCTACTACGATATCGATCCGCGCAACATCGTGACCGCCGGTTATGGCGAGCGCTACCTGCGCATCCAGACCCCGGAAGCGGAGGAAGAAAACCGCCGGGTGACCATCCGCCGCGCCACGCCGCTGGTCGGCGAGCTGCAATAGCCGCCCGCACAAGCATTGCTTGAAGAGGGTGAGGGCCGCCGCTATAAGGCGGCCCCATCCATTTCAGCGAGACAGTGAGGATTTCATGGCCGAGCGGACGCTCTCCATCATCAAGCCGGATGCGACCCGGCGCAACCTGACCGGCGCCATCAACGCCAAGATCGAGGCGGCCGGCCTGCGCATCGTGGCCCAGAAGCGGGTGAAATGGTCGAAAGCCGATGCTGAAGCCTTCTATGCCGTGCACAGGGAACGGCCCTTCTACAAGGATCTCGTGGCGTTCATGACCAGCGGCCCGATCGTCGTCCAGGTGCTCGAAGGCGACAATGCCGTTGCCAAGTACCGTGAGGTAATGGGTGCCACCAATCCGGCCAATGCCGCGCCGGGGACGATCCGCAAGGAATACGCCGAGTCGATCGAGGCCAACTCGGTCCATGGGTCCGATTCCGCCGACAACGCCGCCAAGGAAATCTCCCAGTGCTTCAAGCCTGAAGAGATCGTCGGCTGATCGCATGTGGGTCGCCGCCTACGTCGCTTCGATCGTTTTGGTCAACTGGCTCTTCGTGGTCATTCCGGGGGTGCCCACGCCCCTGGGAGATCTCTATCTGGCGACGGTCCTGGTCGGCGCCGTGTTCGTGCTGCGCGACTATGCGCAGCGGCAGATCGGCCACTATATCCTGCTGGCAACGCTGCTGGCCGGAATCCTGACGTGGTTCATGGTCGATCCGGCGCTGGCGGTTGCCAGCATCACCGCCTTCTTCATTTCCGAAAGCCTCGACTGGGCGGTGTTCTCCTTCACCGGCCAGCCGCTGCAGCGGCGCATCCTGACCTCGAGCCTGGTATCGGTTCCCGCCGATACGCTGGCCTTCCTCTATCTCGCGGGTTTCCTCACGCCGGCGAGCTTCTCCGTCGAGGTGCTGAGCAAGACAGCTGGCGTGCTGATCGTCTGGTACCTGCTGAAACTCAGGAATGACGCCCCGCCTCCCAGGCTGGCCTGATCCGGCGCACCGCAACGCGCCGGGGTGGTGAGCCAGCTTCACCCCCGGCGCGATTGTTTTCGCTTGTGACACAGCCGAAATCGGTCAAGAAACCTCAACCATTCGGCCGGAAGGGACTGGGGCGATGAAGACACATGCGCGGGTGGTGATTGTCGGCGGCGGCATCATGGGGGTGGGGCTGCTCTACCATCTGGCGCTCGAGGGCTGGACCGACATCGTTCTGGTCGAGAAGGGCGAACTCACCTCCGGCTCGACCTGGCATGCCGCCGGCCAGTGCCCGCACTTCAACGGCTCGCTCAACATGACCAAGGTGCATGTCTATGGCACCGAGCTTTATCCGAAGCTGGAAGCGCTCACCGGCCAGGCCGTGTCCTGGCACGGTTGCGGCGGCCTGCGGCTCGCGGTCACCGACGAAGAGGTGAACTGGTTCAAGCATGTCTACGGCATCTCGCGGCTTGCCGGCTACGACTGCGAGATCATCGGGCCGTCGGAGATCAGGCAGCATCACCCGTTTATCGAGACGTTTGGCATCAAGGCGGCGTTCCGCACCGTCCATGACGGCCATGTGGCGTCGGCCGACGTCACCAATGCCATGGCGGCGGGCGCCCGCCAGCTTGGCGCGGAGATCTGCCGCCGCACGCGGGTCGAGGATATCAGGCTGCTCAAGACCGGCGAGTGGCAGGTCATCACCGACAAGGGCAACATCACCTGCGAGCATGTGGTGAATGCGGCCGGTTCCTATGCCGACGTGGTGGGGGCATGGACGGGGCACAATGTCCCCATCGCCAACATGCTGCATCACTACATGATCACCGAGCCGCTCAGGGAACTGATCGATCTCGCGCCGGAGCTGCCGGTGGTGCGCGATCCCTACAGCCATGCCTATCTGCGCGAGGAAACCAACGGCATCCTGGTCGGGCCCTATGAGACGGCAACCGCCCATGTCTGCTGGGAGGGCAAGCCGCCGGCCTGGGACTTCGAGAGCGAGCTCATTGCGCCGGAACTCGACCGCTTGACCCCCTGGCTCGAGAAGGCCACCGAGCGCCTGCCACTGTTCGGTCAGGCGGGGCTCAAGTCGGTGATCTCCGGCGCCATTACGCACACGCCGGATGGTGTCTATCTCTCAGGCCCGGCGCACGGTCCCCGGAACTACTGGATGCATTGCGGTGCCTCGATCGGCATCTGCCAGGGGGGCGGTGCGGGCAAGTACCTGGCGCAATGGATGGTGCACGGCCAGGCCGAAATCAACATGCGCGAATTCGATCCGCGCCGGTTCGGCAACTGGGCGACCAAGGCTTACACCGCCGAAGTCTCGGTCGCCGACTATCACCACATGTATTACTGCTACAAGCCGGCCGAACAGCATGAGGTCGGCCGGGGCCTGCGCATGTCTTCGCTCCACGAGCGGCTGAAGCGCGAGGGCGCGCAGTTCGCCCAGGTCTTCGGCTGGGAGCGGCCGCGCTGGTACGACCCCACGGGCCAGGGCGAAGTCTATTCATTCAAGCGGTCCAACTGGTTTGCGGCGGTGCGCGAGGAAGCGCTGGCGGTGCGGGAGCGCGTCGGGCTCATGGATCTGTCGACCTTCGCCAAGTTCGATGTGAGGGGCAGGGACGCTTATGCCTTCCTCGACCGGATATGTGCAAACCGGATACCTGAAAGGGATGGCGGCATCATCCTCGGCCATCTGCTCAATGAGAACGGCTTCATCGAATCGGAGCTGACCATCACCCGCCTGGGGCCGGCCCATTTCTATGTGCTCTCGGCGGCGGCTGCCCAGCTCTATGACCGCGACCAGCTCGAATGGCGCAAGGCGAAAGGCGAGGATGTGACAATCGCCGACATCACCGATCAGTTCGGCGTGCTGGTCCTGGCCGGCCCCAGAGCGCGCGATGTGCTTTCCGCCACGACTTCTGCCGATCTCTCAAATGCGGCCTTCAAGTGGTTGACCGGAAAGGAAATTACCGTGGCCGGCGTCAGCGGCATCCGGGCCCTGCGGGTCAATTATGTCGGCGAGCTCGGCTGGGAGCTGCATTGTCCCATGGGTGACATGCCGATGGTTTTCGAGGCGCTGATGGCGGCAGGCAGGCCGCACGGCATCAGGCTCTTCGGCACCTATGCCATGGATGCGCTGCGCATGGAGAAGGCCTATCGCGGCTGGGGATCGGAACTGACCGCGGAAGTCGACATGTTCGAGGCGTCCATGGAGCGCTTCTTCCGGGCCGACAAGGGCGAATTCATCGGCAAGGCGGCGAGCCTTGCGCGCAAGAAGAAGGGCGAACGCATGAAGCTCGTCTATCTCGCCGTCGATGCCGCGGATTCCGACTGCATGGGCAACGAACCCGTCTATCACGGCGACCGGCTGGTGGGGGTGACGACCAGCGGCGCCTATGGCCATGCCGTCGGCAAGTCTCTGGCCTTTGCCTATGTCGAGCCGCAACTGACCGCGGACGGTGAGGCCTTCGAGATCCTGATGTTCGGCGACCGCCGCAAGGCGCAGATCATCGCGCAACCGGCCTGGGATCCCGGCAATGACAGGCTGAAGGCCTGATCACGCCGCCTCGGCATTCTGCAGGGCCGCCACCAGGGCTGCGAAGCAGTCAGGGTCGAAGGCCGTTCCGATCTCCTTTTCCATGATGGCCAGGGCTTTCGACACGGGCATGGCGGGGCGATAGGGCCGGTCGGCCGTCAGGGCATCAAACACATCGGCCGTCGTCACGATGCGGGTTTCCATGCTGATGGCATCGCCGGCCAGCCCGGCGGGGTAGCCGCGTCCGTCGAGGCGTTCATGGTGGCCGCCGGCAATCGGGGCGAGATCGGCAAATAGCGAGACCCGCGACAGGATCTCCGCCGAGTGCACCGGGTGCATCCTGATCGCCGCAAATTCCTCGTCGGTGAGCTTGCCCGGCTTGTCGAGGATGGAGTTGCTGATGCCGAGCTTGCCGATGTCGTGCAGCAGGGCGGCGCGCCCCAGCCAGCGCCGCCGCTGACGGTCGAGCCCGAGCGCCTCGGCAATCATGTCGGTGAAGACCGCCACCCTTTCGCTGTGGCCGCGGGTGAAGGGGCTCTTCGAGTCGATCACCTGGGCGAAGGCCGTGGCGATTTCGTCGAGATAGGCCTCGTCCACGAACCGCACGGCCTGGGCGGGCTCGAGCGCGATCACCCAGTGCATCAGGGCGCCGTCGGCAAGCTCTGTCCAGAAGCCCGGCCGTACGGCCACGCTTTCGAAACAGCCGGCCAGTTCCGGCGCAAACCACGTACCGGAGCGGTGGCGGATCTCGCGAAGCGCGGCGGGCGCACCGGCGCCGACGTGAAACACGTCGGTAACCTGTGCCAGCAGCGCGATCTGGGAGAAGACGGGAATTTCCCGGCCCTTGCGGCTCTCGGGCTTGCCGCTGCCGTCCCAGTGTTCGTCAAGGTTCCTGATGCCGTCACAGACCGCCGGTGAGAAGCGCAGCCGGGCAGCGATTTCGGCGCCGCGGTGGCAGCGGGCCTCGATGAGTTCGCGGGCGATCTCGCCGCCCCGGCGCAGGATGCCGATCACCGCCCGGAACCTCTCGGCCAGGCCGGTCTCAAGCCCGGTGTGGCCGAGTACGAAACGCAGCGCCTGCGGCAGTGAGCCGTCAATGCGCTTGAAGTCATGTTTGAACGCGATGTCGTCGGCGAGGTAGAGCTCGCAAATGCGCGCCGCATTGCTGGAGCAGCCGAGATCCTTGAGAAGGATCGTGTAATAGAGATCGGAGAGTTCCGCCGTTTGCAGCCCGAGTTCCCGGCCGATCTGCATGCCGATGTGGCAGCAGCGCATGCAATGGCCCTTGGGTTGCCCCTCGGTCAGGTCGAGGGCATGGCTGAGCGCGCCGAGCAGTTCGGCCAGGCGCAAGGTCCGTGGCAATGTCTCACCCATCGGCAAGTCATGCATCACCCGGATTTAAGGACGTCTAAACGGTGCGCGCCCGGCGCTACTCCGCCGCCTCATAGGCGAGGAAGCCGCCGGACTGCCGCGACCACAGCTGGGCGTAAAGGCCGTTCTTGCGCCGCACCAGGGCGGCGTGGCTGCCCTCCTCGATGATGCGGCCCCGGTCCATGACGATCAGCCGGTCCATGGCGGCAATGGTCGACAGCCGGTGGGCCACGGCGATCACCGTCTTGCCCTCCATGAGCGTATAGAGGTTCTCCTGGATGGCCGCCTCGACCTCGCTGTCGAGGGCGCTCGTCGCCTCGTCGAGCACCAGGATCGGCGCGTTCTTGAGCAGCACCCGGGCGATCGCGATACGCTGCCGCTGGCCGCCCGACAGCTTGACACCGCGCTCGCCGACATGCGCCTCGTAACCGGTGCGGCCCTTGGGGTCGACGAGCCCGGCAATGAACTCGTCGGCATGGGCCTTGCGCGCTGCCGCTTCGATCTCGGCCATCGTGGCATCCGGCTTGCCATAGCGGATATTGTCGAGCACCGAGCGGTGCAGGAGCGAGGTATCCTGTGTCACCATGCCGATGCTGGCGCGAAGCGACTCCTGGGTGACCGCGGAAATGTCCTGGCCGTCGATCAGGATGCGGCCGCCTTCGAGATCATAGAAGCGCAGCAGCAGGCTGGTGATCGTCGACTTTCCCGCACCCGAGCGGCCGACCAGCCCGACCTTTTCACCGGGCCGGATGGTGAGGGTGAAATCCTCGACCACCGGCGGCTGATGCGCCGAGCGGCGCTTGCCGTAGTTGAAACGCACATTCTCGAAGTCGATGCGGCCGTCGCTCACCATGAGCGGCCGGGCGCCGGGGGCATCGACGATGGCGCGGTCGCGGGCGACCGTGGCGATGCCGTCCTGGATGACGCCCACATCCTCGAACAGGCCGGCCACCTCCCAGATGATCCATTGCGACATGGCCTTGAGGCGCAGCGTCAGGCCGATCGCGAAGGCGATCGTGCCGGTGGTGATCAGGCCCGCATGCCACAGCCAGATCGAGGTCGCCGACATGGTGAAGATCAGTATGCCGCTCAGGGCACTGAGCGTCGCCGTCATCAGCGTTGCCATACGCATCGAGGCGTTCACCGCATCGAGCATCCACTTCATGCCTTCCTGGGCATAGCCGTCCTCGCGATCGGCATGGGCAAAGAGCTTCACGGTGGAGATATTGGTGTAGCTGTCGACGACCCGGCCGGTGACCAGCGAGCGGGTGTCGGCCTGGATTTCCGAGAGCTTGCCCATGCGCGGCACGAAATACCAGCAGGCCGCGGCATAGCCGCTGAGCCACAGCAGCAGCGGCGCCATCAGCCAGGCATCGCTGCTCGCCACCAGCACCAGGGCACCGGCGAAATAGACGGCGACATAGACGATGACCTCGGTCACCTTGATGACGGCATCGCGCACGCCCAAGGCAGTCTGCATGACCTTGGTGGCGACCCGGCCGGCATAGTCATTGTGGAAGAAGTCCATGCTCTGGCGCAGCACGTAGCGATGCGCCAGCCAGCGGATGCGCATGGCATAATTGCCGCGCAGGCCCTGGTGCTGGATCGCTTCCGATGTGAGGTTGAGCAGCGGCAGGATGATGAGGACCACGGCCCCCATCAGCGCGAGCCGGGTTCCGTGATCCTGCCAGAAGGTCGCGCGGCTGGCGCCATTGAGCAAGTCGACCAGATCGCCCAGGAAGGCAAAGAGATAGACCTCGATCAGCGCCACGGTTGCCGAAAACAGCACACCCGCTATGAGGAGCGGCAGGAACGGCTTGGTATAGAACCAGATGAAGCGCGGCAGCCGGTCCGGCGGGCGCGCCGCGCTAATCTTGGGGAAAGGGTCGACCAGTCCCTCGAGCCAGGTAAAGAAGCGGTTGAGCATGCGTCCCAGATAGGCGCAGCGGACGCCAAAGTCCAATCACGGGCTGTGGAAGCGGCCGCCCGTTGCCGCTCAGGGATCGGCCATAGCAATGATATCGTTGATGAATTTGCGGGTCATGGCAGGCACCATGGTATCGCCGGGGGCGACCGCAATGACGAAGGAGCCGGCTCCGCCGCTGACCTCCTGGCGATAGTAATCCAGCATGGCGCGGTCGCCGCCCACCACCACGCCATTGACGGTGATGCCCTGCTCAGTGGCGCGGTCGCGCGCCCGCGCGGGCCCTTCGCCGACATTGTCGCTGCCCTCGCCAATGATGTTGATCACCGCCCGGGCGGTCGCATAGGGCGCCTCGGCAAGACGTTGCGTGGCGTGGGTGAGGGCGCCGGAGATGTCGGTCAGGCGCCCGGCATAGAAGGGGGCATCGCCGAAGCGGCTCGGTGCCTGGCCGCGCGCCTCGGCTTCGACATCGACCTGCAGCCGCTGGACGATGCGAAGGGCCACCGCCTGGGCCTCCGCGGCATTGGAAATCGTCGTCCATTCAACGATCTGTGGAAAGCTGTAGTGATGCCAGGCGAAGACGGCAAAGCCGATCCGGCCATGGTGGCCGCTGCCCACGACGGAAAGAAACTCGTCGGAGGTGACAGCCCGGGCCATGCCTTCGAGTTCCATGCGCAGCATTTCCTGGCTCACGGAGTCGGAGATGTCGATCCCGGTAATCAGATTGGCATCTGTGGCCAAATCCTCACCCCGCAGCGGTGCAGAGGTCGTGCAGACGCAGCAAAGGAGAGCAATGGACAAACCAAGCATCCTGGGCATGGCGGGGACTCCTTCTGTGACCCGGCCGGCCGATATTCTTTGCCACCATCGAGTAGAGCACAGTTGTGTAAAGGGATCGGAAAGAACCGGGCGACGATCTTTGCCGGTTCCGCAAAGCCCGCGTAACCCTGTCGGGGGGCCCCAGGCCGCCGGCAAGGCGGACGTCCTCAGGTCAGCGTCTTACGGAGGCAGGCGAAGCGCTCGACCTCGGCAAAGCCCTGCGCCAAGTGAAAGGCGATGCTGACGTCATTGGTGATCAGCGCGTCGCCGGCGATCTCGCTGAGCCCCATGACCTTGGCGATGCGGCAGGCCTTGTCGCGGCAATCAACGGTCAATGCGCGGCCGATACCACGATATCGCCAATGAACTTGCGCTTCATGGCTTCCACCATGTTGCTGCTGTCGCGGACGTAGAGGGCGAACGCGCTTGGACCGCCGATCACTTCGGCCTTGTAGTAGGCCAGTTTGGCTTCATCGTTGACGATCACCATGCCGTTGATCGTGAGGCCGGCATCGACGGCGCGATCGCGCGCCTGCGCCGCATCGTTCCCGACATTGTCGCGGCCTTCTCCGATGATGTTGATCACGTCGCGGGATGCTGCAAATGGCGCCGTGGCCAGTAACTTTGCGCCGTGATCAATGGCATCCGACAGATTGGTGAGCCGGCTCGCATAGAAGCCGATCGGCCCGTAGTCATCGGGTTGGCCCGGTTGCCGGCGCTTGTGAAACTCGGCTAGCCCCGAGACGTAAGCCTCGGTATCGACGTTGGTGGCAAGGCGGCGCCGCAGCAGTCCGGCCACAGCTTCGGCATCGGCCGCGCTCGCTATGACGGTCCAGGCGACGTCTTCCGGAAGGCTGCGATGGTGCCAGGCGAACAGTGCGAAGCCGATGCGGCGATGGCGGCCGCTACGGATGGCGTTCAGCACTTCGGGCGATGTGATGGCGTCGGCCATTGCGCCGATTTCGAGCTGCATTGCGGCCACGCTGACGGAGTCCGATATGTCGAGGCCGGTCACGATATTTGCGTCGGTGGCTATTCGGTCCGCCGCTTCGGCCGATGGGCAGAATGTCAGGGCGAGGATCAGGCCGATTGCCGGTTTCGTGTGCAGTCGCATGGGTCACCTGTCGTGCGGACGGGAAAGAGCGGCGTCCGCTTGCAGGCAGGGAAGCGCAGGCCCGCAATATTTGCGGAAAACCAGCGTTAAAGGCGGTGGCCTTGGCCGTTAAATTGGCCTACAAATGCAGAAATCACTTGGCGCTGGCGGTGCCGGGATGGATACGCAGATTGGATCCGCCGTACGGCTTCGTTTGCTGGGCGGTTTCGAACTGACCGGCGCCGGAACAGAGATTCCGGCGCAACCGCGGCGGATTCTGCGGTCCCTCATATCACTACTTGCCCTGGCGCCGGCCGGCGGATGGCCGCGCGATGAGCTCTGCCATCTGTTGTGGGGTGAGCGAGACACGGAGCAGGCGCGTGCCAGTCTGCGTCAGGCTCTCGCGGAGGTGCGCCGCCTCTTGGGCGACACAAGCATTGTGACTGACAGGGACACGGCCGCCTTCAACCCGCTGGCGGTCCATGTCGATGCGATCGAGTTCGCGCGGCTGGTTAAGATGAAGGATGATGAAGGGGCGGCGGCCATCTATCGCGGCGACTTCTTGGACGGTGTCAGTGTTTCCGGCGGCGCGTTCGCGGACTGGCTTCTTGTCGAGCGCACGAGGCTACACGACATGGCGGCCGAGGCCTTGAGCAGGCTGGTCGAACGGCAGAAGGGAGAAACGGCCATCGCCACAGCCCAGCGGCTGCTCACGATAGAGCCATTCCGGGAGGAAACCCACCGTACGCTTATGCGGCTCTACTGGTCGCGTGGCGATCGCTCTGTGGCCCTCAAACAGTATCAGACCTGCCGTCAGAATCTTGAGCGCGAACTGGGAGTCAGTCCGGACGCCGAAACCGAGGGACTCTTCCGGCAGATTCAGCAGCAAGCCTCCCCAGGCGACCGTGCGCCTGAGGCCGCAAGCAGGAAAGCCGAGACGCTCTCGGCTGCTGCCGCCACGCGGTCGCGGCCTTCCGTCTGGGGGCGTGTGGTACCAGGCATCGTCGCTGCTGTCGGGCTCGTAGCCGGCGCGGCGTGGTTTGCAAACGAACCGCCGCAGCCGGCACAAAAACCGCTGGTTGCCGTCATGCCGTTCGAAGCGATCGCCGGCGACGCCGACTCGAAGCATCTGGCGCTGGGACTGACAGAAGAAATCATTACAGATCTGGCGCGCGTGCCGGAATTCCAGGTCATGGCGCGGCATGCGACCGCCACCTTGGCGGGAACAGCGGCCACGGCCCAGGATATCGGGGGGAAACTCAATGCAAGCTACATCGTCCAGGGATCGATCCAGCGCCAGGGAGACGAATTGCGCATCACCGCGCAGTTGTCGGATACAGCGAGCAACAAGAGCCTGTGGTCCGATCGCTGGCAGCGGCCGGTAGCCGATCTCTTTGCCATTCAGGCGGAGATATCCGAAAAGATCACCAATCGGCTGAGCGGCGGCAATGGGCTCATCCAGGCGGCCGGCCGTGTTGCGGCCCATCGCAAGCCGCCCGGCAATCTCAGCGCCTACGAACTCTATCTGCTCGGTACCGAGAAGCTCGAACAGATCAACCAGCCGGATGTCGAGGAAGCCATCGTGCTGCTGCGGAGGGCCGTGGCTCTCGACCCGGGATTGGCGCGAGCCTGGATTGAGCTGCACAACGCCCATGCTGTACTCGCCAACATGGGCGGCGACATGGAGGCGAACTATAAGCTCGCCGAAGAGGCCGCCATCCGCGCCCTGGAACTCGATCCCGGCGACCCGGAGGCGCACATGGTTCGGGGGTTCAGCTACGGTTACGCCAATGACTTCGTGCGCGCCGAGGAGCACATCAGGCGCGCCTTAAGCATGGCCCCTAATCAGTGGGAAACGCTGACCTTCTACATCAGCTGGGCGCCGGGTTTCGGCGAGGCGGAACGCGGCGCCGAACTCGTCGAAGAAGCGATCCGCCTCAACCCGGCCTATCCGATGTGGGCGGCAAGAATGTATGCCTATGCCTATTTCATGGTCGGCCGTTACCAAGACGCGCTCAAAATGATGGAGCGCGTCGACAACGACAGCCTCGGCACCTGGATGTGGCCCTACAAGGCCGGGGCGCTGGCCGCCGTGGGGCGGACGGAGGAGGCAGGGCAGGCGGTCGCTGAGACATTGCGGCGATATCCGCACATCACAATCGAAGGAACTGCGAATGAACCCAGCTATACGCTGCCGGAACGCATGCGGGTGATCGAGACCATGCGATTGGCCGGCTTTCCGCCTTGCGCCAAGCCGGAGGATCTGGCGAAAGTCGACAAGCCGCTAAGGCTCAAGGAATGCGGCGGCAGCTACTGACTCATGCCGGGCTGACGAAGGAGTCGAGCACGCGTTTCTCGCCGGCCTTGTCGAAATCGATGGTCAGCTTGTTGCCGTCGACCCTGGTGATCCGGCCATAGCCGAATTTCTGGTGGAAGATGCGGTTGCCGACGCTGTAGTCGGCGGCGGAGGTGTCGCTGGCGGTGAGCTGGCCTTCGATGAAATGCGGCGTCGAGCGCACACTGCCGCCGCTCGCCCAGCGCTCCCGGGCGCGCTGCCAGCCGGGGGTGGCATAGGTGTTGGCGAAGGGTTCGCGCGCTTCGTCGAAGCGGCCCTGGCCAAAGCCGCCGAGCCCGTAGCCGCCATAGCTCGTGGCCATCGCCGCCACTTCCACGAATTTCTCCGGCAGCTCGTCGATGAAGCGCGAGGGCAGGGCACTCTGCCACATGCTGTGGACGCGGCGGTTCTGGGCAAAGGAGATGGTGGCGCGGCGCTTGGCCCTGGTGATGCCGACATAGGCGAGGCGGCGCTCCTCCTCGAGGCCGGCGCGGCCCTTCTCGTCGAGGGCGCGCTGGTGCGGAAACAGGCCTTCCTCCCAGCCGGGCAGGAACACGGTGCCGAATTCCAGGCCCTTGGCCGAATGCAGGGTCATGATGCTGACCTTGTCCTCGGCCTCGAGGCTGTCGGTGTCCATCACCAGGGCGATATGTTCGAGGAAGCCCGCCATGGTCTCGAACTCGCCCATGGAGCGCACCAGCTCCTTGAGGTTCTCGAGCCGCCCTTGCGCCTCCGGGCTCCGGTCGTTCTGCCACATCTCCGTATAGCCCGACTCATCGAGGATGATCTCGGCCACCTCGGTGTGGGACAGTTCCTTCAGATTATTCTGCCAGCGCACAAAGTTCTGCAATAGGCCCGACAACTCTAACCGTGACTGCTTCTTGACCAATGAAGCAAACTTCATGTCAACGTAGGAATCAAACAGGGAGAGACCAAAGCGACTCGCATGACCTTGGGCAACGACCGCAGCTCGTTCTGAGATGGTTGGAAGCGCGGATCCGGTCAGTGAACCCTCGGGCTCATCAACCCACACTCCTTCGATAACGCGAGGTTCCGAGGAGATGGGAGCTAAAGGTATCCATTTCTTTAGCTCTAGGGAGTCGGTCCTTGAAACGTCGGGAAAGCTGCTAATCCGCAGTGCTGTTGCAAACAGTGAAATCGAAAGCAGAGATGAATGCCGATGGAGCGCGGCTATCGTGGTCTCGCCGATGCCGCGCTTAGGGACATTGATGATGCGCTCGAAGGCAAGATCATTGTCGGGCGCCGCCGTCACCTTGAAATAGGCCAGCGCATCGCGGATTTCGGCGCGCTCGTAGAAGCGCGGTCCGCCCACCACCCGGTAGGGCAGGCCCAAAGTGATGAAGCGGTCCTCGAAGGCGCGCATCTGGAACGAGGCCCTGACCAGGATCGCCATGTCGTTCAGCCTCTCGCCCTTCCTCTGCAGGCTCTCGATGTCGTCGCCGATGGCGCGGGCCTCCTCGTCGCCGTCCCAGTGGGCGCGCACGGTGAGGGGATCGCCTTCCTCGCGGTCGGTGTGCAGCGTCTTGCCGAGGCGGCCCTCGTTCCGGGCGATGAGCCCCGAGGCGGCGCCGAGAATGTGCGGCGTCGAGCGGTAATTGCGCTCGAGCCGGATCACCCGGGCGCCGGGGAAGTCCTTCTCGAAGCGCAGGATGTTGTCGACCTCGGCACCGCGCCAGCCATAGATCGACTGGTCGTCATCGCCGACACAGCAGATGTTGCGGTGGCCCTGGGCGAGCAGCCGGAGCCACAGATACTGCGCTACGTTGGTATCCTGGTATTCGTCGACCAGCATGTATTTGAAGCGGCGCTGATAATCTTTCAGAACGTCCGGGTGCTCGCGGAAGAGGCGCAGCACTTCCAGCAGCAGATCGCCGAAATCGGCGGCATTGAGCACCTTGAGGCGCTGCTGATACTCCCGGTACAGCTCGCCGCCCTTGCCGCCGGCGAAGCTCTGCGCCTCGCCGGCCGGCAGCTTGTCGGGGGTGAGGCCGCGGTTCTTCCAGTTGTCGATGAGGGAGGCGAGCTGGCGCGCCGGCCAGCGCTTCTCGTCGATGCCGCCGGCCTCGATGAGCTGCTTCAGGAGGCGCACTTGGTCATCGGTGTCGAGGATGGAGAAGCCGGATTTGAGCCCGGCCAGCTCGGCGTGGCGGCGCAGGATCTTGACGCCGATCGAATGGAAGGTGCCGAGCCAGGTCATGCCCTCGACCACGCCCCCGATCAGGTGGCCGATGCGCTCCTTCATTTCCCGCGCCGCCTTGTTGGTAAAGGTTACCGCGAGAATCTGCCCCGGCCAGGCCTTGCCGGTGGCGAGGATATGGGCGAGCCGCGTGGTGAGGACGCGCGTCTTGCCGGTTCCCGCACCTGCGAGAACGAGCAGAGGTCCCTCGGTCGATTCGACCGCAGCGCGCTGCTCGGCATTCAGCCCCGCGAAGTAAGGGGCATCTGCCGCCGCCATGGCGCGCGCGGCCAGGCCGCCGCCCGGCGCGGGTGCCGGGGCGGTGCCGTCGTCGTCAAAATCGCCAAGATCAATGGGGCGCACGGGCATCGGTCACGAATCCTCGATGCCCGACATATAGCAATCAATTCACCGGAAAGCAGTGAAAAACTGGGCTTTTTCAGGCGGCCTTGGGGACCGGCCGGGTCCGCCGGGCCTCGATATCGGCGACCGCCGACTGCACCTTGCGCCAGGTGTCGGCAAAATCCGTATCGCCCGATTTCTCACACAGGATCGCATGCCGCGCCGCTTCCGCAGCCGCCATTTTGCCATGCACAAAAACCAGCGCTTCTGCGAAATCGTTGTAGCCGCAATGCAACATATTCGCCTCCCTCGCTTCGGTCTTCCGTTTTCGACGAAAGTCTTATGCCTGCCAATTGTGCCAACATTGTTGCAAGCCGATGAACAGACTTAATTTTGCCGCCGAAATAACCGCGCCCGCGATTACTTGCGCGGAATGCCGATGCGGTGCCCGACCTGCGGCGGCACGGGGAGCGCCTTGTGCGCTTCGTGCATGGCCCGGATCTTTTCCAGCACGTCGGGCGGGAAGGGCGAGGACTTCTTGGCCGTCATGTCGACATGCATGACGATGTTCTCGGTGACACAGGAGAGCCAGCCCTCATCGGCATGGAACATCTCCTGGACGTAGTGGACGCGCTTGGCATCGAAGTCGAGGAACTGCACGGTGACGCGCACGCGGTCGCCGGCGTGGAGTTCGCGCACATAGGTGACATGGGCCTCGAGGGTGAAGAACGAGGCGTTGTTGGCCTTCACATAGTCGGGCCCCAGCCCCACCAGCGCGAAGGCCTCATCGCCGGCGCGGTCGAAGATCACGTTGTAATAGGCCATGTTGAAATGGCCGTTGTAGTCGATCCACTGGTCCTCGACCTGCTGGATGGAACCGGTGAACGGGGCGGGGAAGGGCATGACAGATCTCTCTGAAGCGGCGGTGCGAGTCCTCTCCTAACAAGTGAGCAGCGCAAAGCAAAGCTGCGTCGTCACGGTGAGAGGCCGAACCTGGCGCCGCCTGCGAGCCCTATGCCGTCACCCCGGACAAGCGCAGCGCGATCCGGGGTCCCGCTTTGTTTCAGGCCAGGAATGACCGGCTACGAAATGCAATTCGCAGTCGCGGGAACACCCCGCGAGCAAGGGAGTCCGTGTCAGGCCAGTGAACCGGCCGGCCTCAGGATTTCAAGGTGATGTCAGAGCCGAATCGATCGCCGCGAAGGCGCGGCCGCTGACCATGGCAAAGACGCATTTTCCGCCGGAGCGTTCGGCCCACAGTTCGCCCACGAGCTTCTTCTCGTTCGCGTCTTCGCCACCGGCCAGGTGCTCGCCCTTATATTCCACGGCTAGGATGCGCCCGTCCGCCAGCATGGCCACGAAGTCCGGATAGAACTTGTCGGAAGACGTCTGAAGCCAGAAACTGTTGGGCTGCTTCACGGTGTTCCGGACCCATGCCTTCACTTGCGGCATCCGCTCAATGTAGACCGCGCATTCATATTCTTCGCCGCTCGCCTCAAGATCGCCCACCACCCGGAACAGGTGCTTTTTGAACTCCGTCCCTCCCCTGTAGGGTTGATTGTAGGCATAGCTGTTTTCGTTAAAGACCAGTTCCACTGCGGAGCTGGTCTCGAACTCCAGGCCGCTTTGCGGGATCAACGCCCGCTGGAATGCTTCGCTCTCGCGCACGTCGCGATGGGCTGCGATGGTCTTGGCGAGAGCTTCGACCAGCCGGAACTTCGCCCGCGCCATTCCCTCAACACCCAAACCCATCTTGGCATCGATGGCGTCCAGCGCCTTGGCGATGAACAGTGTGGAGGATATCCGGGTCACATCGCGGCGTGTCGAAATCGGCAATCGCCGGTCCAGCCAGTTGACGAGGGCGTTCTTCGTCCAGCCCCGTTCCTGAAGCGTCAAGGCAAGCTGCTCATGAAGGTCGTCAACGAACGCCACCGTCACCTTGCCCGCCTCGCTCACATCGATATGGGCTTCGTCCGCTTTCGTCCTGGGGGGCGTGAAGTGCGTAAGGATCGCAGCCGGGTCCGATTCTTCCAGCTTCCACGGAATGTCCAGAAAGTGCGCCCGGTCGAAGAGATGCAACACATTGCCCCGGCGGACGGCGAGGCGCGGCACCGCAAAGTGGATTGCGTCCCGTGGGTCTTCCGCGGGCTTCAGCCTCGCGCCCCGCGACTTGTGAACCAGGGCTTCCGCCGCCTTAGCCGCCGCTTCCGGCACCGCCAGAAGAATGGTCTTCTTGTCATAGTCCGACAGGGCACCCCGCGCCCGGAAACACCCCGCTTCGAGATCGACCTGCACCCGGCCGCCCGTGGCCGTCTCCACATTGGTCTTGAAGGCCGTGGCGTCGATCCCTTCCGGCAAGGGCTCCTCGACAACATAGGCCGCGCCACCTTCTTCCATGCCGCGAAGCATCTCCTGGTCCAGCCGCACCAGCGCCTTGGCCTCGATCCGCTCGAAGCCATTGGCCACCAAACCATCCTGAAGGGCCGCAGCGGCGTTCTGGAATGCCGTGGTGGTGGCGAAGGCGTAGGCGCGGTTCAGGTCCTCCCGGCGCTTCCGCGAGGCTCTGGGAAGCCTCAGAACGCGGCCCAGTAGCTGTTCCACCGCGCGGGGCGACTTCTGCTCGGCCACCGAACACAGGACATAGGCGAAGGAACAGTCCCACCCCTCTTTCAGCGCCTGCTGGGTGATGATGAAGCGGATGGGGCAACCCGGGTCGAACAGGTCCACCCCGTCCAGTTCCCGCGCGTCGCCGGTTGCCAGCGCGATATGGGCTTCGGGAACCCTGAAGTCTTCCATGAGCAGCGTCTTGACCGCTTCGGCATGAAGCGTCGGCTTGTCCTTGGACCTGGGTTCTGCCTGCACCAGCAACACCGGTCGGACAAACTCGCCCGTCTCCTTCTGTTCCTGCCCCGCCGTGGCCGTCAGTTCGTCCAGCCACGCGATGGCGTCCGCGATGGTCTCCTTCGGGTCCGGGCGTCCTCTCAGGATCACCGGCAGCTTGATCATGTCGGCTGCCTTCAGTTCGGCGGCGGAGACGTGATGCAGCACGTTGGAGGCATAGACGCCCTTGTCCGGCTTGTGCTCTTCCGCCCTCACCGGCGTTGCCGTGAACTCGACAATGAGCGACGGCTTGAGATTGGCCAGCGTGCCGAAGGACAACGGCGTCCGGGCGTTGTGGGCTTCGTCCACGATCACCATGGGACGGCGCATCCGCAGCACATTGGCGAGCGACGGCAGCGGATCGCCGCCCGGTCCCTTTTCCAGCCCGGCGTGGAGGGCTTCGGGAAGTCCGGTGAAATGGTCCATCAACTCGCCATTGCCGTCATAGACCTTGCGGCCTTCCTTCTCTTCCACCCGGAACGCCTGAAGCGTGGCGACGATGATGCAGGCTCCGCCGTCATAGTCCGCCCGCTTGGCATAGAGCGCGTCGGCAATCCCCATGACCCGCACATTCTCGCCAAAGCGATCCGCCAAGGCGCGGCGGTTCGGATTCGCGCGGTCCTGAAGGCTGGCAAGCGTTTGGTCGCGGATCGTTTGCGATGGCACAAGCCACAGCACCGTGGGGGCATCGCTGCGCAGGAAGGCATCGGCGGCCACGCCCACCGCATGGGCCGCAAGGATCGTCTTGCCACCGCCCGTGGGAACGCGAAGGCAGACATAGGGCAGGCCCGGCATGGATGGAGGCGCGATGAAGGGCCGTTTGGTCAGGGCATAGAAGGCCGTATCGGCGTCATTCAATTCCACCGTCTTTTCGAGAAAGCGGCGAAGCGTTGCAAGGGTCTGGACCTGATAGGACTTGAGGGTGAAGAGCGGCAGCGTCATTGCGGCTGGCCTTTCGGCTTCTTGCCCTGAGCCTTGGGCAGGACGCGCCTGGCCTCGCGTTCGAAATCGCTTTCAAAGGCCTTGTCCTGCTTCACACGGAAGGCTTCATACTGTTTCTCGGCCAGCGCCTTGGCCACCTCATGGGAAACCTTGCCCGCGTCCTTCAGGATTTCGTACTCGTTGAAGGCAAGAAAGGCGTCCAGCTTCTTCACCCAGTCCGCCATGCGCATGGGGATTTGCCGCTCAGCCTGGTTCTCTGCATAGTCGAGATACATGGAAACGATACGCTCGAGTTCCCTGATCTCCGGTTCCGCCAGATAGTTCTTGGCGATGGCCACGTCGCTCTTCAGGATTTTTCCGGAGGGCGCATTCTTCCAGTTCGTCAGGCCCATGTTGGGCTTGGAGGCATCCGCCCGCTGGGCAATGATCTCGGCGGCGGTTCTGCGGGTGATCGCCCAATGCAGCTTGTTCTGCACTGTCTTGAAGAAAGTCTGGGTGATTTCGGCGTCCTTGTTATAGTCGATGCTGCACTGCTCATAGATGTCGGTGATCTTGAGGTAGAAGCGCCGCTCGCTGGCCCGGATTTCGCGGATGCGCTCAATGAGCTCGTCGAAATAGTCGCGTCCGAAGCGCCGGCCCTGCTTCAGCCGGGCGTCGTCCAGCACGAAGCCCTTGACGATGAAGTCCCGCAGGACGGAGGTGGCCCAGATGCGGAATTGCGTGGCCTTGCGGCTGTTGACCCGGTAGCCGACGGCAATGATGGCGTCGAGATTGTAGAAGTTCGTCAGGTAGACCTTGCCGTCATCGGCAGTCATTCGGAATTTCCGAATAACTGATTCCTCCAGCAACTCTCCGGTACTGAAGATGTTTTTCAGGTGCTCGTTGATGGTCGGTACAGTGACCTCGAACAGTTCCGCCATGCGCTTCTGGGTCAGCCAGAAGGTTTCGTCCTCGAACAGGACTTCAAGACGGACTTCACCGGCGGGGCCGGTGTAGAGCAGGATTTCGCCTTCGCGTGGCGGCTGTTTTTCCGGCATCGGCTAAAGCCCCTCAATCTGGTAAGGCACCTGCTTGAAAGTCACGCCATGACTCTGAAGCCGGTCATCCGGAACGGTGCAGCCTTCGGCATAGACGACGCGCGGGCCGCTGAAGTCGAGCGATGGCAGGGGCAATCCTTCCAGAATGCTTGCCGTCAACACATTGCCCGCGCTGTCACTCGGAACGCCCATGGAATGTGGCGCATAAAGGAGATACACCGCCCGGCCTTGGAACATGCCGATCAGCGGCGATGACGCATCCGCCTTCCTTGGAATGGGCGAACCCGTCTCACAAAAGAACACATGGGCGGCAAGATCGGCAAAGGTGACAGACGGATTCACATTGCCGTCAGCATCGAACAGCGGTTCTCCCAAAGTGCAGAAGCGAAAGCCACCGCCTGTGCCTTCGATCTTCTCCGTTGAAGTCTTGGACCTCTCCCGCTCATAACCTTCGATGACTCGCTTGAGGCGAGCAGCCGTCACAGGTTGAGCAATCGTCGGCTCCATTTCAATCAAGATGAAGCGACGTCCACCGCCTTCACGCGCCACCGCAACGCCTGTGGTGCCCGATCCCGCAAAGCTGTCCATCACGATATCGCCGGGTTCAGTTGCGATTTCGATGATCCGTTTCATCAACCGCGTTGGCTTGGGCGTAATGAAGACCGACGCGCTATCGGCAAACGAAACTGTATCAAGAAGCTCTTTCTTGGCTTCCTGAGTATGCCCAACGTCCTTGTGAAACCAGAGAGTCTGCGGAACGACGCCTTGCTTGACTTCAGAAAGAAATCGCTTGAGACGCGGCACATTATCCTTCGCCTCACCCCACCACACGCGCCCATCGGCGTCCAACTCTTTCAACTTTGGTTTGGCAACGCGCCAATACATTCCGGTTGGTGGTCCAGCGATGATCCGTCCGGATGGCGTCTCAACAGAATAAGTTCCCTCACTGTAGAAGTTGCGAGCGGATAGATCGCCTGAAGTCCATGGGCCACGCGGATCATTATCAGGGTTCGAATATCTCGCGTCCTGTTCCGCGCTTCGGGCCAACAAGCCAAGCTGGCACATGCCAATGTTCTTTGCGTATGCAAAAATATAGTCGTGATCATCGGAGAAGAACTGCGCTGAGTTCTTTGGCGAGAAGACCTTCTGCCAAATGATGGATGCGAGAAAATTGCCCCGGCCAAACACATCGTCCAGCAACATGCGGAGCGAACCGGACTCGCTATCGTCCATCGAGACGAAGATCGACCCGTCTTCCGTCAAGAACTCTTTGAGGAGTCGAAGGCGCGGATACATCATGCACAGCCACTTGTCGTGCCGCGACAGGTCTTCCGCTTCCTTGCCCACGACACTGCCAAGCCACGCCTTGATCTCAGGCGAGTTCACATTGTCATTGTAGACCCACCCTTCATTGCCGGTGTTGTAGGGCGGATCGATGTAGATGCACTTCACCTTGCCCGCGTAGTAGGGCAGCAACGCCTTCAAGGCTTCAAGGTTGTCACCCTGGACCAACAGGTTCCCCGCGTCCGGATCGCCCACCGACTTTGCCCTGTCGCAATGAAGCAGCCGGTACGGCACGTCGCGATGGTGATTCACCACCGCCTTCTTGCCGATCCAATCCAGTGTGGGCATGACATCCCCCCAGTTCACATTGCGGGGCGAATCCAGCCGGTGCAGCCCGCCGAAGGGCCCCGCTGTTACCTGATCTATCGGTAGCTGCACCAGAACAGAGTTGCCCGGTCAATACTGGAGAAGTCAATCTTGACTTGACGTCGATGGCTGATATCACGATTGATATCAAAATCGCCCTGGAATCGCGTGTCGAATGCGCGTCGCAAGGCGGTCGCAGCGCGTTTTTTTGCCGTCTTTTTGCGAGCGGAAAGCGTGTCGAAAGGCCGGAAATGGCCCGGATTCCGCGGCAAACGCGGCGATGTTTCACGTGAAACATTTCCTTCTTGCAGGATAAAAATTTTCGGCCACAGCGCCGATTCCGGCCTTCCGATTCCCGCCTTTGAGCGGCGGCGGGCGCTGCTGCTATGATGCCGGCATGACCCTCACCGACGCTCTCCGCCGCAATTCGATCGTCCAGACCCTGGCCGAAATCCGCGGCGTGATCGGCGAGCGGCTCTCGGAAGCGGCGGCGGTGCGTGAACAGCACGGCAAGGACCAGACCTGGAACCCGGGCGCGCCGCCCGATGCCGTGGCCTTCGTGCGCAACACGGAAGAGGTCGCGATGATCGTCAGCATCTGCGGCAAATATGGAACGCCGGTCATTCCCTATGGCACCGGCACCTCGCTCGAGGGCCATTTCACCGCGCCATTGGGGGGCATCTCGATCGATCTTTCGGCGATGAACCGGGTGCTCGAGGTCAATGCCGACGATCTCGACTGCCGGGTCGAGGCGGGGGTCACGCGCAAGCAGCTCAACGCCCATATCCGCGACCAGGGCCTGTTCTTCCCCATCGATCCCGGCGCCGATGCCAGCCTCGGCGGCATGGCGGCAACGCGCGCCTCCGGCACCAATGCGGTGCGCTACGGCACCATGCGCGACAATGTCCTGAGCCTCACCGCGGTCATGGCCAATGGCGAGGTGATCCGCACCGGTTCGCGCGCCCGCAAATCCGCGGCGGGCTATGATCTGACGCGGCTTCTTGTCGGCTCCGAAGGGACGCTTGGCGTCATCACCGAGGTGGCGCTGAAGCTGCACGGCATCCCGGAATCGATCGCCGCCGGGGTGTGCCCGTTTCCGGATGTGGAGGCGTGCTGCCGGGCCACCATCCAGACCATCCAGATGGGCATTCCGGTGGCGCGCATCGAGCTCGTTGATGCCGAGCATGTTAAAGCCATCAATGCCTATTCGAAGCTCGATCTTGCGGTGACGCCGACGCTGTTTGTGGAATTCCACGGCAGCGAAGCTGCAACCCATGAGCAGTCGGAAAGCTTTGGTGCCATTGCGGCGGAACTGGGCGGCGGCCCCTTCACCTGGGCGACGAGGGAGGAGGAGCGCCAGAAGCTGTGGCAGGCGCGCCACGATGCCTTCTGGGCGACGCGCTCGCTGATGCCCGGCAAGGAGTCCTTCGCCACCGATGTCTGCGTGCCCATTTCCCGGCTTGCGCAATGCGTCAGCGAAACCCAGAAGGACCTCGAAGCGTCCGGGCTCTACGGGCCGATCGTCGGTCATGTCGGGGACGGCAATTTCCATGTCGTGCTGTATTGCGACCGCAACGATGCCGACGAGATCCACCGCGTCAACGCCTTCTACGACCGGCTCATCGCCCGGGCCATCGCCATGGAGGGCACCTCGACCGGCGAACACGGCATCGGCTCGGGCAAGATCAAGTACCTGGAAAAGGAGCATGGTCCGGCGCTGGCCTTCATGCGCGACATCAAGCGCGCCCTGGACCCGAAGAACATCATGAACCCGGGCAAGAACGCTGCCATATGAACGCCGCGAGGCTTTGCGACACCGCGCCGAACACCCTATGCTGACGTCATGAAGCTCTGGAAGTCGCCGGTCCTCTATTTCGGCATCCTGCTGGTCCTGGCGGTGGTGGCGGCGCTGATCGCGCCGCATGTCGTCACCTGGGACAGCTACCGCGCCGATATCGAGGCCTATGGCCGCAAGCTGACCGGCCGGCCGGTGACGGTGCGCGGGCCGATCCAGGTGACGCTGTTCCCCTGGCCCAACATCACGCTGGGCGATGTCAGGGTCGCCAACCCCGAAGGCGCCGGTTCGCCCGACTTCATGGCGGCCCAAAAGGTCAGTGTCAGCGTGACGCTGGCCGGGCTGGCCAGCGGCCAAATGCGGGTCGAGAGCATCGACGTCGAGCGCCCGGAATTCTGGGCCGAGCGCCTGGCGAATGGCGTGGCCACCTGGACTTTCGCACCGGAAATCAACTTGCTTGGCACGGAATTCAGCGAGCGCTTCCGGCTTGACCGGATCGTCGTGCGCAACGCGAAACTGCACATGATCGAAAGCCGCCGCGGCGGCGAGGCGACACTCGAGAACATCTCCGCCACGCTGTCGGGGGCCGAGATGCGCGGGCCCTGGCGGCTGCGCGGCAGCGGCGAATATCTCGGCCGCAGCCTCGACATCGCCCTCAACACCGGCATCTGGCGGCCCGATGCGCCATTCAAGTTCGGCCTGCGGCTCCAGCCTTCGGATGGATCCGGTCTGGCCTATTCGCTGGATGGCGGCAATACCGGCGAGCGTTTCGAGGGCACGCTCCGGATCGAACCGGCGGCCGGCGAGGGCGGCAAGTCCGATGCCGAGGGTGCTTTGCGCCCGCTGGTCTTCAACTCCCGCATCGTCGCCGATTTCGACCGCATTGCGCTTGCCAAGATCGAGATTGCGCCGCGCGGTTCCGATGGCGCCAATCTGCTGGGTGGCAGCGCCGAGATCAGCCTCGGCGAGGACATCCGCCTGTCCTCCGACCTGTCGGCGACCCGCTTCGACCTCGATGCGATCGCCGGCGCCCAGTTGCGCCGGCTGGTCCGCGAGGGCAACAGCCTCGATGTGCTGGAGGCCCTTGTCGATCTCCTGCCGCAAGCCCTGGAGGCCCAGGTGCGGGTCAAGGTGGTTTCGCTGATCGCCGGCGGCGAATCGCTCGAGAATGTCGTCGTGGCGCTGCGGGCGGGCGGGGGAACCATCCGGATTGACGAGTTCTCGGGCAAGATGCCTGGCCAGGCGCAGGGGCTGTTTTCAGGAGTCTTTGCCGCCACCGACAAGGGGCCGCAGCTGGCGGGCGATCTCGCCTTCGAGGCCTTCAACCTGCGCGACTTCGTGAGCTGGCTCGCGCCGGAACACAAGGCGGAGATTGCCCGGGCCTGGACCGGCAGCCGCGGCATGCTGAAATTCGAGGGCCGCGTCGATGCCGCGGGCAGCACGGTGCGGGTCAGCAATGCCGCCTTCCAGATCGACGACACGCTGGGCAAGGCTGCGGCGAGCTGGTCGGGTGGTGCGCGCTCGGCTGCCGACTTCGACATTCAGGCCGAAACCATCGACGTCGATGCGTTCCTGCCGCAAGGCGTTCAGGTCTTCTCGACAGGCGGGGCTTCCGGCTGGACGGATCTCGCCAGCCTGCTGGCGCCGGTCATACCCGACGTTCTCAACATCAAGCTCACCGCCGACCGGGTGCGGCTCAATGGCGTCGACGCCGGCCACGTCATGCTCGATGCCGCGTCCAATGCCGCCGGCATTGCCATCAACGCGCTGCGCGCCGACAGTTTCGGCCAGGCACAGTTCGAGGCATCGGGCCAGGTGAGTCTCGGTGCCGGCGGTCCCGCGGGCACCGGTCTGGTGGCGCTTCGCGCCGCCGATCCGCGCGGGCTCTTGCGCCTGCTTGGCCTCCTGCCGGCCGGGCGCGAACCCGGCTGGGCCGGGGCACTGGGCGCCACCGATGTCAAGCTGGTGGTCGATCTCAATCCGGAAGGCAGCGGCCCGGCGCTGGTGGCCGATTTCAACGGCACATCGGGCGAGATTTTCGCCACGGGCCGCGCCGCCCTGCTCGAGGGTCTCGACTGGAAGACCGCGACGGTTACCGGCACTGCCGAGGTCTCCAGCCCGAAGAGTAGCGCGGTCGCACAGCTCTTCGGATGGACAGCGCCAGAAGCCGCGCCGGTGCCCGGGCGCCTGTCAGCCGCGGTTTCCGGAAGCCTTGACAAGGGTCTCACCACGGACCTCTCGGCCAGCCTGTTCGGGGCCGAGATCAAGCAAAAGGGCACGCTGCATTATGCCGATGGCCTGTCGGCGGAAGGAGATCTCGCGGCAATCGCTGACCGGTCCGGCGATCTCATTGCAGCGCTCGGCCTGCCGGTGGCGGCCGAGGGCCCGCTGCGGCTGTCCGGTCGCTTCGACTTCACGGGCGGAGCCCTGTCGCTGTCCACCGTAACCGGGACCTGGATGGAAGTGCCCATGTCCGGCCGTGCGGCGATTTCCGCCGCCGGCGTCATCACCGGAGAATTCGCTGCGGAAGAGATCCGGCTGCCGGCCGTGCTCAGCGCCATGTTCCTGCCCTGGGATGGCCGGCCGGCCGATGCCGAGACATCGTTTGCCCGCGCGTGGCCGCTCGGGCTTACGGGCGAGTTGTGGCTGAGGCCGCAGCGGCTCTTCGTGTTCGGCGATTATGCCGTGACGGACAGCCAGCTGGGTCTGGCTGCGACCGCTGAAGGCAAGCGCATTGCGGTCTTCGGCACCGCCCCATCCGGCGGCAAGGTGAGTTTCGAGGCCGGCATCTCGCCAAGAGGGGAAGGGTTTGCGCTTGATGCCACCGTCGATCTGCCCGCAGAACTCGCATCGGTGATGTCCGCCGAGCGGCACGGGACAGTCGCAGCCGGCCTTGCCCGGGTACAAGTGAAACTGGCCGGTGAAGGCAGGAGCCCGGCGGCCGCTCAGGCCTCAGCCCGTGGCGGCGGCAGTTACAGCATCGCCAATCTCCGCCTGTCCGGCATTGATGTGGCGGCGTTCCGGAGCGGCCTCGCGCAGGCGAAGACGGCGGAGGATGTGCGCGCGGCCCTTGCCGCGATGGTCGGGGGAGGTATGGCTGAACTCGGCGATGTCGAGGGACCCATCACCATCGTTGACGGGGTTGCGGCGCTGATGCCGGTCAAGGTGAGTTCCGCCGACTACGACCTATCGATTCGGCCCCTGGTCGAGACGGCAACCGGCAGTGTCGACATCGGTATGGACCTGTCGCTCAAGGGCGAACGCGCCCTGCCGCCGATGACGATCAGCTACGCCGGCGCCCCGGATGCCCTGGTTCGCAGTGTCGATGCCGCTGCCCTCGAATCGCAACTCGGCATGGAGGTGCTGCAGAAGGCCATGCGGGAACTGGAGGCGGTGCAGCGCGAGCAGCAGCGTGTCCTCGAAGAGGAGGCACGCCAGGCGCGGATCGATGCCGAGCGGCTTGCCGACTGGGAGGCGCACCGCAAGGAGCTGCAGCGGCGCCAGCGCGAGATGAAGGTGCACCAGCGCACGCGTGACGACAAGGCACGCGCGTATGCCGAATGGCTTGCCGAGCTGGGCCGCCTGGTGAAGCCGGAAATGGCCCAAAGGAATCGTGAGCTCAGGATGCACCGGCGCCTCCGGCTGGCGGCCACGCAGACGCCCAAGGCGATTGCGCCGGCCGAACCGGCAGTGATCACGCCGCCAGCGAACGACAAATCGGACTTGCTGCCGGGTGAACCTGCGAAAACTCAGCCGAAACCCAGAACGGCCGCCAAGCCTGCACCGGCCGAAACTGGGCCCGTGACGCCGCTCGTCCTGGTTCCTCCGGCCGAGCCGCTGCCCATGCCGCCGCCCGGGGAACCTCTGGTGCTGGTGCCGCCGGCCGAACCCAAGCCCAGGACGCTGTTCGACTTTTTCACGCAGATCAAAAAGAAGCCAGGATCAGGGGACTGAACCGCGCGCTGCCTTGGTTTCGAGGCGTTTGAGAATCCATATCCTGATGGCGCTTGACAGGTTGAGATCCTCGCGGTTGCGGTCGATCTGCGCGACCAGGGCAGCTACTGATTTTCCTTCTTCGCGTGCCGCAGCAACCAGGGCCTGCCAGAAGGCCTCTTCGAGCGACAGGCTGGTGCGGTGACCGGAAACCGTGACGGAGCGTTTCACACCGGCTGGTCCCGCTCCCGGGCATGGCGGTCAAGCTGCGTCCTGGCAAGTTGCCGCTCGGCGCGGTCGCGCGTCTTCTCCGCCTTGCTGCGGCCATGCGTCGCCCGCCTGGCGGCAGCATCTGCCGCCCGGGCCGCGCGGTCCCGCTGCTTGCGGGCGCGTCGCAGATTGACGATGTCGGCGGTCATTTCGGGCCCAGCATGTCTTCCGGCCGCACGATAGCGTCGAAATCCGCCGCGGTCACATAGCCAAGGCGCAGCGCCTCTTCGCGCAGCGTGGTGCCGTGCTTGTGGGCCGTCTTGGCGATTTCGGCGGCCTTGTCGTAACCGATCCTGGGCGCCAGCGCCGTTACCAGCATCAGCGACCGGTCGAGCGCGGCCTTGATGTTGTCTTCGCGCGGCGTGATGCCGGCGATGCAATTGTCGGTGAAGCTGACGGCGGCATCGGCCATGAGGCGCACCGACTGCAGGAAATTGTAGGCCATGACCGGATTGAACACGTTCAACTCGAAATGGCCCTGCGAACCTGCAAAGGTCAAAGACGAATGGTTGCCGAAAACCTGCACGCAAACCATGGTCAGTGCCTCGCACTGTGTCGGATTGACCTTGCCCGGCATGATCGACGAGCCGGGCTCGTTCTCCGGCAAAGACAGCTCGCCAAGACCCGAGCGCGGGCCCGATCCCAGGAAGCGGATGTCGTTAGCGATCTTGAACAGGGAGGCAGCCACCGTATTGATCGCCCCGTGCGTCATGACCATGGCATCATGGGCAGCGAGCGCCTCAAATTTGTTCGGTGCCGATGTAAATGGCAGGCCGGTGATCGCTGCAATCCGTTCAGCCACCTTCTCGGCAAATCCCACCGGCGCGTTGAGGCCGGTGCCAACCGCCGTGCCGCCCTGGGCCAGTTCCATGAGCAGCGGCATGGTCTGCACGATGCGGTGGATGCCGTTCTCAACCTGTTTGGCGTAGCCCGAAAACTCCTGGCCAAGCGTAATAGGCGTGGCATCCTGGGTGTGGGTGCGGCCGATCTTGATGATGTGGCTCCAGGCTTTCGCCTTGGCAGCGAGCGCCTCGTGGAGGTGCCTGAGTGCCGGCAGGAGGTGGCGTTCCACCTGTTCGGCACAGGCGATGTGCATGGCCGTCGGGTAGGTATCGTTGGACGACTGGCTCATGTTGACGTGGTCGTTGGGATGGACCGGCTTCTTCGAGCCCATGACTCCGCCCAGCAACTCGATGGCGCGGTTGGAAATCACCTCGTTGGCATTCATGTTGGACTGGGTGCCTGAACCGGTCTGCCACACGACCAGCGGAAAGTGCTCATCAAGCTTGCCGTCGATCACTTCCTGCGCTGCCGCGACGATGGCTTCGCCGAGCGACCTGTCCAGCCGGCCGAGCGCCATATTGGCCTCAGCGGCAGCCCGCTTGACGATGCCGAGCGCGCGAATGATGGGCTTTGGCTGCTTTTCCCAGCCTATCTTGAAGTTGCCCAGCGAGCGCTGGGCCTGGGCGCCCCAGTATCGGTCAGCCGGAACTGCAATGGGGCCAAACGTGTCGGATTCGGTGCGCGTCGTCATTGGCTCGTCCTTGATCGCGCCGCCCCTCTAGCATGCTGCGTTGCAGCAGCAAAGCCAGTCAAATATGGCAAGTCAGCCGCCAGGCCTGTTCAAAGTGCGTCCCACCAGATCGGATTGGTCCAGGCGCGGTGCCCACCCTGGTCAATGAGGCAAACGCGGAACCACTGGCTGTGCTGCTTGAGCGGCAGCCAGCTTTGCTTGAGCTTTTCGAGATTGAGGGTTGCTTCGGTGATGGCCTTGCCCACCCGCTGCACGGTGCGGGAGTTGCCCCCCACGACGGCAATCGTGTTGACGGGCGAGCAGACGATGGCGAGTTCGTTTGCCGACAGCGACAGTTCGTGGATCACCGGACCCTGGCTCGAATAGTAATGTCCCTGCTTGAGCGCGGTCAGCAGGGCCTCGGGATCGAGGCTTTCCGCCTTGACGTGGACCCAGCCGCCAAAGTGATCATCGGTGGCAAAATGCGCATCATCGGTGGCGAATGCCGTCAGGCGACGCCCCTCATTGAGCAGCTGATCGAGCAGATACCAGCCATCGCCGCGGTCGCATTCAATCGCGCAGCCGTGATTGTAGATTTCGACGGCATGGGCAACGTCGATGGCGCGGCCGTCTTCGACCGTGAGCTGCGACCACGCCGGATGAGCGATGCCGATGAAGGCTCCGGCTGCGGCGGCCCGTCTGGCGATCTGCTCGCCGGTTTCCTCCGAACCGCAGGGATCGAAATCAAGTGGCAGGCCTGCGGCAACGATATGCCAGAGCTCACCCACGGCGGTCTGCGGCGCATGCAGTTCGCAGCCGATGATGGTCGTGAAGTTGTTGGAGCGCAGACGACGCGTATCGGCGATCGGCCAGTTGAAACGGTCGAGGAAATGATCGGACAGCATCATGAAATCATATCCGGCCGTCTTGTAGGCCTCGATTACGGCTTCAGGGGCGAGGACGCCGTCGGACAGCGTCGAATGCGTATGGAGATTGCCGCGCCAGAATCGGCCCGGCAGCGAAAAGGGTGAGAGGTCAGTCATGGGGTCCTCAGAGGCTGCGGCGCATGGGTAGCCAAGTTCGGGTGCACAGGCAACGTGACTTGGCGCAGATCAGTTCCTACACGGACAGCTGCATGCCGAGTTCGACCACCCGGTCCGGCGGGATGCGGAAGAAGTCGATGGCGCGCGACGACTGGTTCGACAACATGATGAACAGCCGCTGCTGCCAGAAGGGAAGCGCCGAGCGGGCCGACATCTTGAAGGCCCGGCGGCCCATGAAGTAGGAGGCCTGGCGCGGATCGATGCTGAGGCCGTGGGGCTCGCACATGCGCAACGCGTGCGGCACATCCGGCTGTTCCATGTAGCCGAAGCGCGCTTCCACGAGATAGGCCCCTAGTGGCAGCTGTTTCACGATTACCCGCTCGTCGCTCGGAACCCGCGGCGTCTCGATGGTCTCGACCGTGACGAATACGAGGATATCGTGTAGCACCCGGTTGTGTTTGAGATTGTGCATCAGTGCGCTGGGGGCATAGATCGGATCGGTCTGCATGAAAACCGCAGCGCCAGCCACCCGTGTCGGCATGCGCCGTTCGAGCGACTCGAGGAGCGGCACCAGTTCGATCGAATCCTTCCTGAGCTTGCGGGCGAGGGCTGCCCGGCCACGCATCCAGGTGACCATGACCAGGATGATGGCCGTGCCGATCAGTACCGGCATATAGCCGCCGCTCAGGATCTTAAGACTGTTGGCAGTGAAGAAGATGGCTTCAACGGCCATGATCGAGACGAACAGCGGAATGACCAGAAAGCGGGGCAGGGTGCGGGTCTGCCAGAAGAACACGATGGCCAGCGCCGAGTCGATCAGCATCGATGTGTTGACGGCGATGCCATAGGCTGACGCCAGATTGCTGGAAGAACGGAAGACCAGGACCAGCAGGATGACGCCAATGAGCAGCAACCAGTTGATCTGGCCGACATAGATCTGGCCCGATTCGCTTTCGCTGGTATGGGTGATGTTCATGCGCGGCAGCAGACCCAGCGACATTGCCTGCTGGGCGATCGAGAAAGCGCCGGTGATCACAGCCTGGCTGGCGATCACGGTGACGGCGGTGGCCAGAATCACCATCGGAATAAGACCCCAGCCGGGAACCATCAGATAGAAGGGATTGGTGACCGCATCAGGATGGGAAATGATGAAAGCACCCTGGCCGAGATAGTTGAGCATCAGGGCCGGCATCACCACGGCGCCCCAGGCCATGCGGATGGGAACCTTGCCGAAATGGCCCAGATCGGCATAGAGCGCCTCGCCGCCCGTTACTGCAAGGAAGACGCCGCCAAAGATGAGCAGCGCAATATGCGGCATGTCGGTCAGAAGCCTGAGGCCGTGGAGCGGGTTGAAGGCGAGAAAGATATCGAAATCGTCGCCGATGTGGGAAAGGCCGAGTGCGGCAATGGCGATGAACCACAGGGTCGTAACCGGCGCGAACAGGGAGGCAACACCCGCCGTGCCGCGGTACTGGAACATGAACAGAGTGAACAGAACGGCAAGTGTGACTGGTACAACGAAAGGCTCGAAGCGGGGATCGATGACTTCCAGGCCCTCGATCGCCGACAGAACCGATATCGCCGGCGTGATCATGGCATCGCCAAAGAAAAAGGCAGCACCGACGATACCAAGAACCAGGGGAAAGCCGCCTCGCCTCTTGAGGACCGACTCCACCAGTACGACCAGAGAAAGGATGCCGCCTTCGCCGCGGTTGTCGGCACGCATCAGCAACACGACATATTTGACGGTGACGATGAGAATCAGGGCCCAGACCAGGAGCGATACCACGCCAAGGACGGCAGAACGCAGGTCACCACCGCTTTCGGCAATCGGATGCAGCGCCTCGCGCATGGCGTAGAGCGGGCTGGTGCCGATGTCGCCGAACACCACACCGATCGAGCCGAACGCCAGCTTGAGGCGGGTGTTGCGTGCGTCTTCCGCCCCGTGTTGGCTTGCCGCCGATGTCATCCTGCCCCCATGAGGAGTGAGGCCGCCCGGGCCAGTGACCGCGCGAGACTTCTCACTCGGCCGTCACGACGGCGCGGCATTCAGCAGGAAGGCCCGACAATGTCAAGGGACGCGGCGGCTTGGGCGGTGGCGCAGTCGGCTTCTTCTTCGGGACCCAGGGCTCGTCGCCCATCCACCAGGCCAGTTCCTCACCGCAACCGGTGCCGTCCTTGGGCCTGGGTGTCCACTGGTTCTTGCAGTTGGCGGAGCCGGGCGGGCAATTGATGCGGATGTGGAAATGGTAGTTGTGGCCGAAATAGGGGCGGACCTTGGCCAGCCAGGACCGGTCGCCCTTGGCCCAGCGGCACAGCTCGGCCTTGATCGGCGGGTGCACAAAGATCCGCGCGACTTCCGGATATGACGCCGCCCGGCGGATCAACCTGGCATGTGCCTCGGTCCAGACCTCGTAATTCATTTGCTTGCGATTCTTGACAACGAGTGTTGCCTCCATCTTTTCGCGCTCGCCACGCGACAGGGTGCGGTCCGGCATGGGCGTAAGCCAGATATCTGCATCGAGGCCGATCTGGTGGCTGGCATGGCCCGAGAGCATCGGTCCGCCGCGTGGCTGGGCAATGTCGCCTACCAACAGTCCGTTCCATCCGTCCTTGCTTCGGGCGTCGGTCGCCAGGCGCTCGAGGAGAGCTATCAGAACCGGATGGCCCCAGTTGCGGTTGCGCGACAGCCGCATTACTTGCCAGGCGGAGCCATTGATGGGCAGGGCCTGTGCTCCGGCCAGGCAGCCACGCGCATAGGTGCCGATGGCCCGCGGTTTGAGATTGGCAGGTTGGCGCTGCCCACCGAAGAGTTCCTTGGCCGGCATCTTTTCAATCGACGCCGCGGCCAACGTGGCAATCGACGCGGCATCTTCAGCCTTGACCAGCCCCGCGCCAGTCACTGCCAGCAGCGATGCAAGTACGAGCGCTTTGAACGTCATCGGCTCTTCACCCCTCTTGCAGCATTCCCGTGCCGCTGCACCTGACCGAACCTCTGCCAAGTCAGAATTGCGAAACCTTATTTTTTCCTGAATGAATCAAGCGAAACGACTTTGGGTACGTCGGCCGGTTTTGCGTCCCGTGGCGATGGTGCTTCTGCCTCCAAGGCGGAATTGGCGGCCTCGGATGCCTCGGCTAGAGGTGGGGCCTCGCGATGCGGCAGCTGCATGGCCTCGAATTGCAGCCCGAATTGAACCGACGGATCGAGGAAACCCTTGATGGCCTTGTAGGGGATTACCAGGCGTTCGGGGATATCATTGAACGACAGTTCGACCTCGAAAGCCTCGTCGCGAACAACCAGGTTCCAGAACTGGTGCTGGAGCACGATCGTCATCTCCCGCGGATAGCGCTGACGCAATCGCTCTGACATCTGCACGCCATCGGCGGTGCTATTGAACGCGATGAAGAAGTGATGATCTCCCGGCAGACCCGATTTCGCCACGCGCCGCAGCGCCGCCTTCACGACGCCACGCAGGGCATCCTGGGTCAGCACGTCGTAGCGCATCAGGTCTTCAGCCATGAATCGTCCCTGCCGGCCGCAAATCAATCTGGCCCTTTATAAGCTTTCCGATCATCAGGATAAGAAGAAATTTGTCTCAGGACAAGAAATGGTAAGTGCCGGCTTCTGTTGCCAGGTGCCGGCGGACCCCGCCTCAGGCGGCTAAGCCTGAGGACTTTGATTTCGGCAGTCGCACTGCATTAAGCAGCGAGACGAACCGGAGCATAGTTGTCGTTGGCAACTATAAGATTGGCCCGATAACGACGGTACCATCCCGGGCAAAATTCCGCTCTTTACGCCCTCGTCGATCCTGTTTCGCCCCCCTATGGTGGAGGCGCCGGGTACTGCCCCCGGGTCCGATAGGTTTATTGCAGCGGCCGTTTATCGCCATAGCCGCTCTTGCAAGCGGCGACGCAAATATAGGCGCAGATTCCGCAGTTTCAAAGCCCTCCGTCTCAAGTTGATGAATGCTGCGATTGCAACCATTGCGCGCTCAGGTCGTGTCCCCAGTAGTGGTGTAGCTCGGTGGAGCAAGCGGCTCGCGAAGCGC
>CAZIXE010000015.1:0-72882 GCA_964543235.1 uncultured Rhizobiaceae bacterium | reverse complement strand
CTCTCGGGCATCAAGATGGCCGTCAAGCTACACCACGCCGGGGGACATGATCCTTGACTGCGAATCTTGCTGGGTTTTCCGTGCTGTCACCAACGAACTTGACCCAGAATGCCAGCACAGCCAGTCCTCCACAGGACTTGACTGACTGCACAGCGGGTCCCGCGCCTATGCCATGCTGCCGCTGGACGCGCCGCGAATAAACAGGTATAGACAGGTTTACTGGTAAGCAAGGGAGTAGCCCGTGCGCGCTGCGCATCGCTCGACACGTCTGGCCGAGGCCAAGCCGGAACAGGTGGCCCGGGCGCTGGAGAGCGACATCAGGTCGGGCCGTCTCGGTTTCGGCGCCCGCCTGCAGAGCGAGAATGAGCTGGTGCGCCGCTTTGCCGTCAGCCGCACCACCGTGCGCAAGGGCCTCGAGGCCCTGGCCGGCAAGGGCCTCATCACCACCCGGATGGGGATCGGCTCTTTTGTCACCTTCAACGGCGAGACCCTCGACAATGCCCTGGGCTGGACGCGCGCCCTGGCCAGCCGTGGCGGCGCCATTGCCACCAGACTGCTGCGCATCGAGGTGATCGAGGATGAGGCCCTGGCCCGCCAGCTCAAGCTGGCATCGCAGGCCTTCATTGCCGTCGATCGCACCCGCGCCCTGAAGGCGGAGGGCCGCGTCGTATCGATCGAGCGAAGCCGCCTGCCGCTGCGCCCCGAACTCGCGCAGATCCCGTCGCGCGGCCTGACCCGCGGCTCCCTGTCGGCGACGCTCGCCGAAGCCGGCCTCAGGCCGCAGTCGGGCGAGGAGTGGGCCGAGATCGAATGTCTCGATGACAATAGCGCGCGCCTTGTCGGGGCCCGCCCCGGAACCCCCTTTCTCAGAACCCGCCGGCTGGTCCGCGATGCGGAGGGCACGGTCATCGAATATGTGGTGAGCCTGCTCGATCCCCGCCACTTCGCCCTGCATCTGGAGTTCTGAACATGGACGCGGTGGCCATCGACCGGGCCATGGGCGCACTGGCGGGCGTGGCGATGGGCGATGCCATGGGCATGCCCGCACAGACACTCAGCCGCGCGGCGATCAGGGCGCGCTATGGCGTTATCGGCGATCTCCTCGATGCCGCTGCCGACCAGCCGGTGAGCGCCGGCCTGAAGGCCGGCACCATCACCGACGATACCGAGCAGAGCCTCCTCCTCGCCCGGCATCTGATCGACCGCGGCGGCGGCTTCGACGAAACAGCCTGGGCCCTGAGCCTGCTTGACTGGGAACGCGATACCCGCGCCCGTGGCGTCAACGATCTCCTGGGGCCCTCGACAAGGCGCGCCATCGATGCCCTGCTGCAGGGTGTGCCGGCGCATGAGGCGGGCCGCTTCGGCGCCACCAACGGTGCCGCCATGCGCATTGTGCCCGTGGGCGTGGCAACACCCCCTGAGCCCCTCGCCGCCCTGGTCGACCGGGTGGAGGCGACCTGCCGGCTCACCCACAACACGGCAGACGCCATCGGTGCGGCCGCCGCCGTGGCCGCCATCGTCTCCGCCGGCATCGCTGGCGAGGGTTTCGAGCCCGCCCTGCCACTGGCGCTCGCGGCTGCCGCCGAAGGCGAACGCCGCCGCAATGCGAGGTCCGGCCCCGGGATCAGCGCGGCCATTGCCGCCGCTCTCGACGGGGCGCGGGGCCGGTCCGGGCTCCCGGACGCCATCGAACTTGCAACCCGCATCGGCACCAGCGTTGCGGCCCGCGAGTCGGTTCCCATGGCCTTTGCCATCGTAAGACTCGCCGGCCATGATCCCTGGCAGGCGGCGCTGCTCAGCGCCAACATCGGCGACGATACCGATACGATCGGCGCCATGGCATGCGGCATGGCCGGTGCCTGTGCCGGCTTCGCCGCCCTGCCGCAGGCCAAGTGGCAGCGCATTGCTGCGGTGAACGGCCTTGAGCTGGAGCCGCTGGTGCGCGATCTCATGGCGATCCGCGATGCCCAACACCCGGCCCCGCTGCGCCTGGAGCGCGTTACATGAGCGGCGGCCTGCTTCAGCTTGCCGGTGCCGTCATCGATCTCGTGCATCGCGTCGGCGCTCTTCCGGCATCCGGTGAGGAGGTTGAGGCAAGCGATCTGCTGATCACCGCAGGCGGCGGCTTCAATGCCATGGCCGCGGCCAGGCGCGCTGGCGCGACAGTGACCTATGGCGGCGCCCTGGGCACCGGCCTCTTCGCCGACGTCCTGGCCCGCGCCCTCGCCGCCGAAGGCATTGCGCTGGCCAATCCCCGGCGCGTCGGCATCGAGCAGGGAACCTGCGTGGTCGTGGTCGAGGCGAACGGGGAGCGCAGCTTCATCACCCACCATGGCGCCGAGCGTCAGATCGACCGGGCCCGCCTCGACAGCCTCGGTGCCGAACGCTTCGACTGGGTGCTGCTGAGCGCCTATGCGCTGTTCAAGCCGCACAGTGCTGCAGCCTTCCTGCCCTGGCTCCAGTCCTTGCCGCGCCCGCCGCAACTCTTCTTCGATCCCGGTCCGGTGGTCGGCGGCATTCCCCGCGCTGCCATCGACACCGCCATGCGCCGGGCCGATTGGGTCAGCGCCAACCGGCGGGAGGCCCAATGCCTGACCGCACTCACCAACCCTCGCGAACAGGTGCAGGCGCTTGCCGCAGGCAGGGCCGGGGCCATCGTCCGCGACGGCGCTGCCGGCTGCTGGCTTGCGACCGCAGGCGCCGTCGAGCAGGTCGCCGGCTTTTCCGTCGAGTGCATCGACAGCACCGGCGCCGGTGACACCCATGCCGGCGCTTTCCTGGCCGCCCTCATGCAGGGACATCGGCCGCTCGCCGCCGCGGTTTTCGCCAATGCGGCGGCCGCACTCTCCACCACCCGGCAAGGGCCTGCGACCGCCCCTGAGGCGGGCGCCGTCCTTGATTTCCTGAAACAACATGGCGTGGCCCTGGAAGCGGTCGCGCCCGCCATGGGGCCGGCGCAGCCGGCCACGGCCGCCATCTGAACCAAGACTGCAACAGAGGAGGAAAGACCATGACAACAATGACGAGACGAGTGGCGATGGCCGCTGCAGCCGCGATGGCCCTTGCCGCCACATCGGGCCTGGCCGCTGCCGCCGAGATCCGCGTGCTCAACTGGCAGGGCTACGGCACCGACGAAGCCTTCGCCGTCGAGGCCTTCACGAAGAAGACGGGCCACACGGTGGTGCATGATTACTTCACCTCCGAGCAGGAAATGCTGACCAAGCTCCGCACCAATCCGGGAGCCTATGATGTGGTACTCATCAACTCCGCCTTCACCGGCCAGGCCAGGGCCGAGGGCCTGATTGCGAAGATCGACACCTCCGACATGCCGAACGTGAAGGATCTCGCGCCCAACCTCGGCATGAACAGCGACCTTGCCCCCGGCGGCGAAGTCTATGGCGTCGCCTGGACCTGGGGAGTGACGTCGCTTGCGGTCAACAGGGACAAGGTGCAGCCGCTGCCGGATTCGCTTGGCGTGCTCTGGGACCCCGCCTACGCCGGCAAGGTCAGCATCCGTGACGATGGCGTCGAGGCCGTCCAGTTTGCCGCCCTTGCCCTCGGCCAGGACATGAACAACATCAGCGATCTCGATGCGGTGAAGGCCAAGCTCAAGGCACTCATGCCCCAGGTCAAGGCGTTCTGGTCTTCGGAGAATGACTGGAACCAGTTCTTCTCCGCCGGCGATTTCGTCGTGTCGACTTTCTGGAGCGGCGGCGCCGGACGCTCGGCCAGCAAGGGGCTGCCGGTGCAGTTCATCGTGCCGGCAGAGGGGGCGGTAGGCTGGCTGGACGGGCTGTCGATCCCCGCAAGTTCGAAGAACCAGGACGCGGCCCGCGCCTTCATCAACTGGATGATTGACCCCGAATTCTACGTGAAATGGGCGGCCGGCGGCGCGCCCTCCTCGGCCAATGCCAAGGCCAACGCCGCGCTGCCCGACAGCGACTTCAACAAGCAGATGTTCTCCGACCCTGCAGTCGTCGCGCGCGTGCAGTTCATGCAGCCGCTGTCGGACGAGACGCGCAACGCCTACACCGAGCTGTGGCAGGATGTGAAAACCGCGCAGTAGGAGAGGCCCATGGCGCTTCCGGCGCACCAGGGCAACGGCTTGCGCGCCGCCCTGTTGCTGGCACCCGCCTATCTGTGGCTGACGGTGGCGGTGTTCCTGCCGCTGTCGGCCATGCTGTTCTTCAGCCTGCTGTCGGCCGCGCCCTTCACCGCAAGCGACTGGTATCTTACCACCGCCAACTACGCCGCCTTCCTGTCGCGCAGCATCTATCCCGATCTCCTCGGGCGTTCGCTGTGGCTGAGCACCGTCGTCACGCTTCTCTGCGTGCTCTTCGGCTATCCCTGCGCCTATGTGCTGGCCCGCCAGATCAGAGGGCGCAGCCGCGAGGCCCTGTTCCTGCTGATCATCCTGCCCTTCTGGAGCAACAGCTTGGTGCGCATCTTCTCCTGGGCCATCGTGCTGCGCGGCAACGGCATCATCGATCACACCCTGGCAGCCGTGCTTCCCTTCGACGTCTCGGTCAATCTGATGTTCAGCTATACGGCCGTCGTCATCGGTCTCGTGCATTCCTATCTCCCCTATGTGATCCTCACCTCCTATCTCGCGCTGCAGGCGATTGACGAGAGCATTCTCGAGGCCGCCCGCTCCCTGGGCGCGCCGTTTCGCACCATTTTCGCGCGCATCATTCTTCCCCTCTCCCTGCCGGGGCTCGCCGCAGGGGCGGTGCTGATCTTCGTTCCCGTGGCGGGATCCTTCATGGAGCCGCGCATTCTCGGCGGCCGGCAGGGGACTTTCTACGGCACGCTGATCGAGGACCAGTTTGTCGCCGTGTTCAACTGGCCGCTCGGTGCGGCCCTGTCCTTCATTCTGCTGGCTGTGGTGCTCCTCATCCTCGGCCTGGCCAGCCCCGTGCTCAGGCAGGCGCGATGAAGCGGGCCGCATCTCCCAGTCTCTTCGCCGGCCGGGTCTATGTGGTCCTGGTTCTGTTCTTTCTCTATGCGCCGATCCTGGTCATGGCGCTCATGTCCTTCAATGCGTCAGAGTTCTACGCCTTTCCGCTCAGCTTCACCCTCGACTGGTATCGCAGGCTGGCGGGCAACGCGGAGATTGTCGCTTCAGCCTGGCGAAGTGCCCTGATAGCCGTCGCCACCACGGTGATCGCCACAACGCTAGGCACCGCCGCCGCGCTCGCATTCTTCCGTTACGAATTTCCCGGCAAGCGCACGCTCCAGGTCCTGTTGTTCCCGCCGATTGCCATTCCCTGGCTCATCATCGGCACCGCCATGCTCATCTTCTTCTTCTGGGTGGGAATCGGCCGCGGCACGCCCGCCGTGATCCTGGGCCATGTCGCACTCGCCCTTCCCTATGTCATCGTTGTCGTCTCGGCGAGGCTGCAGACCTTCGACATCCAGCTCGAGGAGGCCGCCCGTTCGCTGGGCGCCAGTTCCTGGGAAGTCACCCGCCATGTCACCCTGCCATGGATTGCCTCGGGCGTGGTGGCGGGCGCACTCTTTGCCTTTGCGGTGTCCTTCGACCAGTTCGTCGTGTCCTATTTCCTCGCCCGGCCTGGCGACGCCACCTTGCCGGTGATGATCTATACCGCCATCCGCAAGGGCTTCACCCCGGAGATCAATGCCATATCGACCATCATCATCGTGATATCCATGGCGCTCATGCTGGCCGCGTCGCGCTATTTCCGCTTCGGGGGAGAACGCTGATGGCCGAAGTCGGCGTGCGCGATCTCTCTCTGAGCTACGGAACGCTGCGGGCTTTGGACGGCGTCTCGCTCGATTTCCCCGATGGCCAGTTCTTCGGCCTGCTCGGCCCGTCGGGCAGCGGCAAGACGACGCTGCTCCGTGTCATCGCGGGCTTCATCATCCCCGACACCGGCTCCGTTTGGATTGGCAGCGAGCCCGTCGATCATGTTCCCGTCGAGCGCCGGGAGATTGGCATGATGTTCCAGAACTATGCGCTGTTTCCCAATATGACGGTTGCCGGGAATGTCGGGTTCGGTCTCAAGGTTCGCGGGCTGGCCGCACCGGAGATCCGGCGCCGCGTCGGCGAGGTGCTCGATCTGGTCCAGCTCGCCGGTCTGGCCGATCGCAAGCCGCACCAGCTGTCCGGCGGCCAGCGCCAGCGGGTGGCCCTGGCCAGGGCCATCGTGACAAGACCTCGCGTTCTCCTGCTCGACGAGCCCCTGAGCGCGCTCGACAAGGCCCTTCGCGTCGGCATGCAGATCGAGCTCAAGCGCATCCAGCGCGAGGTGGGTATCACCACGATCTTCGTTACCCACGACCAGGAGGAGGCGCTGACCCTGAGCGACCGCATTGCGATCCTGAAAGATGGCCGTCTCGTGCAGGAAGGGCCGCCACGCCAGCTCTACCACGCCCCGTCCGATCGCTTTGCCGCGGCTTTCCTCGGCGAGGCGAACTTCGTCGAGGGGACGCCGGAGCCGCAGGGTCTGCGCCTCGCCGGAGGCGCGCTGGTGCCATGGCCCGGGCGGACACGGCCCGAAGGGCGGGTGAGCCTTGCGGTACGGCCGGAGTCGGTCACGCTGACGCGACAGCCGCCGCGGCGGAGCCGGCATGGCCTCAGCGCGCTGCCTGGGACGCTGAAGCAGATCGTCTTCTCCGGGCCGACCGCCACCTGCCTTGTCGATGTCGAGGGTCAGACCTTCAAGGTGCTTGTCAAGGCCGCAGAGCTGCCGGACCTGCCGGCCGAAGGCGAGGTCTGGATCTCCTGGCAGGCGCAGCACACCATGGTGCTGCCGGCATGACACTGCGATGCAGCCGTCACCTCACTCCTTCTGCCGCCCATAGAGCAGCAGCATGGCGATGATCACCACGCCATAGATGAGCTGCCGCCCCGCTTCCTCGATCTGCATGACCGACAGGATCGACTGCAGCAGCGTGATCAGGATGACTCCCGCCACCGTGCCGAGATAAGACCCGCGCCCACCCAGAATATGGGTGCCGCCCAGCACCACCGCGGCGATCGCCGGCAGGAGATAGGCATCGCCCATCGATTGTGCCGCCTTGGAGGCATAGCCGGCCAGCAGCACCCCGCCGAAAGCACTGAGTGCGCCCGACATGACGAAGGCGATCATCACGATACGCTGCGTGTTGATCCCTGAGAGATAGGCGGCGCGCTCGCGGTTGCCGATGCCGTAGAGCGAGCGCCCAAAGGTCGTGCGCGTGAACAGGAACACGGTTGCCGTCCCGACCGCAAGCCATACCAGCACCCCGTTGGGAACACCCGGAACGGCAAAGCCGGTGGCGAGATAGCGCATCGCCGGCGAAGCCGCATCCTGGGGCGAGAAGCCGCCCGTGTAGACAACCATCAGCCCCTGCGCCACCGCGTTGGTGGCCAGCGTGATGATCATCGACGGGATGCGCAGATACGCAACTGCAAAGCCGTTCACCAGCCCGATAATGGCGCCGCACAGGATGCCGAAGGGAATGGCAAAGGTTGCGCCCCAGATGCCGAATCCCGCCGCGGCGCAAGCCATCATCGCCCCCGTCGTCACCACCCACGGCACCGACAGGTCGATCTGGCCGAGCAGGATCACCACCATCATGCCGGTGGCGATCACCCCGAGAAAGGAGGCGACCTTGAGCTGCTGCAGCAGATATTCCGGCGAAAGAAAGCTGCGGGAATAGAGCGAGCCGATGAGGAGCAGCACGATGATGCAGCCGAAGGCCGTCACCACCGCCGGATCGGCCCGGCGCAGGCGCTGCGGCAGCAGGTTGAGCATCCGCTCGCGCACCGCTTCCGCCATCAGAACCACTCCAGCCGGTTCTTCACCCGGAACAGGCCGAACGCGCCGATGCTCACTGCCAGCATCAGAACCACGCCCTGGAACAGCGGTTGCCACAGCGGATCGAAATCGAAGACGAACAGCAGGTCGCCAATGGTGCGGAAGGCAAAGGCGCCAAACACCGCTCCGACGGCGCTGCCCCGCCCGCCGGCCAGCGACACCCCGCCCAGAACCACTGCCGCGATCGAAAACAGCGTGTAGGCGTTGCCGCTGGCATAGGCCGCTTCGCCCGTATAGGAGAAGAAGGTGAGGTAGAGCCCGCCCACCGCGGCGAGGAGCCCCGCCAGCGTATAGGCCGTCAGCTTGGCGAGCTTGATCGGCATGCCCGACATGTAGGCCGCACTCTCCGACGAGCCCGCCGCATAGGCGGCCCGGCCGATCACCGAACGGCTGTAGGGCACCCAGACCAGAACGATGATGGCAAGAAGCGCCAGCAGGCTCGCCGGCAATACGCCGAACACCTTGCCGGTCAGCGCATCGGCCAGGTCTTCATTCACCGAGCCGCCCGGGAACGGCCGCAGCATCAGCGCCAGCCCGAAGAACACGGCCCCCGTGGCGATGGTGGTGACGATCGGCTGCAGGCGCCCGTAGATCACGATGAGCCCGTTGAGAGCTCCGCACAGCGTCCCGCTCGCCAGCACCGCGATGAGGCCGAACGTCGTCTCGAGCGCCGTCCCCACCACCAGCCACGAAGCCAGGCAATTGGTGAAGACCAGGATCATGCCGACCGACAGGTCGATGCCCGCCGTGATGATGACCAGCGCCTGCGCCATGGCGACGAAGCCCAGCAGCACCGCCTTGTTGGACGCGGTCTGCACCACATTGGCCGTGAAGCCTGCCGGGTGGTTCGAGGCATAGATCGCGAACATGACGAGGAAGATCGCAACCGCCAGCAGCGTACCTTTGTTTTCCGCAAGCCAGAAGCGCCAGTCTTTCATGACACGCCCATCCGGGGTCCGCCCCTTGTGCCGCCATTCGCTTCGCCGGGCGCGATATTGAGCGCGCTGGCGATCAGCGCATGTTCGGTGATTTCTTCTCCCACCAGTTCGCGCTTGACCGCACCGTCATACATCACCAGCACCCGGTCGCAGCAGCCGATCAGCTCGTCATAGTCGGTGGAGTAGAAGATGATGGTCGCGCCGCCTTCGGCGAGCTTGCGCAGCAGCACATACATTTCCTGCTTGGTGCCGACATCGATGCCCCGGGTCGGATCGTTGAGCAGGATGATGCGCGGCCGGTTCATCAGCCACTTGGCGATCACCACCTTCTGCTGGTTGCCGCCCGACAGCGCGCTCACCGGCATGTCGGTGCCCGCCGCCCGGATGCCTAGCAGCCTGATCATCTCGTCGATGAGCTGCTGCTCCTTGTCCCGGTCGATGACGCCATGGCGCGCGATGCGATCGAGCGCGGCAAAGGACAGGTTCTCGCGCACCGTCATCGCCAGCATCAGCCCCTCGGTCTTGCGGTCCTCGGGGATGAGCGCCATGCCGATCGCGGGCTGGCGCGCCGCAAACGGGCTGCCAATCCTGACCGGCACCCCGTCGATCTCGATCTCGCCCCTGAGCTCGCGCAGCACGCCAAACAGCGCCAGCAGCAGCTCGCGCTGCCCCTGGCCGTCGAGCCCGCCGAGCCCCACCACTTCGCCGGGCCGCGCCTCGAAGGAGATGTCCTTGAGATAGCCGGCCCAGGACAGATTGCGGCAGGCGATTGCCGGCTTTCCCGCGTGCCGGGCGGCAGGTTTCGGCGGAAACACGTTCTGGTATTCGCGCCCGATCATCAGTTCGATGACTTCCTGGTCGGACTTCGTCCCCGCCGCGTAGGTCGCGATCTTCTGGCCGTTCCGGAACACGGTGCACGCGTCCGCCAGTTCGGCGATCTCGTGCATCCGGTGCGAGATGTAGACGAGTGCGATGCCCTCGGACCTGAGCCGCTTGAGCACGTCGAACACCTTGCTGACGTCGGCGGCGGTGAGCGCCGAGGTGGCTTCGTCGAGGATGAGGATGCGCGGCCGCCGCGCCAGCGCCTTGGCGATCTCGACCATCTGCCGCCGCGACAGCGGCAGGTCCTTGACCAGCGCCAGCGGATGGATGTCGGGTGCGCCCGCCCGCGCCAGGGCCTCTTCGGCGATGCGCCGCTGCTGCCGCCGGTCGATCAGCCCGAAGCGCTGCGGCGGCCGGCTGATCGCCACATTGTCGGCCACCGTGAGATCGGGAATGAGTGACAGTTCCTGGAACACGCAGACGATGCCGGCGTCATTGGCGGCGGCTGGTGTCGCATAACGCACCTCCGCACCGTCGAGCAGCATGCGCCCCTCGTCGGGCTGGACCACCCCTGCCATGATCTTGATCAGTGTCGATTTCCCCGCGCCGTTCTCGCCGAGAATGGCGTGGATGCGGCCTGTCGTGAGCTCGAGATCGGCCTTTTGCAGGGCCACCACGCCGCCATAGCGCTTGCCAACGCCTTCCATGCGGTAGATCGCCGTGGTGTCCGCCATAGGCCCTCAGCCGGATGTCACTTCAGGACCGGCCGCAGGCGGTAACACCTGCGGCCACTCTGCTCTGGGAAGAAAGCTTACTGGTTTTCCTGCGTCTGTCCCATGATCTCCTGCGCGGTGAAATTGATGCCGCAGGTGGGGAACGAGTTGCCGACGAAGAAATTGTCCGACTGGTCCGGATAATAGTCGGCATTCTCCTTGAAGTCCGGGTCCTCGACGATGGCCGTCGGCAGCTTGACCGACTGCGGCACCACCTGGCCCTCGAGGGCTGCAATGGCGACCTTGATTGCGACCGCCACCTGCGCCGGCCCGGTGCCGGCCGACGAGCATTTAAGTCCCTCGGCCGCATGCTTGGCGCAGAACTTGCGGAAGCCGTTCTCCGTCTCCCCGCCGAACGGCACGAAGGGATGCTTGGCATCGATCATCGCCTGCACGATGCCGGTATCGCCGCCCTGGCCGGTGATGCCGTCGAAGGGGCCGCTGGTGGCGATGGCATCGGCGGTGGCTTTCTGGGCAACTCCGTCATCCCACTTGCCGACGACCTCGGTGACATTCCACGTCTTGCCCGAGGCGTTGAGCGTCTCATGGATGCCGTTGTGCCGGTCGGTATCGACCGACGTGCCGATGACGCCCCTGACTTCCAGGATCTTGCCGCCTTCCGGCAGGTGCTTGATCAGCCAGTTGGCCCACAGGACGCCGAGCCCCTTCTGGTCGACGTTGACGTTGATCGCGTCTTCCGTGTCGAGGATGTTGTCGAAGGCCACCAGCACCACGCCGGCTTCCTTGGCGCGCTTGATCACCGGTCCGAAGGCGGTCGGGTTCTGGGCGTTGACGACGATCGCGTCATAGCCGGCATCGATGAAATTGTTGATGGCCGAAATCTGCGCCGGCACGTCTTCGCCTGTTGAAACCACCTTGAATTCCTTGAGCTTGGCCGCAACTTCGGGCTGCGCGGCATAGGCCTTGGCGGTCTGGATCATCTGGATGCGCCAGGTATTGGCGATATAGCCGTTGGCCAGGGCGATGCGGTAGGGCCCCTCTTTCTTGGGGAACTTGAAGAATTTGGTGTCGCCCGACCACGGCACCATGCAGTCCGGCTCGGAGGCCGGGCCGGATACGATTTCGGGTTCGGCCGCGGCTGAGCCGGCGATGGCGGCAAGCAGCGAAACCGACAGGCTGAGGCCGAGAAGCTGCGGCACGGCGCGTGAAAGTCTCATGGTCATTCCTCCCTGATGGGCCGGGCAGGTGATTCTGTCCGGCAGGCCTGGCCGTGTGCCGAATGGCTTCGGTCGTGAGAAGTTCTTTTCACCAGGCGGTGCAAGTGATATCAGAAATGACAGCGCTGTCAAATTTTTGCTGTTGCCGCGATTTCCGCTATACGGGACAGCTGCTGCGGCCATCGCCGGCAGCGGCCATGGACGATTGGGGATGGCGATCAGCAGACGCAGGACCACGCTTGACGATGTGGCGAGGCTGGCAGGTGTCAGCCCGATCACGGTCTCGCGTGCGCTCCGCAATCCCGGCGTCGTCTCCGACAAGTTGCGCCAGCGGATCGATCTTGCCGTCAGGAAGCTCGCCTATGTACCGAACATCTCGGCAAGCCGCCTGGCCTCGCCGCGCAGTCACGCTGTCGGCGTCATCGTACCCACCCTCTACAATGTGATCTTCGCCGAATACCTGCAGGCGTTGCATGAAGCGTTCCTCGGCAGCGGCTTCCAGGTGGTGGTGGTCAACAACCGCTATTCCACCGGCGAAGAGGAGAACGCCGTGCGCACGCTTCTCGGCCAGCATGCCGAGGCGATCATCATGGTGGGCGTCGATCACAGCCCCATGACCCGCCGCATCCTGGAGCGCAGCCGTGTGCCGGTGATCGAGACCTTCGAACTGGCTGCGGAACCGCTTGGCATCAACATCGGCCTGTCGCAGCAGCGCGCCGGCCGCGATGCCACGAGGTTCCTGCTCAGCCTCGGCCATCGCCGCGTCGGCTTCATGGTGGGTCACCTCGATGTCCGCGCCGCCGCCCGGCTCGCCGGCTACCGCGAAGCCATGGCCGAGGCCGGCCTCGCGGATGCCTGTTTCGTCGCTTCGGTACCGAAGGCGAGTTCCGTGGCGCTCGGTTCGCAGATCCTGGCCGACCTGTGCAGCCGCGGTGCCTTGCCCGAGGCTTTTTTCTGCATCGACGACAATCTCGGGCTGGGGGCCATTCTTGAATGCCGGCGGCGTGGCATCAGGGTGCCCGAGGATCTGTCGATCCTGGGTTTCCACGATCTCGAATTCGCCGCCTGTGCCTCGCCCAGCCTGTCGAGCGTCGCCACCCGCCGCTATGAGATGGGAAGGCGCGCCGCCGAGGAAGCGATTGCGGCGATTGCCGCAGGCGGCCGGATACGTCCGCGCACCATCGATATGGGCTACGAGATCGTTGTTCGCGAGAGCACCCGCCCCCTCAGGCCGGCTTGAGGCGCGGCCGCCTGTGGCAAGGCCCGTTCAAGCCACGGCCCGATTCAACGCACACTGCGACCACAAATCGGAGAGCGCCTGCACCAGCCGGTCGATGTCGGCATCGCTGTGGAGCGGCGACGGCGTGATGCGCAGGCGCTCCGTGCCCCTCGGCACGGTCGGGTAGTTGATCGGCTGCAGATAGATGCCGTAGCGCTCGATCAGCGTGTCGCTGATCCATTTGCACTTGACCGGATGGCCCACCATGACCGGCACGATATGGCTCTCGTTCTTGAGATAGGGCAGGCCGATCGCATCGAGCTTGCGCCTGAGCTTCGCCACCCGGTCGCGCTGCCTGAGCCTTTCGATCTCGCTCACCTTGAGATGGCGGATCGAGGCAGTGGCGGCCGCCGCCACGGCCGGCGGCAATGCCGTCGTGAAGATGAAGCCGGACGCGAAGCTCCGCACATAGTCGCACAGTGCCGCCGAGCCGGCGATGTAGCCGCCGACCACGCCGAACGCCTTGCCGAGCGTGCCCTCGATCACCGTCAGCCGGTCCATCAGTCCCTCGCGCTCGGCGATGCCGCCGCCGCGGGGCCCATACATACCGACGGCATGCACCTCGTCGAGATAGGTCATGGCGCCGTACCTGTCGGCGAGATCGCAGATCTCCCTGATCTTGCCGATGTCGCCGTCCATCGAATAGACCGACTCGAAGGCGATGAGCTTGGGCCGCGCCGGATCGATCTGTCGCAGGAGTCGTTCGAGGTCGGCCATGTCATTGTGCTTGAAGATGTGCTTCTCGGCCCGGCTGTGGCGGATGCCTTCGATCATCGAGGCATGGTTGCCGGCATCGGAAAGCACCACGCAGCCGGGAAGGCCGGCGGTCAGCGTGCCGAGCGCCGCCCAATTCGAGACATAGCCGGAGGTGAAGAGGAGCGCCGCTTCCTTGCCGTGCAGGTCGGCGAGTTCCTGTTCCAGCACCACGTGATAGTGGTTGGTGCCCGAGATGTTGCGCGTACCGCCCGCCCCGGCGCCGCACTTGTCGATCGCCTCATGCATGGCCGCCAGCACCTTGGGATGCTGGCCCATGCCGAGATAGTCGTTGGAGCACCACACCGTGATGTCCTGGACGGCGCCGTCCCGGTAATGCGCGGCGCGCGGGAACTGCCCGGCCTTGCGCTCGAGATCGGCAAATACGCGATAGCGCCCTTCCTCGCGCAACCCGTCGAGCTGCTTCTGGAAGAAGGCTTCGTAATTCATCTCGTCCTCCGGCGCGCCGCCACCTTGTTGATCCACCTGACCCCGGCATGTTTCACGCCGGACACCGTTTCTGGTGTATTCTTGCCCCCATGCGCCGGCCGGCCGCCTTGCGCAAAGTCAAGCCCCGGCAAGAACGTCGGTTGCCGCCGGCGGGGCGTCTGCACCATTCGGGAAAATGCCGGATGCCGCAATGGTCAATGCTGTCACAGCCGCGAAATGTGCCGATTCAAGGGCTTGCGGTCGGCACCTCGTCCTGTGTCCCGGTCTTCCGCCTCACTCGTGGTCGTGTTTGTGCAGCGACCGCCGGAACCGCCTGAGGCCTAGCGCTACCAGCACCGCCACCACCGGTATGGCGAGCCCCATGACGATATCGGGATCGACATGGATGCCTGCTGCTTTGGCGCCCTTGGCCGCATAGCCGGTGAGGCCGACGATGTAGTAGGTGATCGCCGCCACCGACAGGCCCTCCACCGTCTGCTGCAGGCGCAGCTGCAGGTTGGCGCGCCGGTCCATCGATTTCAGCACTGCCTGGTTCTGCTTCCCGCGCGTGACGTTGACCCGCGTGCTGAGCAGCACAGTGGCCCGCGCCACCCGTTCGGAGAGCGCAGTCTGCCGCGCCGCCACCGCCCGGCATGTGGCGATCGCCGGCGCCAGCCGGCGGTCGTTGAACTCGCGGAAGGTCTGGAATCCCTCGATCCGCTGCTCGCGCAACTCGGCAATCCGCTGCTGCACCAGATTGTCATAGGCATTGGCGGCGCTGAACCGGAACAGCGTGTCCGTGTGCCGGCTCTCGATCTGCCCTTCGAGCCGCGTCAGCCGGTCGAGCAGCACGGGCTCGTCCTCCTCGCCCGCCGTCTGCATGCGGGCGATGATTTCGAGCAGCTCACGCTCCGCCTGGGTAAGAAACGGGGTGAGTTGCCGCGCCACCGGGAAGGCGAGCAGTGCCATGATGCGGTAGGTGTCGATCTCGAGCAGCCGCTGCATCAGGCGCCCGGCCTGGCGCGGCGTCATGCCCTTGTCGTCCACCAGGAGCCGCCCGAAGCCGTCGGCGTGAATCCGGAAATCCGTCCAGGCCGTTCCCTTGCCGCCGGAAATCGTCGAGCCGATCAGCGTGTTGCCGGCGAAGCAGGCGTGCGACAGCGCATCTCCCTGTCGCGGCCGGGCCGGCGCTCTGAGCAGCACCGCGTGGCTTGCCACCATTACCTGGCCGGGCAGGCCTGCCACCCAGTCCGGAGGTACCGCGGCAATGGCGGGCTCGGCGAACGGCGTGCGCTCCGCTCCCTTGACGATGAATGTATAGCGCACGAATTCTGTATGCCGCTCCCATTTGAGCCGGAACGGCCCGAGCTCGGCGCTGTAATGGCTCTGCTCGGGCGTGGGCGCGGGGCCGTTGTAGCGCTGCGCGATGTCGGCCAGCGCCTGGAATTCCGCGGCCTTGTCGCCGGCCGAGAACAGCACGAGATAGGACAGCCTGAGCGGCGCCACCAGCGCTTCCGGCGGCCGCGCATGCACCTCGTCATTGAGAATGCGGCGCTGCGGATGTTCGCCGGGAATGGCCGTGGTCACAGGCGCGACCGGTGCCCGGGAACCCGGCGCTGCGCCGCCCGCAGCACCGGCGGCGCGTGCTGCGGCAGGACGCCCGCGGCGAGGATTTCCCTGACGATGCCGCTGCTGTCGAGCCCGGCATCCGCGAGCTGCTCGGCGGGCGTGCCATGCGCGATGAAGCGATCCGGCAGCATGACCGTTCTGATCCTGGTGCGCGTCGTCAGGTCGTTGCTGGCGAGATGGTTCAGGACCTGCGTGGCAAAACCGCCCGTGGCGCCTTCCTCGACCGTGACCAGCAACGGATGCCCGCGCGCCAGCCGCTCCACGAGTTCCGTATCGATGGGTTTGCAGAAGCGTGCATCGGCCACGGTTGCCGTGATGCCAAGCTGCTGCAGCGTCTGCGCTGCCTCGCGGCAGGCGCCAAGCCTGGCACCGAGGCTGAGGATCGCAACATCGCTGCCTTCGGTGACGATGCGCCCCTTGCCGATGTCGAGTGGCCGGAATTCGTCGCCGGCATCTTCTCCCGAGGTTTCGCCGCGCGGATAGCGGAAGCTAATCGGGCCTTCGTCATAGGCCGCCGCGGTCGCCACCATGCGCCGCAGCTCGATGGCATCGGCCGGTGCCATCACGACCATGCCGGGCAGCATCGACAGGTAGGTGAGATCGAATGAGCCGGCATGCGTCGGGCCATCCTGGCCGACCAGTCCGGCCCGGTCGATCGCCAGCCGCACCGGCAGTTTCTGCAGCGCCACATCGTGCACGACCTGGTCGAGCCCCCGCTGCAGGAAGGTCGAATAGATCGCGCAGAAGGGCCGCATGCCTTCCGCGGCCAGGCCAGCCGCGAAAGTTACCGCATGCTGTTCCGCAATGCCGACATCGAAACAGCGCGCCGGGAACTGCGCGCCGAACAGGTCGAGTCCGGTGCCGGATGGCATCGCCGCCGTGATCGCCACGATCCGCTCATCGGCCCGCGCCGCGCGGATCAGGCTTTGCGCGAAGACCTGCGTGTAGGTCGGCGCATTGGCCTTGGGCTTGGCGAAGGCGCCGGTGGCCGGATCGAATTTGGCGACCGCGTGATACTTTTCCTTGTCGGGCTTCGCGAAGGGATGGCCGCGGCCCTTTTCGGTGACCACATGCAGCACGGTGGGACCGTCATCCTGATCATCGCGCGCCGCCGCAAGCGCCCTGACCAGGGCTTCGACATCATGGCCGTCGAGCGGTCCCCGGTAGCGGCTGCCGAGGCTGGTGAAGAAGTTCTCGTCCGCCGCAGGAGTCGTCTGCAGGCTCGGCAGATAGCGGGCCAGCGCCCCCACTGCGGGGGCGATCGACATGCCATTGTCATTGAGCACGATGATCAGCCGGTTCTTCAGGCTGCCGGCATGGTTCAGCGCCTCATAGGCCATGCCGCCGCTCAGCGCACCGTCGCCGATCACCGCGATGACATGGTTGATGCCGCCGGTGAGATCGCGCGCCACCGCCATGCCGAGTGCTGCCGAAATCGACGTCGAACTGTGTGCGGCGCCAAAGGGATCGTACGGGCTCTCGCCGCGCCTGGTGAAGCCGTAGAGTCCGCCGCGCTGCCGGATCGAGCGGATCCGGTCGCGCCGGCCGGTCAGGATCTTGTGTGGATAGGCCTGGTGGCTGACATCCCAGATCAGCCGGTCGCGCGGCGTATCGAAGACGTAATGCAGCGCCACGGTGAGTTCGACGACCCCGAGCCCCGCCCCGAAATGCCCGCCCGTCACGGCCGCCGCCGCAATGGTCTCGGCGCGCAGCTCGCTTGCCAGTTGTGGAAGTAAAGCAACCGGTAGTTGTCGCAGTGCTGCCGGCGACGTGATCCGGTCGAGCAGGGGGGTCGGCTGTGTCATGTCACTCCGCCGGGCGCTGGCGCGGCAGATCCTCGGGCCGCGGCAGCTTGCCGGCGAGGGGCTGCGTAGCGGTGTCGAGCGGTGTCGTCAACGCTGTCGTTGCGTGCCGATATGTGTGTCGTTGACGATCAATCTGCGGTCGATCGTGCCGTCGAAATAACCGAGGATGTTCTGCACGGCGGCCACTGCCATGCGCGCCGCGCACTCCGCGGTAAGCCCCGCCGAATGCGGGCTGAGCGTGACTTTTTCGTTTGTCATCAGCGGGTTGCCGGGCGATGGCGGCTCCTCGGCGTAGACGTCGAGTCCCGCCCCGCCGAGCCGCCCCTCGCGCAGCGCCCGGTCGAGTGCGGCTTCATCGATGAGCTCGCCGCGCGCCGCATTGATGATGATGGCCGTAGGCTTCATGCGGGCGATCTCGGCCGCCCCGATGAGCACCCCTTGTGGTGACGGCGGCATGTGTAACGAGATATAGTCTGCCTCAGCCAGCGCCGCCGCGAAATCCTTGACCGCCTCGACACCGGCCGCCGCCATCGTTTCCGCTGCGACGAAGGGGTCGAAGGCGGCAACGCGCATGCCGAAAGCCCGCGCCAGTTCCGCCACCCGCCGGCCGATGCGCCCGAAACCGCCGAGCAGCAGCCTCTTGCCGTCGAGTTCCGTGCTTTCAAAGCGGTTGCGCACCTGCCACTTGCCGCCGCGCACGGCAGCGTCATGCGCCGCCGTGTGCCGCGCCACCGCCAGCATCAGCATCAGCGTGTGCTCCGCCACCGCCCGCGAATTGACATCGCCGACGATCGCCAGCGCGATGCCGCGCCGGTTCAGTGCCGCCACATCGACGGCGTCGTAGCCGACGCCGTGCCGCGACACGATTTTGAGGCGCGGGGCAGCCGCAATGACCGCTTCCGGCATCGGTTGGGTGCGCAGCAGCACCGCATCGGTATTGCCAATCAGCGGCGCATAGGATTCGGTAGAGACCTCGTCGACGATATCAAAGGTGATATCGGGCCTCGACTTGAGCAGCGCCACCCCGTCAGCATGGATGCGCCCGGCCACGAGAACATGCGGCATGTCAGTAGCTGCTCTTGGCCGCCGGGGCCGGCATCGCCTTTTCGCCAATGAGCTGCCGCGTGCTGCTGACGCTGGCCTGCGCTGCGGCCGCGAGAAGCCGCGTATCATTGGAAAGCGTCACGAGGTCGAAGCCCCAGCCGATCGCCTTCGCAGCATAGGCCGGCTGGCCGCAATGCAGTCCAGCGCGAATGCCCGCCCCATGCGCCTTGGCCAGGATGGTCTTGATCGCCTCCACCATCTCCGGCTCCTCGCGGTCAAACCCGAACGGGTACTTGCGGCCGGTAAGCCCGAGCGTCAGGTCGGCAGGACCGATATACACCCCGTCGAGTCCCGGTGTCGTCACGATCTCGTCCAGGTTTCGCATCGCTTCCGCCGTTTCGATCATCGCCAGCGCCAGCACCTCGCTGTCGGCATGCTGGCCGTAATCGGCCCCCGCCGAAAACAGTGCCCGTGTCGGCCCGAAACTACGTGTGCCGTGGGGCGGATAGCGCATATAGGAAACGAGCCGCGCCGCCTCCTCGCGCGAGTTGATCATCGGGCAGATGATGCCATAGACCCCGGCATCCAGCGCCTTCATGATGTCGCCGGCATCGAGCCATGGCACACGCATCATTGGCGTGACCCCGCTGGCCCGGATCGCCTGCAGCATCGCTGTCGCTGCGTCGTAGCCGACGAGCCCGTGCTGCAGGTCGATGGTCAGCGAATCATATCCCTGCGCCGCCATGATTTCCGCTGAGAACGGCGAGGCAATCGACAGCCAGCCGTTGAGCACCGGCTTGCCCTCCGCCCACCGCCGCCGGTTGCCGTTCGGGATCATCTGTGCCTCCTAGACTGCCACCTGGGCGAGTTTGACATTGAGATAGTCGAGAATGCCCTCGCTGCCGCCCTCACGGCCCATGCCGCTGGCCTTGATGCCGCCGAACGGTGCCTCCGCCGCCGCGAGCGCGAAACTGTTGATGCCCACCATGCCCGCCTCGATGCGGGCCACCGCTTCGCGCATCCGCGCCGGATTGCGCGTGAACACATAGGCCGAAAGCGCGAGCTCACTCGCATTGGCCCGTTCGTAGACTTCCTCGTCTCCCTGAAACGGCAGGATCGCGGCAATCGGCCCGAAATTCTCTTCGGCGACCGCCTTGGCGTCATCGCCAAGCCCGGAAATCACCGTGGGTGCAAAGAAGTAGCCCTTGTTCTGCCCGGCCGGCCGGCCGCCGCCCGTCGCGATTCGCCCGCCGCGCTCCGTTGCATCCGCAACGATCCGTTCCATGGCATCAACCCGGCGCTGGTTGATCAGCGGCCCCATCTGGGTTGCTTCGTCGAGCCCGTGCCCGAGCTTGAGGGCCGCCGCCCGCTGCGCGAACCCTGCCACGAACCGGTCATGCAGCGACTCGTGCACGTAGAAGCGGTCGCCGGTAACGCAGACCTGTCCGGCATTGGCGAATTTGACCGGCACGCAGGCATCGAGCACGGTGTCGAGTGCCGCATCTTCGAACACGATGACGGGCGCGTTGCCGCCAAGCTCCATGCTCACCCGTTTGAGGGTCGCCGCTGAATCGCGGATCATCTGCTGGCCGACTGTAGTCGACCCGGTAAGAGAGATCTTGCGCACCACCGGCGCAGCCATGATCGGTTCATAGGTGTTGGCCGTCGAGCCGATGACCAGGTTGACCGCCCCGGCAGGAACGCCTGCCTCGCGCAGGCAGTCCACCAGCAGCATTGCGGTGCCGGGCACTTCCCGCGATGGCCGGATGATAGCGGAACAGCCTGCGGCAAGGGCAGGGGCCACTTTGCGGGCAATGAGCACGGCGGGGAAATTCCATGCCGTGAACGCCGCAACCACACCCATCGGCTCGTGATGCACTTCGATGCGCCCGCCCGGCGCCCGGCTCTCGACGATCCTCCCATAGATGCGCCGTGCCTCCTCGGCATGCCAGCGGAACTGGTCGATGGCGAGCCCCCATTCGCGGCGCGCCTGCGCCAGCGGCTTGCCGGTTTCGAGCGTGATGCAGCGGGCCGCCGCCTCGGCCCGGGCCTGCATGGCAGTGGCCGCCGCATGCAGCACCTCTGCCCGTGTCCAGGCGGGGGTTGCCCGCCACGTCCGGAACCCCCGCACGGCGGCATCGATCGCTTCCTCGACATCGCTGCGCGAGGCCGCTGGCGACCTGCCGATCGCCTCGCCGGTTGCCGGATCGACGATCTCGATTTCGCCATCGCCGCCCGTTGCCCGCCAGCGCCCGTCGATGAAGAGGCCGAACTGATCATACATGGCGCAAAATCTCCCATGCCCGACACGCCGCCTCCGGCATCGGACTGCAACTTGCTTTGCTGCAATCATTCTTTAGCAATGCTTGTTGCATGTCAAGTTGCGGCTGCGCTATGAAGCCACCGCAATGGGTTCGGCTTCCGTCCGAACTGTGATAAGCGGCTACCGGGAGAGGTGTGCGGCTCGCATGGCGGAGAAGGTCAAGGAACGGGACCGGGCGGTCCCTCGCAACTATGAGGGCGTGGTCAATCTGATCACCGCCGAGTATCCCGGCCTGTCCACCGGCTATCAACAGATCGCCCGTTTCTTCACCCAGAATCCCAACATCATCGCCCTCGAGTCGATCAATGCCATTGCCGCCAAGTGTGGCGTCCATCCCTCAAGCCTCGTTCGCTTTGCCCAGAACCTCGGCTACAGCGGCTTCAAGGAACTGCAGGCTGTCTTCCAGACCCGCCTCGCGACGGCTGCCCCCGGCTTCCGCGAGCGCATCACCGCGCTTGAGAGCGAACTGTCGCGCTCGAGCAGCGGCGGCAGTCACGGCCTCCTGAAGGATCTCGTGGTGCGCGACATGGCCGCCCTGCAGGGACTCTTGGAGAACATCGGTGAGGGGTCGCTGTCGGCCGCCGCTTCGCTTTTCGTCAATGCCCAGACCATCTATATCGCCGGTCAGCTCCGCTCCGAACCGATCGCCATCCTGCTGCGCTATCTCTTCACCATGCTGCAGCGGAGAGTGGTGCTTCTCGATCCCGCCGGCGGCCTCGCCCAGGAAATGGCCCTCACTATGTCTGAGAAGGACGTGCTCGTCGCCATTGCTTTCCGTCACTACGCCAAGGAGGTGGTGGCGATCGCCGAGCAGGCCGCGGCAAATCGCGTGCCGGTCGTCTCGATTACCGACAGCCAGCTCTCGCCGCTCGCCAAGGGAGCGCGCGTGCTCTTCACGATCCCCGAGGACGAATACACCTTCTCCCGCTCGCTGGCCGCCCCCATGTGCCTCGCCCAATGCCTGGCGACTGCCACTGCCGCCGCGCTCCATCCCAATCGGGATGCCGCTCCCCGCATTCCCAGCGTCACCGAGATCGCCCGCAACCAGGCGGCCCGGCTGCCGCGGTCCCCGCGCCGCCGACCGGCTTGATCAGAAGAGGAAGTCTGCAATGATGCTTGCGTCATTCCAAGTGTTGCAATAAATGTTCGCGCCGCCGTCCAACCCCTCGACAGCAACAGCCCGCAGCTAGGGAGGTTTACCCATGTCCACCGTCCGCCTGACCATGGCGCAGGCCCTCGTGCGCTACCTGTGCAGCCAGTTCACCATGATCGACGGCAAGCGCCAGCCGCTGTTTCCGGGCGTTTTCGCCATTTTCGGCCATGGCAATGTCACCTGCCTGTCGGAAGCGCTGGAAGCGGTGAAGGAGGTGCTGCCGACCTGGCGCGGCCAGAACGAGCAGTCCATGGCCCTCGCCGCCGTCGGCTTTGCCAAGGCCAAGCGCCGCCGCCAGATCATGGTTGCCACCTCCTCGATCGGCCCGGGTGCCACCAACATGGTGACTGCCGCCGCCATGGCCCACGCCAACCGCCTGCCGATCCTCATCCTCTCGGGCGACACCTTCGTGAACCGCAGGCCCGATCCGGTCATGCAGCAGGTCGAACACTTCGGTAACCCGACCATAAACGTCAATGACACCTTCAAGGCCGTCACCCGCTACTGGGATCGCATCGTCCATCCCGAGCAGATCATCGCCTCGCTCCCCCAGGCCGTCGCCTGCATGCTCGATCCCGCCGATTGCGGCCCGGCCTTCATCGCTCTGCCGCAGGACATCCAGGAGCAGGCCTGCGACTATCCGGAAGCCTTCTTTGCCGAGACCGTGCACGAGATTCCCCGCCCGCGGCCCGACCGCCGCCGCCTGGCTGCGGCCATTGCCCTCCTGAAGCAGGCCAGGCGCCCCCTCATCATTTCAGGGGGCGGCACACGCTATTCCGGCGCCGAAGAGGTGGTGGCGAAGCTGGCCGTCGAGCACGGCATCCCGATCACCGAGACCATTGCGGGTAAGAGCACCGTTCCCCATGACCATCCCGCCCATGCCGGCCCCATCGGCATCGTCGGCTCGACCTCGGCCAATGCGCTGGCCGCCGAGGCCGATGTCATTCTGGCGATCGGTACCCGGCTGATGGACTTCACCACCGGCTCCTGGACCGTGTTCAATCCCGATGCCCGCTTCATCGCCATCAACGCTGCGCGCTGGGATGCCGGCAAGCACCGCGCCCTCGCCGTGGTCGGCGATGCGAAGGAGACGGTCGAGGAAATGCTTCCCGCCCTCAAGGGCTGGCAGGCCGATGCCAAGTGGACAGCGAAGGCCAGGGACGAGATGGCCGCCTGGAACAAGGCCCTCGACGGCTATCAGAAGCCGACCAATGCACCCGTGCCGACCTATGCGCAGGTGGTGGGCGTCGTGAACCGCAAGGCGGGTGAGCGCGACTACATGATCACCGCGGCCGGCGGGCTGCCCGGCGAGACCATGAAGAACTGGCGAGTCAAGTCGGCCAACAGCTTCGACGTCGAGTTCGGCTATTCCTGCATGGGCTACGAGATCGCCGGCGGCTGGGGTGCCGCGATGGCCGATCCCACCCGCGACACCATCGTCATGGTGGGCGATGGCTCCTACATGATGATGAACTCCGACATCTATTCCACCGTGCTCACCGGTCACAAGCTGATCGTCGTGGTCTGTGACAATGGCGGCTATGCCGTCATCAACCGCCTGCAGAACTTCAAGGGCGGTGTCTCGTTCAACAACCTGATCCGGGATTGCAGGGTGAAGGAGGCCTTCAGTGTCGACTTCGTCAAGCATGCCGAGTCCATGGGAGCGCTGGCCCGCAAGGTCGATAGCCTTGCGGAACTCGAACAGGCGCTCGACTGGGCCAAGACCACCGACCGCACCACCGTGATCTCGATCGTCTCCGATGCCTTCACCTGGACGCCGGGCGATGCCCTGTGGGATGTCGGCGTCCCCCAGGTCAGCAAGCGCAAGGAGGTGCTGGAGGCTGCCAAATACCAGGCCGATGTGCGCAAGAAGCAGCGCGTCGGCGTCTAGCCGTTGGAGAAGAGTACATGAAGGCTAAACTGGGCATAGCGCCCATCGCATGGTGGAATGACGACCTGGCCGAACTCAGCGATGACGTGTCGCTGGAGGAGTGCCTGCGCCAGGCCAGCGAGGCCGGTTTCACCGGCATGGAGACTGGCCGCCGCTTCCCGCTCGATCCCAAGGTGTTGGGACCGGTACTCGACAAGTACGGCATCAGCGTCTGTGGCGGCTGGTTCTCCGGACTGCTGCTTGACGGCGACATCGAGCGCGAGAAGGACCGCATCGCCGCGCAGATGGCGCTGTTCAAGGCCATGAAGGCCCCCTGCATTGTTTATGGTGAAACCGCCCGCACCATTCAGGGCGATCGCACCAGGCCGCTGGCCACCAAGCCGAAGCTCTCCGAGGACGAGATCAGGGTCTATGGCCGGAAGTTGACCGCCTTTGGCGAATGGTGCGCCGACAATGGCATGCCGATTTCCTATCATCACCACATGGCGGCAGTCATCGAAACCGAGCCGGAACTCGACCTCCTCATGACGCATTCGGGCGAGGGCCTGCCCTTGCTCTACGATGCCGGCCATATGGCCTTTGCCGGTGGCGACGTGTTGCGGGTCATCGACAAGCACCACAAGCGCATCAGCCATGTCCACACCAAGGACGTGCGCATGGACGTCATCAACGGCCTTGACCGCACGCGCGAGAGCTTCCTTGATGCTGTGGTCAAGGGCGCCTTCACCGTGCCGGGCGACGGCTCGCTCGATTTTGAGGCGATCGTCAGGAAACTTGCCTCCTACGGCTACGAAGGCTGGTTCGTGGTCGAAGCCGAACAGGATCCGAAGAAGGCCCCACCTCTTGAAATGGCGAAGACCGGCCACCGGGAGCTGCTCCGCGTCATGGCCGCAGCCGGCTACACCGTCGTGGCTGCCTGATCGTTTCGCAAACTGCGGGGGATTCGAACGCATATGAAAACACTGGGCATCGGCCTCATCGGCACCGGCTTCATGGGCAAGGCCCATGCCTTCGCCTATCGCGCCGCCCGCGCCGCCTTCCCCGACATTCCCGTGCCGGTGCTGCGCACCGTTGCCGATGTCAGCGAGGAGGGGGCAAGAACCGCGGCGGCGCAATACGGCTTCGAGAGAGCGACGGCCGACTGGCGCAGCCTTGTTGCCGATCCCGAGATCGACGTCGTCTCCATCACCGTACCCAATACGCTGCACAAGGAAATGGCGCTGGCTGCCATTGCCGCCGGCAAGCACGTCCATTGCGAGAAGCCATTGGCGCCCACCGCCGCCGATGCCGAAATCATGATGAAGGCCGCTGAGGCCAAAGGTGTCGTCACCCAGGTTGGCTACAACTACATCAAGAACCCCTTGCTCAAACTGGCGCGTGAGATGATCGCGGCCGGCGAGCTTGGCGACATCACCGGCTTCCGCGGCATCCATGCCGAGGATTACATGGCCGACCCCGAAGGCGTCTACACCTGGCGCCTCGACCCGTCTGGCGGTCCGGGCGTCGTCGCCGATCTCGGCAGCCACATCATCGGCATGGCCCGCTTCCTCCTGGGCCCAATTGCCGCCGTCAACGCCGATATCGAGACGGTCGTGAAGTCACGTCCTGCCGCGCCCCGTTCCCCTGAGCGCATTCCGGTCCGCGTTGACGATATCGCCCGCCTCATGGTGCGTTTCGCGCGCGGCTGCGGCGGCACCATCGAGGCCAATTGGGTGAACACCGGCCGCAAGATGCAGCTCGGATTCGAGATCCACGGGGTGAAAGGGAGCCTTGCCTTCACCCAGGAACACTTCAACGAACTGCATTTCTATCGCGCTGGCGGCGATCCGCGCACCGCCGGCTTCACCCGTATCGAGGCCGGTCCCCAGCATCCGCCCTATGGCAGGTTCTGCATTGCCGGCGGCCACCAGCTCGGCTTCAACGATCTCAAGACCATCGAGATGGCCGAGTTCCTCGGCGCCGTTGCCGGCGCTCCGCCGGCCGGGCCGGATTTCCGCGAGGCCTGGGAAATCCAGAAGGTGGTTGAGACCGCTGTCGAATCGTCGCGCGCCAGGGCCTGGCGCGAGGTCAATTGATCGCCGCCGCCTCTGTCTGCCGCCCCTGCAAAAAATCCTTCGGATCACCCGCCGATTTCGCTTAACCTTGTCCCGTTCAGGATTTGACCCGGCAGCGCCTGGCGCGCTGGGAAACAAGAGCATTTCGACAGGGAGAAACAATCGGCATGAAGATCATCGCAAGACTGCTCGGGACCTCGGTCCTGGCCATCAGCCTCGGCGCCGGCGCTACGCTGGCCTTCGCCGAGGGCAAACTCGTCGTCTCCAACTGGGACGGCTACATGCCGAAGGAACTGCCCGAGCAGTTCAAGGCGGCCACCGGCATCGAACTTGAAGTCGCCGTCCACGCCACCAACGAGGAGATCATGGGCAAGGTCGTGGCCAGCGGCGGCAAGGGCTACGACGTGCTGTTCGTCTCTTCGCCCTTCGCCGAGGCCTTGAAGCAGCTGGGGCTCGCGGCCGCCGTCGACCACACCAGGATTCCGAACCTCGCCAACCTCTATCCCGAAGCCGCCAGCCTGCTGCACGACTCGGGCAACACCTTCTCCGTGCCCTATACCTGGGGGACCACCGGCCTGTGCTACCGCTCTGACCTCGTTCAGGCTGAGCCGACGAGCCTCAATGACATGCTTGCCCCCGCCGACCCCCTGAAGGGCAAGGTCACCATGCTGAGCACCGACCGCTGGCTCATGGCGGCGGGCCTGCTCGCCAAGGGCTACTCTGTCAATGAGAGCGATCAGGCGAAGATCGACGAGGTCAAGGCGCTGCTTGTCGATGCCAAGAAGAATCTTCTCGCCTATGACGACACCACCTTTTACTCGAAGCTGGTTTCCGGCGAAGCCTGGCTCGTTCATGCCTGGGACGGCTGGTGCAACTACGGCATCGCCGAGAACGACAAGATCAAATACGTGATTCCGAAAGAGGGCTCGGACCTCTGGGTGGACACAATGGTGATCATGGAGAGTTCGGAGAACAAGGAAGCCGCGCACAAATTCATCGACTACATGATGGGCGCCGAGACCGGCAAATGGGTCGTCGAGAACATCCTCTACAAGGTCCCGAACAAGGCGGCAATGGAAGCAGTCGACAAGTCGCTGTTCGAGAAGTACCCCAATCTTGCCATTGCCCCCGCCGACCTCTTGAAGTTCGAGCAGCTCCGTGACCTCGGTACGACCCAGAAGGCCTACACCAAGGCGGTCACGGAAATCACTTCCTCGAATTGAATTGCAACAGGCGACAAGGCCGGGCCTCCCGTAGCGGAGACCCGGTGCCAGCCTGCCTCGCGCGGCTGTCATGCGGCCCAGCATGACCAGGCGCGTGGCCACGCTTTTGCTTCTCCTGCCGGGCGTCGGCTGGCTCACGATCTTCATGATCGTGCCTTGCCTCATTGTGCTCTATTTCAGCTTCTTCGAGCGTGGCATCTATGGCGGCATCGACTACACCTTCACCTTCGGCAACTTCATCCGTGCCGCCGAGCCGCTCTACCTGTCGATCTTCCTGACTTCGGCCAGGATCGCGCTGCTGGCGACACTGGCGGCCCTGCTGATCGGCTATCCTGCCGCTTATGCGATTGCGCGGGCTCCGTCCCGGCGCCAGACGGCCTATCTCTTCCTCGCCATGCTCCCCTTCTGGAGCAACTATCTGATCCGCACCTATGCCTGGATCGTGTTGTTGAACCGCGAGGGCCTGATCAACCGCGGCCTTGGCCGGATGGGTCTCATCAGCGAACCCCTGCCGATCCTCTACAACGACTTCGCCATCGTGACGGGCCTCGTTTACAACTATCTGCCCTTTGTCATTCTGGCCATCTACGCTTCGCTGCAGCGGCTCAATCCGGAACTGCGGGAAGCATCGGCAGATCTGGGCGCCGCCGCCTGGCAGACCTTCCTCCGCATCACTTTGCCGCTCACCATGCCGGGCGTGGCGGCCGGCGCCGTCTTTGTTTTCGTGCTGTCGATCGGCAACTTCATCACTCCCGATCTTTTGGGTGGCGGCCGTGTCGTCATGGTGGGCAATCTGATCTACGACCAGTTCCTGTCGGCGCGCGACTGGCCTTTCGGCGCCGCCTTGTCCCTGATGCTGATCATGATCATGATGATCCTGCTGTTCCTGCAGGCAATCGCCGCCAACCGCGTCCAGCGCGAGGGACGGGCCGGCCATGCCTAACCGCAACACAGCCGCGCGTATTCTGGGTGGCCATCTGGCCCTCACCTACCTCTTTCTTTATGGCCCCATCCTTGTGCTGGTGGCATTGAGTTTCAACCGTGCCGGCCTTCCCACTGCCTGGACCGGTTTCACGCTGGACTGGTACGGCCGGCTCACGGCCAATCCGGCCATTCTCTCCGCCACGCTCAACACCCTCATAGTCGCCGCCGCTTCGACGCTCATTGCCACGGCGCTCGGCACGTTGCTGGCGCTCGGCGTCGAGCGTTTCCGCAAATCGAGCGGGCTCGATGCCCTGTTGTTTGCGCCGATGATCATCCCCGATATCGTCCTGGCGATTGCACTCCTGTCCTTTTACTCGCTGCTCAACGTGACCCTCGGCCTCCACTCGATCATCCTCTCGCATGTGGTGTTCAACATCGCCTTTGTCTGCGCCGTCGTGCGGACCAGGCTGCGGCACTTCGACTATTCCGTCGTCGAGGCCTCGATCGACCTCGGCGCCAGCCACGCGACCACCTTCTGGAAGATAACCCTGCCGTTGATCTTTCCCGGCGTGCTGGCCGGCGCGCTGCTCGCCTTCACCCTGTCCTTCGACGAGTTCATTATTGCCTTCTTCACATCGGGTGCCGGCACCAGCTCGACGACGCTGCCCATGCGCATCTACGCGATGATCCGCTTCGGCGTGACGCCGGAGATCAATGCCATGGCGACCATCATCATGGGGCTCAGCTTCACGCTGGTGCTGATTTCGCAGCGCCTGAACCGGCAGACATTCGCGGCCGAATGAGCGGGGCCTTGCGGCCTCAGGCGTAGAGGGCTGGCCTGGACTCCAGTTCGATTGCCGTCCATTGGCCGGAGGCCAGCGCTTTCAGACCGGCCTCCGCAACGGCCGTTGCCACATAGCCGTCCCAGGCGCTGGAGCCGGCAGGCGTTCCGGTCCGGATGCTGTTGACGAAGGCCTGCATCTGCAGCCGGTAGGCGGCGGCAAAGCGCGGTCGCCAGTCCGGCGCAAAGCTGAAGCTGCCCTGGCCTTGGGTCCGGGTCTCGCTGTGCATGGGCGGCGCCAGCGCCACGGACCCGCGCTCGCAAATCAGTTCGCCCTTGATGTCGTAGCCGTACTGCGCATTGAGGAACAGCTCGACATCGGCGATCTGCCCGCCCTCCGTTTCGAACACCACCAGCAGCGGATCGTCAAACCTTGCCGCAGGTGACCGCCGCCCCTTCACGACCTGCACGTGCTTGAGCTCGGTAGCAAGCAGCCAGCGGATGATGTCGATCTCGTGCACACAGGAATTGGTGATCGACATGCCGGCATCGAAGAAGCCGGGCACGGTTGCATTGCGATGCGCACAGTGCAGCAGCAGCGCCGGGCCGAGCCGGCCGCTGTCGAGTATCGCTTTCATTTCCCCATAGGCCGGGTCGAAGCGCCGCATGAACCCGACCTGGACGAACCGCCTGCCGAGCGCCGTTTCCGCCGCCACGACCTTGAGGCAGTCGCTGCTATTGGGTGCCAGTGGCTTCTCGCACAGCACCGGCTTTCCGGCCTTCAGGCACGCGAGTGTGAACTCCGCATGCGTTTGATCAGGCGACGCAATCAGCACCGCACCGACCTCGGGATGTCGGATGAGCCATTCCGGATCATTGCCGGCATGCGGTGCGCCGTTCTCGCCGGCGACGGTCCGGGCCCGCGCTTCGTCCGCATCCGAGATCGCCACCAGGTGCGCGCCGGCTGTCTCGCGCGCCACGATCCGCGCATGGTCGGCCCCCATGATGCCTGCGCCGATGATCCCGATGCCAATGCTCATATGCTCCTCCCGGAAGTCCTTTCTGCACCGATTATTGCATACTGGAGGAAAGAGAAACAAAAATTGTCATGTGAGCTTCGCAAAGTCGCACTCAACCTGCTGCCGGGCTGTGTTGTCGAGCGCTGTCAGGGGCGGTCGCACGCTGCGCCAGGCGTTGTCATTGTAGCGCTGCGCAATCAGCGCCTTGACCGCCGGTATTTGCGCGTACTGCGTGGTAATCCGGCGTGTTTCGACGATGCGCTGCTGTGCCCTTGCGACGGTGGCCGCCTGCGACGGGTTGTCGAGATGCCGGAAGACGGTTGCCAGGTCGCGGGCGATAAGGTTGGCCGCGGCGGTAATGCAGCCCGCACCGCCTTCCGCGAGTGCCGGCATCATCAGCGGATCGGCGCCGGCAAACACCGCAAATCCGGGAAAATTCCTGATCATTTTCAGCATGTTGTCGAGATTGCCGCTCGAATCCTTGATGCCGGCGATGGTTCCGGGAAAGGCCCTGAGCAGTCGTTCAATGAGTACGAGGCTGAACGGCACGGCCGACATTTGCGGAAAGTGGTAGAGAATGATTCTCAGGCGGGTGTCCGCGACCTTGTCGATGACCGCCGCATAGGCTGCAAACAGCCCATCATCGCTTTGATTTTTATAGTAGAATGGCGGCAGCATCACGACCCGTGTGATGCCCAGCGACAGCGCATGGCGGGTCAGCGCGACCGTCTCCGGAATGGCACAAAGACCCGTTCCCGGCATCAGTTTTTGCGCCGGAATCCCCGCAACGACCGCCGCTTCGACCAGCGCCTGCCGTTCTGCGAGCGCCAGCGAATTCGCTTCGCCCGTGGTCCCGAGCAGCGCCACGCCGTCGCAACCATCGGTCAGCACTTGCTCGGCATGGTTGCAGAATCGGGCCGCATCAACATTCCCGTCGGCGGTGAACGGCGTGGCGGCGGCGCAAAATACGCCGCTGAGGTCCTGCTTCATGTTCAGAGAAACTCGGTCAGCGGGTGTAGGGATAGGAATTAGCGGAAATACCTTGCCCGCAAAAGCGGCTCGACCATAAACAGCGCCATCGCAAGAATTGATGAGCCCCTGCTGGACGAGGACCCATGGATATATCCCAACTCAAGAAGGCGGTCACGCAGGGCTCCGGCAGCGCGACAGCCGACCTCGTCCTCAAGGGCGCACGTCTGTTCGACCTGGTCACCGGCGACCTGATGCCCGGCGACATCGCGATCTGCGGTGATCGCATCGTCGGTACGCTGGCGGACTACCAGGGCACCGTCGAAATCGACGCAAGCGGCCTTACCGCCGTTCCGGGTTTCATCGATACCCATCTCCACGTGGAATCTTCGCTCGTGACCCCGCTCGAGTTTGACCGCCGCGTGCTGCCGCACGGCGTTACGACGGCGATTTGCGATCCGCATGAGATCGCCAATGTGCTGGGTGCCGAGGGTATCCGCTACTTTCTCGCCTGCGCCATGGAAACGGTCATGGACCTCCGCGTGCAGCTGTCGAGCTGCGTGCCCGCCACCGCTCTCGAAACTTCAGGAGCCAGGCTTGGCGCCGCCGATCTCAGGCCCTTCATGGACAATCCCAAGGTTCTGGGGCTGGCCGAATTCATGAACTATCCGGGCGTACTGCACGGCGATGAGGGCTGCCTTGCCAAGCTCGCCATGTTTCAGGGACGCCATATCGACGGCCATGCGCCGCTGCTGCGCGGGAAGCCGCTCAACGGCTATCTCGCCGCTGGCATCAGGACCGACCACGAGATCACCACCGCGGAAGAGGCCCGCGAGAAGCTCTCGAAGGGCATGCATGTGCTGATCCGCGAAGGATCGGTTTCCAAGGACCTGCATGCGCTGATCCCGATCATCACGGAACGCAATTCGCCGTTCATTGCGCTGTGCACGGATGATCGCAATCCCCTCGATATCGCCGAAGAGGGTCACCTCGATTTCATGATCCGCACCGCCATCGCCGGGGGCGCGCCGCCGCTTGCCGCCTACCGGGCAGCCAGCATTTCCGCAGCCCGTGCCTTCGGCCTCGGCGACCGCGGCCTTGTCGCACCGGGCTGGCGTGCCGACATCGTGCTTCTGGGTGAGCTCGAATCCTGTGACGTGAAGCACGTCATTGCTGCCGGCCGCCTTGTGACGCCCGCGCTCTTTGCGCAGCGACGGCAGGTACCGGCCGTGGGCCGCGGCAGCGTGCGTGCCCCTGCGGTGACCGCCGCTGACTTCGCCGCAAGCGGCGGTGCCGCTGATCGCCCTGTCATTGGCGTAACGCCGGGCAAGATCATCACCCAACATCTCACCCTGCCGCTGCCGGAGAAGAACGGCGCCATCTCCATCGATCTTGCGCAGGATGTCATCAAGGTGGCCGTCATCGAACGCCACGGCGTCAACGGCAACATCGCCGTGGGTTTCGTAAAGGGCTTTGGCCTCAAGCAGGGTGCCATTGCCTCGACCGTGGGTCATGACAGCCACAACATCTGCGTGGTGGGCGCATCGGAGGCGGACATGGCCGTGGCCGTCAATCGCCTGCGCGAGATCGAGGGCGGCTTTGCCGTCGCCTGCGATGGCCGTATTCTGGCGGAACTGGCGCTGCCGATTGCCGGCCTGATGAGCGAGCTGGCGTTCGAACAAGTGCGCGACGCCCTCATGCCGCTGCGGGCGGCGGCCCGTTCACTCGGAACGGTTCTGCCGGAGCCCTTTCTGCAGGTGGCGTTCCTGCCGCTGCCCGTCATTCCGCATCTCAAGATCACCGACCGGGGCCTGGTCGACGTCGATCGCTTTGCCCTGATTGCCTGAGTTATGGCCCCTCAAGCCAGTTCAGCGGATCGCGGCCGGGCGGCCTGAAATAAACGATCATGCGGCCGTCAGGCCCGCATTCCGCGCCTTCGGCCCATGGTGCCATGCCATGCAGCGCCAGCCGGTGCACCAGATAGGCCTGGCCGGGAGAGGCCGTGATTTCGACCCGCGGGCATTCCGCGAACACCGTCCGCCGCGCCGCCTGGTAGGCGTCGGTCAGATCGGCATCACCCCACCGGTCAGGCCTGGTGCCCGCCAGCGCCTTGCGGAACATGGCGCGCATCACCTCATGCGATCCTTCCCAGATGGTGAAAGGCGAAGCCCCGGCGCCTGCCTCGACCATGGGAACGCCAAGGATGAAAACATGGTGTTCGCGCAAGTGCCGCCGCCGCGCCGCGCCTTCGGCATGGAGACCATCCACATGTGCGCCATCGCGATTGCGGCGGTAGTTGAACTGCCCCTCGCTCTCGCCGGCCTGCGGCTTCGGATAGCCGGGATAGCAGACTGAGATCTGTCCCCGGTCCCAGTCGAACGCGCCGATCCCCAGAGTGGTGTGAATGAACGAGATGGCCATGCCCAGAAGTGCCGGCCCGCCGGCTACGGCCCCCCTGGTGTCGTTGGGCAGGGCGTGGACGCCCGCAAACCACGTGCCGCCGCACCGCTGCCAGTGTGCGTGCTCGGGCGCCGCGACCGCCGCCCGCGCTGCGCCAAGACTGGCCCTGACCCATGCCAGCAGCGCCGGATCATGCGGAAACAGGCACCAGCCCCTGTCGCGATAGCCGGTAAGCAGCGTGTCCGTCACGACTCGAGGTATCGCCGCTTGAGGTGGCTCATGAAAGGGCGCGCCGACAGCGCCTCGCCGGTCGCTCGCTTGAGCAGTTCCGGGGTGCTCCAGCGTGACCCTTGCGACCAGACCTTCTCGCGCCGCCAGTCATTGAGGGCGACGAAGCGCCCGTGTCGCATGTCCTCGCGCGCCGCCGGATGGTCACGCTCGAGGGCCGCCCAGAGCTGCGCGGCGATCAGGGCGCCCAGCGTGTAGCTGGGAAAATAGCCGAAGGCACCGCTCGGCCAGTGCACGTCCTGCAAGGGGCCGTCTTTCGGATTGTCCAGCGTCGCGAGCCCCAGATAGTCCCGCATCCTGGCGTCCCAGGCCTCGGGAACGTCCCTGGGGGCCAGAACTCCGCCGACAAGCTCCTGCTCGATCTCGAAGCGCAGGATAACATGCAGCGGATAGGTCGCCTCGTCGGCGTCGACCCGGATCAGGCCCGGCTCGATCCGGTGGACATGTGCCATCACGTCTTCGAGATCCCAGCCGGGAAGGGCGTCAGGACCGAGATGTTCGCGCACCATCGGCAGCGCCCACTCCCAGAACTCGGCGCTGCGGGCGATCTGCTTCTCGACGAACAGGCTCTGGCTTTCGTGCATGGCCATGCCTCTTGCCCGTCCCACCGGCCAGTGCGCCCAGTCTGAAGGCAGACCCTGTTCATAGAGGCCATGTCCGGTTTCATGCAGGATGCCCATCAGCGACGACAGGAATTCGCTTGCCGTGTAGCGCGTCGTCATGCGCACATCGGTCGGCACCCCGCCGCAGAAGGGGTGGTGCGAAATGTCAAGCCGGCCATGGTTGAAGTCGAAGCCGATGGCTTCCATCATCGCAAGCCCCAGCGTCTTCTGCTTCTCCACCGGATAAGGCGGATGCAGCGGCTTTTCCGGGCGCGCCAGCCGCTTCGCCGCCTGGTGCTCCATCGCATGGGGGATGAAATCCTTGAGGAAGGCCTTCAGTTCAGCAAACAGCGGAGCGATTTCGGCGACCCGGCTGCCAGGGTCATGCTGCTCGATCAGCGCATCATAGGGCGAGAGCTTCAGGGCCTCGGAGCGCAGCGCTGCCTCCTCCCGGACAATGGCGACAATGCCGTCGAAGGCCGGCAGAAAGCCGGCCCAGTCGCCCGTCGGGCGCAATTCGCGCCATAACTGCTCCGAACGGACCCGCGCATTGACCTGCCGCCGCACGAAGGCCGATGAAAGACAGGTGGCATTGGTATAGACGCGCCTGAACTCGCGCACCGCCGCCGCCTGCATCGTATCGAGCGGTTCCTGCTCGGCTGCCGCGAGCCAGTCGCCCACCTCCGGCGCCGTGGCCATTTCATGCGCCATGCCGGCCAGCATGGCCATGGCTTCGGCGCGCTTTTCGCCGCCGCCGGCCGGCATCTGCACCGCCTCGTCGACGCTGAGCATGGCCTGGGCATGTTCGAGCGCCTCGAGCTTGCGGCAGAGCTCATCGAGTTTGGCAAAAGACATAGGTGGGGACTACCTGGAAACGGGGTGGGGTATGTGCCCCTAGCTAGTCGGTCGGGGCCTCTTGATCCAGCGGGTTTTGCGGCAGTGGACGCCATGACCATTCCCGTCTAACCACAGCACCTGGCATGCTGCGCCTCGCCGGCGCAGTCGAAGGAGTTCGCCATGAAACAGACCTGGCGCTGGTTTGGTCCCGATGATCCGGTCACGCTGGCGCATGTGCGCCAGGCCGGCGCAACCGGCATTGTCACCGCCCTTCATCACATGAATCGTGGCGAAGCCTGGACGGTGGATGAGGTTCTGAAGCGCAAGGCTGCGATCGAATCGGCCGGCCTCAGCTGGGATGTGGTCGAAAGCATTGCCGTGCCGGAAAATATCAAGACGCGGTCGGGCAACTACCGCGAACTGATCGACAACTATCGCGCCTCGATCCGTGCCGTGGCAGCGGCCGGGGTCAGGATCGTCTGCTACAATTTCATGGCCATTACCGATTGGACCCGCACCGACCTTGACTGGCCGCTGCCCCACGGCGGTACGGCGCTCCGATTCGACATGATCGACTTCTGTGCATATGACGCCTTTGTCCTCAGGCGTCAGGGCGCCGAGCGGAATCATCCGCCGGAGCGACTTGCGGCGGCCCGTGCCCGGCTGGCGGCCTGGCCCGAAGGTAAGGCAGCCCAGCTCGAGCGCAATCTCATCGACTGGGTGCCGGCCCGCGAGACCGTCTATGACCGTGCCAGTTTCCGCCGTCAGCTCGATGCCTATCGCGACCTGACCGCCGAGGGCTTGCGCGATCACCTCGTGCAGTTCGTGAACGATATCCTCCCCGCCGCCGAAGACGCCGGCGTGCGCATGGCCATTCATCCCGATGACCCGCCCTTCTCCCTGTTTGGCCTGCCGCGGGTCGTCTCAACCGCGGCTGATGCCCGCCGCCTGTTGCAGGCCGTGGACCGCCCGGCCAATGGCCTGACCCTGTGCACGGGCTCCTACGGTGCCAACGCTGCCAATGATCTGGTTGCCATGGCGAAGGAATTCGGCCCGCGCGTCCATTTTGCCCATCTCCGCAACACGACACGCGAGGCCGATGGTTCCTTCTACGAGGCCGAGCATCTCGATGGCGACACTGACATGATCGGTGTGGTCGCTGCCCTGATGGCGGAAGAGGACGGCCGCAGCGCCGCCGGCCGGGAGGATTGCGTCATCCCCATGCGGCCCGATCACGGCCATCTCCTCATTGATGACATCGGCAAGAAAGTGAACCCCGGTTACTCCTGCATCGGCCGCCTCAAGGGATTGGCCGAGCTTCGGGGTGTCATGCGCACTGTGGCGGCCGCCCGCGCCGGCCGGTTCCGCTGACGGCTACTTGCTGAACTTCGCGTCCAGCCGGTCGATGGCTTCGACATTGGCAGCCGATGCGCCTTCGGGATCGAACGCCGACTCGAGCCACTTGTCCACGATCGCCTTTGCGAGTTCCGGTCCGATCACCCGCGCCCCCATGGTAATGATCTGGGCATTGTTGGACTTGGCTGCGCGTTCCGCCGAGTAGGTGTCATGGGTGAGGGCCGCCCTGATGCCGGGCACCTTGTTGGCCGCAATGCACACGCCGATCCCCGTACCGCAGCACAGGATGGCGCGGTCATATTCACCGTTCTTCACGGCCAGCGCCACCTTGCCTGAGAGGTCGGCATAGAAACCGGATTCGCTCAGATTGCTGACCTGGTGCTCGGGCTTCGCCTTCAGATGGGCCTCGACCACGTCGAGCAGGGGCTTTCCGGCGCTGTCCGCGCCAAGCGCGATCTTCATTTTGGTCTCCTCACATCAAGCCTCGTATCGAGGCGACCCGGTAACAGCCTCAATGATACCGACATAATCCTTTGCATCCCAGGCGGCACGGCCGATGAACAGCCCGTCGATATCCGATCGCGCCGCCAGTTCGCAACAATTGCCGCGATTGACACTGCCGCCATAAAGCACCGGCACTGGCTTGCCGGTCGCCTTGACCGCGATCGCCTTGATCCGCTTGTGCTGGTCGTTGGCGAAGTCCGGATCGGCCGGCACCCCGCCCTCGCCGATCGACCACACGGGCTCATAGGCGATGACGACCTTCCCCGGCGCCTTTCGGCCGACCAGGTTGAGTGCAATCCACGTCTGCCGCGCCAGCACCTCGGCCGTCCGTCCCGCCGCGTACTCCTCCTTCGTGTCGCCGATGCAGACCAGGGCCAGAAGGCCATGCCTGACGGCAGCCTTCACCTTGAGCGCCACGGTGCCGTCAGTCTCGCCGAAATGGGTCCGCCGTTCGCTGTGACCGATTTCGACCATCGTGGCCCCACAGTCCTTGAGCATCACCGGCGACACTTCGCCGGTCCAGGCGCCCTTGTCGTCCCAGTGCATGTTCTGTGCCCCGACCCTGACCCGCGTGCCCTCGAGGATGCCGGCCACATCGCTGATATAGGGAAAGGGCGGGATGACGAAGGGTTGCGCCGCCGCCATTCTTGCCGCTGGCGAGGCCTTCACCGTCTCGGCAAAGGCCCGCGCTTCGGCGCGGGTCTTGTTCATCTTCCAGCTGGTGCCGATCCACAGGGCCTTGCGCATCGTCAGTTGAACCCGGTGCGGGCATGGGGTGCCCAGTAGGCGACTGATTCTGCCACTGCCGCGACGACCTGCCGGTCCGCCGGTTCCCGCTCGCGGAAGGCCAGTTCGAGACAGAGTTCGTTGTCGCTGCCGCCGCCGGCCGCGATTGCCGCCAGCAGCTTGTCGGGAGTGATCCGCCCATCGGCATTGTATTGCGCCGTGAAGGGCCAGTGGCCGCCCTTGTTCATGCTGCTCTGCTTGATATGGATGATGGGAGATTGCGTGGCGAAACGCCGGACCCAGGCATAGGGGTCGGTGTCTTCGGGATCGGGCGAACTGATATCGCCGTGGTCGATATCGACCATCGGCTTGAGCGGCAGCGGCAGGCCGGCGGCATCGATCCGGTCCTGCAGCGCCTGGCAGCCACGGATCGTGTGGCCGAGCTCGCGGCCGACCGACATCGGCTCCCAGAACACGAATTCGAGGCCGCAGTCCCTGGCATGATCGGCGACTTCGCCCCAGCAGTGAAGGGCGAGTTTCATGAGCGCTTCCCGCCGGACCGGATCGTCATAGTCGCTGAAGGTGAAGATGCCGAACTGCGTGCCGATGGCCGGGCAGCCGAGGTCGGCGGCAATCTCCGCCATGGTTCTGAACCAGGCCACATAATAGCTGCGCACCTCCGGATCAGGATGCGCGAAGTGATTAAGCCGGCCATAGGGGCCGGTCATCATCGAGGTGATCTTCGCGCCCTTTGCGGCGCAGGCCGCCGCCATGCGTTGGGTGAGCCGGTGGACGGTAGCGAAAGGCCATGCGGGATTGATGAACTCGTGCACCAGCTGGATATGGCCGATGCCGATCACCTCGGTCAGCGTGCCGATGAGGTCCCAGGCTTCCGCGAAGCGATTGACGAATGGATTGGTGTTGACCGACAGGCTGAAATTCATCCCGCCCCGCCTGCTTCAATCGCCATGATGCACATTGAGTTCCCATTTCGCCGGTGCGCCCGGCTGTTCCTTTGAAAAATAATGCACGATGCGCAAAAATCTTCAATTGCCTATCCCGCAAGAAAATGCGGGCAGAATCGTCCCGGCAGTGCTCAAATGCCGTCCATGGCTTCCGAATCAATGACGGCGGCAGGCCAGCCCCTTGAAACCGAACGGCAATTTGCAGCGTTGCCGTGGCGTGAGAGATCCGGTGTTGAAGTGCTGCTGGTTTCGTCGCGCGATACCGGCCGCTGGGTCATCCCCAAGGGCTGGCCCATCGCCGATCTCATGCCGCATGAGACCGCTGCCCGCGAGGCGTTCGAGGAGGCCGGGATCGAGGGTGGCGTGGCAACCGCTCCCCTCGGCCACTACACCTACAGGAAGCGGTTGCCCGGCAGGCGGGCCGTGATCTGCGACGTGCAGGTTTTTGCCTTCCGGGTGACCCACCAGCGCGACGACTGGCCGGAAAAACACCAGCGCAGGGTTCGCTGGTTCCCGGCCGCGGAGGCCGCAGGTCTCGTCGCCGAGCCGGAACTGGCGGGACTGATCCGCAAATTCGCCGGCCTCGCCTGATCTCAGACGATGCGGAGCGCCGTGGTGTGGCAGGGGTGATCGAGCATCCGCTGCAACTCGCCATCGATGAGAGTCAGTGTGATCGATGCGCCCGCCATCTCCATGGAGGTGCAGTAATTGCCGGCCCAGGTGCCATGCACGCCGACCCCCAGCCCGTCGAGGCGCTGCCTCACCCGCCGGTTCATGATGTAGAGTTCCATGAGCGGCGTGGCGCCAAGCGAGTTGACGAGCACCGTCACTCTGTCGCCGCGCGACAGCGGCATGTCTTCGAGAATGCGATCGAGCATCGCGTCTGAAATCTCGTCCGCGGGCCTCAGCTTGCCGCGCGCCACGCCAAGCTCGCCATGAATGCCCATGCCGATTTCCATCTCCTCGGGCCCGATCGCGAAATTGGGCCGCCTTGTGGCCGGCAGCGAACACGGTGACAGCGCCACCCCCATGGTGCGTGTGTGGTCATTGGCCTTGCGCGCGATCCGCTCGCATTCATCGAGCGGCAGCATCATGTCGCAGGCCGCACCCGCCGCCTTGAAGATGAAGAAGTTGCCGGCCACCCCGCGCCGCCTTCCCCGCTCTGCCGCCGGCGCCGAGGCGACATCATCGGTGCTCACGATGCTGCGCACCGCGATGCCTTCCGCCGCCGCCATTTCGGCCGCCATGTCGAAGTTGAGCACGTCACCGGCATAATTGCCGTACATGAAGAGGACACCCGTCCCGCCATGCGCAGCCCGCGCACAGTCCAGAACCATGTCGGGGGTCGGCGAGGTGAACACATCCCCAATGGCCGCGGCATCCGCAAGGCCCCTGCCGACAAAACCCGAGAATGTCGGCTCGTGACCCGATCCGCCGCCGATCACCAGCCCGACCTTGCCCGGCCGTGGTCCCTCCCGCGCCACCAGGGCCCTTGCATTGGTCTCATGCCGCTTCAGGAGATGGGGATGCGCGGCGAGCAGGCCCTCAAGCATTTCATCTACTGCCTGGCTGCCGTCATTGATGATCTTCTTGCTGAGCACCTGCTCCTCCCTGTTGCGGCCATTGTGCGGAAGCGCCGCGTGGCGATCAAGGCGGGCCGGTTTGACTTCTCTCCTGCAATCGCCAAGATGCAGGGCTCGAGCCCGCCGCAGTGAGTCCCGGATTGTCCGATGCCCGCCCGCAAGACCGTTCTTCTCGGCATCGATCAGGGCACCACCAACACCAAGGCCGTGCTGATCGATGACAATGCCCGCCTGCTGTCCGAGGCCGCCCGCCCGATCGCCGTGACCACGCCCGAACCCGGCACTGTCGAACAGGATGCCGGGACGATGCTGGCCAATGCCCTGGCCTGTGCCCGCGAGGTTCTGGAGCGGGCTGGCAGAACCGCCGCCGACGTCATCGCCGTGGGGCTATCCAGCCAGACCGAGACCCTGGTCATCTGGGACCGGAACACCGCCGAGCCGGTGATGCCGGCCATGGTATGGCAATGCCGCCGGGGGAACGAGGAGATCGCACCGCTGCGCGCGCCCGAGACGTTCGCGCTGATTCGCCGCCGCACCGGCATCGAACTCGACCCCACCTTCACCGCCGCCAAGCTCGCATGGCTCATGGCCCGTCGCGCGGACATTGCCGAGGGCCTGCGCGGCGGCCGGTTGCTGTGGGGCACCGTCGACTGCTGGCTGCGCTGGAAACTCTCGGGCGGCGCCTATGCCACGGAACCGGGCAACGCCTCCCGTACCATGCTCTTCGACATTCGAAGGCTCGCCTGGGATGAGGAATTGCTCCGACTGTTTGGTCTCACCGGCATCCCCCTTCCGGAAATCTTGCCGTCGGCTGAGCATCGGACGCGCATGGCTTCCAGCCCGCTCGGTGCCGCCGTGCCGCTCGCGGCCTTTCTCGGCGACCAGCAGGCTTCGCTTTTCGGCCATGGCTGTCTGGCCGCGGGCGAGACCAAGATCACCTGCGGCACCGGTGCCTTTGTCTGGATGAATCAGGGCCGTCGCCCGCCTGCCGACGTGCCGCCCGGTATCGTGAGTACCATCGCCTGGCATGCCGGCGAGCCAGCCTACGCGACTGAGGGATTCGTCATGGTGGCCGGTGCGGCACTCGACTGGCTGGCAGTCTGCATGGGCCTCGACGGCGGCGGGTCGGCTGTGGCGGCACTGGCCGAGCGGGCAGGGGAGAGTGGCGGCGTCATTCTCGTGCCGGCCTTCCAGGGCCTGGCCGGCCCCTGGTGGCAGCCTGACGCAAAGGCCCTCCTCACCGGCCTTACCGCGGCCACAACACACGGCAACATCGCCCATGCCGCGCTCGAATCGATTGCCCTGCAGATCGCCATCCTGCTCGAGGGGATGGGAAAGCCGCGGGCAGTCAGCATCGATGGCGGCGTATCCCGCGCAGACTACTTCCTGAAACTTCAGGCCAATGCTCTCGGCATACCAGTCGCCCGTGCTGCGGTAGAAGCAACCAGTCCCTATGGCGCTGCCTTGATGGCCGGCATCGGGGCAGGGGTCTGGAAGACTCCCGCAGAACTGCGCCCGCTCATCGCCCATTCGGCGCCCGTATCTCCGACCGCTGAACCGGCCGTCACCCCTGTGGCCCATTGGCGCGCCTGGGTCGACGCGGCAATAGCTGCGAGCAAGCCGTCCGCAGCATGAAACCCCACTTTGACATTCTCGTCATCGGCGGCGGCATCAATGGCGCCGCAATCGCCTGCGATGCGGCCGGCCGCGGCGCCACAACCGCACTGGTGGAAGAACGCGACTTCGCCGAGGGCACCTCGTCGCGCTCCTCCAAGCTGATCCATGGCGGCCTGCGCTATCTCGAGACCTGGGATGTCCGCATGGTGCGCGAGGCGCTGCTGGAACGCGAGGTCCTCATGCACAAGGCCCCGCATCTGGTGACGCCGATCCGCCTGGTGCTGCCCCATGTGCCCGGCCGGCGCCCGCTCTGGATGATCCGCGCCGGCCTCTTTCTCTATGACCATCTCGCCCGCCGCAACACGCTTCCCGCCTCCGAGCTCCTGCGCCTTGACCGCCATCCCTGCGGCACTCCCCTGAAGCCCGAGCTCGTGCGAGGCTTTGCCTATTCCGACTGCCGCGGCGATGATGCGCGTCTTGTCATCGCCAATGTTCTGGGAGCTCAGGCCCATGGCGCGGCAATCCTTGCGCGGCACCGTTTCGTCTCCGCTGCCCGCGCCGGTGATCGCTGGGGTATCGAGTTGCGGCGGATGCGCGATGGTGCCGCAGTCGCGGTGACCGCCTCGGCCCTGGTCAATGCGGCGGGCCCCTGGGTGACGCGGGTCGCCGGCACTATTGCCGGTACCGCCATTGGCCGCCGGCTCCGCCTGGTGAAGGGCAGCCACGTCATAGTGCCGCGTATATGGACGGGCGAGCACGGCTACTATCTCCAGACCGCCGACGGCCGCACCATGGAGGCATTCCCCTTCGAGGACAACTTCACCGCAATCGGTACCACCGATGAGCCGTGGGAGCGGGAGCCGCAGGACGTCGCAATCGCCGAAACCGAGATCGACTACATGCTGGCGGAGGTGAACCGGTTCTTCAGATCCCCGGTCACCCGTGACAGCGTGATCTGGACTTATGCCGGCGTGCGTCCGCTCTTCGAAGTGGGCGGTGGCCGCGACAGCGGCCTGTCCACGCTCACCCGCGACTATGCCTTCGAAATCGATCATCACCACGGCCGCTGCCCTTTGCTGACGGTCTTTGGCGGCAAGCTCACCACCCACCGGAAGCTTGCCGAAAGGGGCCTTGACCTGTTGCAGCCGCTTCAGCCCATGCCACGCCCCTGTCGCACGGCGACGGAGAAGCTGCCTGGCGGCGAAGCGATCGATGTCGCCCGCGAATATCCCTGGCTGCCGCCAGGTCTCGCCGCGCGCTACCAGCGCACCTATGGCAGCCGCACCCGTGACCTGCTCGCGGCCGGCCGCGATCTCGGCCGCCATTTGGGCGGCGGGCTTTACGAGCGCGAAGTCGCCTTCCTGCGCGATACCGAATGGGCCGAAACGGTTGACGACATCATCACCCGCCGCACCAAGCTCATTCTCGCCCTGAAGCCCAGGGAGATCGAGGCCTTGGCCCGTTTACTCTGACCGCTCCCGCATGCACCGGCGGCCAGCCAAATCGCAACAATTGTGATGGCCGGCACATCGTATCGCCCTGATCCCGCTATCCTGCATACACGGATCGAGATGGTTCGGTCCGCATCAGAGGGAGATCCACAATGTTTGCCAAGCTCTTCACCGCCCTGTCTGTCCTCGCCTTCCTGTCGGCCGTCGTCCCGGCCGAAGCCAATACCAACCCCAAGGCGGCCTGCAAATATGACTACAAGGCCAAGCGCACGGTCTGCACTTTCCAGGCTCCCTGAAGCCGCCGCCTTTACAACAACTGCTTGGCCGGGCAGGGCTGCTGCAGGCCCTGCCGCCCCTTCCTCATCCATCGATCGAGGACGGACCGCCGGTCTCACGCATGGCCCGCAGCATCCGCCGGAAGGCTTTCGCCAGCACCGCCGCTTCCTGGTCTGCGACATGGCGCGCGAAAAGGTCGGTAATGGCCTCCCGGTAGACCGGCCACATTTTCTGCCGCAATTTCCGGCCCGCCTTGGTGAGGACTGCATAGGCCCCTCGGCGGTCTTCCGCGTCCCGCTCGCGCCGGATGAGACCTGCCGCTTCCAGCCGGTCGGCGAGCCGGGTCAGATTGCTCCGTGAGATCACCAGCGCACCCGCGAGTTCGCTCATGCGCAGCCTCTGGCCCTGCGATCGCTCCAGCGCCCACAGCACGTCATAGCAGGCAAGGTCCGGAAGTTCGTGAGCCGCAAGCCGCACCTCGATCCGCGCAACGATTTCCGCATGCGTCGCGAGGAACAAGGGCCACGCCGCTTCCCCTGGCTCTGCATTGCGGTGACCGCCCGTCGCCTTCACATCCCGCTCTCCATATCGTGACTTGCCCGTTTCATGATAGTTGAATATTTGATAATTGCAAATGCAATTATTTGACTTGCAACTATCAACAGCAATGGAGACCCCCGTGCCCCGCATCATTACCCGTGAGGAACTGCTTGCCCGCCTCGCAGCGGCCACCCCGCCTGTGCTGCTCGAGGCCCTGCCGCCGAAATACTACCTCGACGGCCATCTGCCCGGTGCATTGCACTTTCCACATGACCGCGCGACGGCCCTCGCCGCGGCCATGCTTCCCGATCGCAATGCGCCGCTTGTCGTCTATTGCGCCTCCGAGACCTGTGCCAACTCGCACAGCGCCGCTGCCGTCTTGCAGGCCCGGGGCTACAGCAATGTCAGCATCTATGCCGGCGGCAAGAAGGATTGGGCCGAGGCGGGGCTGCCGCTGGAGACCGGTGGCATGATTGCCGCTGCCGCCTGATCGGCCGGCGGGTCAGCAGGCGGTGAAAGGTCACGCCGCGAGCCGCTGCCGCTTGCCCCTGGTCACGTTGTCGTAAAGCGCCCGCGCCGTCCGCCGCCATTGTGGCATGAGCGGCAGCGCCTGTGCGGCAATGCGGGGATAAGCGCCATCCCCCAGCGCCTCGTCCAGCCAGGCGATGTATTGCGGCAGATCCGCCCACCGGGCCACCAGCGCCGGGTCGAGCTCGGCGTGGAACTGCGTGGCGAGCAGTTCCCTGCCGACCGCCATGATCTGCACCGGGCAGATTTCTGATGAGGCCAGCACTTCGGCACCCGCCGGCAGTAACTTCACTTCCGCGCGGTGCCACTGCATGACCTTGATCTGACTGCCGAGGCCCGCGGTCAGCGGGTGCTGCAGGCCGAGGCCATTGAGTGTGACCCGGCCAATGCCGACCTCCGCCGCCCTGGCCGGCGCCACTGTGCCGCCCAGTGCTTCGGCAAGGAGCTGCAGCCCGAGGCAGATGCCGAGAAACGGCCGGTTGCGGGCCAGTGCCCATTCGCGGATGGCTTCCTTTTCCGCCGCCAGCCACGGATTGGTTTCGCTCTCCCAGACATCCATGGCGCCGCCCATGACCAGCAGGAAATCGTAGGGCCTGAGTGAGGGAATGACTGCGCCCTGGTGCAGCATGACCACATCCGTCGCGACCCCGTCCGCCGCCAGGAATTCGCCGAACAGGCCCGGCGGCTCGTCATCCATGTGCTGCAACACCAGGGCGCGCTTGATCATCGTCCGGGGTCCCCCATGCTGAAGAGACCGCGCGATATAGGGTGTTTCGCGCGAATCGCAATGACTGAATTTGTCGCGAGCTTTTGTTGCGGCATCATGGCAAACAAATCGTCAACCATGACGCCCGCCCGACTGATCTTCCAGGCCCTCCTGCCCTTTGCCTGCGGCTATTTCTTCTCCTACCTGCTGCGCGCCGTGAACGCCGTCGTCGCCCCCGACCTCGTGGCCGACATCGGGCTCACCCCGGCCGAACTGGGCCTGCTGACCTCTGCCTATCTGGTGAGCTTCGCGCTGGTCCAACTCCCCCTTGGCGTCTTCCTCGACCGTTACGGCCCCCGCAAGGTGCAGGCCCTGCTGCTGGCGGTGGCGGCGGCTGGCTGCGCTGCATTCGCGCTGGCCCCCGGTCTTCTCGGCCTGCTGGCGGCCCGCGCTGTGATCGGCATCGGCTTCTCGGCGGGACTTATGGCCAGCTACAAGTCGACCGCCACCTGGGTACCGCCGGAGCGGCGCGCCTTCGCCAATGCTGCCATCATGTCCTTCGGCGCGCTGGGCGTCGTGGTAGCCACCGAACCGACCGAATGGCTGGTCGCGCTGATGGGCTGGCGCCATACCTTTCTGGTCTTTGCCGCGATGATACTCGCCGTTGCCGTGCTCGTCTTCGCCGTTGCGCCCCGCAACGATGTGACCACGGCGCCGGCGCCGTTCCTCACCCAGGTGCGACAGCTGATGGCCATCATGAAGATGCCGCTGTTCTGGCGGCTCGCACCGCTCTGCGCCCTGACCTCGGGCGTGCAGATCGGCATCCAGACACTGTGGGCTGGCCCCTGGTTCCGTGATGTCATGGGCCTTTCGCGCGGGGAAGTGGCCCGCCAGCTGCTCTGGCTTGCCATGTCGTTCATGGCCGGCATCCTCGCGGTTGGCGCCATCGCCGATCGGCTTGGGCGCCGCGGCATCAGCCCCATGCAGGTCATGCTCGGCTTCAATCTCATTTATTTCGTGGCGCAGCTTGTGATCGTCATGCAATGGCCTGCCCTGGTCCTGCCGGCCTGGCTTGTGGTGGCAGCACTCGGCCAGGTGGCGATCCTGAGCTTTCCCTGGTTTGCCGCCAGGGTCGGACCCGGTCTTGCCGGCCGCTCCAATGCCACGATCAATTTCTCCATGTTCGTGGCCGCTTTCGCCACCCAGTGGCTGGTCGGCGTCATCATCGGCCTCTTCCCGGTAACTGGCGAAGGCTATGATCCCGCCGGCTATGCCTGGGCCTTCGGCATTTTCCTTGCCCTTCAACTGGCGGCCTTTGCATGGTATCTCGCCGCGCCCATCGCGAGGGAGAAGGCATGAACAATCCTGTGATCGTCGAAGTCACCCGTGGCGGCATCGTCGAAAGCCGCCACACCGGCGCCTGGGCGGTCGTGGACAGCAATGGCCGCCTGGTCGCATCGGCGGGCGACATTGATCGGCCGATCTTCCCGCGCTCGGCCATCAAGGCCTTCCAGTGCCTGCCGGTGGTCGAGAGTGGAGCAGCCGATCGCTTCGGCTTCAGCGACGAGGAACTGGCACTCGCCTGCGCGTCGCACAATGGCGAGGCCGGGCATGTCAGGGTGGCCCGCCAGATGCTGGCCAAGGCCGGCAATGCCGAGGCCGACTTCGAATGCGGCGCCCATTGGCCGATCGAGACCACGGCCCTGCACGAACTGGTGCGTCACGGCGCCGAACCTGGCCAGGTGCACAACAACTGTTCCGGCAAGCATGCCGGCATGCTGGCCCTGGCGCGTATCCTCGGTGCCGATCCCCGCGGCTATACCCGCCTTGACCACCCTGTGCAGCGCGAGATCGCCCGCACCATCGGCGCGCTTTGTGACATTGATCTTTCGCGCCAGCCCTCAGGAATCGACGGCTGCTCGGTGCCGACCTGGGCCATTCCAATCCGCAATCTGGCGCTGGGCTTCGCCCGCTTCACCGTCGCCGGTAAAGCGGCCAGTCGCATCATCGCCGCCGTACGCGCTCATCCCTTCATGGTGGCGGGCACCGGCCGCTTTTGCACCAGGCTCATGCGGCAGGTGCCTCGCGCCTTCGTCAAGACGGGAGCGGAAGGCGTCTTCTGCGGCTGCGTGCCCCATGCCGGCCTGGGGATCGCGCTCAAATGCGACGACGGTGCCGGCCGCGCCGCCGAGGCCGCCATGGCGGCGGTGCTCGCCGGCCTCGATGCGTGGACCGCCGAAGAGGCTGCGGCACTGCAGTCTTTTGCGAATGTCGAACTCACCAACTGGCGCAAGTTTCACGTGGGCGATCTTCACGCCGTCACCGGATGAGATTGCCGCTCATCTGGATGTTGGCGGGAATATCGGCGCCGGGTTTCGCGACATCGGCGGTGACCGGCCGGCCGTAATCCATGCCCATGATCGCCGCTTCGCGCGATTCGGCGATGAGATTGTTGGCGATCAGCACCGGCAACGCGCCATCCGAGAGCGACACCGTGACACCGCGCCCGCAGGCCCGCACCGTATTGCCGGTGACGGCCAGATCGCGGCAGTGGAGGCCCCAGCCAAGCCCGATGCCGAAATCCTTGGCCTGCTCGATGGTGTTGCCGGTAATGGCGGTATCGGCTTCGGCGAAGATGCCGCCGCCCGCCGTGACCCCCGCCGTCGTGCCGCCCCGGCAATTGCGTACCAAATTGTTGGCGATGACCGCCAGCCGGCCGCCTTCATTGAAATTGGTGACCGAGATGCCGAACCCCACATCCTCGATGACGTTGCCGCTCACCACGCAGCCCTCGAATCCGAATTCCACATAGATGGCGACCTCGCCGGTCCGCGAGATGGTGTTGCCGCTGATCTGGCAGTTCGACCCGGCATTGTTGCGGATTGCGGAGTAGGCGCAATCGCTGATCCGGTTGTTGCTGACCACGACATTGGCGGCCCGAAACACGTTGATGCCGTTGCCGTTCTGGCCCGAGCCGCCATCATTGGCGGCTATCCGCGCGATGCGGTTATGGCTGACGATCGTGCCATCCTCGCCCGCCGCCGGCCTCCACACCTGGATGCCGTTGTTGCCGCAGTCCGCGACCGTGTTGCCGCTGATCAGCAGCCCCCGCGAATCATTGGCGAAGAGCCCGGTCGCCGCATGGCCGGAAAAGCGGCAGTCGCTGACCCGGCCGCTGCAGCCTTCGAGAACAAGCCCGCCCGCGCCACCGCTGAACCTGCAGTCCCGGATCGTTAGCGCTTCGCTGCTTTGGGCGACGACCAGCGCGCTCCGGCCCGCCGCATCCTGGTTCGTGGCGGTCTCGAAATCGAGCCCCTGCAACACGACATCGCGGCCACCCTTGATGCTGAAGACGGGCGCGCCATCCGCCGAGACGAGTTGTGTGCGCCCGGGAACGCCGGCGATCACAAGCGTTTCATTGATCTGCACGCCCGAGGCAATGAAGCGCCCGGCCGGAAGCTGCACCACGCCGCCCTCGCGCCCCGCCGCTGCAGTGGCTTCGGCCAGCACCGCGCTCTGGTCCGACTTGCTGTTGGCCTTGAGCGTCTTAGCGAAGGCGGCCGCCTCCGGAAACATGAGCCCGCCGGCCGCCGCCATGCCTGCCGGAACCACTTGCCGCCGGTTCATTGTCATCTAGTCCGCCCCGTGGCTTCTCCTGCGATGTCCCTGTGAATACTGGGATTTGCAGCTTTATGAGGGAACCGTCCGGCGAACACAATGAAGAAGCTGCAGGGACCGTAACCGCTGTAATCGTATTGTCACGGGGCATTTCTAGCTTGGCGCCGGATGCCGGGCGGACCATGATCGAACCGCCGGCTGCCGCAAATCTGCATCGAGCGACAGGAGCGAGGCATGTCACCATTCGAGCAAGACTACCCGGATCACACCAGGTCCCCCGACTACGCCCACGGCGACGAGCGGCCGAGCAATGCTTCGGCCAATCCCACCTTCTATGACGTCGTTGCCGCAAGAACCTCGCGCCGCGGCTTCGTGCTTGGCAGTTTGGCCGCGCTGGCCACCGGCCTCTATGGCGTGCCGGCGGTGACGTCGAAGGCTGCCCTTGCCGGCTCAACCTCGGCCTCGGGTCTCCTCGGCTTCACCGCCGTCCCGGTGAGCCAGGAAGATACTGTCGTCGTTCCGCCCGGCTACAAGGTGCAGGTGTTCGCTCCCTGGGGCACGCCGATCAATGGCAGCGCACCGGCCTACCAGCCGGGCGCTGTCACCGGGGCCGACCAGGCGCAGCAGGTCGGCAGCCATCACGACGGCATGCACTTCTTCCCGATTGACGGGTCGTCCGAGGACGGCCTGCTGGTCATGAACCATGAATATGTCGAGCCGCGCTTCTTCCACGCCGCCAGGTGGAAGGGTCAGAAGATCGATGGCGAAGCGGTTGTCTTCGCTGCCGATGGCACGCGCAACCCCGATGAGGTTCTGGCCGAGATCAACGGCCATGGCTGCTCCGTCCTCCGCATCAGAAAGGGGCCTGACGGCCAGTGGGCCATTGTTGCTGATCCCCGCAACCGCCGCATCACCGGCCTCACACCGATGGAGATCGCCGGACCCCTGCGTGGCACCGCGCATCTCGTGACGAAATACAGCCCTGACGGCACAAGGACCCGCGGCACCCTCAACAATTGCGCCCATGGCGTCACGCCCTGGAACACCTACATGTCGGCGGAGGAAAACTGGGCCGGCTACTTTGTCAACACGGCGAAGACCGGCGACAAGCCGGACCTCCCGCGCGAACAGGCCCGCTATGGCGTTCCGAACGACGTGTCGCGTTATGCCTGGGAGAAGGCGGCGGACGGTGCCGACGAGTACATCCGTTTCGACGCCACCATCAGGGGCGCGTCCGCGGCCGAAGACTACCGCAACGAACCCAACACCTTCGGCTGGCTCATCGAGTTCGATCCCTTCGATCCCGCCTCGGTACCGGTCAAGCGCACCGCGCTCGGCCGCTTCGCCCATGAAGGGATCGTGTTTGCTCCCGCCATCGCTGGAAAACCCGTCGTTTGCTATTCGGGCGACGATGCGCGTTTCGAGTACATCTACAAATTCGTGTCCTCGAAGCCCTATGACCCGGCCACTGCCGATGGCAGCCTGCTCGACGAGGGCACCCTCTATGCGGCGAAGTTCAATGCCGATGGCACGGGCGAATGGCTGGCACTGGTGCCCGGCCAGAACGGCCTGACGCCCGACAACGGTTTCGCCGATCTGGCCGACATCCTGGTCAACACCCGTCTCGCCGCCGACACCGCCGGCGCCACCAAGATGGACCGCCCGGAATGGGGCGCCGTCGATCCCAGTTCGGGCGAGGTTTATTTCACGCTGACCAACAACAACCGCCGCACCCAGACCCAGGTGGATGCCGTCAACCCGCGCGCCGAAAACAATTTCGGCCAGATCGTCCGCTGGCGCTATGAAAGCGGCGATCACGCAGCATCGGCCTTCCAGTGGGATCTCTTCGTGCTGGCTGGCACGAAGACCACCTCCGCGCTGCTCAACGGCAAGGCGCTCGACGAGAATTCGATCTTCGCCTGCCCGGACGGTCTGTGGTGCGATGCCGATTCGCGCCTGTGGATCCAGACCGACATGGGCGACATCGGCCCGCCCTTCAAGGGTAAGCTCGAAGCCTTCGGCACCAACCAGATGCTGGCGGCAGACCCGCAGACCGGCGAGGTCCGCCGCTTCCTCACCGGCCCCTGGGGTCAGGAGATTACCGGCGTCATCACCACGCCCGATCGCAAGACCATGTTCGTGAATGTGCAGCATCCCGGCGGCCACGCCACCGCCGAGCAGTTTGCTGGCGGTGATTTCGGCTCGGGCTTCCCCGACTACAACGGCACGGCGCCGCGCTCGGCAACGCTGGTCATCACCCGCGAAGACGGCGGCATCATCGGCGCCTGACCGCGGCCGCAGCCATGACCGGACCGCCCGCTGCCCTGCGGGCGGTCCGCTGCCAATGACGCCCGGTGGGGCGGCGCTGTTTTGAACCGCTCCCCGGCCGGCCAGGCAATCGCGGGAAGGGGTTTCGTTGAGGGGGGCCGGGCGATCTGCGCAGGCCCGGCAGCGAAGCCGGGTTTCACTTGGACACCCGGCAATGAACCCGCCGCCGCCATCGTCGGCGAAACGGCGCTTGAGGCCGATAGTGTGGGATTCCCGTGGCCGTCGGATCACCGCGCAACCTATCCCTGCGTGAAGCTCTGAAGGCGCAGCGCCAGCCGCCTTGCGCCGGATCAAGGCGCAGCCCCGCCGGCTCTGCCAGCCTTTCCCCAGATAGATCGTGGGGACCATCATGAACAGACTGGCCTTGCTTGTTTACATCATGGCCGCGCCAACCCTGGCCGGCATCATCGTGACGGCGCTGCTGACCGCCGGCCTGACCGGCCGCTACCATATCCTGATCGGCGGTCTGATTGGCTTCGTTGTTGCCATTCCGGCGGCCTGGGCGGTGGGCAGGCAGATCGGCCGCCGCAGACGCGCCTGAGACAACCGGCCGATCCGGCCGGCGAGTCACCGAAGGCTTCGCGCATCAGGGGGTCGTGGTGTCGTTGTCCCGCATGAGTTCGCGGGCCACCTCCTTGAGATGTTTGAGATATCCCTTCGAGCTGATCGACCACAATATGCCGGCATCGAGTCCCCAATAGGCATGGCGCAAACGATTTCCGATTGCGGCAATCTCTCGCCAAGGCACATCCGGAAATCGCTCCTTCCACGGTTCTGGCAACTGTCGGGAAGCCTCGCTGATGATCTCGAGGAGCCGTTCATAGGCAGCTCTCAGAACTTTGTCGCCGAACACATCGTCTCGCGACCGGCCGTCAACCAGTTGCTCGATCGTGTCAATGGCATCAAGCATGTCGCAGAGGCGGTCGCGGCCGCGATTGCTCATCAGAAGACCTCAACGAGGTCGCCGGCAATTCTTCGCCGAAATGCTGGAGGAACAGAGCGGTTCATGGCGCCGTATGCCGCAATGCCGATTTCGTCCTCGATCATCTGTTCGACAGCAATCAGATCTATCAGTGAAAATTCGCAGTCCGGGCGGACGCCGATGAGCAAATCCAGATCGCTGCCGGGACTGTGATCGCCCCGTCCTCGGGAGCCGAATATCGCCAGATGCGCAACACCGCGTGACTCCAGCTTGGGCCGGAGCGCAGCCAATCGCTCAATGATATGTGCCTTGTCCATGCGTCGCGCATATCATAGCCGACTGCTCTTGAGAAATCTCTACGGACCCACCGGGCCTATGGCGCCGGCCGCAGCTGCGGGTAGGCCACCGCCATCGCAAGGACCACGACTCTAGGCCCGGTCGGGCCAAGGTCTGTTTCAAGTGTCATTCCGCTGCCCTCTGGGCGTAGCCCAGCCGCTCGCTGAGCTGCTGCAGCAGCGCCAGTGCCGCTTCCGGAATGACGGTTCCCGGCGGGAACACCGCTGCCGCGCCCGATTCCCTGAGCGCTGCAACATCCTGCGGCGGTATGACCCCGCCAACCACGATTATGATTTCGGGGCGGCCGGCTTTGGCCAGTGCCGCCTTGAGGAGCGGAATATGGGCAAGGTGCCCGGCCGTGAGCGACGACACGCCGACGATGTGCACGTCCTTCGCCACGGCCATTTCCGCCACTTCCTCCGGTGTCGAGAACAACGGTCCGATCTCGACTGCAAATCCGATATCGCTGAAGGCGGAGGCGATCACTTTCTGCCCGCGGTCATGCCCGTCCTGCCCGATCTTGGCCACCAGGATGCGCGGTGCCTGCCCATCGGCCTCGCGGAAGGCCGCGACTGCCTGCCTGGCTGCCTCGATCTTGTGCGCATTGCGCGGCGTTGCCGCATAAACGCCCTTGACTGCTCGCGTCACCGGCTGGTGCCGCCCCCACACCTTCTCGAGTGCCAGTGAGATCTCCCCCACCGTCGCCTTGGCGCGGGCTGCATCGACCGCGGCTGCCAGCAGATTGCCGTCACCGGTTCGGGCCACGAAGGAGAGCCGGTCCAGCATCGCCTGGCATTGGACCGGGTCGCGCTCCGCCCGGAGCCTTGTCAGCTTCTCGATCTGCCGCGCCCTGACCGCCGAATTGTCCACTTTCAGGATGTCGATCTCGGCATCATTGCCAGTCGTGTACTTGTTGACGCCCACCACCGTCTGCTCGCCCGCGTCGATCCGCGCCTGCGTGCGCGCTGCCGCCTCCTCGATGTGAAGCTTGGGGACTCCCGCCTCGATCGCCTGCGCCATGCCCCCCAGCCGCTCCACCTCCTCGATATGCGACCAGGCCTTCGCCGCCAGCTCGGCGGTGAGCCGTTCCACGAAATGGCTGCCGCCCCACGGGTCGATCACCCGGCAGGTGCCGGCCTCTTGCTGCAGGAAGAGCTGCGTGTTGCGGGCGATGCGCGCCGAAAAGTCGGTTGGAAGGGCGAGCGCCTCATCGAGTGAATTGGTATGCAGCGACTGCGTGCCGCCCTGCGTCGCCGCCATGGCTTCGATCGCTGTGCGCACCACATTGTTGAACACATCCTGCGCCGCGAGGCTCCAGCCGCTGGTCTGGCAATGGGTGCGCAGGCTGAGCGAGCGCTCGTCCTGCGGCTCGAAGCGCCGCATCAGTTTCGCCCACAGCATGCGCGCCGCGCGCATCTTGGCGACCTCCATGAAGAAGTTCATGCCGATCGCCCAGAAGAACGAAAGCCGCGGCGCGAACCGGTCGATGTCGAGACCTGCCGCGACGCCGGCGCGGACATACTCGAGCCCGTCCGCCAGCGTGTAGGCGAGTTCGAGATCGGCGGTCGCTCCTGCCTCCTGCATGTGGTAGCCCGAGATCGAGATCGAATTGAACCGGGGCATGTGCTCCGAAGTGTACTTGAAGATGTCGGAAACGATCTTCATCGACTGCCGCGGCGGATAGATGAAGGTATTCCGCACCATGAACTCTTTGAGAATGTCGTTCTGGATGGTGCCGGCAAGCTTCTCCGGCGGTACCCCCTGTTCCTCGGCCGCCACGATATAGAGCGCCATGACCGGCAGCACCGCGCCGTTCATCGTCATCGACACCGTCATCCTGTCGAGCGGAATGCCCTCGAACAGGGTGCGCATGTCATAGATCGAATCGATCGCCACCCCCGCCATGCCGACATCGCCGGCAACCCGCAGGTGGTCCGAATCATAACCGCGATGGGTGGCGAGATCGAAGGCGATGGACAGTCCCATCTGTCCGGCGGCGAGATTGCGCCGGTAGAAGGCGTTGGAATCCTCCGCCGTCGAAAAGCCCGCATACTGCCGGATGGTCCATGGCTGCGTCACATACATTGTGGGGTAGGGACCGCGCAGGAACGGCGGCAGCCCCGGCCAGCTTGCCAGGAAATCCAGCCCGTCCCGGTCCGCGGCCCCATAGGCCGGTTTCACCACGATTCCCTCCGGCGTACACCAGCTCTCGCCGCCGGCATTGCGGCTCACCTGGGGCGTCGACCAGCCGACACGGGTGAAATCGGGAATGCGGCTCATGACGCCGCCTCCAGGCCGCAGGCGAGCCGGACCGGCGCAATCGCCCGTGGGTCGCCCGCCGGGGCATCTGGTGCCGGCATCTCGATCGCCGGCCGATACTCCGTAGGCAGACGGAACACATTGGTGCCGATGATCGCTGGCCGCCCGGCATGGACCTGGGCGCGCACCTGGCCGATCTCATCTTGGAGCCAGCCGCTCTCAAGCGCCCTGACAATGCCGCCGCGATCCTCGATGGCCTGGAAGAATGCCCAGCCCCGGGCCGCGAGTTCTTGCGTGAGATGTTCCACATAGCCGGATCCCGAGGCCGGATCGTCGACGCGCCAGAGCTGCGATTCTTCCAAGAGCACCGTCTGGGTGTTGCGTGCCACCCGCCGCGCGAAACTGTCGGGCAGTCCTTGCGCCAGTGAGAACGGCAGTACACTGATAGAATCCGCACCACCCAGGCCGGCTCCGAACACCGCCGCAGTGGCCCGCAGGATATTGGTATGCGGATCGAGCCGCGTCATCATCCGCCATGACGTCTCGCCATGCAGCTTGAGCACTTGCGGCAGCCCGCAGGCGTTCATCAGCCGCTGCCAGCCGAGCCGCATCGCCCGGAACTTGGCGAGCGTCATGAACATGTCCTGATCGGCAGCCAGGCTGACGCCGATCGCCCGCGCCAGCACATCGTCATCGAGCCGTTCGATCGCCCGCAGATAGGCCGCTGCCGTGGCCATCACCGCGCCCAGTTCCTGCGCCGCGCTGGCCCCGCCATCGTGCCACACCCGCCCGTCGCTTTCGAGGAACGGCCCGCGGAAGTCCTGCGCCAGATCGCCCACGGTTTCGGCCACCAGCCGCGCCCGCTCCGGCCATGGCTCGTCGAGGAAGCCGCGCTGCGCCAGCACGCCGACCGGATCCATGCCGAAGGCAATGTCGAGCAGCTCCGGATTGACCGGCATCTGCCGGAGCAGTTGTGCCAGTGCCCGGGCCGCTTCCCGTCCCCGCGGGCCCGCATCCAGGCGCAGCGCGATGGCATGCAGCGCCACATCCTTGAGGACTTTCTGCAGTGTCGTGGGTTCGGCCCCGGCGAGCCCGAAGCCGCGCGCCGCAGGTGCCCCCGCCAGCACCAGGCTCAGGCCGGTGGCGCCATGCGCCAGATCGTCGAGCGCTTGGCCATTGGCGCGTGCCGGATCGCTGTGGTCGACCCGCTGTAGCACCCGCCAGGGCGCATGCACCGGCCGTCCCGCCGCGACGCCATCGGCCGCGCCATAGAGCGGTGCGATCCGGATCCCGTCCGCGGTTTCCGAAACGAGTTTGGTTTCGAAGTCGGCGCCCTTCAGCGTTTCCGCAACGCGCTGCCGCCAGGCCGCCTCGGTGGCGGCAGGAAATTCTGAGGCAAGCGGCAGTTCGGTCATCGCGCGGGGTTGCTGTTGCACTGCACAAAGCTTAGCCGCCTCCCGGCCCGCCTGCAAATCGCCCTTGGTCTAATCCTGCGGTCTGTTGTCACTCCGGCACCACCGCAATGGCGTCCCCGACACGATCGCTCGGGTGCAGGATCACCTCTTCGCCCGCCTCCAGCCCGCCGAGCACCTCGGCATGTGCGCTGTTGCGTTCGCCGATCGTCACCGTCCTGAGCCGTGCCCGTCCGCCTTCCACGGCATAGACCGCCCACGCCTCGCCCTTGCGGAACAGTGCGCCGAGCGGCACGGCCAGCGCATCGTCCTTGCGCCAGACTTCGATCCGCGCCACCACCCGGAAGCCGTGCCCGAGCGACTGCCAACCGCTGGCGTTTCCTTCGAGACGCAGCACCACATTGACCCGCTGCTCCTCGATGCCCAGCGCCGACACTTTAGTCACCGCCGCCGGAGCGATGCGCTCGACCCGCGCCGTAATCGCTGCGCCTCCCCAGCCCTCGATCGTCGCCTTGGCGCCGCGCTCGACGCGCACCGCATCGCGCGACAGCAGATCGGTTTCGGCCTCGAGGTCGCGCGGATCGCCGATTTCGGCGAGCGGTGTGCCGGCCTGCACCATCTGCTCGCTCTTGGCCAGCACCCTGAGCACCTGTCCGGAGGCCGGCGCCTTGACCTCGACGCAGCAGGCGCCTTCGCTGCCGCCGCCGCTGCCCTCGATCAGCGTCGCCCGGGCGCTTTCGAGTTCACGCCGCCTGACCTCGAGATTGGCCTCGGCGCTGGCGAGCTGCGCCTTGGCGGTCTCGGCATCGAGCTTGGCCTTGTCGAAGCTGCGCTCCGGTATGGTTCCCCGCTGCACCAGTGCATTGGCCCGTTGCAGCTCGCTTTCGGCGAAGTTGCGCGCCGACAGCGCCTCGTTGCGCTGCGCTTCGGCCAGGCTGACCGCTGCCTGGGCGGCGCCGACCGCCGCTTCCGCCACCCGCCGCGCCCTTGCATCGAGCAGCCCGGGATCGGCCGGTCGCAGCACCGCGACTACCGTTTCGCCCGCCACCACCTCGTCGCCCGCCTCGAGCGGCGAGCGTTGCATCTTGCCGGCAATCGGCGCTGACACGGCATAGACGTCGCGGATGCGCGTCTTGCCTTCCTCTTCGACGAGCACCGACAGCGCCTGCCGCCCGATCACCGCCGTCGTCACCGGCACCGGTTTCGGCCACAGGGCCCAGGCCAGCAGCGCCGCGGCCGCCGCCACGATGATGAGTGTGATCAGTCGCCGCACCATGCCTCACTCCCGTGTCTTGAGAACCGCGATCAGATCAAGCCGGTCCACCCTGCGCCGCACCACCAGGGCGCTTGCCGCCGCCGCCGTCATCACGACCAGGCTGGCATAGGCATAGACCTCGCGGCCCACCACCAGGGGCACGCGGTAGAGCTCCGTGGCAAAGCCCTGCACCATGGCATAGGCGAACCCGTACCCGATGAGCCAGCCGATCGGCTGTGCCAGCAAAGTGACGATTGCCAGCTCGGTGAACAGCAGCGCCGAGACTTCACCCCGCGTGAAACCGAGCACCCTGAGACTCGCCATCTCGCGTCCCAGCTCCGACAGCGAGATTCGCGAGAAGTTGTAGACCACGCCAAAGGCAATGATCGCCGCCAGCGACATGTAGACGCTCACCATGATCAGCAGGTTCCGCGCCAGCGTTTCCCGGAACTTGGCGAGCGACACCCGCTGCAGCGCGATGAAGCTGGCCGACGGCGTTTCCTTGATTTGCGCAAACAGTGCGTCTTTCTGGCTCTCGTCAAATGCCAGATGCACGCCCGTGATCATCTCGCCCTCGCCGAGCAGCCTGTTCAGGGCCGCAATGTCCATGAACGCCATGAGCCCCAGATAGCCCTGGACGACCGCTGTCACCGGAGCTGTAACCTGCCGCCGGTCACCTTCGAGCACGTCGATCTCGACCATGTCGCCAGGCCTGGCGTCGAGCACGTCCGCCAGCATGTCGGAAAGCGCAACTCCCGTTTCCGGCAGCGTGACTGGCACAAGGTCGAGCCCCAGCACCCGCGACAGATCGGCCTCCGCCGGCTTCCCCGTGAGCCCGACCAGCCGCTCGCGCTGCGCCTTGCGGATCCTGACGGCTGCCTCCCGGAACGGCTCCGTCTGCATGACGCCCGGCAGCCGCCCCACGCTGGCCAGTGCCGACGCCGGCTTCGCCTCCACGAAACTGATCGAGGCATCCTGCCGGTCGGCGCGGTGGAAGGTGACGTCGATCATGAACTCTACCGAGCCGAACGACCATAGCGTCCCGACCAGGATGGCCACGGCGAACGCGGTTCCAAGGATGCTGCTCGCCGTCCGGAACGGCCAATGCCACAAGTGCCGCGACACCATCACGGTGGCCTTGCGAAGTACTGTGGCAAAGTCGAAGCGCCCGCCCAGCACCTTGCGGTAGCGCGCCGGTGCGGGTGGTGACATGGCAACCGCCGGTGGCAGGAAGGCGGCGTCGGTGACCGCCTTGATCGCGCCCGCCACCGCCGCCGCAACGGTGACCGCGGCCGCGATCGCATAGGTGCCGGGATCGCGCCGGAAGATCAGGAACGGGAAGTTGAAGAATTCCGCATAGAGCCGGGCCATGCCCTGGCCGAGCCAGGTTCCGGCCATGCTGCCGATGATGACGCCGGTGAGCGCGACTGCCGCCACGAACTGCAGGTAATGCAGCATGATGTCGCCCGCCGAATAGCCGAGCGCCTTGAGCAGGCCGATCTGCTCGCGCTCGAGCGCGATCAGCCGCGACAGGGTCATGTTGACCAGGAACGCCGCCACCACCAGGAAGATCGGCGGCAGGATCCGGCTCATGGCCTGCAGCTGCTTCAGTTCGGCATCGAGAAACGCGTGGCTCAACTGGTCCTTGCGGCCCGTGGCGCCGCGTCCGCCATAGCGCGCCAGCACCGTGTCGATCCGTTCGATCACCGCCGCCTCGGCCGCGCCGGGCGTCAGCCTGATGACCACGTCCGAGAATGCGCCTTCGAGGTCGAACGCCGCGGCCAGCGCCGCCTCCGACATCCAGACCACGCCGAAGCGGCGCTCGTCCGGCATCAGGTCGCCGGGCCCCAGGATGTAGATGAACTCCGGCGAGATGGCGACGCCGCTCACCCTGAGCGCTCGCATCTTGCCATTGATCAGGACCCGGAAGGAATGGCCGGGAGTGAGCGCGTGCGCCGCGGCGAAACCTTCGCTCACCACCGCTTCCGCCTCGGATTCTGGTTCCGGCAGCCGGCCGGCGCGCAGGTGCAGCAGGTTGAGCTGCGGCGGCCCGATATCCGGCAGGCTGACAAGCCGCACCGAGGCGGGCTCCGCCATGTCGGCAAGATCGGCCAGCGCGATCTTGCTGATCCGCCCTTCGACGGCCGCCACGCCGTCGATGGTACGGATATCGTGAAGCACCGCCTTCGGGGCTCTGGTGAGCGTGGCGAAGATATCGCCGAACCGGTTGCTCTCGTAATAGGCGGCACGTGTTTCTGACAGGGAGCCATGCGCCCCGGCCCCCAGGATCAGCGTGGCAACCCCCGCCGCCATGACCAGGGCGATGGCAAGCGACTGGGCCCACAGCCGCCTGAGATCGCGCAACACCTTGCGGTCGAGAGCGCGCATGCCGCTACCAGCTGATCTCGCGCGCCGAGCGGCGCCTGGCATTGCGCTGCTCGCTTGTGATCTGGCCGTTGCCGAACTGCACGACCCGGTCGGCGATGTCCCTGATCGCTGCGTTATGCGTGATGACCAGCGTCGTCGTGCCGAATTCCTGGTTGACGCGCACCAGCGCCTCCAGCACCAGCACACCCGTCTTTGAATCGAGCGCTCCGGTCGGCTCGTCGCACAGCATGAGGTCCGGCTGCTTGGCCACGGCGCGGGCGATGGCGACGCGCTGCTGTTCGCCGCCGGAGAGCTGCGCCGGGAAATGGTCCATCCGGTCGCCGAGGCCGACAAGCTCCAGCGCCTGTTCCGGCTGCATTGGCCGTGCCGAGATCTCGGTGACGAGCGCCACGTTCTCGCGCGCCGTGAGGCTCGGCACCAGGTTGTAGAACTGGAAGATGAAGCCGACATGCTCGCGCCGGTACCGCGTGAGCGCCGCTTCGCCGGCTCCCGTCAGTTCGTGGTCAAGAAACCACGCCTCACCGGAGGTCGCGGTGTCAAGCCCGCCCACGATGTTGAGGAAGGTCGACTTGCCTGACCCCGATGGCCCGAGAATGACGATGAATTCGCCCGATGCTGCCGCAAAGTCGACGCCCCGCAGCGCCTGCACCTGGACATCGCCCGTGACATAGGTCTTGGTCAGGCCGCGCGTGCGCAGCACCGGCGTCTGCAATGTGGCCTGGGGCCGTGCTTGCGCTGACACGTGTCGAACCTCCAGTGCCGACCCTAGCGGCCTGCCGCAGACCGGCGCATGACCTCGATCAAGGGCGATTTACAGATAGCCGCTGATGCCGGGAATGGAACTGGCGACCTCGCGCACCAGCTCTTCGCCGGCCTCCTCCTTTGCATAGGCCAGAGTCGTGGTGCCCAGCGCCTTGATCTGGTCCATCGACAGTCCCGCCGCCGTCAGCTTGGCCGCGGCCGCCAGTGGCCCGCCCATGAGGCCGCCACCCAGCATGCCGAACAGGCCGCCGCGGGCCGCGCCGTCGCCGCCATGGCGCTGCGCCAGCTGCTCGGCGCCGGGAAGCCGGGCGAATAGCTCCCGCACCTTGGCCTGGTTGCCCTGGGCCCTGACCAGTGACAGCATGATGCCCAAGGCCCTTTCCGCCTTCGCCTCGTCGAGGCCCGTCGCAGCCGAAATTCTTGTAATCAGTACTTGCATTTGCCTGCCCTGCCGCACATTTGCCTGCGACCGGCATTTATAGCAGATTGCGGCATCATCAAGCTGTCTCTTCCAGGGAGAATTCTTGCACATGACGGACAACGCCATCTTTCTCGGCGGCAGCAGCAAGCGCGAGGAACTGTATCTGCCGATGGCCAATCGCCATGGCCTGGTCACCGGCGCCACCGGCACCGGCAAGACCATCACCCTGCAGATCATGGCCGAAGGCCTCACCCGCGCCGGCGTGCCGGTCTTCGCCGCCGACGTGAAGGGCGATCTCTCGGGCATCTGCGCGAAGGGCGAACCGAAGGACGTCCTTATCGAACGCGCGAGAAAGATCGGCTTCGACGACTACGGCTTTGAGGCGACGCCCACCATCTTCTGGGACGTGTTCGGCGAGCAGGGCCACCCGATCCGCACCACCGTGAGCGAGATGGGGCCATTGCTGCTCTCCCGTCTCATGGGCTTGACCGAGGCCCAGGAGGGCGCCCTCAACATCGCCTTCCGCATTGCCGACAGGGAGGGCCTGGCCCTTCTCGATCTCAAGGACCTGCGCGCCCTAATCAAGGATCTCGCCGAGCGCGGCAAGGAGATCACCACCGACTATGGCAACGTCAATGACCAGACCATCGGCGCCATCCAGCGCCGCCTGGTGGTGATCGAGGAGCAGGGCGGCGACAGGTTCTTCGGCGAACCCGCCCTCGACATCCGCGACTTCATGCGCACCACCCGCGACGGCCGCGGCTACATGAACGTCCTCGCCGCCGATCGTCTCATCAACGCGCCGCAGCTCTACGCCACCTTCCTGCTGTGGCTGCTCTCCGAACTTTTCGAGGAACTGCCGGAAGTCGGCGATCCCGACAGGCCGAAGCTGGTCTTCTTCTTCGACGAGGCTCACTTGCTGTTCGCGGATGCCCCGCCGGGATTGCTGCAGAAGATCGAGCAGACCGTGAAGCTGATCCGCTCCAAGGGCGTCGGTGTCTATTTCGTCACCCAGAACCCGCTCGATGTTCCCGAAAGCGTCCTCGCCCAGATGGGCAACCGCGTCCAGCACGCGCTGCGCGCCTATACGCCCCGCGAACAGAAGGCGGTGAAGACGGCGGCAACCACCTTCCGGCCCAATCCGGCCATCGACACCGAGAAGGCGATTACCGAACTGGGCAAGGGCGAGGCCCTGGTCTCGGTGCTCGACCTCAAGGGCATTCCCACCATGGTCGAGCGCACCCTGATCCGCCCGCCCTCCAGTCGCATGGGCACCATCACGCCGGAGGAGCGCCAGGGCGTCATTCGCAACTCGCCCGTCTACGGCCAGTACGACACGGCGGTTGACCGCGAGTCGGCCTATGAGCTTCTGCAGAAGAAGGCGGAGCAGCGTGCCGCCGCCGAGGCCGAGGAACGCTCGGCCAGGGAGGCCGAGAAGGCGGCGAAGGCCGCCGCGAAGTCAGCGCCGCGCCAGCGCGAATCGGCAACCGACCGGCTGGTCAAGAATGTTGCCAGCTCCGTCGGCCGCCAGCTCGGCACGACCGTCGCTCGCTCCATTGGCAACGCCCTGGTTCGCGGCATTCTGGGCGGCCTCACCCGCCGCTGACTGTCCTGTCCCCGCTTTCCCGTCTCCCTGCACGAAGTGCGGGGGAGAAGCTGACGTACAGCGCCGGATGAGGACTGCACCTCACCCGGCTCGGCTGGTTCAACTCAGGCTTTCCCGGCCTCGCCGAGATTGAGCGGCAGCTGCGTTATGGCCTTGCCCGTCGCCCGGAACACCGCATTGGCCACCGCCGGAGCGACCGGCGGCACACCCGGCTCGCCGACCCCGGTGGGATGTTCGGTGGACGGCACGATATGGACGTCGATCTTCGGCATCTCGCTGATCCGCAACGGCCGGTAGCTGTCGAAATTGCCCTGGTCCACCACCCCGTCGGTGAGCGTGATCTCGCCATGCATCGCCGCGCCGAGCCCGAACCCGATGCCGCCTTCCATCTGTGCCACCACCTGGTCGGGATTGACCGCGATGCCGCAATCGACTGCACACACCACCCGCTCCACCTTCGCCGCCCCGTTCTGGTCCAGCGAGATTTCCGCCACCTGTGCCACGAAGGACTGGAACGACTCGTGCACCGCCACCCCGCGGAATCGTCCGGCCGGCGGCTCGCCACCCCAGCCCGCTTTCTCTGCGGCGAGCTTCAGCACGCCGAGATGCCGCGGCTTGTCCTTGAGCAAGGCGAGGCGGAACTCCACCGGGTCCTTGCCGGCCTTGGCGGCCAGCAGGTCCATCATGGTTTCGACCGCGTAGGCCGTGTGGGTGTGGCCCACCGAGCGCCACCACAGCACCGGCACACCCACCTTCGTGGTGTGCAGTTCGGCCTTGAAGTTGGGGATGGCGTAGGGGATGTCCGAGACGCCCTCGACCGAGGTCCCGTCGATGCCTTCCTTGACCAGCATCTCCTCGAATGGCGTGCCGGCAAGGATCGACTGCCCGACGATGCGGTGATGCCAAGCGATGAGATTGCCGTCCTTGTCGAGTCCGGCCTTCACCCGGTGCAGATACATCGGCCGGAAGTAACCGGCCCTGGTGTCGTCCTCGCGCGACCATACCAACTTGACCGGATCGGGCCTGCCCCAGGCTTTGGCCACCATGGCCGCTTCTGCCACATAGTCGGAGTTGGGCACCGCCCGGCGCCCGAACGAGCCGCCGGCATAGAGGGTTTCGACTGCGACCTTGTCTGGTGTCACGCCGAAGATGCCGCCCGCCACCATCTGGTCGACCGTCTGCAATTGCGAGCCGGTCCAGATCTGCACCTGGCTGCCGTCGAACTTGACCACGGCATTCATCGGTTCCATCGCCGCATGGGCGAGATAGGGGAAGAAGAATTCGCCCTCGACGACTTGCGCCGCCTGGGCCAGCGTCGCCTCGGCATCGCCGTCGGCCCGGACCTTCAGCCCTTCTGTCTCCGCCAGCCGGCGGTACTCGGCTGTGAGTTCCGTGCTGCCGCGCTTCTCCGCCGCACTGTCATCCCACTCGATCTTCAGCGCCTCGCGGCCCTTGAAGGCGGGCCATGTCCCGGTCGCATAGACGGCGACACCCTGCGGTACTGCCTTGACGTCGAGCACGCCCCTGACCTTGAGCGCGTCGGCGGCGTCGAAGCTCTTGACCGTGGCGCCGAAACGCGGTGCATGCGCCACTGCTGCAACCACCATGCCGGGCAGCTGGATATCCTGGGTGAACACCGGCTGGCCCGTGACCTTGGCCTCGGTATCGAGCCGCTTGAAACTCTTGCCGATATAGGTGAACTGCGAGGCCTCCTTGAGCGGCACATCTTTCGGCACCTCGAGCAACGAGGCTGCCTCTGCGAATTCGCCGAATGTGCCGCTCTTGCCCGACGCATGGCCGATCCTGCCGGCGGCGATGGTGATTTCCCCGGCCGGAACATTCCAGGCCTTGGCCGCCGCCTCCCGCAGCATGTGCCGCGCGATGGCACCGGCCATCCGGTACTGCTCCCAGGAATTGGCGATCGAGGTCGAGCCACCGGTGCCCTGTACGCCGAAGAACAGGTTCTTGTACTTCTCGGCATCGGCCGGCGCGAATTCGGCCCTGACCTGGTTCCAGTCGGCGTCGAGTTCCTCTGCCACCAGGGTGGAGAGGCCCGTGGCGATGCCTTGGCCCTTGTCGAGATGTTTGATCAGCACCGTGACGGTGGAATCGGGGGCGATCCGCACGAAGGGATTGGGCGCAAACGGTGCTGCCGCGTGAGCCGGTCCGGGCATCGCGGCCGGCAGGCCGATGATGAGGCCGGCGCCAGTGCCGGCAGCGATGGTGATGAACTGGCGGCGCGAAAGTGTGGGCATAATGGTCATGGCGCTCTTCTCCTCAGGCCTTCATGAGTTCAGCCGCCCGGTGGATGCCGGCGCGGATGCGCTGATAAGTGGCGCAGCGGCAGACATTGCCGTCCATGGCCGCGTTGATGTCATCGTCGCTGGGGGCCGGATTGTCGTTGAGCAGCGCGGCCGCTGCCATGATCTGCCCGGACTGGCAATAGCCGCACTGCGGTACGTCGAGTTCGCGCCAGGCGGTTCTGACCGCCTCCGCGGCCTTGCCCGCCAGCCCTTCTACGGTGATGATCGCCATGCCCGCCGCATCGGCAACCGTCGTCTGGCAGGACCTGATCGGCATGCCGTCGGCATGCACGGTGCAGGCCCCGCACAGGGCCTGGCCGCAACCGAATTTCGTGCCCGTGAGCTTGAGTTCGTCGCGCAGGACCCAGAGCAGCGGCATGTCGGGATCGACATCCACACTCATCGTCTTGCCATTGATATTGAGATCGAAGGCCATTCCGCTCCTCCTCCGCTGGACTCAACCGTGACGAGATAATATGGACGCTTCGCTTGGCGGCGTCACCGGGACGTCACGTGATCGTGATCGTCTTTCCGTTCACATCGGCCGGGTTTGCGGTTCCCCGCAAGCGGCGGGCCGCCGCTGAACAGGACGTCGCCCGCTCCATTGGCAACGCCTTGGTACGCGGCATTCTGGGCGGCCTCACCCGCCGCTAACGGCAAGTCTCGACGGATGAAGGACTCACGAAGTAGTGGTGCGCGCCTGTCGTGTGCTTTGTTCGGCCGCTGCCAGCAACCTGCCTCGCCTGGTTGATGCTGATCGCTGCGCGAGTTCTTACATGCCCACGATGTCGGGCTTGAGCGACGTGACGAACAGGCCGACCTGCTCCTGCACCTCTTTGCCGACCTTGAGATCGGTCATCGTCTGGGCCATGATCGCCGCTGCCGCCTCCCAGTCCTTGTCCGTGATGTTGAGTCCGGTATGAGCTTCCTTCATCGGAAGCCCGGTATAGAAGCATGGTCCCCCCGTCTTCTCGCACAGGAACTCAATGAGGTGCTGGCGCAGCACCCGGCTGGTTGACGCATTGTGCCCCTTGAAGAATCGGCCGAGCCTTGCATCCGCCTGCGCCTTCATGAGGAATGTATCGGTGAAAGCGGCTATCCCGTCATAGCCGCCGAGCTCCTGGTAGAGCGTGTCCTTGGACCAGGTCGGTGCCGCCAATGCTAGGCTTGCCCCGAACACTGCTGTTCTCACCATAGCGCGTGGATTCATGATCCGTCTCCTCCTTGCTGCAGATCGTTCGCTCCCTTGTGCCCATACGGCGAAGCGCCGCCGGTAGTTTCAGGAGATGCATGGAGATAGCGGCTTGGCGGCCGCTTCGGCAGATGAAGGCCGCCCGGCCTTCCTGCCCGCAGAAGAACTAACGGTATGAATGCCCCATGGCCGGGTCTGGGTGCTCGTCCCGGTCCCGAGCCATTGCCCAAGATTTGCGCGTCGCATGTCTTGCTTTGCCGGTTTTTGCGCCAGAGATTGGTCTGCTTGCATTTTGTGCAGGGCCATCCGATGCGCAGAACATTGCGCCATTTCAACTTCTTACCCGAAGCTTGCGGCGCTGTTCCGGTCTGGCACAACCGTTGCGATGTCCCTGTGTCGTGGCACTCACACACGTCCGAGGAGGGACCGATGTCATTTCTGAAGGGGAAGATTGCAACCAGCTTCGCGGCCGCCGCCTTGGCCGCTTATGTTGCCAGCGCCGGTTGGGCCGCCGCCGCGGAAGACACCATCAAGGTCGGCGTTCTGCATTCGCTGTCGGGCACCATGGCGATTTCCGAAACCACCTTGAAGGACGCCATGCTGATGCTCATCGAGGAGCAGAACAAGAAGGGCGGCCTGCTCGGCAGGAAGCTGGAGGCCGTCGTCGTCGATCCGGCCTCCGACTGGCCGCTCTTTGCCGAAAAGGCCCGCGAGCTGATTTCCGTCAACAAGGTCGCCGCCGTGTTCGGCTGCTGGACGAGCGTGTCGCGCAAATCCGTGCTACCCGTCTTCAAGGAGCTCAACAGCATCCTGTTCTATCCGGTGCAGTACGAGGGCGAGGAGAGCGAGCGCAATGTCTTCTATACCGGCGCCGCCCCCAACCAGCAGGCCATTCCCGCCGTCGACTACCTGATGGAGAAGGAAGGCGTCGAGCGCTGGGTGCTGGCCGGCACCGACTATGTCTACCCGCGCACCACCAACAAGATTCTCGAAGCTTATCTCAAGGCCAGCGGCGTGGCCGAGTCCGACATCATGATCAACTACACGCCCTTCGGCCATTCCGACTGGCAGACCATCGTCTCCGACATCAAGAAATTCGGCGGCGAGGGCAAGAAGACGGCCGTGGTCTCCACCATCAACGGCGACGCCAACGTGCCCTTTTACAAGGAACTCGCCAACCAGGGCGTGGCGGCTGAAGACATCCCCGTTGTCGCCTTCTCGGTCGGCGAGGAGGAACTGGCCGGCATCGACACCGGCCCGCTGGTCGGCCATCTCGCCGCCTGGAACTATTTCCAGTCCATCGACACCCCTGTGAATGCCGAGTTCATCAAGACCTGGCAGGCCTTCACCAAGAACGACAAGCGCGTCACCAATGATCCCATGGAAGCCCACGTCATCGGCTTCAACATGTGGGTGAAGGCGGTCGAGAAGGCCGGCACCACCGATCCCGACAAGGTCATCGACGCCGTCATCGGCGTGTCGGTGCCCAACCTGTCGGGCGGCTTCTCCACCATGATGCCCAACCACCACATCACCAAGCCGGTGCTGATCGGCGAGGTTCAGGAGACTGGCCAGTTCGATATCGTCTGGCAGACCCCGGGCCTCGTCGTTGGCGACGAGTGGTCGGACTACCTGCCCGAATCGGCCGATCTCATCGCCGACTGGCGCGCCCCCATGTCCTGCGGCAACTTCAATGTGAAGACCGGCAAATGCGGCGGTTCGTGACCTGACGACGGCAACGGCGCTCCGGCCGGCAATGGCCGGAGCGCATCCCAAGGGCCCGAGCATCCATGCGCCGCCTCATTGCCTGCCTTGCCCTGCTGTTCTTCGCTGCCGCGTCGGCCTGGGCGGCCGACCTGCGTGGCGCCGTCAATGCCCTGGGCACCGCCGGGCTCGATGGCCTGGAAGTCGCCATCAAGGCGCTGGCCCGGGAACCGGGGCCGGTTCCCGGCCAGGTGCTGGCGGCGCTGGGTGACGGCAGGCTCTATGTGCGCAAGTCCGACAAGGAGGTCTTCATTGCGGAGAAGGCCGCGGGCGGCCTGCGCCTCACCGATCCGCTGACCGGCGAAGCCGCCAGCGAGGTGGCCGCCGCCCAGTTCGAACGCATCAGGATCAACAACGCGCTCCGCCGCATCATCAAGGCCGCAGCCGGCGGCTCGGACCTGGCGAGCCCCGATAGCGCCCGCCGCCTCGCCGCGGCCCGGGCCGTCTTCAAGGCCCGCGACGCCGGCGCGCTCGCCGCCCTCGAGGAGGCCCTCGCCCGCGAAACCGATGCCGCCGTGAAGCAGGCGATGGAGCAGGCGCGGGCCGCGGCACTTCTCTCCTCCGGCCGGCCCGACGATCAGAAGCTTGCCGCCGTCAGCCTTCTGGCGGCAATCGGTGGCCGTGACGAAATGCAGGTGCTGGCCGGCGCGGCATCGGGTGAGGGCCCGGTCGCCGCGGCCGCCCGCGCCGCCCAGGCCGGCATCGAGCGCACCCTGGTGGCCTGGAATGTCGCCCAGAACGTCTGGTACGGCCTGTCGCTCGGCTCCGTCCTGCTGCTCGCCGCCATCGGCCTTGCAATCACCTTCGGCGTCATGGGCGTCATCAACATGGCCCATGGCGAACTGGTGATGCTCGGCGCCTACACGACTTTCGTGGTCCAGGATGTGATCCGCACTTCCGCGCCCGGGCTCTTCGACGCCTCGCTGTTCATCGCCCTGCCGCTCGCCTTCCTGGTGGCCGGCGCCGCCGGTCTGGTGATCGAGCGGCTGGTCATCCGCCCGCTCTATGGCCGCCCCCTCGAAACCCTGCTGGCCACCTGGGGCATCTCGCTCATCCTGCAGCAGTCGGTGCGCATGATCTTCGGCCCCACCAACCGCGAGGTCGGCAATCCCTCCTGGGCCTCGGGAGCCTTCGATCTCGGCCAGCTCTCCATCACCTACAATCGCATGTGGCTGGTCCTGTTCGCGCTGGCCGTCTTCGCCGTCCTGCTGCTGCTGCTGAACCGCACCTGGTTCGGACTGCAGCTGCGCGCCGTCACCCAGAACCGGCGCATGGCTTCCGCCGTCGGCATCAGGACGCCCTGGGTCGGCGCCCTCACCTTCGCCCTGGGTTCTGGCATTGCCGGCATTGCCGGTGTCGGCCTCTCCCAGATCGACAACGTCTCGCCCGATCTCGGCCAGAGCTATACGATCGACAGTTTCATGGTGGTCGTCTTCGGCGGCGTCGGCAATCTCTGGGGCTCGCTGGTTGCCGCCATGACGCTGGGCGTCGTCAACAAGCTGCTCGAGCCCTTCGCCGGCGCCGTGCTCGGCAAGATTCTCGTCCTCGTCTTCATCATCCTGTTCATCCAGAAGCGGCCGCGCGGGCTCTTCGCGCTGAAGGGAAGGTTCGTGGAAGCATGACGCGCCTGGTCTTTGCCGTCGCCTTCCTGATTGCCGCCACTGCCGTGGCCGTGCCGCTGCTCAACCTGGCGGTGCCGCCATCCTCCGTCTTCCATGTGCCGGACCACTTCGTGCCGCTCGTCGGCAAGTATCTCTGCTTTGCCATCCTGGCCCTGGCCCTCGATCTCGCCTGGGGCTATTGCGGCATTCTCTCGCTCGGCCACGGCGCCTTCTTTGCGCTCGGCGGCTATGCCATGGGCATGTATCTCATGCGCCAGATCGGCGCGCGCGGCGTCTATGCCAATCCCGTGCTTCCCGACTTCATGGTCTTCCTCAACTGGAAGGAACTGCCCTGGTACTGGTACGGCTTCGACATGTTCTGGTTTACCGCCCTCATGGTCGTGCTGGTGCCGGGCCTGCTCGCCTTCGTCTTCGGCTGGTTTGCCTTCCGCTCGCGCGTCACCGGCGTCTACCTGTCGATCATCACCCAGGCGCTCACCTATGCACTGCTGCTTGCCTTCTTCCGCAATGACATGGGTTTCGGCGGCAACAACGGCCTGACCGACTTCAAGGACATTCTCGGCTTCAGCATCCAGGCGCGCGAGACCCGCGCCGTGCTCTTCGCGCTCACCGCGCTCGCGCTTGCCGCCTTCCTGCTGATGCTCCATGGCGTCGTCACTTCAAGGCTCGGCAAGGTCATGGTGGCGGTGCGCGATGCCGAAAGCCGCACCCGCTTCATCGGCTACCGCGTCGAGCATGTGAAGCTCTTCGCCTTCACCCTGTCGGCCGTCATGGCCGGCGTGGCGGGCGCCCTTTACGTGCCCCAGGTCGGCATCATCAATCCCGGCGAATTCGCCCCCGCCAATTCCATCGAGATCGTCATCTGGACGGCGGTCGGCGGCCGCGGCACCCTCGTCGGCCCCATCATCGGCGCAGCCCTTGTCAATGCCGGCAAGAGCTACTTCACCGCCGCATTCCCGGACATGTGGCTCCTCGTCCTCGGAGCCCTCTTCGTCGCTGTGACCCTGTTTCTGCCTAGGGGAATCGTGGGCACGGCACTCCAGTGGCGGGCGAAGCCCCGGTCTCCGGCGGCCGCCGCCCCCGCAACTCTTGAGGCGACGGCAGCCACATGACCACTCCCAGGCCGCATCTGCTCTATCTTGACGGCATCACCGTCTCCTTCGACGGCTTCAAGGCGCTGAACGCGCTCTCGCTGATCGTCGGCGAGGGCGAGATGCGGGCCATCATCGGCCCCAACGGCGCCGGCAAGACCACCATGATGGATGTGATCACCGGCAAGACCCGCCCCGACGAGGGCGATGCGCTGTTCAAGGGCGGCGTCAATCTCCTGAAGCTCGACGAGGCGGCGATCGCCGAGCTCGGCATCGGCCGCAAGTTCCAGCGCCCCTCGGTCTTCGAGAGCCATACCGTGTGGGACAATATCGAGCTCGCCCTCGCCGGCTCACGCCGCGTCCTGGCCGGCCTGTTCTACCGGCTGAGCCCTGCCAGGCGGGCGCGCATCGAGGAAATCCTCGAGACCATTGGCCTGGCCGGGCAGGCGGGCCGCCTCGCCGCCCATCTGAGCCACGGCCAGAAGCAGTGGCTGGAGATCGGCATGCTGCTCGCCCAGGAGCCGCAGCTTCTCCTCGTCGACGAGCCCGTGGCCGGCATGACCGATGCCGAAACTGCCGCCACCGCTGCGCTGCTGAAGCGCATTGCCGCCGATCATGCGGTGATCGTCGTCGAACACGACATGTCCTTCGTCCGCGACCTGGGGTGCAGGGTCACAGTGCTGCATGAGGGTTCGGTCCTCGCCGAGGGCACCCTCGAACATGTGAGTGCCGAGCCGCGCGTGGTGGAGGTCTATCTTGGCAGGTAGCTCAGGCCACTATCCTCCCCCGCTGCGGGCTAGTGGACGCACGCATCTTGCTTGGAGCCTATCATGGTAGGCCGTCATCCCAGCCAAGCGACGCGAAGCGGCGCGCGAGCTGGGATCCCGCTTAGCCGGCCCGAGGCTCGCGTGCCACGAGCAAAGCGGGCTTCCAGCGCGCGCCTTCCCCTTGCTTGTGCAAGGGCAAGGCTTGGCTGGAAAGACGACGGCATTGGCGTCCGTGGCGAAAGAAGATGTGTGCATCCGCTAGCGCCGGGCGGGGGAGGGAGAAAACCTCACCCATGATCTCCCTCACCGTCGCCAATCTCGATCTCCACTACGGTGCCGCTCAGGCCCTGCGCAATGTCTCGCTCGAGGCGAAGCCTGCCGCCATCACCTGCATCCTTGGCCGCAACGGCACTGGCAAGTCGAGCCTGCTCCGCGCCATCATGGGCCTCGAGCCGGTGAGCGCCGGCACCATCGCCATTGACGGCCGGCCGGTCTCCGGCCTCGCGCCCCATGCCCGCGTCCGGGCAGGGCTCGGCTATGTACCGCAGGGCCGCGAGATCTTTCCGCTGCTCACCGTTGAGGACAATCTGAAAACCGGCCTGTCCGCCGTGCCGCGGAGCGAGCGCCGCATCGATCCCGAGGTCTTCCGGCTCTTTCCCGTGCTCAAGTCCATGCTGTCGCGGCGCGGCGGCGATCTCTCCGGCGGCCAGCAGCAGCAGCTCGCCATCGGCCGCGCCCTCGTCACCCGGCCCCGGCTCCTCGTCCTGGACGAGCCGACCGAGGGCATCCAGCCCTCGATCATCAAGGACATCGGCCACGCCATCCGCTTCCTGCGCGACAAGCTGGGCCTCGGCATCCTGCTCGTCGAGCAGTATCTCGACTTCTGCCGCGAGCTCGCCGATGCCGTCTACATCATGGACCGCGGCGAGATCGTCCATGCTGGTGTTGCCGCCGACCTCGACCGCCCCGACATCCGCCGCCATCTCACTGTCTGAATTCCCGCCCCGATCACGGCCCGTGCCGATCCCGTGAAGGGCCTGCCGCGCCTTGTGACCGGCCCGTGACGGCGCTGCCGGGCCGGCGGACAAGTACTTGAAAATGCGGGTGTTTCGCGTCTCGCGCCTGTCAACCCGATTGATTCGCTTAAATGCCTGGGCGCGTTACATTGATCATCAAGTTAACGCCTTCTGGAGGTCAGCCATGACCAGGTTCTTGCTCCCCCTTGCCGCCCTTGTCGCGGCCGCCATCGCCGCCCCGCTGCCGGCATCCGCCGCCAGCCAGTGCTCCACCCGTGATTCGGTGACGCGCCAGCTGACCGAGCGCTTTGGCGAGTCCCGCCAGGCGATCGGCCTTGCCAGCGAAGTGGCCGTCGTTGAGCTCTATGTCTCGCCGGGCGGCAGCTGGACGCTGCTCGCCACCGATGCCCGGGGCCTCAGCTGTGTGATCGGCGCCGGCGAAGCCTGGCAGGCCGCACCGCAGAAGATTGCCGGCCTCGATTCCTGAACATGGGCACCGCGGTGGCGGGCATCCGCCGTCCGCGGCCGGCACAATCGCGTGACCCGGCCCGGCCGATACCTGGCACTGCGGCCCCCATGCTTCGCCGCCCGGCTGTAGAGAGCGGCTGAAGTTGTCCGGTTTATGTAGCAC
>CAZIXE010000014.1:0-73793 GCA_964543235.1 uncultured Rhizobiaceae bacterium | reverse complement strand
ATCATCTCAGTGAATTCAGTCATGGGTCTGTTCATGGCGCTCCCCCGTCAACTAGAATTGGTAGTAGAGAAAACTGGAGTCGGCACCGATCGAAGTCAGCGCCACCGTCAGCGCAAACCCCATGGCAACCGCGCCGGCGAAGGCGGGACGCCAGGTAAGAAGGCCCGCGGCCCAGGCGGCGGCTGCGGGCTTTTCGTCGCTGCTCACCCAATAGCGGTGCAGGATCTGCTGGGTGTTTGGCAGCAGCAGCACGATGGCGCCCAAGAGAATGATCATGGAAGTCGAGCGGACGATATCAAGGCCGGCGACGGGGGCCACCTGGCCGGCAAGGCCAAGCTCTCCCAGCCCCCACATGTGCGCGAGGATCGTGCCGGCGGTTGCAAGGTCGTGAGCACGGAAAACGACGAGGCCGCTGAGGACGACGCACATCGTCAATGCCCAGCCAAGGACGGCCGGGATTTTCGGCATCTGAAAGTCGCGCCAGGCCAGATTGACTGCGATGGCCACACCATGGATCAGCCCGTAGATGACGAAGGTCCAGCCGGCCCCATGCCAAATGCCCGCCACGAGGAAGGTGACCACCACCGGGATCGCCGCGGCTTGCAGAAACTTGCGACCCGGTGAAGCCCCGCTGGCAATGGCGGCGCGCATGCCGTTCATCGCCAGCGCCGAGTAGATATAGCTGGTGAAGAAGCGGGTCATGGTCATGTGCCAACGGCGCCAGAAATCCGAGATGTTCGTCGCTTTGAAGGGCGAGTCGAAGTTAAGCGGCAGCCGGATTCCGAACATGTAGCCGAGGCCGATGGCCATGTCGGAGTAACCCGAGAAGTCGAAGTAAAGCTGTAGCGCGTAGCAGAGCGCCCCGAGCCAGGCCGTCGCCAAATCCGCGGTGCCACCGCCGCCCACGCCGTCAAAGACGGTATTGGCGAAGGGCGCGATTGAGTCGGCCAAGGCAACCTTCTTAAACAGCCCCATGCCAAACATGGTGAGTCCGATGACCAGGCGATTCAGATCGAATGCCGGATCCTTGCGTTCGGCCATCTGTTCCATCATCTCGCGCTGCAGCACCAGGGGACCTGCAGTCACGCATGGAAAGAATGCCGAGAACACGATGTAACGGCCGAAACTGGTCGGGATGAGCTGACCGTTGTAGGCATCGATAAGGTAACCGATCTGCACAAATGTGAAGAACGACACGCCGATCGGGACGATGAGTTCCGCATGGTCGATGCCGATTCCCGTTACCTGCGTGGCGACATCGATCAGGAAGTTCGTGTACTTCAGGTAGCCGAGGAGCACGAGATTGGCGCCGATGGCCCCGAACAGGGCATTGCGCGCCACTTTCGGATGTGCACCGAGGCAGGAGATCACCGTTCCGGCGGTGTAGTTGAACAAGATCGAGCCGGCCAGCACCACCAGCAGTGGGATGCCAAACAGTCCGTAGAAGGCCAGCGACGCAGCAGCCAGCAGGTTGATGGCCCAAGGCCATCCGCCGAGGCGGTGGGCCAGCAGAAATGCCAGATAGGTCACCGGCAGGAAGATCAGAATGAACTGGTAGGAGTTGAAGACCATCACTCAGCCTCCAGCATGCCGCGCATAGCGGGCGCAGCCTCGGCGGCCGCCAGCTGCTTCAGAATCCTTCCGATGCAATCAGGACTGCTGTGTTCTGCGTCGATATACTGACTTTCAACACAGCCAACCTTGTCCGGATCGAAGCCGCCAAGAACGACAAGCCCGTGCTTTTCGGCAAGACCTCGGGTTATCTGTTCAATCTTCTGCATAGCGGGAACATAGGCCGTGCCCTGGACCCGCTCGAAAAAGATCGGATTGTAGGGGGGGTGCGCAAGAAAGACTTCGACACCCTTCTCTTTCAGATAGCCGATGACCCGATCGATATCGGCAACGCCCCTGGGATCGACCTTGGGTGGATGCGCTATCTTGTATTCGGCCAGTGCCAGTGCCTCTCGCCGCATCCTCTCGGGCGTGAAAACCGCCTTGTGGTCGGCTGACCACAGGATCGAGCCGTCGGGAAGGAGCGTATCAAGAGACTTGAAGTGGCGCTGGCGCGAGGCGTGCGGCTTCTCTTCGGCGTTGTACCAACGGGTCACGTTCTCAAACAGCATTGCGAGCGAGAAGCGCTCCTTGAACCGGGCCCAGGGGAGCGTCTTCCAGTAGCTCTGCTTCTCGATGCCGAGATGATCGGCCATGGCGCGATAGAATGGGATTCCAGGTTCCCAGAGGAAGTCGCGACGGTCGTCAAGCGGCAGGAAGAGGTTGTCGCGAATGGTAATCACCATTTGCCGGGGGAGGCGACCATGTCGATCCCACATCTCCACCATTCCAAGGATGTCCTCCCAGTAGTCGCGATGGATGTGGGAGTTGTACCAGTCCTTTGCCGGCAGAATGTCGTGGTTGGCCTCTTGCCACTGGCTGGCGCCGAGAACCACCAGTTCGGGTGTCGAGGTCATGCGCTTGATGTGTTCATCGCGCAGCTTGCGGATATTGATGTTGAGATCGAAGACAGCGTAGTTTTCGCCCCGGGACAGGGCTTCGGCCGCGGGAACCATCGCGTCCCCGTACATTTCCGGAGCGAACTTCTGGTTGGCGAACCAGACGGCGATCACTCCGGCAACCGTCAGGGCGACAGTAATGGCCGCATAGAATGCCGGCCGCTCGCCGCGGCGGGCCCGGCGCAACGGAGGCGCCTCCACGGTTGCTGCCGCTGGCACGGTGGCCTGCTGGAGCTGCAGAACGGGAGTGCTGACTGGCGGGGGCGGTGCAGCGGCCTGAACAACCCTAGGAATCTGCCGCTTCGGCGTAGCATAGAGCTGCGCCCGACTGGCAATGACGGCCCGATTCCAGTTCCCGCAGTTGTCGCTTAAAGCCAAGTCACTCACGCCATACCCCATTCTTTGTGAACTGATTAGCCCCACGTCAGGAAAGGATTGGTGAATTTGTGGGCAACCATTCGATCTAGGGAGTCATTTGACCGCCGATAGTAAACCGGATGTTGCGATGACGAATCGAGTCGCCGGCCAGCAGTTCACAGTCTCGAAAGGCGCGCCGCGGCCGCCCTCAGACCATAAAATTCGCGCTGCATTCTAGCTAAATTGAATCGATCGTCCGTATACGGATTTAGGCGTGCAGCGCCGGTGCCGTTTCCTCGTGCGCGACGATCATCCGCATGAACAGCGGCGCCAGAAAGACCGGAATCTGGGACACCCCAACATATACTGCCGTCTCAGGCCCGAGCATACTGCCCAGGAGCGCAAATCCCAGGCCGACATTGCGGAATCCACTCAGGACGCTGGCGGTAAGCGCATCGGTGAAGCCCTGATGGAACATGACCACCGTGGTCAGGAACGCCATACCTACGCCCAACGTTGTCGCAATACCAAGATAGAGCGCGAAGGTGCCTGGCTCCTGCCGCAGCATGTCCGATGCAGGGCCAAGAATACCAATCCCGAAAATGAGCAGCGCCACCACACTCAAGGAACGCGACAAGTCTTCGGCGATCTCGAACGTCGATTCAGCCATGCGCATGGCAACGTAACGATACAGTGCAAAGATGCCGAAAGGCAGAATCAAGAATACGGCGCAGGCCCGGGCAAAAGCGCCGATCTCCAGGTGAAAGTCGTCACCGTGCACGACCGTCAGGAAGATCCCGTACGAGAAGGGCATGACAAAGGTCGACAGGACCATCGACTGGAGGGCCTTGCGGCGATTGAGTCCGAGCAGGTCAGCAAATGCCGGCGAGGCAAAGAGCGAGCCTGCACAGGCTGTTACAGCCATCAGCGTGATAAGGGACGCGTTAAACCGGGCAAGATAGCCCGCGGCCAGGATGATAGCCGGCAGCACGAACTGCTGCCATCCCACGATGCGCAAGATGTCGGGCGAAGGACTGATGAATTCACTCCGGCTCACCCGTGAATACGGGATCAGCGAGAGGACAATCATGCAGAAGAGGGCCGGAAGCGCATAAGGAGCGAGATAATGCGAAAGATCCGGAACAAGCAAGCCACAGGCAATGCCCGTGGCAAGAAGATAGGCAGCCAGCGCCCTGTCGTCCAAGCCCGCCAACATGGTTACCGACGACCTCCCTGAATACACCAGAACATTGAGCGCGTAACGCCTGCCTGCCACCACTCATGTCATCATCTTATCCCCGCGATATAGCGGAAATAGATTAACGCACAACCAATGCCGCCCGGCATCGATTCAACAAAAGCGAACCATTCCCATTCATTATTCCTTGAAGTGTTCACTTCATAGTTAGGCCGAGAGGTGATGGATCCAGATGACCAATTCGGCGCAACGGGTGGCCTATCTCTTCGGTAGCAACCAGGAGGCCAATTCAGCGGATATGGATTCGGCGGCCGGGTTCGGCCTCGCCGACGTCTTTGCCGGCGCCGACGTTGGCCTGGCCCTGTTTGACGCCAACCTCAACCTGCTCGCCTGCAATCAGCTCTACCGCACGCTCTGCGGTTATCGCGACGACGAGGTAACAACCGGCCAGCCTTTACGGGAACTGATGCGCCTGACATTCCATCGTCAGAATGTCGAGGCCGAGGACGCCGAGCGCCGCATTGACCGGATCATCGCCGGACTGACACCCGGAACCGCCTACTCATTCCGCTACGCGTCGCCAAGTTCGCAGGTCGTCGAGGTGCGCCGGCGGCGGTTGCCGAACGGCACCGTTGTCGAGACCGCGCGGGAGCTGGAGGCGGAAGCGCCCGGCATCGACCTCAATACCCAATTCGCGATGATTGCCGAGACGGCCCGCGAGCGCATGATGCATGCGCTCGACGTCATGGCCGATGGTTTCGCTCTCTATGACGCCCAGGACCGGCTGGTCCTCTATAACCGGAAATACATCGACTACAGCCCGAAGGTCGCCGATCTGATCATGCCAGGCGCGGCCAAGGAGGATATATTGCGCGCCTCGGTCAAGCGGGGCGCCTTCATTCTCAACGGCATGCCGGAGGAGGACTACATTGCCTGGCGCCTGCACCGCCACCGCAACCCGGGTGAGCCCGTTGAAGTGCAGCTCAGCGACGGCCGGTGGATACTCATCACCGAGAAGCGGACAGCGGACGGCGGCATAGTCGGCGCGCGTTCCGACATCACTGAGCTGAAGCTGCGCGAGCTCGAGATGCTGCGCATTTCGCAGCAGCTGCATGCCAAGAACATTCAATTCGACACGGCCCTCAACAACATGATCCAGGGCCTGTGCATGTTCGACAAGGACCAGGTGCTGGTGGTGACAAACCGCCGCTACCTCGAGATCTACGGGTTTTCTCCCGACGTGGTGAAGCCGGGCATTACCCTGCGCGGTCTCATGGAATACAGCGTCAGCCTCGGCAACTATACGGCCGAAGAGGCGGAGAGGGCACTTGCCGAGCGCAATGACCCATCCCGACTCTCGCAGCGCACGGTCATCAAACAGCGCCTCAAGGACGGACGCATCATAGCCGTCATGAACGAGCCGATGCCCGATGGCGGCACGATAGCCACCTATCAGGACATCACTGAGCAGGAACGCAGCGCCGAACGGGCCCAGGAATACACACTGAAGCTCGAGCGCTCGAATCGCGAGCTCGTCGACTTCGCCTATGTGGCGTCGCACGATTTGCAGGAACCGCTGCGCAAGATCGAGGCCTTCGGCGACCGGCTGGTCAAGAAATATGCCGCGACACTCCCCGAGGACGGCCGCATGTTCATTGACCGCATGCAGAGCGCCTCGTCGCGCATGCGACAGCTGATCAACGACCTGCTGTCCTACTCGCGCGTCACGACACAAGCCGCACCCATGACCGCGGTCGATCTCAAGGACGTGCTCGGCGGGGTGCTGTCCGACCTGCAGATCAGGCTCGAGGAAACACACGCGCGGATCAATGTCGGCACGTTTCCGCCGATCGAAGCTGATGCCTCACAGATGCGGCAACTCATGCAGAACCTCATCGGCAACGCCCTGAAGTTTCGGAAGAATGACACTGATCCGGTCATCACAGTAGAGGCGCGGGTCGTCGAGGGACACGATCTGAACTGCGAGGGTCCGGCTGTCGTCATCACCATTGCCGACAACGGCATCGGTTTCGATAATCAGTACAAGGAACAGATCTTCACGATCTTCCAGCGGCTGCACAGCCGCAACGAGTATGAAGGGACCGGTATCGGCCTTGCCACCTGCCGCAAGATTGTCGAGCGGCATGGGGGTACCATCGATGCCGACGGCAAGCCCGGGGAAGGGGCGACCTTCATCGTGACACTTCCTGTGGCACAGAAGCACTAGATGGGGGGACCATGACACGGACGACAATGCCTATCCGCATTCTGGTTGCGGATGATGATGCCGACGACCGGCTGATGATCAAGGACGCCTTCGAAGAATCGCGACTCGGCAATCCGATCGACTTCGTCGAGGACGGCGTGCAGCTGATGGAGTACCTGACCCGATCGGGCCCCTACGCATCGCAGCCGGACCTTCCCTACCCGGGACTGATCCTTCTGGATCTCAACATGCCGCGCAAGGATGGCCGAACCGCCCTCAGGGAGATCAAGGCCAATCCGGAGCTGCACCGGATCCCGATCGTCATCCTCACGACATCCAAGGCTGAGGAGGATATCGTCCGGACCTATGATCTCGGCGTCAATTCGTTCATCTGCAAGCCAGTGACATTCGACGGTCTCGTCGACATCGTCCGCACGGTCGGCCGCTATTGGATCGAAATCGTGGCACTGCCGCCTGAGTGCAAGCGCAAGGTTGCGGCCTGACAGGCCTGCGACGGATTGCCGGAAATGCGGCCCGCCGGTACTGCCGGCGGGCCTTTCATTTGGTGGCAGGTGCCGGGCTCAGCCTGCCGGAGGACCCGGGAGCATTTGTGCCGGAAGCCAAGTGGCGAGGCCAGGAAAGGCAATCAGCACGAAGACCATCAGCACCATGATGCCGAACATCGGCAGCGACCAGCGGGCGATACGAAAGATGCTATAGCCGGTCATACCCTGCAAGACGAAAAGGTTGAAACCAACAGGCGGGGTGATCTGGGCCATTTCGACCACCAGCACGACAAAAATACCAAACCAGATCATGTCGATGCCGGCGTGGCGCACCATCGGCTCAATGATGGCGATGGTGAGCGCAATGCAGGAAATGCCATCGAGAAAGCAGCCAAGCACCGAATAGACGACAAGCAGCACCATAAGCAGCCAGAAGGCGGAGAAGTCCATTCCGGCGACCCATTCGGCCAAGTGCCGCGGAATGCCGGTGAAGCCCATTGCCAGAGACAATGCTGCGGCGGCTGCAAGGATGAACGCGATCATGGCCGAGGTGCGAGTGGCGCTGAGCAGACTCCCCATGAAGTTTTGCCAGTTCAACGTGCCTTGCCGCCAGGCGAGACCGAGCGACCCGCCCACACCGAGAGCTGCCGCTTCGGTCGCCGTGGCAACACCGGCGAACATGGATCCTATGACGACGATGAGCAAGGCCACCACCGGGATGAGCCGGCGCGAAGCCACGATCTTCTCGCGCCAGGTCGAGCGCGGTTCCGGCAGCGGATTGAAGTCCCTCATCAACGAGGCCTGAATGGCTATGTAAATGCTGAACATGGCCGCAAGAACGAGACCCGGGAAAACGCCGGCGATATTGATTGCGGCAATCGATTCGCTGGTCATGACACCATAGACGATCATCATGATCGAAGGCGGTATCATGAGGCCCAAGGTTGCCGGCCCGGCGAGCGTGCCGATGACCATCGGTTCGGGGTAGTTGCGCTTCTTCAGTTCGGGTACGGCCATCTTGGCCACGGTCGACAGGGTCGCCGCCGAGGAGCCCGATACCGAGCCGAACAAGGCACACCCCATGATGTTGGTGTGGAGCAGCCCGCCAGGCCAGCGCGACATGAGCGGCGAAAGTCCCCGGAACAGATCCTCCGAGAGCCGCGTGCGATACAGAATATCACCCATCCAGACAAACATCGGCAGTGATGTCAGCATCCAGGACGATGACGACGACCAGATGGTGGTAGCGATGGCATCGCCAGCGGGCCGTGACGTGAAAAGTTCGATCGCGATTGCTGCAACGGCCATGAGCGACAGGCCAATCCACACGCCCATGCCCAGCAGCATGAACATGACGCCAAGCAGAACTGCGATCAGCAGGCCCGATTCCATTTGTGCCCGCCCTCAGTGCCCGCCATCGCCGGGGGCGAGGCCGTGGTGTCCGGTAAACAGGAGCCTGACGGTGTGGTCGGCGATCGCCAATGCCAGAAGGCTGGCGCCAAGGGGCATTGCCATTTGCGGGATCCAGACCGGCGTGGCATCAAGCCCCTGGCTCATGTCACCCAGCTTGTAGGACCAGTAGGCCTGTTTCCAGCAGTAATAAGCGAACCAAATGGCGATGGTGGAGGAGACAAGGAAGCCCAGCCGCTCGAGCCAGACGCGATGCCGGCCCAGCAGGGACAGGAAGAGTTCGATCCTGACATGGGCGTTCTGGTTCAGCGCATAGGGAAAGCCAAGAAAGGCAGCGGCCGCCATGAAGTAGCCGGCATAGTCGGTGGCGCCGCGCAAGGCCCAGCCCGTCAGCCTGGCGCCGATCTGCAGCATGGTCATCACGAGAATGCCGACCATGCAGATTGCTGCCAGATAGCCACTGATCAGATAGAGCGCGTCCAGCCCCTTGCGGATGCGTACAAGTATTCTTCCGGTTGCCATCGCTCCAGCGGCTGTTTGTGAGGCGATCGGCATCGCTGGCTCCTCTGGCACTTCCCAGTCACTTGCCGGCCGCGGCCTGCTTGTGCCGGGCCTTCAGCTCAGAGTTGAGCCGACTACTTCCGGAACTCGTCGAGTACTGCCTTGCCTTCATCACCGGCATTGGTGGCCCATTCCTGGGCCATGACTTCGCCGAACTTGCGAAGCTCCGCATCGAGCTCCGGCGATGGCGCGGCAACCTGCATTCCGTTCCTGGTGAGTTCGGCTATCGCGTTGCCGTTGGCTTCTCTCGATTTGTCGATCCCCGCGGCCTCGGCCTTCGCAGCGCAGTCACGGAATGTCTGCCTGGTCGTGTCGTCAAGACCGTCCCATGTGGCCTTGTTGACAATAACATAATTGCGGGGCTGCCAAGCCTCCACCGTATAGAAGCGGCTCAGCTGTTCCCAGGCCTTGCTGTCTCTGCCGGTCACAGCAGAAGTGATCAGGGATTCGATCACGCCGGTTGCCAGTGCTTCGCTGATCTCGGCGGCCTCGATGTTCACGGGCAGCATGCCGGTCAGTTCAGCAATGCGCGCAGTCGCCTTGTTGTAGGCCCGCACCTTGACATTTGCCATGTCGGCGACCGACTTCACGTCCTTCCTGAAATAGATGCCCTGGGGCGGCCAGGGCACCGAGTAGAGCACGACAAGTCCCTGGTCCTCTAGGACTTTCTCGAGTTTCGGCCGCGCCGCCTGCCAAAGCTTCACCGAGGCCTCATAGGAATTCGTGATGAACGGGATCGAATCAAACCCGAATATGGCGTTCTCGTTTTCATGTGCCGACAGTAGCCGCTCGCCGATTGGCGTCTGGCCGGTCTGAACGGCGCGCTTGATGTCATTGCCTTTGAACAAGGAACCATTGGGGTGCAGCACGATTTCGATTGCACCACCGGTCCCTTCCTTGACACAGGCGGCGAATTCTCCGGCATTCAAGGTCTGGAAATTCTCTGCGGGATAGGCCAGGGGCATGTCCCAGGTTTCAGCGGCTGCGAGTGGCGCGGCGGCAAACAGGGCATACACGGCTGCAAGCGACGACAGTGTCCTAAGTTTCATGGCAGAACCCATCCACGTCCCAGTTAAGTCTCAGAAGCTTGAGCGCATGGACTAGCGCCCGGCCCCATTTGCTCACTTGTGCATTGCCGGTTATCGCCGATAAGTCTTAAGATTCCTTTGGGCGGTCGTAGATGCGCTGCGAAAAGAACAAAGTGGTTAGCCAGTCGCAAATGCGGATGCGCGAATTCTAATTGTCAGTTTTTTGACTCTCGCACCATGCGCAGCGCAATGGTGCATGCAGGCAGGGAAGAACCCACTCCACCACGCAAGTGCGCCGCCGCAGGAGCGGCGGCACTTGATCACGATGGTTCAGTGTTGCCGCGATCAGGCTTCCGGCAGACGATAGGCCTGGCGGGCAAGCATTTTCCACTTGCCACCTTCCTGCTTCCAGACCTGAAGCATGCCGAGCTTCACGATCAACGGCTTGCCTTCGAAGGTGATGTCAGCTTCGAAGATGTGGCGAGCGATTCCGAAGTCATTGACCACCACGTTGTGGTGATCCTTCTGATGGATCTGGTTGAAGATTTCCTTCTTGTTGACGACCACATCGATGAACTCCTCGCGGGTCTGGACGACGCCGTTGGAGTGGCCGAAGCTCAGCGCTTCCGACGCAAGTTCCCTGATTGCCGATCCGTCGGCATTGAGCATCGCGACGCGGAAGGCTTCGACAGCGCCGGCGAGTCCAGCATCGTTGCAGGCAAAAGCTGCAGTCGTTTTGGCCATCCCCATTACGGACGCGGCCAGTGCGGCAGCCGTGCCACTCGCCACGCTCCGACGATTCATTTTCATTGATTGACTCCGTACTCCACCAACTCTTTGGTGGTTTTCGCACAGAGTTTTTAAGATTCCCTGAACGGTTGCGGCTCGACAAATGCTTAATTTTGAGTTGCCGAACTTGAGAAAATTGCTGGCAACTTTCCGGTTCATGCGGCTCGCTGGAAAGCGGCGAGACGCTGGCGATAGCTGAGAGCCTCGGCAATGTGAAGGCCAGCGATTGCGTCCTTGCCGTCGAGGTCGGCCAGCGTCCGCGCCACGCGCAGGACGCGGTGATAGCCGCGCGCCGAGAGATTCATGGCATCTGCGGCATCCCGCAGCAGCTTCAATCCGGCCTTGTCCGGCCGCGCTATCGTGTCGAGCAACTCACCATCGGCCTCGGCATTGGTGCGCAGATGAGGCAGTCCCAACCTCGCAAAGCGGGCACGCTGCCGATCGCGTGTCGCCGCGACCCGGGCCGCGATGTCGGCACTCGTCTCCTTGGGCGGCGGCAGAGTCAAGTCGGAGGCACGGACGGCGGGAAGCTCGATCTGGATGTCCATGCGATCGAGCAGTGGGCCCGAGATGCGCGCCTGGTAATCCGCGGCGCAGCGCACTCCCTTGCGGCAGGCATGTCCCGGTTCCCCCGACATGCCGCACTTGCACGGATTCATCGCGGCGACGAGCTGAAAGCGCGCCGGGTAGGTGACATGGTAGTTGACTCGTGCAACAGCCGTTTCGCCGGTTTCGAGCGGTTGCCGCAGGCTTTCGAGAACCCGAGGCTGGAACTCCGGCAGTTCGTCGAGGAACAGTACGCCAAGGTGCGCCAAGGCCATTTCGCCCGGCCGGGCCCGCAGTCCGCCTCCAACAAGCGCCGGCATCGAGGCCGAGTGGTGCGGGGCACGAAAAGGCCGGCGGCGCGACAGCTTGCCCCCCGTCAGTTCTCCGGCGAGTGAGGCGATCATGCTGATCTCCAGCATCTCGCGCGAGTCCAAGGGCGGGAGGATGGACGGCAGGCGTTGGGCGAGCATGGACTTGCCGGCCCCGGGAGGCCCAACCATCAGGACATGGTGACCACCGGCGGCGGCCACTTCCAAGGCACGCTTGGCCGCTTCTTGTCCTTTCACATCGCGGAAGTCGGGGAGAAGTGCGTCCTCCTCGGCAACGCCCGGTTTCGGGCGTGAGAGGACCTGGTTGCCGTTCACGTGGTTAATCAGCTGGACGATGTTGGCAGGTGCCAGAATATCGACGTCCTCGCCAGCCCAGGCTGCCTCGGCGCCGCTTGCCTTCGGGCATACGAGGCCGAGTCCCCTAGCGTTAGCCGCGATGGCGGCCGGCAAGGCACCGGCGACCCCGGTGATCGAACCGTCCAGCGCCAATTCGCCAATGACCAAATAGCGGGAGATGAAGTCGTGCGGCAAAACACCCATACAGGCCAGGAGCGCCAGCGCGATGGGCAGATCGTAATGGCTGCCCTCCTTTGGCAGATCGGCCGGTGAGAGATTGACGGTAATGCGCTTGCCGGGAAGCGCCAGACCCACGGCAAATAGCGCGGCGCGAACCCGTTCGCGGCTCTCGGCGACAGCCTTGTCGCCAAGACCCACAACATTGAAGTGAACCTGGCCGGCGGTCGATAATTGTGCCTGTACGTCAACCGAGACGGCCTCGATTCCTTGAAAGGCCACTGTGGCAACATGAGATACCATTCCACACCCCGCATCTTAGGGTTTTGAGCATACCGGAATGGCAACCATGTTGCAAGAACGTTTCAGGAACAATCGAATCATCTTCTAAGCTCTGCCGGAACCAAGGGAGGAGTGGCAATGGAGGAGTGGGTCAAGCGGTTCTCGCTCGACGGCAGCAGGGCGCTGGTCACTGGCGCATCAAAGGGCATTGGACTGGCGATCTGCGAGGTTCTGGCGAATGCCGGCGCCAACGTTGCCGCTGTGGGGCGCGACGAGGCCGGGCTTGCCGCGGCCAGCAGGGCAATCGAAAAACATGGCCGAAAGGCGAAGCCGATCAAGGCTGATCTGGCCTACGAGGCAGAGACCCGCGCTGCGGCTGCCGCCGCCCTCGAAGAATTCGGCACCATCGACATCCTGGTCAACAATGCCGGTATTGCCCTCATCGCGCCCCTCCTCGATCTAACGACGGAAGAGTGGGACAAGACCATGGCGGTCAATCTCAGGGCACCATTCCTCATGGCGCAGGCATTGGCGCCGGCCATGATCAGGCAGAAACGCGGCAAGATCATCAATATTTCTTCGCAGGCGGGCGTTATCGGGCTCGATGACCACGGCGCCTATTGCGCTTCCAAGGGCGGGCTTAACTCGCTTACCCAGGTCATGACCAGCGAATGGTCGAAATACAATATCCAGATCAATGCGGTCTGCCCGACGGTCATCCTCACGCCGATGGGAGAGCAGGTCTGGGGTCAACCGGAAAAGTGTGGCCCAATGCTCGCCAAGATACCATTGGGGCGTTTCGGCCGGCCGATCGAAGTGGCGGATCTCGTCCTGTTTCTTGCCTCACCCGCTTCCGACCTTATCACCGGGCAGTCGATACTCATCGACGGTGGCTACACGGCTTTGTGACATGAAGGTCGACGGCACGCCCTATCGCACCATCTGGCTCCGCAGCGATGGCGCCACAGTCGAGATCATCGACCAGACACGGTTCCCCCACCGCTTTGAGACGGTCACCCTTGTCAGCATGGAGGATGCCGCCCACGCCATCAAGGACATGCTGGTGAGAGGCGCGCCACTGATCGGCGCCACGGCGGCCTACGGCATGGCGCTCGCGATGCGGGCCGATCCATCCGACCGCAACATCGAACATGCTTACGCCGTTCTGCACGCGACACGGCCGACGGCCATCAATCTCAAATGGGCTCTGGATGAAATGGTGCGGACGCTTCGGCCATTGGCACCATCGTCGCGCGCCGAAGCAGCCTATCGCCGTGCCGGCGCCATTTGCGACGAGGATGTCGAGATCAACAAGGCTATAGGGCGCGCCGGGCTCGGCCTCATTCAAGAGATCGCAGCGCGGAAAAAGCCAGGCGAAGCTGTCAACATCCTTACGCATTGCAATGCCGGATGGCTTGCCACAGTGGATTGGGGCACAGCGACGGCACCGATCTACATGGCGCACGATACGGCGATCCCCGTGCATGTCTGGGTCGACGAGACGCGACCGCGCAATCAGGGCGCCTCGCTCACCGCGTGGGAGCTTGGCCACCATGGCGTTCCCCACACGGTGGTCCCCGACAACACGGGCGGACACCTGATGCAGCACAGGCTCGTTGACCTGGTGATCGTTGGAACCGATCGCACCACGGCGCGCGGCGATGTCTGCAACAAGATCGGCACCTATCTCAAGGCGCTCGCCGCGCATGACAATGGTGTGCCCTTCTACGTGGCCCTGCCCTCGCCGACCATCGACTTTTCGGTGCAGGACGGAATCGCCGAAGTCCCCATCGAACAGCGCGCCGGCACGGAAGTCTCGGAAATCACGGGGCTGACCCGTGACGGCCGCATAGAGACGGTGAACATCGTGGCGCCGGGCTCGCCGGTTGCCAATTACGCCTTCGATGTCACGCCGGCGAAATATGTCACGGGGCTCATTACCGAGCGCGGGATCATTGCGGCGAACGCAGAGGCCATTGCAAGGGCGTTCCCGGAGCGGGCACGCTGACGCCGGCGGCTGGCTGGCGGTCGCCGTTCAGTGCCTTTGCCAGAGAGGAAAGAAGGGCGAGCCCGGTGGCCACAAGGATCGTATCGACGGCAAAGCCTCCACCCAGTTCCTGGCGCAGGATGGCGCCGGCCATGGCCAGAAGAGAGCCGCAGCAGAAGACAGGCAGGGAGTGCCGGCCCATGGCCGTCAGAGCGTTGGACGGCCCGATCCGGTGGAGCCAGCTTCCCCAGGGCAGCAGCATTACCACGGTGGCGAGCGCCAAGACATGCAGGAGACGCGGAATGGAGAGATAGGTCTTGTCGAAATAGTAAAAGTGATGGGCCCACCACCAATCCCTCGGGATGGCGGGCTGCCAGGACCAGAGTTCGAGATTCACCCAAAGGGCCGCAACGAAGCAATACAGAGCAGCCAGGACGAGGACCGGGCCCGGCAGCGACAAGGGCTCGCGGCGGCGCGATCTGATGCCCAGCACCAGGCCTATGACGAAGAGCAGCTGCCACGCGAACGGATTGAAAAACCAGCCGCCGGCCAAGGGATAGTTCGGCATGTTGATGGAGAAGGCACCGGCCAGAAGCCAGAGTACGAGGGAGAACAGTAGTACGAGGCGCAAGCTCCGCGCCGCAAGCCAAAATAGCGCAGGCAGCATCAGCAGGATCACCATGTACATGGAAAGGATGTTGAAATAGCCAAGCTGATGCCCCAGCATTACCAGTCCAATGATCGCCGTTGCCGGATCGGCAAGGAACGGCTTCAGGTTCAGGAAGATCAGACTGTCGTCGAGATAGGCGGGTTCTGCCAAGGTAATGGCTGCAATACAGAACAAGGCGATTGCCAGCATGGTCGTCACGATGTGGCTGACATAGAGCACGCCGGCACGCCGCCACGCGCGTTTCACTGCCTGCCAACGCTCACCCCTCTCAAAGCGCGAGAAGTAGGCGAAGGCCGAAGCATAACCAGCCAGCAGTACGAAAATCTCGGCCGCATCCGAGAAGCCGAAGTTCTTGTGGGTCACCTTCTCCCACATGTTGCCCGGCACGTGGTTGATAAAGATCGAGGCCAGCGCAAGGCCACGCAGGAAGTCGATGCGATGGTCGCGGAAGTGAGTGCTCATTGTGCTCAGAGAGCGCTCTCAGGGGGCGAATTCAAGGCGCTGCTGCGGCAACGGGAGGGGATTTCAGTTGGCTTGGACTATGGCGATAGATCTTCTGCCGGAGCCGGTTTAGCAAAGTCTTGCCGAGGGCGATTCACGGTGGCTGCATCGGGTCAGATCGACTGGTGGACAGGTGAATGTGGGACGAGCCGGTAACAAGGGGCGCGACGAATTGCAAGCGTTACCCGCCACGGCCATGATGGGTCAATCGGTCTGATTCACGCCGGCAAAGACTGACGAAACCAATGCAAGCGGAGAGACACCATGACAGATTCGATAGACGCGATGATGATGGAGACGCTCTATTGGTGGGGCGTTCCGACGCTGTTCCGCTGTCCGCACGATCCTGATCCGCGGCACACCGATATTGCGCTCGTCGGTGTTCCACACAGTTCCGGCAACGGCTCGACCGAGCGTGACCAGCATCTGGGGCCGCGGGCGGTTCGTCACGTATCGGCGCATAATCGGCGCTTTCACCAACAGTTCGACTTCTCACCCTGGGAGGCCTGCCGGATCAATGACCTCGGTGACGTGCCGCTCCCGGAGGCCATGGACAACGAAAAATGCGTCGAGCGCATTTCAGCGTTCTACCAGGCCATTGATGCGGCCGGCGCCAAACCGGTCTCGATCGGCGGTGACCACGGCATTACCGGGGCGATCGTCCAAGCCATAGCCGGGAAGCAGGCAAGGCTCACCTCGGGGAGTCCGGCGGCGCTCCTGCATTTCGACGCCCATACGGATTCATACGAAAACATTCCGCACTGGATGGGGGCCCGGAAATCGGCAGCGCATTGGGCCGCCTATTGCGTCAGGCAGGGCAATCTGGATGCCTCCAAAAGCACGCAGATCGGCATGCGCGGGAATCCCCGTACCCGGGATTGGCTCAAACCCTCCTATGACCTCGGCTATGCGGTCATTACCATGGAGCAGTACCGGGAGATGGGGCCGGAAGCGGTGATTAGCCGTTTTCGTGAGCGGATCGGCAACGCGCCGGTCTATATCACCTTTGACCTCGACTGCCTGGACCCTGCAGTGGCGCCGGGCGTGTCCAATATTGAAGCCGGCGTCACGGGCTGGAGCATGGACGAGGCCAACCGGCTGCTGCGCGGCGCCCGGGGCCTCAACGTGATCGGCGGCGACGTCGTTTGCCTGATGCCGACCAAGGACAGCCCCAACAACATCACGGCCATGGTGGCAGCGCATGTCATGTTCGAGATCGTCAGCCTGATCGCCGACGGCCTGCGTCAAGCTGCGGCATGATCTCCATCACTTTATTTTGACGCAATGAGCCACGAACTCCTTCAAAATCTCGCGGTAAGGGTGTAATAGCCCATGGGTTCGCCATGAGGGGCTGGCGGGTCTGCAATCCGGTTGCGGGGGCGTCCGGGTCGTTCGACTTTGGGAATGACCTAATGGAACTCTATCAGGTTCGCTACTATCTGGCAGTTTGCCGGACGAAGAATTTCACGCGCGCCGCTGAAGAATGCCACGTTTCGCAGCCGGCCCTGTCGCGGGCCATCCAGCAGCTCGAGGGCGAACTGGGTGGTGAGCTGTTCCGGCGCGAGCGTACGCTCACCCACATGACCGATCTCGGGCGGGCCGTTTATCCGGCGTTGCTCGAATGCTTCGAAGCCAACCAGAACGCCAAGGCAATTGCCACGGCATTCCTCAAGCAGGGCCATGCACCGCTCAGACTGGCCCTGTCGCGATCAATCGACCTTGAATGGCTGTCGCCAGTCCTTGGCGAGATCAGTACGGCTTTTCCCAAGATCGAAATCAAGATGTTCAGAGGCCCGCCGCACGAGATTCTCGAGCAGCTGAAAGCAGGCGACTCCGAGATTGCCGTTGCCGGATCAATCGACGAGGACTGGGACCGCCTCAATGCCAAGAAACTGTTCGAAGAGCACTACGGATTACTTCTCAACCGGCAGCATGCCCTGGTCGGACGCAACAAGGTCGAAGTCCTCGATCTGGCGGAAGAGCGCCTGCTGAGCCGTCCCAACTGCTGGCTGGCGCGGTCGCTCGAGAGCAAACTCAAGGAGTACGGCATAGCCAAGGTCAGTAAGCACGAGGTGCCGCTGGCCGAGGATCTGGCCCATCTCGTCAAGGCCAATGTCGGCATCGCCTCGTGGCTTGAGAACAAGCGCGTACCGGATGGTCTCGTCGTCAGCCATGTCGATGGCGTGGAGATGAGCCGGTGGATCCATCTCTACTCAGTGGCCGGCCGCAAGCACTCGCCTGCAGCTGCCGCCCTGATCAATCTGCTGCGGGCGCGCGACTGGGAGAGTGACGAGCAAGAGGTTGCCGTGGTGGAGGAGGCAAAGAATTGAATACGCTGTCGCTCGCGCAAGAACTGGAACAGTGCACCGAACGCTGCAAGGCGATGGATGCGCCACTTGCCGACCGGCTCAGCGCCTTTGCGGATGATGTGCGGCGCCTCAGCCCGGAGTTTGCCGATATCGTCGACCGCATGGTGAAGCGCTTGCACGAGAACCGCGCCGGCGAAAGCGCTCCGCAGGTCGGGGAGATCATGCCGGGCTTCGTGCTGCCCGACGAGAGGGGGCGGTTCATCAGCCTCGCGCAACTTCTGGAGCGCGGCAACCTGGTAATGGCCTTCCATCGCGGGCACTGGTGCCCATATTGCCGGATCAACGCCGATGCACTGGCCGGGATCGAGCGGGAAGTAAGCGCCGCCGGCGGCCAGCTGGTGCTGATCATGCCGGAAACGCAGAAGTACACGCGGAAGCTCAAGGAAGATTCGGGGGGCACGTTTCCCATCCTAACCGACCTGGACTGCGGCTATGCCCTCGAGCTGCAGCTCGCCATCAAGATCAATGACGAGAAGCGCCAGGCAATGACCGCGGCCGGCTGGGACATTTCAGTGTTCCAGGACAATGAGAGCTGGAACCTGCCCATTCCGGCGACTTTCGTGCTGGGCAAGGACGGGGTTATCAAGGCCCGTTTCGTCGACCCCGACTACCGAAAGCGCATGGACATCGAGAAGATCATAGCGGCCATCAAGACGGACAGCTGACCTTCAGCGGTTTGCCGCTGGCAGCGACTGTATCGGGCCAAGGTCTCGCGCTGCCTGCTGTCACGCGCCCGGCATCCGCCGCCTGAACTCCTCCATTTCTGTCTTTGGGGCGGCGACGAGATGAGGTTCCGCAGGAAAGGCGCCACTTCTGACATCCGCCGCAAATGCGCGGAACGCGGAGATGCGCAAGTCCTGGAGGCGGGCATATTCGTTTGCCAGATTTGCATACTGCCTGGCATGCCGTGGCACATGGCCCGTGTTGGTGCCGAGCACATCGCAGGCAAAGAGGTACTGGCAGTCGCCGCCAGCACCGCCTCCCATGGATATGAGGAAGAGCGATGTGTGCTTCGAAATCGCCGCCGTCACATCCGGCGGTACCACCTCAATCTCGACACCGAAGGCGCCGGCGTCCTCGTAGCGCTTGCACCGTTCAAATACCTGCATGGCGCCGTCGGCCGTCTTGCCGACGGCTCTGAAGCCGCCCGTCCAGGTGCAGGTATGGGGGATGAGGCCCACATGGCCAATCACCGGGATGCCTTCGTCAGCCATTCGCCGAACCGTCTCAATCGACGCTGCACAATAGACGGCATCGGCGCCATGCCGCAGCATTTCGAAACCCCAGCGCAGGAAGCCGTCGGTCGTGCCGTCATTCTCCCAGAGTGCAAGACCCGGAACCGCAAACAGCGATGGTGCCACAGCGCGGAAGCGCTGCTGAGCAATCATGTCCGGCGGCACGGAAACCATGTCAATTCCCGCCGCTTCCGCTGCCGCGAGCTCCTCCCAGGTTTCGACGCGCAACATGGTATATCGATACTTGCCCTTGTTGGCGCGTACATCGGCAATGGTCGGCGGCTTTCTTGACATCTACCTATCCTCTCAGCAGTGACTTTAACTGAACGGCCGGGTCAGCAAGTGCGGCCGGAACCGGCCTTGCGGCTTTCGCAATCAGCATCTCGGCGAGTTTGATGTCGCGGGCAACCGCATTGCCGGGGCCAATGCCACTTGCGCCCACAAGCTGACCATCTTGCGCCACATGGAACAGCAGGACCGTGTCCTCGCCGCCGCTGCGCTCGACGATCTCGGCCCCCGCGGCAGGCAGGCCCGCGACCTGCAGCGTCAATTCGTACTGATCGGACCAGAACCAAGGTATGGCCGTATACGGATTCTCCGCCCCGAGCAAATTCTCCGCAACGAAAGCCCCCTGATCCTGGGCATTGCGCCAGGACTCGAGCCGGATACGCGCGCCATGAAACACCGCATGCGGGAAAGAGCAGCAGTCTCCAACCGCATAGATATCAGGATCGCTGGTCCTGAGGGTCGCATCAACGGCGATGCCGTTGTCGATGGCGAGGCCACAGTCCTCCGCCAGCCGGACATGTGGGGCCGCGCCCACTCCCGCCACGACCACATCCGCATCAATGGTTCGGCCATCAGCGAGATGAACGGCAGCCGGCCCGATCGCTTCAATCGCCGCACCCGTCTCGATCCGGACACCCGCAGCAGCATGGCGGGCATGGACAATACGCGCAATCCTCTCCGGCACACCGCGCATGAGAATGCGCGGCTGAGCCTCGATCACCGTCACTGCACAGCGGCGGGTGACTGCCGATGAAGCCAGTTCGAGGCCAATGAATCCGCCGCCGATGATGGCGATGCGCCGGCCGGGCCGGAACTTCTCGCGGAGGCCAACTGCATCTTCGAAATTGCGGAGGAGCAGCGCCGTCTCGCCGCCCGCCACGTTGAGCTTGCGGGGCGTGGCACCGGTGGCAAGCAGGAGCCGGGCATAGGGCAAACCGGTGCCGTCCGAGAGACGAACGAGTTTTGCCGAACGATCTATGGCGGTCACGGCAGCGCCCAGGCGAACCGTGGTATCGAGTGACGCCGCAGTGGCCTCATCCATCAGCCAGGCCGGCTGCGGCTCCCGATCCTCGACGATGGCCGACTTGGAGAGGGGCGGCCGGTCGTAGGGCATGTGCGGCTCCTCGCCTATCAGGGTCAGGGTGCCATTGTAGCCAGCGGCACGAAGGGCAATTGCCGCACGGTGTCCCGCCATGCCTGCGCCGATGATGACTATGCCCGCGCCCATCTCAGCGCTGCACCTTTGGGGCATATTCGCATGGCTGGCGCGATGGGTTCGGATCACTGTGTCCCCAGAGAGTCCCGAATGGCAAGGCCGCCGCCTCTACGCCGGTAGACCCGCGAGGAAATTCAAGCCCCACCGGCGCAACGGGAGTGCGCGCGCGAATGGTGGCTGGTTCACTCACGATCAACCTTCCCGATCCCTTTCCCGTGCGATCTCGCGCCGACAGAGCTCACGGAACTCTCTGAAGTTCCGGAAACCCAGGATCCTGAGCAAGCGCATCACCGTCGTCGGGGATACACTGCAGCGAAGCGCCAGGCTGCGAGCCGTGCCGAATGCCACGTCGGCCGGATAGTCAAGGGCCACACGCAGCACATGCCCTGCTTTGCCGGGAATCTGCAATGCCCGTGACGCGACGAGCATGCGCACCTCGTGCAGATCGCCTGGCGGCTGCGGCGCCCTGGCGCCGATGGGGTTCATGGCGACGCCTATGGCCGGACGCCCTATTCTCTCTGCCGCGTCTGCCATCATCGCAGTTCCTCAGACGTCGAAGGCGCGGCGAAATTCGGCAAGTGCATTGTCGGCCGCCGCCGACGCGTAAGCTTCCATGCAAACAGTGCCGCGGTAGCCCAGCTCTTTCAGCGCGCGCGCGACGCCGCGATAGTTGATCTCGCCGGTGCCGGGCTCCCGCCGCCCCGGCACATCGGCGACCTGGACCTCCCCGATGTAAGGCAGGCATCGCCGGCACCATGTGATGAGATTTCCTTCGCCGATCTGCACATGATAAAGATCAAGGTTAAGTCTCAGGCCCTGACGATTGACAGCGGACACCAGGGCCAGCGTATCTTCGATTCGCGCGAATGGCACACCCGGGTGATCGACCGGCAGGTTCAGGTTCTCGAGCATGAACGTGACGCCGTGCTTTTCGCCCAGATCGGCGATGCGGTTCAGCGTGTCGCGCGCCTTCAGCCACATGGCTCCCGTCACCACTTCGCGTGGCGTAACCGGCAGGCCACGGGCGTCCAAACCGGTGCCATGCAAGTTGAGACGCGGCACGTTGAGGCGCTTGCCCACCTCAATCGACTGCACGGCGGTGGCAAGCAGTTCGGCAGCGCCCTCGTCATCGCCAAGGCGCCCCCGGATGTAACCGGTCATCGAGGAGAAACTTGCCCCCGACCGTTCCAGCATGACCAAGTCATGATCGGTCCAGTTCCAGATGCCGCACTGGAATCCGAGCTCGGTCAGGCGTTTCAGCCGCCAAGCCATGGGCCGATCCTGCCAAAGCATTTCGGCGCAGGCAGCAAATGTGAAGGGAGCCGTCATGATCGCTAGATCTCAATGAAGACGCGGCCGTTCTCTACCTTGGTACGGTAGGTCTTGAGATTGACGCAGGCGGGCAAGCGGATCGCCTCGCCGGTGCGATAGTCAAACTGGCCGTTATGCTTTGGACATTCGATGGTGTAGTCCATCACCAGACCATCGCAGAGATGGACTTTCTCATGGGTGCACTGGCCGTCAGTGCAGAAGTACTCGTCGTCCGGACTTCGGTAGATCGCGAATGTGCGGCCGCCGTGATCGAAGCGGATCAGGTCTTCGCTATCAATATCTCCTGCCGCACAGGCGTCAATCCATTGTGCCATGTCTGTTGCCCTACTGAGTGATGTTCTATTGATGCGGCCGGTGGCATCACTTGCGCCGGCCGGCGGCGACGTGTTCACGTGAGAAGCTGTCGCCAGTATAGCCTTACTCGCGCCAACCGACAGGATCAATTCCGCCTTCCCGTCTCTCACCTGGCCGTACTCCCGATCCCGAGCCACGGCGCTCAGCCTCCCGCTGACACGGGCCGACTACCGGCGGCCGTGTAGGCTTCGATCTCGGCTTCGAGCTCAGCCATGTGTTCGCCACCTGCCATGAGGTCGGTGATCTCCTCGCGGGACTTTTCGCCCTTGCGGAAGTCGGCAGCCTTGGCGCCCCTGATCAGAACCGCAAAGTGATCGCCGACGGTCAGCGCGTGCACCACATTGTGCGTGATGAAGATGACGGCAAGTCCGCGCTGGCGCGCCTGGAGCACAATGCGCAGTACATGTGCCGCCTCCTTGACACCGAGCGCCGCTGTCGGCTCGTCGAGGATCAGCACGCGCGCGCCGAAGTAGACAGCGCGGGCAATGGCCAGCGCCTGCCGCTCGCCGCCGGACAAACCGCCGACCAGCCGGTCGCCATCGTCGATGCGGGTAATGCCGAACTCGCGCACCGCCTTGACCGCAATCTCGTTGGCCCGGGCGCGGTCATAGATCCTGAGCGGCCCCCAGCGCTTTGTCGGTTCGGCGCCAACAAAAAACGAGCGGCCGATGCTCATCAGAGGAAATGTCCCGCCGAACTGATGAACCGTCGCAATGCCATGATCGCGGGCCTCGCGAGGACTGGCAAATGAAACGGCCTTGCCGTCCATCTCGATGGTGCCGGACGTTGTCTTGTAGACGCCGGAGAGAATCTTGATGAGCGTCGACTTCCCGGCACCATTGTCGCCAAGCAGGCACAGCACCTCGCCAGCATGCACGTTGAGCGATATGTCGTGAAGCACGTCGATCGGTCCGAAGGACTTGCTGACGTTCCTGACTGCGAAGATGGGAGACTGCATCGCGATGCTCCTTACTTCTTCTTCGGCGCGTAAGTGAGCGCCATCTTGCGGAAAGTGTTGTTCATCAGCACGGCCAGCAGCAGCAGCACGCCGATGATGAGACTCGACCAGTTGCGGTCGAAGGAGGTGAAGTAGATGCCCTGGTTCACCACCGCGAAGGTGATGGTTCCGAGGAAGATGCCGATCACGGATCCGAATCCGCCAGTGAGCAGCACGCCGCCCACCACTACCGCAATGATCGAGTTAAAGATGAAGGACATGCCCGCCGAAACCTGCGCGGAGTTGAAAAGGATTGCCTGGCACATTCCGACAAAGGCTGCGCTCGTGCTCGACAGAACGAAGAGAATGATGGTGAGACGCCGTGTCGGGATGCCGGCGTTGCGGGCGCTATCCTTGTCGCCGCCCATGGCGAAGATCCAGTTTCCATAGGGCGAATAGTGGACGAAGTAGATGTAGACGAGCGCCAGGGCCAGCCACCACAGGATGATGACCTGGAATTGCCCGCCGATGAACGAGCCGAAGATTATCTTGGGCAATCCCGTCGTGGTCAGGGCAACGCTGGTCGTGCCGGTGATGAGGACCGAAAGGCCAAGGACGAAGCCCGCAACCGCGAACAATGTTCCAAGCGTCACAATGAGAGACGGCACGGCGGTTCGTACCACCAGGAAACCGTTGACGAGTCCAACAATGACGCCGACGCCGAGCGAGGCGGCAATCCCGAGCCAGATCGGCAGATCGTAGTGGCCGGCGATGATGGCGACGGTCATTGAACCAGCCGGAATCATGGACCCAATCGATATGTCAAGCTCGCCGGCGATCATGAGAAGGCCGATGGGAATGGCGACTATGCCGAGACTGGCGGCGACGTTGAGCCAGCTAGCCGCACCGGCAGGTGTCAGAAAGCTGATGCCGCCAAAGGCCGTGAAGAAAACAAACACGCCGAGCAAGCCAAGGAACGCTCCTGCCTCCGGCCGCCGCAACAGAGCGCCGATAGCGAGACCGGTTGAGTGGGCTCCGCCCAATCCAGAAACATTGGCGGCAATCTGGCTGATGGTCTTAGCATTCATAGCGTCGTTCCTTCCCGATATGCCGAAAGAGCGGCTGTACCCGGCCCTCGTCACAATCGCGGGCCGGGTATGTCCGTCACGGTCTGTCAGCGGGCGCCCTTCGACACACCGTTCAGCGTCGGTTCGATGTTGCTAGAGTCGACGATGCCGGGGCCAGTGAGCACCGGGTTGGTGGGCAGGAGGTTGCCGAAGTCGATATGGGCTGCAAGAAGGGACACGCCGATCATCGACTGCAGATAGGGCTGCTGGTCGACTGCGAATCCCTGGGTGCCAGCCTTGATGCGATCGAGGCCGCTCTGGTTGAAGTCGAACGAGCCCAGCATTACCTTGCCGGTCTTACCCGCCTGCTCAATGCCCGTGGCGGCGCTGTCGGCGTCGCCGGCGGAAATCGTAATGGCGCCGTCGATCGAGTCATCCTTCAAAAGCGTGGCCTTGATGGCTTCCGCAACAGCGGTGGGGTCGCCGAAGCTGGTCGCCGGCAGCGGCAGCTGGTTTGACTTCGAGCCGCCTTCCGCCGCGCCATCGGCGACGCCCTTGCAGCGCGCCTCGAGGTTGGCCGCACCCGGAACGGTGTTCACGCAGATGATGTTCTTCACGCCCTTGCCGGCATAGTATTTGCCGGCAGCCAGGCCCGCCTGATACTCGTCGTTGCCGACATAGTTGATGGCACCGAGTTCCCTGGCCTTTTCGCCATTGCCGGCATTGATCAGGATGACCTTGATACCCTTGGCAATGGCTTCCTTGATGGCTTCGTCCTGGGCTTCGGGAACCCAGTTCGGAACCACGATACCGTCGACGCCCTGGCTGATCGCCGTTCGCACCAACTGGGCCGCATCGGGACCGAGATTGTCATAGGTCTGGAGCTGCAGATAGGCAACCGACCCGCCGTTGGCGGCAACCATCAGTCCGGCATCGTCGAGGCCTTTCTTGATCTTGTTCCAGAACGGGTCATCGGTCTTGCCACCGATGACCGCGATGTTCGCGGCCATAGCCATTGGCGCGGCGACGGCCAGTGCGGCTGCTGCCGCTACAATCGTCAGATACTTCCTCATTTCAGTCCCTCCCTCGAGTTGCCGTCACCATGACGGATTCATGACATCATGAATTCTGCTGCCGCGGGGTATTCATGCGCTCGCGCTTCCTCTCGAAGCGCGCCTGCATGCGCGCGTCGCCCTCACTGGTGCCGTCGTGCCAGGTGCCGAACCACTCATCGAGCGGCAGCACGCCGTCGGCATAATTCACTTCGAAATACTTGTGGTGCAGGTAATGGGCATAGGCGTGGGTATCGACCGTTCTGTCCTTGCCGGTCTCGATCCTGTGGAAACCGATATGGCCGATGACGGCGCCGGTGCCGGTCACTTGCAGATGGTAGAGCAAGAGCAAGGGATGCGACGGCAGGATCAGGTGGATCAGGCTGCCCGACCAGTAAAGCAGATGCTCGACCGGATGCATGGAGAGCGACGACCACGGGCTGGGGTTCACCGAATTGTGGTGCACCGAATGAACCCAGCGGTAGAGCACCGGAACGTGGATCAGCCGATGGATACAGAAGAAGTGCACCTCGTGAATCAGCGGGATCGCGAGCGCGAGGATGACGAGCCACACCGGATTACCGGTGAATGTGGTCCACGGGCCGATTTCATTGGCCCAAGCCCAAAGCATGAGCACTTCGTAGGCCGTCCAGATCGGCACACCAGATGCGAAGCTCCTGATCGCATTGTCGATGTTTTGGCTCTTGAACCAGAACACGTCCGCGGGCCGGTCGGCCGGGAACTGACCGTTGAACTTGAAGCGGTTGCGCTGGGCGCGCCTGACATAGAGGTGCAGTTCCAGCGCTCCATAGATCAGCAGGACCACGAGCGAATTGCGGACATAGAGGAAGAGCACCCAGGTCCAGTCGAGCGTCTGGAGCGTCGCGCGTGGCGGGGTGAGGTAAAGCCAGAACATGGTGCCCACGGCCATGAACACAACATTCCAGGGCAGGAAATAGCTGGGCAGCCATTTGAGGATGCGCGCCGGGCTCCACGGAAAGTCGAGGAGTGGGCCGACCTGCAAAGCCGCGTTCGGGCGCCAGTCGCCGCGCTTGTCGCGCGTACCAAATGCCGTGCCGTCCATTGGTGTCATGACCCCACAAGCGTCGACTTCCTGGCGTTCAGCCGTTCGCGCTTGCGCTTGAAGCGTTCCAGCATCCTGGCTTCGCCCTCTTTCGAGCCGTCATGCCAGGTGCCAAACCACTTATCGAGGGGAATGAGGCCGTCGCCGCCATAGTTCACCTCGAAGTACTTATGATGGAGGTAGTGTATGTAGGCGTGGCTATCGAGCGTCTTGTCGTCCGTGATCTCGAGCTTGTCGAATCCAATGTGACCATTCACGGCGCCATAACCCGCCAGGTGAAGCTGGAATAGGCCGATCAGGGGATTCGAGGGGATCACCAGGTGCCACAGCGCCACGGCGTGATAGATGAAGGTCTCCACCGGATGCATCGACAGGGACGACCAGGGCGAGGGATTGACCGAGTTGTGGTGCACCGAATGAATCCACTTGTAGAGCGGCTCCCAATGAATGGCGCGGTGGATAAGGAAGAAGTGCAACTCATGGATGAAGGGGCACAGGAACACGAGGAGGGCGAGGTAGTACGGGTTCTCGGCCCAGGTCAGCCACGGCGCATAGCCGTTGGCGAAAGCCCAGAGCATCAGCACCTCGACGAGGGTCCACATCGGGACGCCAACAAGAAATGTGCGCAGGAAATTGTCGATGTTCTGGCTCTTGAACCAGAACACATCCGAGGGAACGTCAGCCGGGAACTTCGCGATGTACTTGAAGCGCGTGCCCTGCTTGCGCTTGACGTAGTAGAAGAGCTCGATGGTACCGTACATCACGAAGATGCCGAGCGCGTTCACCGCATAGAGCCAGAGCGCCCAGCCCCAGGCCAGCGTCTGCATCGTTTCCGCATCGGGGATTACATAATGCAGATAGAGAAGTGCGGTGGCCATATGGAAGGCGTTCCACGGCCAGATGAAACTCCACAGCCACGTCAGGACCTTGGCGGGCTGCCACGGCGACAGCCAGATGGGGGCGACTTCGGGCTTGATGGCCGGGGTCCAATCGCCGCGCTTGTCGCGGGTGCCAAACAAGACATCATCCATTGAAATCCTCCCAAGCGGCCCTGACTAAGGGGCGAAACGTTTGTGCTTTATGCATTCTTGTTAGAATAAATGTTGCATCCGCAGCGAAGGCAGCGCAACATTCATGAGATTGTAAACTGCATTTCGTTTCATTATAAATCATTTATCGATTGTGATTTTGAGATGCACTGAGACGGTGAATGCCATGCCCCGCGCCACGATCCGCGATGTCGCACGAAGCGCAAATCTGTCCATTTCGACGGTCAATCGGGTGCTTCATGAGCCTGAAAAGGTGCGCGAGGAGACCATCCGGGCAGTCCTTGAAGCTGCTCAAACCGTTGGATTCTATGGCATTGCGTCGATCCGAGACAGGCTCAGGCTCAGCCTGCCGAAAGTGCGCATCGGAATACTGCTGTTGCAGCGCCATCGCGATTTCTACAAGAACCTCAGCCAGGCCCTGGAGAATGCTGCACGCACCGTCCGGCAGCACAGTATCGTGATGCAGATTGAGTATGTCGACGAGTTGACGCCTCAAAACGTATCAAGAGGTTTACTGCGGCTGGGCGAAAGTGCGGATCTGCTGGGTGTTGTTGCAGCGGAACATCCGATTGTGTCGGCGACAATCGAGCAACTGGCCGAAAGGAACATTCGCACGTTTGCACTGATCTCGCAGCTCACGGCCCGCTGCAATGTCGGCTATGTGGGTCTCGATGCGTGGAAGGTCGGCCGTACGGCCGGCTGGGCCTTCGACAATCTCTGCAAGGCGCCGGGCAAGATCGCGATCCTGGTCGGCAATCACCGCTACCGCTGCCAGGAAACAAATGAAAGCGGGTTTCGCTCCTACTTTCGCGAACATCCGCGTGGATTCGAACTCCTCGAAGCGCGTTCCACCTTCGAGACGGCCAGCATCGCGCGGGAGGTGACGGAACGGCTGCTCGAAGAGCATCCCGATCTCGCGGGGCTGTATGTCTCGGGCGGGGGAATCACCGGCGCGGTTGCGGCCTTGCGTGACAGTGGCCGGGCCAGGGAAATCGTGGCCGTCGGCTACGACCTGACCGACGTCACGCGTGCCGCCTTGCTCGATGGCACGCTCAACTTCCTGATCTCACACCCGCTGCAAGCGCTGGCGCACGAGACGATGGCCGCGATGCTCCGCACCTTCGACGGGGGTGCCACCTTCCCGCCGCAGTCGATCGCCCTGCCATTCGAAATCTATACGCCTGAGAATCTGTGAAAGGCCGCCGCAGCAAGCGGCGGATTGAGTACGGGCCAAGCGGCTGACAAGCGGCGGCCTGCAAAGGTGCATGTTCCTCAGCAAGACCGTTGCAGCGTGATTGCGTGTTCCCGCGACCGCACCGCTGGTAGAGACCGCGCGTAGCGTTGCGTGCGCTGGATCATCAAGTACGAAGTCCGCCAGGCGATTGTAAACGAGGCCTGTCGTCTTGTCGTCAATCGCGAGTCGTCCATTGCGCAATTCAACCTGTCGTGGATCGGCGACAATGGCATCAATGCCGGCGCTGAGAAACAACCTCTGGGCAAGAACGAATTCCGGATAAAGATATTGCGCGTGCGGGGCATCGTCCACGATCGCCACGTGGGTGAGCGGCCGCTCCCCGCTCTACAATATCCATTCGGCTGCAAACATCACGAGGACAACGATGTTGAAGTCAGCAGCAGAAGGCATTCCGAACACCTCCTCCATCTCTGTGCAACAGGCACGTTGTGCCTTAGCGAGGAACGCGGAGAGGAAGGCTCCGCCTGCATTGGTATTCACCCCGATGAGGCGGGGACCCTTGTCGTCGAGATGAAAGTTGTTGCTCATGAAGGAGCCGATGGGGCCATGATTCTCCCGACCGATGGCTGGAGCCCATGACAGGACACGGTCGTTCTAGGCGGGCGTGGGGCTCACCGCATGGATTGCCGTAACGATCTTCTGCATGGCGGCGCTTTCAGTCGCGGGGCGAAAAACCGCCGCGCTGGGGCACGAATGTGGACGGCCTTTCACGTGCATTTTGCAGAATTCCGGATCATCGGCCGCACTGTCCAGCGCCCGACACAGCATTCCGCGGTCAAGCGTGGTGCAGAAGCAGCTCTGGTTTAGGGCCGCGAGAATCTGCTTCTGCGCTTTGATCTCGGTATCCAACATTGTCACTGTTCAGGTCCTGGCCCGCTTCGTCTGGTCTCCACGCAACAAGACAGCCGCGGCAAATGTCATGGCTGAAGCAACTGCACTGGCGAGCAACACCAGCGTCAGCAGCACGTAGCTGCCGCTCCATTGCCAAAGCAGAGCGGCGATCAGTGGTGCGGCGGCCTGGGTCAGTTGCACCGGCATCGACAGGATGCCCTGCAGCGCACCATATTCGCGGATGACGAGAAATTCTGGAGCAGCAGTCGCCTGAACGACGGTCTTGATGCCCATGCCTGCGCCAAACAACAGCGGGAACAGGAAGGCAGAATTTGATGTCGGCGCCACGGCAATCAGAACCAGCATGGCCAGCACCGGCAGCACGGTAGCAACAATTCCACTGAGGCTCGTCGGCAGCAGACGGTCTGCAACAAACATGAGGAGCCGGCCCGCAACTTGCGACGGACCGATCATGGCATAGAGTGCCACGGCTGTTGCCGCTGTTATGCCGCGTTCGTCGAGCATTGGCAAAAGACTGAACAGCAGTGCCGAATAGAAGAAGGCGAAGCTGACATAACTCGCCAGGAGAAGCCAGAATGCGGGGCGCGTTCTTACCAGTGGGAACACGGAGGGCCGCATGGATTCGACTCTTGCAGATCGTGATATACCGCCGCCGTCACGAAGTGCGAGCCACGGAACGGCTACGCAGACTACCAAGAGAATCGCGGCCAATACGACAAGCGCATTGCGCCAACCGAGGCCATCCACGAACCCATGAGTCAAGGGGATGAACGCCGTGCTGGCAAGCCCGCCCAGGAGCGTGATGGCGGTAATGGCGCGGCGATAGTCTCCGGGAACCAGCCGCGCTGTCACCGCAAAGGCTGCTTCATAGAGGGCAAACGCTGATGCTGCGCCGATCAGCACGCAGACAAAATAGAGTTGCCAAAGCTCTCGGACCTGCGACCAGAGCACTACGGCTGCGGCACCGAGGACAGCACCTGTCATCATCAGTCCGCGGCCGCCACGACAATCAATGTGGCGTCCGACCCAGTAGGCCGAGAGCCCGCTGACGGCAAGTCCGAGGGACTGGGCGCCGTGCATCTCGGGCTTGCTCCAACCCGTCTCGACACCCATCGGTGTCACGATCACGGCGAAGGCGTAGTAGAGCACACCCCAAGCCACCAACTGCGAGAAGGCGAGGCCAATAACCTGCGGCCACGGAATTCTGTTCTGTGGCGCCTGGACAATCATCCGCAACAGGCGGGCGCATTTCCCCGCTGTGCGCTTCTCGTCCCTTCGGAACAACACGGCGAGGAACGCTCTTCGGCAGGCCGCTCGCAACATGGCTCGACAGCATCGGCTGCCGCTCCGGCGCAGCACAGGCCACCCGGCGCCACTTGATCGAGCGTGGCGCTGCAAATGCCGGTTTCAGGCAGGGCCAGCTGGATAGCGTCGGCTGCAACGCGGTCGCCGGCGAGGTGAGCGGTAATCGAGCGCACTTGCTCATAGCCTGTCAGCAACAGGAACGTCGGTGCGCGTCCGTAGCTTTTGATGCCGGCGACGAAGTAGCCTGGCTCCGGATGCGCGAGCTCGCGCCAGCCATGGGGCGGAACCGTGCCGCAGGAATGCACATTGGGATCGATGAGCGGACCAAGTGTTCGTGTGCTTTCGACAGCAGGATCAATATCGAGTTGCAGCTCACGAGCAAAGCCGAAATCGGGCCGCTGACCGGTGGCCGCGATGATGCGGTCAAATGGACCAATGGTGCGAGTCTCGCTTTCGAGTATCAAGCCTTGCCCATTGTGGCCCACACGTCTGACGGCGAATGACTTGATGATCGTGAGCCGCCCTGACTCCGCAAGCACCTTCAGCCTTTCACCGAGAGCGCCGCGCGCCGGAAGCCGATCTGCAGCTCCGCCGCCGAAGGCTGTTGCGAAGGATGAACCCCGGATGACCCAGGTGATGGCGGTTGCGGGCGCCTGTTCTGCAACGAGCGCAAGATCGAGGAGCGCATTGGCAGCCGAATGACCGCCGCCCACGACGACTGTGCGCCTGCCTGCATAGATCGCGCGCTCGGCACCGCTTACGTCGGGAATGCCGTATCGGATTGACTCGTGATGATCCTCCTCGCCTTCAGCGGGCCAGCCATCGGCTCCGATCGGATTCGGATTCTGCCATGTGCCTGAAGTGTCGATCACGGCTTGCGCCAGGATTTTGCGTTTCTTGCCCCCGCCATCGGCGATTGTCAGTTCAAAAGGCCGCCCGGCGCGGGATTTCGCCGACATGCGATCAAGGCCCATGCGGGCGATGCGTACAACCTTTGCATTGGTCGCGATGACATCCGCCAGCTCAGGCGTGGCCGCGAGGGGTTCAAGGTAGTCACGGACCAGATCTCCACCGGTCGGCAACTTACTGCGCGGAACATCAAACCAACCATGCCGCTTGAGAAGCGTTACTGCAGCTCCATCGACGCACTGATCCCACATCGAGAACAGGCGCACGTGGCTCCAGTCGCGCAGGTTGGCCGCGATTGTGGGACCGGCTTCGAACACGCTGACCGGCAATCCCCGCAGCGTGAGATGCGCCGCTGCCGCAAGGCCAATGGGCCCCGCCCCGACAATTGCCACGGGAAACTCAAATTCCATGCTGATCTTTCCTTCCATATTTCCGGCATCTTCGAATAAGTTGGCAAAAAAACTAAGCGGCATTCGAGTTGCGGGAGCGCTGCTCGATGCAGCATTCTTCCGTGAGGAACGACACGAGGCCGCTCATCGTCTTGTAATTCGCCCGACAGATGAGTGTCGTCGCCTGCCGCTCCTGGGTTACGAGCCCAACCTGTATGAGCTTCTGCAAATGGTGCGACAGAGTCGAGGCGGCAGTGCCGACACGGCTCTGTAACTGGCCGACAGCAATACCGTCTTCCCCGACTTTCACCAGTATCCGGTAGATCCTGAGCCGCGTCCGGCTACCAAGGGCTTCGAGCTGGGCTGCTGCGTCATCAAGCTTCATCGATATTAGATAGCAGTAACAGCAGCTCTCGTCAATCGATATTTCTAGATTTATGGAAGTATAGATTACCCGCCCGTAACACTCATATGCCGCGCGAGTGCCGGCTTGTTGTGGCGGCGATCGATGATGAAGTCGTGGCCTTTGGGCTTGCGGCTGATGGCTTCATCGATGGCGGCATCAAGCAAATCGTTGCCCTCGGAGGCCCGCAAGGGAGCGCGAAGATCGGCGGCATCCTCCTGGCCGAGACACATGTAGAGCGTGCCGGTGCAGGTGAGCCTGACGCGATTGCAGCTCTCGCAGAAATTGTGAGTGAGCGGCGTGATGAAACCGAGCCGGCCGCCGGTCTCCTTCACCTTCACATAGCGTGCCGGTCCGCCGGTCGTGTAGGGGATGTCATCCAGCGTGAACTCATCCATCAGCCTGGCACGGACGAGCGACAGCGGCAGATACTGGTCGGTGCGGTCGCCGTCGATGTCGCCAAGCGGCATGGTCTCGATCAGCGTCAGATCCATGCCCTCGCCATGGGCCCAGCGGACCATGTCGGGGATTTCCTGGTCATTGACGCCCTTGAGCGCCACCGCATTGATCTTGATGTGAAGGCCGGCATTGCGAGCCGCGCGGATGCCTTCCATGACCTTGGCGAAATCGCCCCAGCGGGTGATGGCCTTGAACTTGGCGGGGTCGAGCGTATCGACCGAGACATTGATGCGCCTCACGCCATGGTCCGCCAGTTCGGCCGCATATTTGGCAAGCTGGCTGCCGTTGGTGGTGAGGGTAAGCTCGTCGAGTACGCCGGATTTCAGGTGGCGCGAAAGACTCTCGACGAGTGTCATGATGCCCCTGCGGACCAGGGGCTCGCCGCCGGTCAACCTGATCTTCTTCACGCCCCGTTCGACAAAGGCCGAGCATAGGCGATCGAGTTCCTCGATGGACAGGAGATCGCGTTTCGGCAGGAACGTCATGTCCTCCGCCATGCAATAGACACAGCGGAAATCGCAGCGGTCCGTCACCGAAACGCGAAGATAAGTGATGCTGCGCCCGAAACGATCGACGAGTTGCGGGCGCCCGCCGGCCAACCCGGCCCGGAACATCTGGTTCATGCGATGCCGTTCCTCATAGCAAATCGCAAAGGGGCGGCCCGGCGCCTGTGCCAGACCGCCCCTGTCACGTCTCAGGCCGTGTATTCCCACGACTTGAACGATGTGCGCGTGACCGAGGCTGGCGCATCCGAAATCTTCCGGATGTTGGCCCAGGTCTGCTTGTAGTTCGGCAGGATCAGCTCGTTGGCGCCGGCATTGACGACGTTGCCCTGGGCACCCGTTGCGGCACCAAACAGCATGAAGGTCTCTTTCCGCCGCGCCGTGGGCTCGGGATAGACCATGGCCTGGGTGGCGCCGACGTCATTGTAGACCTCGACGAGATCGCCAGCCTTCAGTCCCAGTTCCGCCATGTCCTCCGGATTGATCTGGAGGTAGGGGAAGAGGAAACGGTCCGTGACGAAGTCATTGTCCTTGTCGAGGAACCAGTTCTGCCAGTTGATGTTCGACCGGCCATTGTTGATGAGAAAGGCGTAATTGTCCCTCTGGAACGCCTTGCCGGGGGCCTGCAGCCCACGCCAGGCGCCGGCGCAGAACAGCGCCTTCTTGTCCTCGCGGCCGTGCCGGGTGAACAGGCCGTCGGCATAGAGGCGCTTGACACCGACGAGCTTGCCATCCTTGAAGTCGACGACCGGCTCCTGCACGCCGTTATTGCCCATGGCGCGCAGCCGCTCATAGGTGACGATCTTGCCGGTATTGGCATGATAGCCATCCATGAAGGCGTCTTCCTCGGTCTTCCAGTCATAGCCCTTGAACTGGTCGGCATAGTCATTGCGGCCCTCCTCACGGAGAACCCTTTCGAGGTTCTGGGCAATGCCTGCGGCAATGAGACAATCGGGCTTCGCCGAGCCTGGGCCATCCATGTATTTCTCGACCAGCCGCATACGCCGCTCGCCGTTCATCGACGTCAGGTTCATCTCGCCCGATTCAACGGCAGGCAGGATGACATGCGCCGCCTGGCCGATCTGCGTGTGGATGATGTCGATATTGACTGAGAACAGGCCACCCGCATTGATCGCCGAGACAATCGCATCAACCATTTCCTCGCGGGTCGCACCAACACGTGCGTCCATTGCCGCCTTCACCATGTCGGTGCGGCGATTGTATTCCCGCTTGAAGACGGAGGCATTGAGCGTCGTCTTGTAGTGGTCGTTGGCCCAGATGTGGTGCACCTTGCCCTTGCCGGCGATCAGCAGCTGATCGATATAGGGGGCGGGGCGGCCGACGTGGGCATCGGAAGGACGCATATAGCCTTCCTGATGGCCGCCAAGACGGCACACACCGCCGCCTTCACGCCCGACATTGCCCGTCGCCAGAGCGATGTTCACGAGCGCGCCGATGGTGCGATAGTTGTCGTTGCCCCAGATGATGCCCTTCTCGTAGGCTGTCACGCACTTGCGGCGCGAACCATCTTCCTTCGGCTTGGCAATCCATTCGGCCGCCTTGACAATATCGGCTTCCGGCACGCCGGTAATCGCCGCACCGTCGGCCAGTGACATCCTGCATTCGGCGCGGGCGGCTTCGAAGCTGCCAAGGGCCGCCGGATGGGCTTCATCGAGAGGCTGTGCAACGTCGCCCTGGAAGGTCGAGTTGGCGATGAAGTCTTTGTCGATCCAGCCCTGGTCGGCGATGTAGGTGAACAGCGTGTTGAACAACGCAAGATCGGTACCCGATTTGATCGCGAGCTGAAGCACGTTGTCCTTGCCAGCTTCCACCTCGCAGGCATTGACGGTCACGGTGCGGCGCGGATCGACAATGATGACCTTGGCGCCTTTCCGGATCCCTGGAACCATGTGGTTGAGGAACAGGTTCGTCTGAGTCTCGAGCGGATTGGCGCCAACGATGAATATGGTGTCCGTCAACTCGTAGTCCTCGTAACAGTAGTTCAACTCATCCACCCCCATGTCACGCGTCGAGTGGACTTCCGAGTTGTAGGCGGGACGGTTGTGAATGCGGCAGTTCTTCACCTTCATCGAGCCGAAGTAGAGCTTGCCGGTTCCCCACGTGTTTTCATAGCCACCGGCCGAACCGCCATGGTCGAACATTGAAACGAAGAGATCGTCTTCCTTGTCCTTGTCGATGACGCGCGCCGTTACACGCGCCACGAGATCGAGTGCGTCGTCCCAGCTCGTCGGCTGCCAGGTCCCATAGCGCCAGATCATCGGCTCCTCGAGGCGCTGCTGTTGCGTACCGGTCTTGTCGGAACGGCGGTTCTCCGCCATGCGCGCACCGCGCACGGAGCCCAGCCCCGAATTCACCACGCATTCCTTGTCGGGCTTGATGACGAGATGGACGTCTTTGCCGTCCTGCCTGACGATGTTGTACATCGACGGCGAGTACCAGGCTTCGGTATCAGCGTCCTGCTGTTTCGACAGATCGACGCCAAACGCGTTTTCATTGGGGGCCGTGCCGCCCTGCTTGTTCACCGGCCATGTATAGGCCTTGTAGCCGCAGCCGACGATGCAATAGTGACAGGTGACATTGTGAACCTTTGCGTCCGCGGGAATGATCGGCAGACGGTCAATGTGTCGCTTGTAAGCCATGATCTCCTCCCTCAAAGCACGTTGGACAGGCGGCCGTACAGCAGTTCATCAATGCCCTCGGCATAGATGTCGCCCTTGTCATCGACGCGCAGCATGTATTGCGGCAGATTCTGCGTTGCCTGCCCCCACACTTCCTGGCCGCCGGCCTCGCAGTCGAAGACCGAATAATGTCCGGGACAGTTCATGGTGCGGCTCTCAGCGTTGTAGCTGAGCGGGAAACCCTTGTGCGGGCAGATGGTGGTGAAGCCAACAATGTCGCCATCGGGGCCGACACCGCCCTCGACTCTGTTTCCGAGCTTCAGCAGCACACCGGGCGCGTCGGAATCGGGGTAGGCAACGGCCATGGGCTCGTTGGGCTTGAGGTCCTTGATGTTGCCGAGTTTCGTTGCCGGGTAGTCGAGAATCGCGCCATTGCTCGCCGCCCTGGCCTCCGCGGCCGCAAGGCCGACGACCGGCAGCGCTGCCGCCGCCGCAAAGCCACCGCGCAGGAACTGGCGGCGGCCGACCTCAACCATCTTGTCGCATCTCTTCATAATACTCCTCCCGTGCAGGTCGATCGCTTATGGAAGGGGAGGATAGGCCAATCAGGAAGGTGCCCTCATTTGCATTGCAGCAATATGAGGTGTCATGTTTATGGGTACTTAGCGAAGACCATGTTCGGATTTCCGAACATGCTGCGTTTGCGAAGGTTCACAATCCCGAACGCCGCGCTAATGTGCGTGAGGATTGACACCGAGACGGCGCATCTTCTCCCACAAGGTCGTTCGGGAGATGCCCAGTAGGTTCGCCGCTTCAAGAATCTGGCCGTCGGTTCTTTTCAGTGCCCGTTCGATTTGCCGCCTTTCAGCAAAATCACGCGCTTCGGACAAGGTTGCAAAGCGGGCCGTCTCGTTTGAATCCGACTGTACCCGGTCGGGGAAAAGATCCGATGGCATGAGCCATTCTGTCCTGGTGAGCGCCAGGGCACGTTCCATCCGGTTTCTCAATTCCCGCACATTGCCGGGCCAATCGTGCTCCATGGCCAGCTCATAGGTGAGCGTACTGACACCTCTCGGCCCTGCTTCGTCGTCCTTGCTGAAATGATCGAGATAGTGCTCGATGAGCCAGGCTATGTCGTCGCGCCTTAGCCGCAAAGGCGGCACCTCAATGGTGATGGTGTTGATGCGGTAGTATAGATCAGCACGGAATCTTTGCTGGGCAATCAGTTCATTCAGATCACGATTGCAGGAACAGACGATACGCCCCCGGAACTGCAGCAGCTGTTCGCCGCCCACCCGGCTGAATTCCCGGGCTTCGACAAGCCGCAACAGCTTTGCCTGGAGTGCCAGTGGCAGTTCCGACACCTCGTCCAGGAACAAAACCCCGCCACGCGCCCGTTCAGCGAACCCGTGGTGAAACGCCTGACCGGAAACACCGCGGTAACCGAAAAGCTCGCGCTCCATCACATCGGCGGGTATTGCAGCGCAGTTGACGGCGATGAAAGGCTCCTTCGAGCGGACTGATGCCGCATGCAGGAAGCGTGCGCACACTTCTTTGCCGGCGCCGGTTTCTCCAGTGATCAGCAATGGGGACGTGAGATTCGCGATCTGCTTCAACACGCCCTCGATGCGCCGCATCTCCGGCGAGACACCAAGAACTTCGCCAGACGGTGCAGAAGTATGCCGGTGCATCAGGGTGCGAGCGCGTGCAATGAAGTTGCCGATTTCGAATGGCTTGGTGATGTAGTCACCCGCTCCTTCTCGCATAACCGACACGGCCTGATCGATGTCGCCAAAAGCGGTGATGAACAGAAACGGGGGCGTTGACGATGATGATGCCAGTTGGCGGAAAAGCTCGTCACCCCTGACATCCGGTAGCCTGATGTCGCAAATGACGAGATCGGGGCTCGTCATGCGAAGCGCTCGCATCGCCTCCGAGCCAGTCTTCCACCAGTCCACCTGACACCCCTCGAGAGAGAGGCTCTGAACCAGAGATTCTCCCATGATGAGGTCGTCTTCGACGAGGCCCACAACACGCCCTTCAAGCAACATGTTTTCGCTCCGCGCGCTTCTGAGGCACACGCAATCTGATCGTGGTGCCGGTGCCGCCCGTTCGGGTAACTGACAACTCTCCATTCATTTCATCACAAAGGCGCTTCACGATCCAGAGGCCAAGGCCGGCGCGCTTGTCGAGTGGCGCGCTGCCGGCACCCTTTCTCTCAATATATTCCTTGATATGCGGTGGAAGGCCACCCCCCTGGTCGGAAACTTCGGCAGCAAAAACGTCTTCCTCGATGCCGGCAGAGAATCGTATGGTTCCCTCTTCGGGGCTGGAATTGCAGGCGTTCAGCAGCAGATTCAGCACAGCATCGCGGACCGGCACGGCCGGCACTTTGGCGCTCGATTCGAGTTCAATCCGCCAATCGAGATTGAGTTTGCGCCGACGTGCTTCCGCCTTGAGCAGCAGGCGGAGGTCATCGAGATCGGTTGTAGTCAGATCGCGAGGGCGCTGGTCTCCCCGGTAGCTTGCAAGGGTTGACCGCACCAGGTCGCGTATTCCCGTGAGCCCCTGCTCCAACAGCCGGACCGAGGTCGCCCTGACCTGCGCGTTGCTGCCGTGTTTCCGCAGGCTGTCGAGCGCATTGAACATGCCGCCCAAAGGATTGTTTATTTCGTGGGCCATGCCGGAGGCAAGCCGGCCAAGACTCGCCAGCTTTTCCTCCTCGGCGAGTTGAGTGGCAAGATTCTCGCGCTCGCTCAGGGCCTGAGCCATGGCGTTATAGCGCTTGAACAGCTGTCTGAACTCCGGCCCCTGCCTGGCGATTGTCGGCTCGGGAATGGGACTGATCGTCCCCGCGCTGCTCTGCGTAAAATAGTTGGACAACTCGCCGACAGGTCGCAGCATCCGGCGGATGGAAAAGTAGCCGACGACGATGAGAAATACCGTGAGCAAGGCGTTGGTCATAATGAGTTCCCGGACGACATCCGATCTCTCCCGCATCAAGCTGGCAATGTCAGCAGCGGCATAGATGCGCCCGATGTCGATATCCTGGTAGGTGAGCGAGCGCGACATTCTGGCAATGGCACTGTTCTCGTCGAGCTCGACTTCCTTGTCGCTGTTGAAGATGCCACCAATATCCTTTGGCAGTGGATCGAAAGTGGGGAAGCGCGAGGGATCGCTGGCGGCGATGACTTGCCCATCCATGTTTGTGACCACGACCCATTGCACATTGACGCCGCGATAGCGCTCGCGCGAGCGGTCAAGGATGTCGAATGTCTCCCACGGATCATCATTGACGACGGCCGGTATCAGCGAGGAAGTGACGCCGTCGAGATATGCGGCGGCCAGCTGTTGGAGGTTGCGCTCCTGTGTTTCCTGCAAGCGGGTCATCACGCGGTTGCTCACCGCAACACTGATCGCCACCATCAGCAATGCAACAACGAAGGGCGCTCGGACGGAAATCGGCCAGGACCAGAACCGAAAGTAGCTACCAGGGCCGGATTCGGTCATGTGTTCAGACTCCGCACCAGGCGCATCTTGGCGGCGATCGGATCGAACAGGCTTGCCGGCTCGTCGGCAAATCCGTCAAGCCGCAGGATTCGCAGAACCTCCCGCCCTTCCTTGTCATCGGACATCGATATCAGCGCCTGCTTCAGAGCGATGACATCCTCATCTCCCACCTTCTTGCTCGGACAGGCGACCGGTGGAAACCCGAGAAGCTCGGAGCGGCGGATCACCTTCGTCTTTGCATGAAGCTTGGGCTCAAGTGCAGTCACCACATCCCAGACATAGCCGTCGACACTGCCGCTCTGGGCAAGTCCCGATGCCACTGCGCGGATCACATTGCGGTGGCCATAGGTGTAGAAGGTGCGGCGGAAGAACTGTTCCGGCCGCAGGCCGCGCCCGGCAAGCAGAGCCGCGGTAACGAGGAAACCTGAATTGCTGTTGGGATCTGAAAACGCATGAATATCGCCTTGCAGGTCGTCGATGTCGCTCGCCTGCCGGTCCGGCGTGGTGATCAGATAAGACCGGTAGAGCGGCTTTCCGTCCCACAGCGGAACTGCCACCAGTGCAAGTTCATCGGGATACTGCACGAGCGGGTACCCGCAGATCCATGCGGCCGTCAATTCTCCTGAGAGGAGCAGATTGGTGATCTCTTCATAGGTGCGCCGGCGCACCAGCTGCACCTCCTTCCCGGTCTTGCGCGACAGGTAGGCTTTCAGCTTCGTGAGGAGTTCAAGGTCATTCGTGAGGAAAACCGGAGTGAGGCCAAATCTGAGTTCGGTCTGTGCCCGCCCCGCCTGCGCAAGCGCGATCACGCTGCATGCGCCTGCCAATGCCAGCGTCTTTCGCCTGGATAGAGCCGCCTTCGGAAATCTTGCCACGCCAATCTGCTCTCTACAGATTTGGGATTCTTGATCCCAATCGATGCTCAGGTCCAGCGCCGGATTTTGCACTGCAGCATTCGAGTCCGATCCTCCATATCGACGGCGCGGTGCAGATCGCCACGACACGGCTCAACCCAGAAGCTGCCGTTCAACATGTCAAAAACTCCGCACTGAAATCGCGCAGTCCAGAGCTGTGGATAGCAAGGCCGGGGGAGAACGAAAATTCGCGCTTCGGCATGACCGGGTTGGCCAGAGCCTATTGCGAAAAAAGCGCTAACTCTTGGTTCTTTGCGCGCCGGCAGGGGTCTGGAGCATCACTATAGGAATAAATGCTGGCGGAAGGGGAGGGATTCGAACCCTCGGTACGCTTTCACGTACACACGCGTTCCAGGCGTGCGCCTTAAACCACTCGGCCACCCTTCCCTGAAAGACGGCGCACTATAGCGGCGGATCACCGCCTTTCAAGCGCTGTTGACTGGCCGCCGGCGGCGGACCGCCCTATATCTCGGCAGCATCGCCACAGGAGATTTGAACGCCATGCTGTTCAGCCGTCACAAGAAACTCGCGCTGCCTGCCGCGGACGCGGCCCTGCCCGGACGGTCCCAGGAAATTCCTACCGCCGCCACCCATTACGTAAATGGCCGGCCGCTGAAAGGCCCCTATCCCGAAGGCCTCGAGACGGCGGTATTCGCGCTCGGCTGTTACTGGGGCGCCGAGCGCAAATTCTGGCAGGTGCCGGGGGTGTGGGTCACCGCCGTGGGCAATGCCGGGGGCACCACCCCCAATCCCACCTACGAAGAGGTGTGCAGCGGCGGTACCGGCCATGCCGAGTCGGTGCTGGTCGTGTACGACCCGCAAGAGGTCAGCTACGAGCAGCTGCTCAAGGTGTTCTGGGAGGCGCATGATCCCACCCAGGGCATGCGCCAGGGCAACGACATCGGCACACAGTACCGCTCGGCCATCTTCTGGAAGACGCCGGCGCAGCGCGAGCGGGCGCTGGCGTCCAAGGCGGCTTACGAGAAGCTGCTGATGGCCAAGGGCTACGGGCCGATCACTACCGAAATCGCCGAGGCGGGACCATTCTACTTCGCCGAAGCCTATCACCAGCAGTATCTCGCCAGGAATCCAGGCGGCTATTGCGGGCTGGGCGGCACCGGGGTCAGTTGTCCTGTCGGACTTGCCGCGGCGGAGTAAGCGGCAAAAAACCCTGTTTGCTTCACTTCGCAAGCCTTGCAAGACGGGTTGCAAAGCGCCAATGTTTCCGGCCCGCTGGCGTTCGTGCCAGCGGGTTTGGTCAATTTCAGGGCAGCATGATGCGCGTTACACTTGAACGGTCGGCGTTCCTCAAGGCTCTCAACCACGTGCAAAGCGTGGTCGAGCGCCGCAACACCATCCCGATCCTCTCCAATGTGCTGATTCAGGCCAATCGCGGCGCGGTCAGGCTCACCGCCACCGACCTCGACATCGAGATCATCGAGACAGTCGCGGCCGATGTCGCCCAGGACGGCGCCACCACTGCCCCGGCCCACATGGTCCACGACATCGTGCGCAAGCTGCCGGATGGCACCCAGCTCGAGCTTGAAACCGGGGCGGGTGGTGACCGGCTGGCGATCTTTGCCGGCCGCTCACGGTTCCAGCTGCAGGCCCTGCCGCCGGAGGACTTTCCCGACCTCGCCTCGGGCGAGATGGCGAACAGCTTCACGCTTGCGGCAGCCGATCTCCGCACCCTCATCGACAAGACGCGCTTTGCCATTTCGACGGAGGAGACCCGCTACTATCTCAACGGCATCTATCTCCACGAAGTCGCCCAGGCCAACATGCTGCGGGCGGTCGCCACCGACGGTCACCGGCTGGCCCAGGCGCAGATCGCCCGGCCCGACGGCGCCAAGGGCATGCCGGGCGTGATCGTGCCGCGCAAGACGGTGCTCGAACTCGTCAAGCTCATCGAGGGCGACGATCGTGAAATCGAAGTCTCGCTGTCGGCATCCAAGATCCGCTTCAGCGTGAACGGGCTGATCCTGACATCGAAGCTCATCGATGGCACGTTCCCCGACTACGAACGGGTCATCCCCCGCCACAATGACCGGCTGCTGGAGGTCGATACCAGGCTGTTCTCCGAAGCGGTGGACCGGGTGTCGACCATCTCGATGGAGAAGGGGCGGGCCGTGAAGCTCAATATCGGCAACGGCAAGCTGGTGTTCACGGTGAACAACCCGGATTCAGGCTCGGCCGAAGAGGAAATCGCTGCCGGCTACGAGGCGGAGCCGATGGAGATCGGATTCAATTCCCGCTATCTCCTCGACATTGCCGGCCAGATCAAGGGCGATACTGCCGCCCTGCAGCTCGCCGATGCCGGGTCGCCGACCATCATCAAGGATCCCGGCGACGAGCAGGCACTCTATGTGCTGATGCCCATGCGGGTTTGATGCGGCAAGCGATCCTTCGCCTCACGCTGACCGATTTTCGCAACTACGAGGCGCTGCGGCTCGACACCCGGGCGGACAGTGTCATCCTCACAGGTCCCAATGGCGCGGGCAAGACCAATCTGCTGGAGGCGGTGTCGATGCTGGCACCGGGGCGCGGCTTGCGCGGTGCCGGTTTCGAGGCCATGGCGCGGATCGGCGGGCCCGGCCGGTGGGCCATTGCCGCGCAGGTTGCAGGCAATGGCGAGAGCGCCATCGGGACGAGCTGGAGCCGGCCTCTCTCGGAAGACGAGAGCGCCACCCGCCAGGTGGTGATCGACGGCGTGCCGCAGCGCAGTTCCGGCGCCCTCGGCGATCATCTCAGCATGTTGTGGCTGACGCCCGGCATGGACGGGCTGTTCACCGGGCCGGCGGCCGACCGGCGCCGGTTCCTCGACCGGCTGACCGCTGCGTATGACGCCGAGCACGCCTCGCGCATCGCGGTGTTCGAAAAGGCCATGCGCGAGCGGAACCTGGTGCTGGCCAGCGGCAATCCGGACGCGGCGTGGCTGACGGGGCTCGAGGGGCACATGGCGGAAGCCGCCGCAGCCATCGCTGCCGCCCGCAATTCCGCCATCGAAATCCTGCAGAATGGTATCGATCGCCGCCGCGGCGAAAGCAGATTTCCGTGGGCAATTCTGACAATCGAGGGTACACAGGAACAGGCGCTCAGGCGTATGCCGGCCGTGCAGGTTGAGGACGAATATCGTAGATTACTGGCCGATTCGCGGGGAAGCGACAGCGCTGCGGGGCGCACGCTCAACGGACCGCACAGGAGCGATTTCCAGGTGATCCACGGGCCCAAGGCCATGCCGGCCGGTTACTGCTCGACGGGAGAACAAAAGGCGCTGCTTACCGGCCTGGTGCTGGCACAGGCGGCGGCCGTGGGGGACAGCACCGGCAGGACGCCGATCCTGCTCCTCGACGAGGTGGCGGCACATCTCGATGTCGTGAGGCGCCGGGGATTGTTTGAGGCGCTCACGGCACTGGGCGCCCAGGTGTGGATGACCGGGACCGACATGGCCCTGTTCGACGATTGCGCCGGCGACTGCCTGCGCCTGCACGTCGAGGCGGCAACGGTGACGGGCGAGATGAGGAAAGCATGACTGACGAACAACCGCTTATGCCCGAGTACGGGGCCGAGTCGATCAAGGTGCTGAAGGGGCTTGATGCCGTGCGCAAGCGGCCGGGCATGTATATCGGCGACACCGACGACGGTTCCGGGCTGCACCATATGGTCTACGAGGTGGTCGACAATGCCATTGACGAGGCGCTGGCGGGATATGCCAATCTCGTCACGGTGACGCTCAATGCCGATGGCTCGTGCACAGTCAGCGACAATGGCCGTGGCATCCCGACCGACATCCACAAGGGTGAAGGCGTTTCGGCGGCGGAAGTCATCATGACGCAGCTTCATGCCGGCGGAAAGTTCGACCAGAACTCCTACAAGGTTTCCGGCGGACTGCACGGCGTGGGCGTTTCGGTCGTCAATGCGCTGTCAACCTGGCTGAAACTCCGCATCTTCCGGGACGGGAAAGAGCATGTCATGAGCTTCAGCCATGGCGAGGCCGACGCCCCCCTGGCGGTGGCGGGCGATGCCGGCGGCCGGCGCGGGACGGAGGTGACTTTCCTGCCCTCGCCCGAGACCTTCTCGATGACCGATTTCGATTTCAGCACGCTGGAGCACCGGCTGCGGGAACTCGCCTTCCTCAACTCGGGGGTCCGGATAATCCTCACCGACAACCGTGGCGTCGAGCCCAAGCAGATCGAGCTTTTCTACGAGGGCGGCATCCAGGCCTTCGTGCGCTATCTCGACCGCGCCAAGCAGGCGCTGCTGCCGGAGCCCATCATGATGCGGTCGGAGAAGGACAATATCACCGTCGAGTGCGCCCTGTGGTGGAACGACAGCTATCATGAGAATACGCTGTGCTTCACCAACAACATCCCGCAGCGCGACGGCGGCACCCACCTTGCCGGGTTCAGAGCGGCGCTGACGCGGGTCATCAACAACTATGCCAGCGAAAGCGGCATCGCCAAGAAGGAGAAGATCAGTCTCACCGGCGATGACGCGCGCGAAGGCATGACCTGCGTACTCTCGGTCAAGGTGCCGGACCCCAAATTCTCATCCCAGACCAAGGACAAGCTGGTTTCCTCCGAAGTCCGCCCGGTGGTGGAAGGCGCCATCACCGACATGCTGGGGGCCTGGTTCGAGGAGAACCCGCCGCTTGCCAGGAAGATCGTCGGCAAGATCGTCGAAGCGGCAGCAGCGCGCGAGGCGGCACGCAAGGCGCGCGAGCTGACGCGCCGCAAGGGGGCGCTGGACATGGCCGGGCTGCCGGGCAAGCTCGCGGAATGCCAGGATCGCGACCCGACCCGCACCGAGCTTTTCATCGTCGAGGGCGACTCGGCCGGCGGTTCGGCAAAGCAGGCGCGCAACCGCGAGAACCAGGCGGTGCTGCCGTTGCGCGGCAAGATCCTCAACGTCGAACGCGCCCGCTTCGACAAGATGCTGTCCTCGGCCGAGATCGGCACACTGATCACCGCGCTCGGCACCGGCATCGGCCGCGACGATAACGGCGAGGGCTTCAATATCGACAAGCTCCGCTACCACAAGATCATCATCATGACGGACGCCGATGTCGACGGTGCCCATATCCGCACCCTGCTGCTGACATTCTTCTACCGGCAGATGCCGGAGATCATCGAACGCGGACACCTCTATATCGCCCAGCCGCCGCTCTACAAGGTGAAGCGCGGTTCCTCGGAACAATATCTCAAGGACGGCAAGGCGCTTGAGAACTACCTGATCGAGACCGGCCTCGAAGGCACTTCGCTCATCCTTGCCAATGGCAGCGAGCGGGCCGGGCAGGATCTGAAGGCCATCGTCGACGAGGCCCTGGCGGTCCGGGCCGCACTCGATGCGCTGCACTCGCGGTACTCGCGCATGGTGGTGGAGCAGGCGGCCATCGCCGGCGCACTCAACCCCGAAGTCCTGTCGAATGCCGAGAACGCCAACCAGGCGGCAAGTTACATTGCGCGGCGGCTTGACGCCATCTCGGAGGAGACCGAGCGCGGCTGGCAGGGCGCGCCGACGGCCGATGGCGGCCTTGCCTTCATGCGGGAGGTGAGAGGTGTCAAGGAAAACTGGGTGATCGACGGCAAGCTCATTGGCTCGGCCGACGCCCTGCGACTCGACAAGAAGGCGGTACACCTGCAGGAAATCTACGCCAGGCCGGCGAAGCTGCGCCGCAAGGATGATGATACGGCGATCTACGGTCCGTCCGGCCTGCTCGAAGCGATTTTCGCGGTCGGGCGCAAGGGCGTCACGATCCAGCGCTACAAGGGGCTTGGCGAAATGAACCCGGAACAGCTGTGGGAAACCACGCTCGACGCCAATGTCCGGACCCTGCTCAAGGTGCAGGTGCGCGAGCTCGACGAAGCCGACGACATCTTCACGAAACTCATGGGCGATACGGTTGAACCGCGGCGTGATTTCATTCGCGACAATGCGTTGAGCGTTGCCAATCTCGACGTCTGATCGTCAGGCCATCGGGGCGGTAATGGCCCGGCGGATCGCTGCCATCGGTGCATCGTCGTCAAAGACGGCGGCTTGACCGCGGCGGCCAACGCCAAGGTCGCGCCAGAGCTGATCCAGATCGGGTGAAACCGGGGTTTCGCGCATCTCGTCGTAGGTGTCGACAAGAACAGACTCTCCGGTCGCCCGGTCGCCAAGCTGCAGTGTCTCCCGCAGCGGCCATTCGCGGCGGAAATCGCGTTCGGCATTGATGGCGCGCAGCGCATGCTGGAGGCCGGAGCGATTGCCGGTCTTCCGGCGAATCCGGACATCGCAGAGCAGGCAGAACATGGCGCCTCCCCAATAGGTCCTGCCCCAGGTCGGCGTCTGGTCGAGACCGCCCTCGCCCGGCTTGGGCAGGCCCTTGGGCATCGACACGGCAAAGTCGCCCCAGATCTGTTCGGCTGGCAGGTGCCCCGCCTGCACGCGGGCGATCGATTCGACATAGACCGCGAGCCCCTCGGCCAGCCAATTGTGCCGCCGGTTGAGCCAGGGAAAGGCGAGATGGGTCATTTCGTGGACCATCACCCAGTCTTCATGCATCAACTGGTTTTCCGTCGTCTCCCGCCCCAGCAGGACCCGCACGAGCGGCAGCTCGCCGGGAAATGTCTGCCCGCCCCGCACGCCGGCTCCCGGCGACACGGGCAGGTGCAGGCGGAAGCCGGGAACGGGGAAGCGGCCATAATAGGCGGTGACGGCATCGGCGCACTTCTCGATCCAGTGCGGGATCATTGCGCGCAAGCCGGCGGGTGCCGATTCACCGATTTCGACATGCGCCGCCGAGCCATGCAGATCAAGGGATGACTGCGCAGCGAAGGCCGGTGCAAAGGCGAATGCAAAAGGCGCCGAGATGAGGCAGCGTCGGTTCACGCTCCCAGTCAATCATCATTCGGGCTGAGATACATTACACGTCGCCGTGAAGGCGGATCACTCTTCGCCGAAGCGATCGGCGACAAGGGCCTCCAGTGCCGAGAGCGCCTGGGCGGCCTGCGGCCCCCTGGCGGTCACCTGAATCGTGGTTCCCTGCGAAGCCGCCAGCATCATGAGGCCCATGATCGACGTGCCGGGAACCCGCTGCCCGTCGCGTTCGACGGAAATATCGGCTTCGAATTGTTCGGCGCATTTCACGAACTTTGCTGACGCACGGGCATGGAGGCCGCGGCTGTTGATGATCGGGAGGGTGCGGATCAGCGGTTCTTCCATTCCCTCAGTCCTTCAGGAACTGGCTCGCGACCGTGATGTATTTCCGCCCTGCCTCCTGTGCCAGGAGGGCTGCCTTGTCGAGCGGACTTTCCCTGCGGATCCGGGCCAGCTTGACCAGCATGGGCAGGTTCAGCCCCGCCAGGACTTCCACCTTGCCGTTGCTCAGAAGGGAGATTGCCAGATTGGACGGCGTGCCGCCGAACATGTCGGTCAGCACGATGACGCCGGCACCGGATTCGACACGGTCGACGGCGTCCTGGATGTCCTTGCGGCGGGCATCCATATTGTCGTCAGGCCCGATTGCTACGGTCTCGAGATTCGGTTGCGATCCGACCACGTGCTCCAGCGCCGATTTGAACTCCTCCGCGAGGCGGCCGTGTGTGACCAACACCAACCCAATCATACTCGCCGATACTCCTCCGCGATGGGGCCGGAACATTGCCCAGAATGACTTCGCACTGCAACAATTTTCATCCCGGAGAAGCGCCGGCGTCCGGGCTGCCGAACAGGTGCAGGATGGCGGACCGGAGCCTGGCCGGCGCCGAGGGCTGGGCGGGATCGATGAACACCAGCGGCAGGCTGACGCCCAGCATTTCGGCCCTGCAGGCCGCCAGCTCTGGCATGCGATCTATGGTTTCAGCGGCCGAAATCCTTACAATCAGTACAAGTCTGGTGGCCGCGGCGGCTTTCACCGTGACAATGCCGAGGCCTCTGATTTCCATGAGATTCTCGATGGTTGCAGGGGCCCGGGCCCAGAGCTCCGGCCCCTCCCGGCGGACGAGCACCTGGTCGTCGGCCACGAGCCTTGCGGCAAGCGGCGTGTCGCCGTGGCCGCAGCCGGGCTGGTCGAGCAGGCGCAGGGCCAGATCGGACTTGCCCGAGCCCGGCGGCCCCTGGATCAATATGCCGAAGCTGCCCAGGACAATGCAGGTGCCGTGAACAAGCGTCTCCTCCATGCCATCAGGCTTCGTCAGCGGGAGACCAGTTGTCGGGCACGGCGGGGATGCGCACGATGAAGCGCGCGCCCAGGACCGGGCGCTCGCCGCCGCTGGCAGCTCGCCCATAACGGTTTTCCGCCCAGATCCGACCGCGATGGGCCTCGACGATCTGCTTGGAAATCGACAGGCCGAGCCCGGAGTTCTTGCCGAAGGCGGTCTCGGGCCGGTCGGTGTAGAACCGGTCGAAAATCTTCTCGAGATTGTCGGTACGGATACCAGGTCCCTCATCCTCGACGCGAAACTCGATCTGGTCCTTCAGGCGGCGCAGGCGGACACGGATCGTGCCATTCGCCGGCGAGAAGGACTGGGCATTGTCGAGGAGGTTCCGCACCACCTGGCCGAGACGGGTGTCGTGGCCGAGTACGGTAAAGGCATGTTCCTGCGACACGGCCATGGGGGCCGGCGCGATATCGAGGCGGATCTCGGGCTGGCCCTCATTCCTCACCTCATTGGCCAGCGACACCAGGGCATCGAGGAGCCTTGCCATGTCGACGGGAGCGGCGACGGCACGGGCCAATTCGGCATCGAGACGCGAGGCATCGGAAATGTCGGTAATCAGGCGGTCGAGGCGCTTGACGTCAGCCTTGATGATGTCGATCAGCCGTTCGCGCTGCTCGTCGCTTTTGACAAAGGGAAAGGTCTCGACGGCACTGCGCAGCGAGGTCAGCGGATTCTTGAGCTCGTGCGAGACGTCAGCCGCGAAGGCCTCGATGGCGTCAATGCGGTTGTAGAGGGCATTCGTCATGTCCCGTAGGGCGCCGGACAGATGCCCGATTTCATCGCGCCGTTGCGTGAAATCGGGGATCTCGACGCGCTTGTCGATGCCGCGCCGCACCCGTTCCGCCGCGGCCGCGAGCCGCCTGATGGGCTCGGCAATGGTGCCGGCGAGGAGGACAGAGAGCAGGATGGTGACCAGGGCGACGAGCGCAAAGGTGAACAGGACGATGCGGCGTTCGGCCCGCAGAACATCATCAATCTCGCCGCCCGTCGTCGACAGGACCAGGGCGCCAAGGACGGCGCGGAAGCGCTGGATGGGAACGGCAACGGATACGATGATCTCGTTCTTCTCGTTGACCCTGACGACGCTGACCGAAGCGCCGATCAGGGCGGCACGCACTTCGCCGAACTCCTTGCCGTTATCGAGCCCGTATTCGCGCTGCAACGGGTACTCGCTGGCCGACAGCCAGCCGGAGACATCGCGCCACCAGCGATACAGCCGGTTCTCGGGCGGGGCATTGATGGGCGGCAGGTCGGTCTGGATGATCTCGCCGCGGCCATAGAGAAAGCGCGAATCGACGATGAGATTGCCGTCCGGGTCGATGATCCTGGCGCGCACCGTCGAATTGGACAAGAGCCGCCGCAGCACCGGCCCGGCGTTCTCGGGGTCGATGGGAAAGCCCAGTTCGGACAGGTCCTCGGCATCCGGGCGGGTATCGTCGCGCGACTCGATCAGGGCATCGGGATCGATGACGATGGAGCCGGCATCGGCATTGGCGGAACCGGCGATGGCCGCGGCTATGATATGGGCCTGGGTCATCATCGACTGCACCCTGGCATCGATCAGGCCCTGGCGGAACTGATTGAAATAGAGGATGCCGGCAACGAGTATGACCAGGCCGGCGATGTTGAGAATGACGATGCGGCTGGTCAGCCTGGCCGGTGCCAGCCGGTGGAGCCACCAGGCCAGCCCGCGCGATCCTTCTGCGAGCGGTTCTACCGTTGCGGATTCGTCAGTGTCGCGGTCGGGACTGTCGGCGGCATTCACCTTCTGGAGCATTCAGGTCGGCCCCGCGGGAAGTTCAGGCTTCCTTGAAGCGGTAGCCCACTCCATAAAGGGTTTCAATGGATTCGAAGGCTTCGTCGACGGCCTTGAACTTCTTGCGCAACCGCTTGATGTGGCTGTCGATGGTGCGGTCATCGACATAGACCTGGTCGTCGTAGGCGGCGTCCATGAGGGCGTCGCGGCTCTTCACGATGCCGGGGCGCTGGGCCAAGGATTGCAGGATCAGGAACTCGGTGACGGTGAGCGTCACGGGCTTGCCGTCCCAGGTGCAGGAATGGCGGTCGGGGTCCATCACCAGCTTGCCCCGCTCGATGATCTTGGCGGCCTCGGCCGGCTGCTGCTGGGTATCGCGGGTTGCCGAGCGGCGCAGCACCGCCTTGACGCGCTCGACCAGCAGGCGCTGCGAGAACGGTTTCTTGATGAAATCGTCGGCCCCCATCTTGAGGCCGAACAATTCGTCGATCTCGTCGTCCTTCGAGGTCAGGAAGATCACCGGGAGGTCGGTCTTCTGGCGGATGCGGCGGAGCAGTTCCATGCCGTCCATGCGCGGCATCTTGATATCGAAGATCGCCATGTCGGGCGGCGAATCCTGCAGGCCGGTCAGGGCGGCAGCGCCATCGGTGTATTTCTGGACCTGATAGCCCTCAGCCTCGAGCGTCATTCCGACCGAAGTGAGGATGTTGCGGTCGTCGTCAACCAGCGCGATTGTCGGCATGTCGATTTTCGTCCTTGATTGAGGCCCCGAAGCCGCCAGATAAGGACCAAACTGGAACAAATTGTGACGGCTGCATAGGACATAGGAGCGGGCGGGCCCGGTGACAATGGCAAATATGGCGCAAAAACCCAGGAGTTTCAGCGGCGATGCTGCGCGCCGGCTGCTGAGGCGGGCGCGGACAGCCAGCCTTGGCACGATAAATCAAGAGGATGGCGGGCCTTATGTGTCACTCGTCAATATTGCAACCGATGTTGCCGGCCTTCCCATCATTTTCGTTTCCACCCTGGCCTGGCACACGCGAAACCTGAGCAGCAACCCGCAAGGCAGCATCATGGTTGCCGAGGTTCCGGCCGAGGGCGATGCGCTGACAGGGGCGCGGGTCACTGTCATGGGGCGCTTTGAACCGGCCAGCGGCGGCGCCGTGCGGGTCCGCTATCTTGCCCGGCATCCGGCCGCCGAAACCTATATCGGCTTCTCGGATTTCGCGTTCTGGCGGCTGCGGCCGGAGCGTGTCCATGCGGTGGCGGGGTTTGGCCGCATCGAAACGCTGCCGGCCGATGAAGTCTTTCCCTCGGCGGCAGGATGGGAGGAACTCGAAGCAGCGGCGGTCGAGCACATGAACGGGGATCATGCCGAAGCGGTCGAACTGATCGCCACGCGACTGCTCAAGGCCCCGCAACGCGGATGGAAAATCAGGGCGATCGATCCTGACGGCTGCGATCTGGTGGCGGGCGAGGTGGCGCTGCGGCTTGAGTTTGATCAGCGGGTCGCCTCGGGCGAAGCCCTGCGTTGCAAGCTTGCCGGTCTCGCGCGGCAAGCAAGGATGATGTAAAAACATCTTCTGCTGATATTCGATACCGCATCTTGTTGATCATATCTTAGCTTTTCATCGATAGACTGCTTGTTCACCATCAGATTGCCGATTATGTTCGAGGCCCGTTCGGCAGGAGCATGCGATGGCGACACTCGAACTCGGCGATCAGCACCTAAATGCGGCAGCTGCGGCCTGGAACCTGAACACGGCGGCGCTCTATGAGGCAGCGGTCGCCCGCGGCGAAGCCAGGATCGCAGCCGGGGGCGCGCTGGTGGTCGAGACCGGCCCGCATACCGGGCGGTCGCCACAGGACAAGTTCATCGTCCGTGATGCCCAAACGGAAGATACGATCTGGTGGCACAACAACCGGCCCATGAGCCGGGCCCATTTCGATCTCCTCCTGCAGGACTTCGCGGCACATGCCAGTGGCAGGGCGCTCTACGTCCAGGAGCTCTTTGCCGGTGCCGATCCCGCCTGCCGGCTGCCGGTACGGATGATCTGCGAATATGCCTGGCATGCCCTGTTCATCCGCAACCTGCTGTTCGCAGCGACCGACGGCGCGAGCTTCGTGCCGCGGTTCACGGTGATCGACCTGCCCTCCTTCAAGGCCGATCCGGCGCGGCACGGAACCCGCAGCGAGACGGTGATCGCCATCGACCTGGCCCGCGGACTGGTGCTGATCGGCGGCACGCAATATGGCGGCGAGATGAAGAAGGCGGTGTTTACGGTTCTCAACTACCTCCTGCCCGAGCAGGGCATCATGCCGATGCACTGTTCCGCCAACATGACCCGTGACGGCAAGAGCGCCATCTTCTTCGGGCTTTCCGGCACCGGAAAGACCACGCTGTCCGCCGATCCGGCCCGCATCCTGATCGGCGATGACGAGCATGGCTGGGGGCCGCACGGCATCTTCAATTTCGAAGCGGGCTGCTATGCCAAGGTCATCAAGCTGTCGGCGGAAGCCGAGCCCGCCATCCATGCCACGACGCAGCGCTGGGGCACGGTGCTGGAAAACGTCGCGATGGATCCGGTGAGCCGGGAGATCGATTTCGACGACGGCACCCGCACCGAAAACACACGTGCGGCTTATCCCATTCACTTCATCGCCAATGCCAGCCGTCATGGCATGGCAGCCACGCCCCGCAACATCGTGATGCTGACGGCCGATGCCTTCGGTGTGCTGCCGCCGATCGCAAAGCTCACGCCGGCGCAGGCGATGTACCATTTCCTGTCGGGCTATACGGCCAAGGTGGCGGGCACGGAGCGCGGGGTGAGCGAACCGCAGGCAACCTTCTCGACGTGCTTCGGCGCGCCCTTCATTCCGCGCCACCCCGGTGTCTATGGCGATCTCCTCAAGGAACTCATCGCCAAGCACAAGGTCACCTGCTGGCTCGTCAATACCGGCTGGACGGGCGGACCCTATGGCACCGGTCACCGCATGCCCATTGCCGATACTCGGCGCCTCCTCGCGGCCGCCCTCGACGGCCAGCTTGCCCAAGCCGCGATGCGCACCGATCCAAATTTCGGCTTTGCCGTACCCACCCGGGTGGAGGGCGTTGATTCAACAATGCTCAATCCCCGCGAAACCTGGACAGACGCCCGCGCCTATGATGCGCAGGCCGCCCGCCTGGTCGACATGTTCGTCAAGAACTTTGCCGCCTTCGAGGCGCATGTGTCGCGCGAGGTCAGGGCCGCAAGCCCGGCGGTGCGGCTGGCCGCGGAATAAATCTATCCGCCCTGGATACGGGGCAGGAGATAGACTTCCGCACCGTCCGGAATCGTCTCGTCCCAATTGTCGCGCCAGATGCGGCCGTTGATCGACACCGCGAGACCGCGGTCGATATGGAGCTTCATGCCCGGATACTGCTCGGCAAGCTTGCGGAACAGTTCGCGGATGGTCTGGGCCTCAATGACAATGAAGGCCGCCCCGCCGGCCGACGGCCTGAGCGACCCCCACAGATTGACCTGAACCATCAGGCAGCCTTGCCGGCCTCCTCAAGGGCCTTGAGGATGCGCGGCGGCGACATCGGCACATGGGTCATGCGCACGCCAAACGCATTCGACACGGCATTGGCGATCGCCGCCAGCGGCGGCACGATCGAGGTCTCGCCAACACCGCGCACCCCATAGGGGTGGTTGGGGTTGGGAATCTCGAGGATCTGCGTGTCGATGAAGGGCAGGTCGGAACAGACCGGGATGCGGTAGTCAAGGAAGCCCGGATTCTGCAGGCGGCCATCCGCACCGTAGACATATTCCTCGTTGAGCGCCCAGCCGATGCCCTGGGCGGCGCCGCCCTGGAACTGGCCCTCCACGTAGTCGGGATGGATCGCCTTGCCGGCATCCTGCACGACCGTGTAGCGGATCACCCGCGTGCGGCCGGTCTCGGGATCAACCTCGACATCGCAGATGTGGCTGGCAAAGGACACGCCAGCACCGTCGGCAACGATCTCGTTATGGCCGGCAATCGGGCCGCCGGTATTGGGCGCCGCCGCGGCGATTTCCTTGAGCGACAGCGGCGAGAGATTGCCGCGGCCCTCACCCTTGGCCTTGGCATGGCCGTCTTCCCACACAACGTCCTCGACCGGGATTTCCCACATCTTGGCCGCGCGTTCGCGCAGGACCTGGATGGCGTTGCGGGCGGCCAGCACGGTGGCCATGCCGGAGGAGAAGGTGCCACGGCTGCCATCGGTCATATCATTGTGGCCGAGCGTGCCGGTGTCGGCGACGTTGCACTTCACCTGCTCGTAGGGGATGCCCAGCTCCTCGGCCGCAATCAGCGACAGAGAGGCCCGCGAGCCGCCCACATCGACGGTGCCGACGGTCAGCGTCACGGTTCCGTCGACGCCGATGTTGATATCGGTGCAGGTCTGGCCGCCGAAGTTGAACCAGAAGCCGCAGGCCATGCCGCGGCCCTGGTTCTTGCCGAGCGGCGCCTTCATGTGAGGATGGTTCTTCACCGCCTCCAGCGTGGCGCCGATGCCGATCAGGCCGTAGGTCGGGCCGTATGACGACTTGGTCCCCTGCTTGGCGGCGTTCTTGATGCGGAAGTCGACTGGATCCATGCCGATCGCCTTGGCGACCTCGTCCACGGTGCTCTCGACGGCGAAGGCGGCCATGGGTGCCGAAGGCGCCCGATAGGCCGCGACCTTCGGCCGGTTCACAATGACCTCGTATGCGACCGTCTTGACGTTCTTCAGGTCGTAGCAGGCATAGGCGGTCATGGCGCCGAGCTCGGCCCAGGGACCCGGGAAGGCACCGTTCTGGTAGCGCAGCACGGCGGAGGCCGCGGTGATCGTGCCGTCCCGCTTGGCGCCGATCTTGACATCGATCGAGGTCGAGCAGGTCGGACCGGAACCGCGGAACACCTCCTCGCGAGTCATGACGACCTTGACCGGCCGGTTGGCCTTGCGCGACAGGGCCAGCGCCACCGGTTCCATCCAGATGTGGGTCTTGCCGCCGAAGCCGCCGCCGATCTCCGAGGCGGTCACGCGCAGCTTGGCAATGTCCATGCCGAGGAGCTGGGCGCACTGGTTGCGGAAAACGAAGTGGCCCTGGGTGGTGACCCAGAGTTCGCCCTGGCCATCGGGCCCGACATTGGCGAGGCAGGCATGGGGTTCGATGTAACCCTGGTGCGTCTGCTCGGTCCGGTAGCTCTTCTCGATGATGACATCCGCCTCGCGGAAACCGGCCTCGACATCGCCGTGGCCGAACTCGGAGCGTTTCGAGACGTTTGACGGCTTGGTCGGCTTCGGTTCGACGCCTTCGGTAAAGACGTTGTCGTGGATGACGGGGGCACCGGGCTTCATTGCCTCATCCACATCGGTGACATGCGGCAACTTTTCGTAGTCGACCTTGATGAGCTTCAGCGCTTTCTTGGCGGTCGCCATGTCGATGGCCGCCACGGCGGCAACCGCGTGGCCGTCATAGAGTGCCTTGCCGCGCGCCATGCAGTTTTCCAGCATGTCATACATGTTGCGGTCGCCGTCGGTGAGATCGGGAAGATCGGCGCTGGTCAGCACCGCCTTGACACCCGGCAGCTTCTCCGCTTTCGACGTGTCGATCTTCCTGATGCGGGCATGGGCGTGTGGCGAGCGCAGGATGAGACCGACAAGCTGGCCGGGAGCGAAGGCGTCGGCGCCGTATTTGGCGCGACCCGTCACCTTGTCGATGCCGTCGGGCCGCAGCACGCGGGTGCCGATGACCTTGAATTGCTGGTTGGTGAAGGTGGTGTCGAGCGGCATGATCAGGCTCCTCTCATTTCTCGGGCGGCGTCCTGGACGGCGCGAACGATCTTGTCATAGCCGGTGCAGCGGCAGAGATTGCCGGCCAGGCCAAAACGGATTTCCTCTTCGGTCGGATCGGGATTGTCATCCAGCAGTGCCTTGGCGGCGATCAGGAATCCCGGCGTGCAGATGCCGCACTGGAGCGCGGCATGCTCAAGGAACTTGCGCTGCAGCGGATGCAGCTTGTCGCCGTCGGCCATGCCTTCGATGGTGCCGATCTTGCGGCCTTGCGCCTCGACGCCAAGGACGAGGCAGGAACAGACGAGGACTCCATCGACGGTGACGCTGCAGGCACCGCAGTCGCCGGTGCCGCAGCCTTCCTTGGCGCCGGTCAGGCCAAGGCGATTGCGCAGGACGTCAAGGAGGGTCTCCTCCGGCTGGCAGACGAACTCGACGCTGTCGCCGTTGATGGTGGTTGACACGAGCACTCCGGACATCACTTGCCTCCTGCGCGCTGATAGGCGATCTGGGCGGCGCGCCGCGCGAGGACGCCCGCAACCTTGGTTCTGAACTCGACGGTGCCGCGCTTGTCGTCGATCGGCCGGCAGGCCGCGGAACAGGCTGCGGCAAGCTTGGCCAGTGCGGCATCATCAAGCCTGGTTCCAATGATGGCCGTTGCCGCGGCGGGCACCAGAATTACGGTCGGCGCAACCGCGCCCAGGGCCACACGAGCGGATTTTACCACACCCTTGGCGTCCAGTGTAAGATTGACGCCGGCGCTCACCACGGCGATGTCCATCTCGGTGCGCGGAATGAAGCGCAGGTAGGCGTCGCCCGATTTCGGTGCCCGCTTCGGCAGCAGTACGGATTCGATGATCTCGCCCTTCTTCAGCGAGGTCCGGCCGGGCCCGACCGGAACATCTTCGACCGGAACGGTACGTTTGCCCTTGGGGCCCTGGATCACCACCCTGGCGCCGGCCGCCACCATGGCCGGAACACTGTCGGCGGCCGGGGAAGCGTTGCACAGATTGCCGACCATGGTGCAGCGGCCCTGCACCTGCTTGGAGCCGATCAGGTTGGTGGCCTCGACCACGCCCGGCCAGGCCTTGCGCAGCGCGGCGTTGCTGCCGAGTTCAGCACCGGAAACGGCTGCGCCGATCTGAAAGCCGGTCGCGGTCTTCCTGATCTCGCGCATGGCCTTGATGCGCTTGATGTCGACGATGAGGTCCGGCTCGACGAAGCCGCCCTTCATGCGGACGAGAAGGTCGGTCCCGCCGGCAAGGACGAAGGCCTGGCCCTTGGCCTTGGCCATCAGGGCCACGGCTTCCTTGGTAGTTGCTGGTGCTGCATAGTGCATGGATTGCTTTCACTCTTTTGCTTGCTGGCTGCTTCGGGAAAGTCGCAGGTGTTGTAGTACGTCCCCTATGACAAAATCCAGACCCCGCCTTGATAATTGTCAGTGCGCCTCGCGCACCGATTTCAGGGCACCATAGAGCGCCCGGTAACGCGGATAGACCTCGCCGTCATAGGCCGCCTTGGTGCGCATGTCGGGCTCGATCACGGTTTTGCGGCGCACCATGGCCCGGCAGCCATCCTCGATCGTGGCAAATCTCCCGGCGCCGTGGGCGGCGAGGATGGCGCAACCGAGGGCTGGTGCATCCGCCACTTCGGTGAGTTCGAGCGGCGCGCCGATGGTATCGGCATGAATCTGCAACCACAGGGGCGAGTTGGTGGCGCCGCCGGCCACGACGATCCGGCGCGGTGCAAAAGCGTCGCCGAAATTGTCGATGATGAGCCTCGTGCCGAGGCAGATGCCCTCGATGATGGCGCGAAACATGTGGGCGGGCGTGTGCTTGAGCGTCAGGCCGGTGATGGCGCCGCGCGAATGGGCGTCGGTGTAGGGCGTGCGGTTGCCCTGGAAATGATCCAGCACCACGAGTCCTTCGGCGCCGGGCGGCAGCGCCGCTGCGCCGTCATTCAGCGCTTCGAAGCTCGTCTGCGCGGCAAAGTGGCGCTTGAACCAGGCGATCACCGAGCCGGTCGAGGTCTGGCCGCCTTCGATCACCGGCTTGCCGGGATAGACCGCGTCCATGTAGGTACCCCAGACACCGGGCCGGTGCACGGCACGGGCGGCGATCCCCAGATGGAGATGGGACGAGCCGGTAATCAGCGCCATCTCGCCCGGCTCCGCGACGCCGAGTCCGATGACGCCGATGAAGGCATCGGCACCGCCCTGCACCACGGGAATACCTGCCATGAGGCCGATATGGCTGGCAGCATCACGGGTCAGCGGACCCACCACTTCGCCTGGCCTCAACACGGTTTGCGGCCATCTTTCCGCAAGGTCATCGAGTTCGAGCGCCTTCAGCAGTGACAACGGCTTGCCGCCATGCTGGGTCTGATAGTGCCAGCGCACCGCCATGTTGTTGAGCGAGCCCGCCCAGCGGCCGGTGAGGCGCAGGTTGATGTAGTCCTGGTATTCGCCGATCATGGCAGCGCGCTTGAAGATCTCGGGCTCCCGGGCCTTGAGCCACAGGGCCTTGGGGATCATCCACTCGGCGGAGACCGGGCCCGAACCGGCGCCGTTGACGCGCAGTGCCGGATCGCCGGTGGCGGCAACGCGATCCGCCTCGGCGGCCGATCTCACATCCATCCAGATCATGGCGGGGCGCAGCGTTTCGCCCGTCCCGTCCAGAGCCAGCACCGAACAGCAGGTCGTATCGACGCAGAGGGCAATGACATCGCCGGCGGCAATGCCGGCGGCGGCGACGGCACCCCTGACGGCGGCGCCCAGGCCGTTCCACCAGTCGCGCGGATCCTGCTCGGCCCAGGAGGGTTGCGGGAATTCGGTCCGGTACGGCATGGCATGGGAGCCCTTCGGACGGCCCTCAAGATCGAAGACAAAGGCACGGATGCTTTCGGTTCCGCCATCAACACCGATCACATGGGCCATGGGCTTGCCTCTCCTCCTGCGGCGCCGGCATTGTGGCAGGCCGCGATCCGTGGGGGCAAGACTTGACGGGGCTTGCGCGGCGATGGGAGTATCCGCGCCGCACAGAGGGGTTTGGCCAGTTGCCTTTGGCATTCTTCGGACAGAAGCGCAAAGCCGTCATTGCCATGGCGCATCTCGGCGCGCTGCCGGGCGCGCCGCTCTACGATCAGCCGGGCGGCCTCGCCAGGCTGATTGACGATGTTGGGCGCGACATCGACAGGCTGCAAGCCGGCGGTGTCGATGCCATCATGTTCGGCAACGAGAACGACCGGCCCTATGTGCTCGCCGCCCCGGCGGAAGGAATCGCCGCCATGACCGCGGTGATCATGGCGGTCAAGCCGATGCTCAAGGTGCCGTTCGGGGTCAACTATCTCTGGGACCCCAAGGCCAGCGTGGCCATTGGTGCGGTGACCGGCGCCAGTTTCGTGCGCGAAATCTTCACCGGCCTGTTCGCCTCCGACATGGGGCTGTGGGCGCCCGACGCGGCCGGCGCAGCGCGGCTGCGGCGCAGCCTCGGGCGCGACGACATGAAGCTGCTGTTCAACATCAACGCCGAATTCGCCCATGCGCTGGACCAGCGGCCGATTGAGCTCCGGGCGAAAAGTGCCGTATTCTCTTCACTTGCCGACGCCATCCTGGTGTCGGGGCCGCTCACCGGTCAGCCGGCCGACCAGTCCGACCTGCGCAAGGTGCGCGAAGCGGTCACCGGCGTGCCCGTGTTCGCCAATACCGGCGTCACCATCGACAATGTCAGGGAGGTGCTGGCCACCGCCGACGGCATCGTCATCGGCACGCATTTCAAGGTGGACGGCAATACCTGGAACCCGGTTGACGGGGCGCGCGTCAAGCGATTCATGGCGGCCGTGGAGAGCCTGCGCTGATGGGCTACCGCATCAACCCGGACAGTGACCGCATCTATATCGAGGAGTTCCGGCGCAATCCGATCGGCCACCACAGTCCCGGACTGCAGCGCGTTCTCAACACGCTGCGCCACGACCGTTCCGGCCGCCAGGTGATCCTGGTGTGCCGCAAGCCGTTTCAGGAATGGGTGCTGGGCGAGATGCCGCGCGAACGCGACAGGCCGCTGACGATCGAGTCGGAGCCGGTCTTCACCAGCCGCGAAGCGGCGGAATGGGAAGTGTTCTGCCGGCGCTGGCGCGCCCATACCGGCGAAAGCCTCAATCTGCCATTCAGGGAGCCGTGATGCTCAAGATCCTCGGCTATCCCGACCGCTACAGCGTGGCGCCCGGCGAAACCATTGCCTTCAAGGTTTCAGTCGAGGTGGGCGACAGCTTCACCGCACGGCTGGTACAGGTGATCCATGGCGACTGCAACCCGGCGGGACCGGGCCTCAAGTTCCGCGAGGTCGAGCATGCGGCGAACCGCAGCTATGCCGCGCGCAAACAGACGATCGATGCCGGCTCCTACATGCTGGCGAAGCGTGTGCCGCCCCTGGCTGAGGGTTTCACCTTTACGGCCTATGTCTGGCCGACCCTGCCGCAGAATCCGATGCAGGTGGTGGCAGCGCAATGGGATGCGGCGGCGGGCGCCGGCTTCAAGATCCTGGTCGACCGCGGGAGCCTCACGCTGGTCGTCGCCGACGGTGCGGGCGGCGCGGAACGGCACGCGGTCAGTGCGCTCATGCTGCGGCGGAACTGGTACAGGATCAGTGTAAGGCTCGACGCGCGATCCGGCCGCTTCGAGCTGGTGCAGGAGCCGCTGCTCGCCAAGGCGGTGATCCGCGACGAGGGCCGGCTTGCCGGCTGGATCAAGGTTAGGCCGGGGCGGGCCAGGGGCTTCTACCTTGCCGGCGCGCCGCAGGCGGACGGCGCGGTTGCGGAGCATTTCGACGGCAAGATCGATTCGCCGGCCCTGCTCAAGGGGCGCAAGACGGTTGCGCGCTGGGATTTCTCCCGCAAGATCATGTCCACCAAGGCGGTCGATGCGGGGCCGCGCAAACACCATGGCCGGCTGTTCAACCTGCCGGCCCGGGCGATGAAGGGCCACAACTGGACCGGCGAGGAGCACCGCTGGACGCTCAAGCCCGAACATTACGGCGCCATCCACTTTCATCATGACGATCTCTATGACGCCGGCTGGGAGACTTCGGTCGAAGTCAGGATCCCGGCCCGCCTCAACAGCGGCGCCTATGCGCTGCATGTGTGCTGCGGTGCCTCGGACGAGACGGCGACGCGCGAGGACTATCTCCCCTTCTTCGTCAGGCCGCCGCGCAAGGGCAGGCCGCGCAACAAGGTGGCGTTCCTGGCGCCGACCTGCGCCTACATGGCCTATGCCAACCATGCCGAACACATCACCACCCGCGAGGCGGAGCGCACCATCGGGCGGCTGCTGCAGTTCGGCCACGCCGACCTCTATCTCTACGACCACCCCGAGCTGGGCGGCTCGCTGTACGACTCGCATGCCGACGGCTCAGGGGTCTGCACCAGCAGCCGCTTGCGGCCGGTGCTCAATTTCTCGTCGCGCTATCACTCCTGGCTCGGCGGCCATGGTTCGGCACTGTGGCAGTACAATGCCGATACGCATCTCTTCGACTGGCTCGACCACTACCAGGTGGACTATGACGTCATCACCGACGAGGACCTGCATCAGGACGGCTATGCACTGCTCAAGGATTACCGGGTCGTCCTCACGGGAACCCATCCCGAATATCATTCGACGCCGATGTGGGATGCGATGAAGACCTGGCTCGATCGCGGCGGGCGGCTCATGTATCTCGGTGCCAATGGCTGGTACTGGCGCGTTGCCTTTCACAAGGACCTGCCCGGCGTCATCGAGGTGAGGCGGGCCGAGGACGGCATCCGCACCTGGGCGGCGGAACCCGGCGAATACCATCATGCCTTCACGGGCGAACTCGGCGGATTGTGGCGCCGAATCGGACGCCCGCCGAATGTGATCGCCGGCATCGGCTTCATCGCCCAGGGTTTCGACGTCTGTTCCTACTACCGCCGCGGCGCCGACTCGCGCGATCCGCGCGCGGCTTTCATTTTCGAAGGCGTCGAGGACGAGATCATCGGCGATTTCGGCCTGATCGGCGGCGGGGCGGCGGGACTCGAACTCGACTGCATCTCGAAATCGCTCGGCTCGCCGGCCAATATCCTGCGGCTGGCAAGCTCGGAAAACCATTCGCCGCTGGTGCAGCTCGTCAACGAGGAATTCGGCGTCGTGCCCGTGGCGCTGGGCGGCGACCAGAACGACCGGGTCAGGGCCGATCTTGCCTTCTGCGAGACTCCGGCGGGCGGGGCGCTGTTTGCCACCGGCTCGATCTCCTGGTGCGGATCGCTGTCGCACAACAACTATGACAACAATGTCTCGCGCATCACCTGGAACGTGCTCAGGCGTTTCATGGATGCCACGCCCTTCACGGTGTGACGGCGCATGAGTTCCGCCTATCGTCCGCACACGCCGGAAAGCCTCAAGGAATATGTGAGCGCTGTTGCCGCGGTCACCGACATCCTGGGCGGGTCCGGCGATCGGCTCGGCGTCGAGGAAGTGGGGGACGGCAATCTCAACCTGGTCTTCAAGGTGCGCGGACCTGCGGGTGGCGTTGCCGTCAAGCAGGCGCTGCCCTATGTGCGGCTGGTGGGCGAGAGCTGGCCGCTGCCATTGTCACGGGCCCATTACGAACACATGGCGCTGGCCGAGCAGGCGCGGCTTGCCGGGCGGCTGGTGCCTGAGATCATCCATTACGACGAAGGGCTGGCATTGATCGTGATGGAGCTGCTCGAGCCGCACATCATCATGCGGCGGGGCATGATTGCGGGAACGGTCTATCCGAAATTCGCCGAGGACATTTCGACCTTCATGGCGCGCACCCTGTTCTTCACCTCCGATCTGGCGCTGCCGGCCGACCGGAAGAAGGCGCTGATCGGCGCCTTTGCCGGCAATACGGCACTGTGCAGGATCACCGAGGACCTGATCTTCACCGATCCCTACCGGGTGGCCGAGCTCAACCGCTGGACCCGGCCCTATCTCGACCGATACGCCGCACGCTGGCGCGAAGACGGCGATCTCAAGGTGGCCGTCTCGCGGCTCAAGCTGAAATTCCTGTCATCGGCAGAAGCGATGATCCATGGCGATCTGCATACGGGATCGGTGATGCTGACCGCAGAGGATACGCGCGTCATCGATCCGGAGTTCGCCTTCATGGGTCCCATGGGATTCGATGTCGGCGCGGTGATCGCCAATTTCCTCCTCAACTACTTTGCCCAGGACGGGCATGAGGAGCGGCCTGGGTCGCGCGACTCCTACCGTGAATGGCTCGTCGCCACCATCGCGGCGATCTGGCAGAAGTTTCACGACAAGTTCCTGGCGCTGTGGGAAAGCCAGGCAACGGGTGATGCCTATCCGGCTCAGCTGTTTCAGGACCAGGCGGGCCGGCAGCGGCTGGCGGCGGAGCGGCAAGCCTACATGCAGCGGCTGTGGGAGGACACGGTGGGCTTCGCCGCCGCCAAGATGATCCGGCGCATCCTCGGGCTTGCTCACAACATCGATCTCGAATGGATCAAGGACGAAAGGTTGCGGGCCACCTGCGAGGCGCGGGCGCTGGGCCTGGCGCGCGACATGATGGTCAATACCCGCAACTATGCCGGCATCGCCGACATCACGGCAGCGGCGCAGGCGCGGCGGGAGCAGCTCCCGGACCTCGGCTAGGCGGGCCTCCCCATCCCCAGCGCCGGTCGCTTGGCCCAAAGACGCCCTCATCCGGCGCTGCGCGTCCAAAAGGGCGGATGAGGGCGCCCCGGGCGCCACGAGCAAAATTCTCCTTGACAGCAGATTCCCATGCTGTATGTTCCTTGTTTGTTCTGCCGCGAGGAACTCATATGGACTGGGCCCACGCCATCGACCGCAACCGCGACGCCCTCAGGGGCATCATCGCAAGCCTGTTCGCGATGCTGGGACTTGCGGACAGTGTAGCGGCCGCGGCGGTGCCCCGGCCGCTCTATTTCGCGGTCCTGCGCGTGCTGCGCCCCGCCGAGTCGGCGCTCAGGCGGCTCATCGTCATGGCGGCGCGCGGCCTCGAAGTGACGCTGCCGCCCCGGCGCCCAATGCCGGCGGGGCTGGTCTTGGCCGCCAAGGGAAGCGGGCGCGCGGCCTTTCCCCTGTTCGATTCCCGCAAGCGCACCGGTGCGCCCCGCCAGGTCCGGACCGCACAGCAGGCGGAGCCCCGCCTCCACCTGTTTGCGGCCGATCCGCTGGCGCCGCCGTTCCGGCGCGCTGCCGCTCCCTGGGGCCCGGGTCCGCCCGCAGCCGACGCGCCGATCGATGCCAGGCCGCTCATCCGGCGGCTTGAGGCGCTGAAGCTCGCACTCGACGACCTGCCGCGGCAGGCCCGGCGGCTTGCCCGCTGGCGGGCGCGGCGGCGGTTGCTGCCGAGCCCGAAATTCACCTCGCCGCTGCGGCCGGGGCCGCCGCCCGGCCACCGGCGGCGCCACGCCCATCCCATCGACCAGGTGCTGGACGAATGCCACTGGATGGCGCGCGAGGCGCTCAGGCCCGATACGTCCTGAGGCGCCCGTGGCGTTGCAGAGCCTGGTCATGCGCGCCGCAACCACCGGCAGGCCCGGAGGCTGGCGCTGCGCCGTGTCCGGTCCGGGAAGGGCGGTCTGCAAATCCCCGTCCCGGTTCATTCGCAAGCCAGAGCGGCGGAGCCCTGCCTTGTTTTCCACGACGGCCGAAAGACTTGCGCCGCTGGACCGGCGCCACTGGAAATTGACACGCCGCTTCGCCATCATGACGGCACATGAAGGACAAGCCCAAGAATCGCCTGAGCGCCGTGGACCTCGACCAGAGCCTTGGCGGCGCGCCCTCTCCCGAAGCCGAGCACGAGCGCAAGGTCGCGATCTACGACCTCCTGGAGGAGAACAGCTTCGTGCTGCTCAATCATCCGGAGGGCCCCTACCGGCTGCAACTGTCGACCGCGGAAGGCCGGCTCATCTTCGACATCGGCAGCGAGGCGGGGGAGCGGCTCACCATGATCGGCCTGTCCATGTCGCCCTTCCGGCGGATCGTGAAGGACTATTTCATGATCTGCGAAAGCTATTACAGCGCCATCCGGACGGCGACGCCGAGCCAGATCGAGACCATCGACATGGCCCGGCGGGGACTGCACAACGAAGGCAGCGACCTGTTGCGGGAGCGGCTGTCGGGCAAGGTCGAGATCGATCACAACACGGCGCGGCGGCTGTTCACGCTGGTCTGCGTGCTGCACTGGCGCGGATAGGACCCGTCCGTGCCCGGCGACCTTCCCCAGGCCGTGTTGTTCGCCTGTACCCAGAATGCCATCCGCTCGGTCATGGCGGCGGGGCTGATGCGGCACTTCTACGGGCATTCGGTCTATGTCGAGTCCTGCGGGGTCCGGCCGGGGGAGCCCGATCCCTTCGTGGCGGCGGTCATGGAGGAGATCGGCATCGACATCGGCAGGCAGCGGCCGAAGAGCTTCGACGATCTCGAGGATTCGAGCTTCGACGTCGTGGTCTCGCTGTCGCCCGAGGCCCATCACCGGGCCCTGGAAATGACCCGCACCATGGCGATCGACGCCGAATACTGGCCGACCCTGGATCCGTCCGTCGTGGCGGGCAGCCGCGAACAGATCCTCGACAGCTACCGGGCGGTGCGGGACGGGCTGATGCGGCGCATCCGCCAGCGCTTTGGCGTACAGGCCGCGCGCGGCGTCTGAGACCTTGCAATCTCGGGCCATCAGGTCCATTTTCCGCGCCAATCGTGAAACCCTCACCAAGGAGACCTATGGCTAAAGAAGAACTTCTGGAGTTCGAAGGCACCGTCACCGAGCTCCTGCCGAATGCGACGTTCCGGGTGCGCCTCGACAACAAGCATGAGATCATTGCCCACACGGCGGGCAAAATGCGCAAGAACCGCATCCGCGTGCTCGCCGGCGACCGGGTCATGGTCGAGATGACGCCCTATGACCTGACCAAGGGCCGCATCAACTACCGGTTCAAGTAACTGCCCGGATGGATGGCGGCAGAGTCAAACTTGTACTGGCCAGCGCCTCACCGCGGCGCGTCGCCCTGCTCGAGCGTGCCGGCATAACCCCCGACCTGCTCAGTCCCACCGACATCGACGAACAACCCGAGAAGCGCGAGACGCCGCGGCGGCTGGCCTTGCGGCTGGCCGAAGAGAAGGCGCGGACGGCCCAGGATGCGCCGATGGTCAAGGAACTGGGACCGAAAGTCTTCATTCTTGCGGCCGACACGGTGGTTGGCCTTGGACGCCGCGTCCTGCCCAAGGCCGAGACTGCGGATGTGGCCTCGCAATGCCTGTGGCTCTTGTCGGGACGCTCGCACTGGGTCTATTCGGCGATCTGCCTGATTGCACCGGGCGGCAAGTTGCGCACGCGGATTTCCGAAACCAAGGTGCGGTTCAAACGCTTCAGCCGCGAGGATATCGAGGCCTATCTGGCAAGTGGTGAATGGCGGGGCAAGGCCGGCGGCTACGCCATCCAGGGCCGTGCCGAGGCGTTCGTGCGCATGCTGCAGGGCTCGCATTCCGGCGTGGTCGGCCTGCCGCTCTACGAGACCATGCAGTTGCTCGAGGGCGCCGGGTATCCCGTGATTCACACGCTGCTGCATGCGCCCTCGACCATGGCATGAACAGCGAGCATCCGGTGCGGCTGCGGCCGCGGCGCCCCTGCGCGATCTGCGGCAAGCCGTCATCGCAGAAATACCATCCCTTCTGCTCGGCACGTTGTGCGCAAGTCGACCTCAGCCGCTGGCTCGGCGGCGCCTACGCCATACCCGCCGAAGAGGAATCCGGGCGCGAGGATGCCGGCCACCGGACCGGCGAGGATTAGGCGATCGGGTCGCCCAGCAGGTCGCCGACCGACTTTACCTGCTCGAGCGCCCAGCGCAGGCGCTCATGATCGAGCTCCTGCAGGTCCCTGGGGTCGACGCGCGAGGAAGGCGGTGTGCCCTTCTCGATGTCGATGAGCTGCTGGCGCAGGACAATGCCCAGCAGGATCCGGTGGGCTTCCAGCAGGTTATCGATGAGTTTCGGCGAGAGCCCGTCCCTGCCGCGCATGGCTTCGAGCCTGGCCGACGTCGCGCGTTCGGTCAGGCCGTTCTTCAGGGCCAGCACCCGCGCGGCCGAGAAGATCGGCAGGAGACCGCCCTTCTTGAGATCCATGCGGCCGTCCTCGTCGAGACTCCAGCGGCCGAACCAGCCGAGTGGCAGGGCGAAGTTGACGGCGTTCAGCGACATGAGCTTGAGGAAAGGGGTAGACTGCGATGCCGCGGCAATCGCATCGCGCCGCAGGTCATCACACAGCTCCTCACGGCCGTAGACGGGCAGTGCGTCGAAAAAGATATCGGCATTCAGGATATCCTCCGGGTTGGAGCGCGACAGCCAGGACGACACGTGCCTGCGCCAATGGGCGCTGTCCATGCGCCATCGCGGGTTCCTGGCCATGACGCCGCCTTTGCAAAGGGCCACGCCCACTTCGTGCAGGATAGCGTTCATACGCGCGGCCATTGCGGCCAGCCACTGGTCGGCCTCGCCATCCGGCTCGCCCTCGGTGAAGATAATGGCGTTGTCCTGGTCCATGGCGAGGAGGCTTTCGCCACGCCCGGCTGATCCCAACACAAACACCGCGAACTCTACCGGCGGCGGAGATGGCATTTCGGCGATGGCCAATTCCGCAGCGCGGCGGGTCAGGCCGCAAACCTCGCTTGAAATGATGGCAGCAATGTCGCGGGGATCGGCTTCCTCGAACAGCAGCGAACGTGCGGCATCGGAGAGCTTGCGCCAGACGATGGCCAGTTCGCGCACGCCGGTTGCTTCGTCGAGGGCATCGGTCAGGGCGATCGCCTCGTCGGCACGCTGCTTGAGAAGGTCTCTTTGCGTCAGGGCGCCTACCAGCTTGCCGGATTGATCCCTGACGCCAAGGTGGCGGAACCGCTTGCGCCGCATGCGACCGAAGGCCTTGTAGAGGAAATCGGCGGCGCCGACGGTTTCGAGGGGGCGCGACGCGATGGCTCCGACGGGTGTGTCGAGGGCCCTGGCCGGGTCGGCGTCGAGGGCGCGCAGGATGTCGCGTTCGGTTATGATGCCCCAGGCATGATCCTGGCCGGCTTCCGGCTCGACAAAGGCCGAGCTGATGCGGCGATCCATCAACAGCCGCAGCGCATCGCGGAGCATGGTGTGCGGGGCAATTGTCACGGCGGGCGCGCTCATGATGTCGCTAACCTTATGGCGGTACGGATAGCTGTCCACCCGCGCGAGAGCCGCCACCTGCGGCGCTGCGCCGATCGTTGTGGACGCCGTATCGATCCAGCCTGTGCTGCCTGCAGCCGGCTTCTTGTCAGCCAGCTTGCGGCAGGCGGCCTCTGCCTCGGCGAGAGTCCTGATGCCATGGCCGCGCAGCCCGGGCAGCAGCTTGAGGAAGATCCTGGCGGTGAGAACAGCATCTCCCATGGCGGTGTGCCGATCCCTGGTCTCGAGGCCCAGCCAGGCTGCCACGGTTTCAAGCGAATGATTTGGCAGGGGTGGCGCGATGATCTCGACAAGATGCTTGACGTCAAGCGCCCGCGGCGGTTGCCACGGCAAGCCGGCACGCTCATGCTCGCGTCTCAACACGGCCAGATCAAAGCCCACCGAATAGCCCAGGACGAGCTGCCGGCCGGCAAAGCGATGGTAGCGTTCAATCGCGGTCCGAAAGCCAGGCTTGTCCTTCAGCATCTCATCTTTGATGCCATGGATCACCGAGGACGCGTCCGGTACCGGTTCGCCGGGATTGATCAGTTCGTTGAAGTACAAATCGGAAGTCAAATGGCCATCACGGATGGCAACGGCGCCGATTTCGACGATTCTGGCCCTGTGCACGTCGAGCGTCGTTGTCTCGGTGTCGAGCACAACGGCCGATAGTGAAACAAGGGGTGTTGCGGATGATGGCGCGGACGTCAAAACTGTTTCCCTGCCAAGTGCGGGAAGGCTAGCGTAGACCCCACCAAGGCTCCATTCAACGAAGGGCCAAGGCGGACAGGAGCAGGGTGGCAGCAAGCAGTATGACGGTCATTGCCGCGCTGAAGCGGGCGAACCAGAGATAGGCTTCCTGCAGGGCGCCGCCGATCAGCCGCTGGGCGATATCCGGCGCAGGCCGTTCGGGCTCGTCGAGGATGAGCCAGGTCTCGGTCCGCTTGTAAGGGCGGGCGAGGGCGCTCCCGGCCCTGAATACCAATACGCCAGTCAAGATCAGGGTGAGAATCGCGCCGCTGCGTGCCGCAACATGGGGTTCGAAGCTAAGCCCAAGCATGAGACAGATGATGGCCAGCGCGGCAAATCCGCAGGCCCGGCCCACCGACAGAAAGGCTGCGCGTTCGATGGCATCCATACTACTAAAGTATGAGGCGCCGAACCGGACATTCAAGAGGGCGGGACATCAATTCGCACTGACGTCAACCGCCCAGAGACAGGGCCTGCAGGACGTTGGGCACCGCGGGCAGTGTCAAGAGCAGTGCTCCGGCCAGCCAGATCAGGCCAGATATCTGCGAGGGCCGGCCCTCAGACATCAGGCGCTCATAGAGGGCCGCCGGAACACCCGAAGCCATCAGGGTCAGCGTCGACAGGATCAGCGAACTCAACAGAAACACCAGCGGCAGCATGGCGGGAAGGAGAAACGGATACCAGATGCCATGCAGCGCGAAGACCATCACCAGTGCGGGGGAAAAGATGCCGTTCAGGATGCAGAGGCCGACAATCATGACAATGATGCCCTGGGACATGGCGGCCACCTCAGGATCCGGAGACTGTGGGCAGCAGCCCCAGCTTGCCGAGGACCAGAAACAACGCCACCCGCAGGAGCATCAGCCAGAGGACGGCAAAGACGAGTACGACAAGGTGGGGCAGGACAGCCGGGGTCAGGGCTCGCACCACGGTCGTGGCGGGATCGGTCAGACGGACAAAGGCCCGCCAGATGTAGTTGTTCCAGTCCGGGGCTACCAAGAAGGAAAGCACCAGCCGCCCCATCAGCGTGTACATCAGAGCGGCCAGAATGAAGTTCGGCAGGTGAAAGTACCAATACTGAACAAGCGGGTTCATGAAGCCATATAGCCATTAGACCGGACGAAAGAAAACGGGGCCCTTGCGGGCCCCGTTCCCGGTGAGGTCTGCCTAATGAACGTCGTGCACCAGGTTGCCCCCTTCCATGAGTTCCTTGCCCTTCGGCCTGCGGATTTCGTCAATGAAATCCTGCATCGCCTTGGATGGCGCGCGGGTCAGTAGACTGCCCACGATGATGCCGATGAAACCGGCGGGCAGGCCGAACAGCGCCGAGGAGATGTTGCGCACGCCAAACCAGTTGGCCATGGTTTGGGCATGCGTGTCGAGTGCCTTCCAGGCCGCGGCCTTGGCTTCGGGAGCCGCGCCTTCCCAGGCGGCCTTCAGTTCGTTGTATTTGGTGATTGCAGCTTCGCCCGCACCCGACAGGCCGCTCCACGTCTCATAGAAACTGACAGCAAAGTAGCGGGTTCCGACGAGATAATAGAGGCAGACCAGGAAGCCGGCGAGAATGCCGATGATCGCACCCGTCCGGTTGGCGCGTTTCCACCACACGCCAAGCACCAGGGCCGGGAACAGGCCGGCAGCCGCAATCGAGAAGGCCCAGGAGACCATCGCAAGAATGTCGGCCGGCTTGGTCGAGGCGACATAGGCCGCAATGACCGCCACGATCACCAGCAGGATGCGCGACACGATGAGACGGCGGGCCGTCGGCGCATGGGTGTCGATCATCTTGTAGTAGATGTCGTGGGACAGTGCGTTGGCGATTGCCAGAAGCAATCCGTCCGCCGTGGACAGAGCGGCCGCGAGACCGCCCGCCGCGACAAGACCGGCGATGACATAGGGCATGCCGGCGATCTCCGGCGTCGAGAGCACGATCACGTCATTGTCGATCGCCAGGGCACCATGGGTGAGCTTGCCCGTGGTGTTGCCGGCGGCCTGTGCGGCGGCATGGATTGATTGCGTGAAGATATCCGATGCTGCCACGGCGGGATTGGCCTTGACGGCCTCGAAGACAATGCCCTGGACCGGACCCGAAAGGGCACTCCAGCCAGCCAGAGCAGCGTCCTGTCCGGCGCCCTTGAGGGCTGCCGCCACACCAGCGGCATCGGTGGCACCGGCCGCCAGTGCACTCTTGACGGCTGCAATGCCGCCGCCGAGACCCTTGAGCGTGACGCCATAGATCTTCACCAGATCGAGGTTCGAGTAGGTGGTGATCCAGGAGGGCAGCGCGTCGAGGCTCTGGCCGATGACGTTGGTGTAGACCTCGAGCTTCGCGAACGCCGCATATGAGGGCGCCGTGAAGTAGAGCAGGAAGATGAAGAACAGCGACCATGCCACCGACTTGCGCGCGTCACGCACCGAGGGCGTTGTGAAGTAGCGCATCAGAATGTGCGGCAGTGACGCCGTGCCGACCATGAGGCAGAGGATCAACGCGAAGTAGTTGAGCCTGTCATAGGTCAGGAACGCCGCGATATGAGGCTTCAGCTTGCCGGCTTCGGCAAGGCCGTCGGCGATCATCTGGGTTTCGCGCGCCGTTATGTCCTGGAGCGCCTGGCCGTACATCAACTGCGGCAAGGGGACTCCATACTTCTGGGTGGCAAGGATGATCACCGGGATGAGGTAGGCGATGATCAACACGATGTACTGGGCGACCTGGGTCCAGGTGACGGCACGCATGCCGCCCAGCATGGAACAGACCAGAATGCCGGCGAGACCGGCATAAACTGCGATCTCGAAGGAAAGTCCCAGGAATCGCGAAGAGATGATGCCGGTCGCGTAGATCTGCGCCACCACGTAAGTGAAGGAGCAGGCCAGCAGCACAAGCACGCCAAGGAAACGGGCGAGGTTGCCGCCGTAGCGGGCACCGAGGAAGTCCGGAACGGTGTAGGCGCCGAACTTGCGCAGGTAGGGCGCGAGCAGGACGGACACCAGCACATAACCGCCCGTCCAGCCGAGCACGAAGGCCAGGCCGTCATACCCCAGCGCGTAAAGCGTGCCCGCCATGCCGACGAAAGACGCGCCGGACATCCAGTCGGCGCCGGTAGCCATGCCGTTGTAAACGGCTGGAACCTTGCGGCCCGCCACGTAATATTCCGACACCTGTGCGGTGCGCGACAGAATGCCAATCATGGCATAGACCAAGATGGTAAAACCCACGAACAAGTAGCCGAGCACCTTGTTGGGAATGCCCAGCTGTTCGAGAATGGCAATGAAGACGACAAAGGCAAGAAAGCCACCGGTATAGATGCCGTAGACCTTGCCGAGATTTGCGAGAAAGCCCGTTTCCCCGCCGCGCTGGCTGACCATGATCTATTCCTCCTCAGCTACGCCGAATTCGCGGTCAATCGAATCCTGCTTCCGGGCGAACCAGAAGAGCAGCACGACGAACACGATGAGCGAGCCCTGCCCGGCGAACCAGAAGCCGAGCGGAAATCCCAGGATGACGATTGAGTTGAGCGAGTTCACAAATAAGTGGATCACGAAGGCGAAGAACACCCAGATAGCCAATGCTGTCCACATCAGCCGCGAGGTTGCTCCCCAGTGACCCTCAGCATTCGAGCCAGCCATCGGCCAGTTCCTCCCATTCTGAGTTTTAAGGGTCCAAGAACATTCGTCCCGTGCACCGATTCCACCTGCAAGGCATACGGAACCCCCAAAGTCCGGTGCGCCTACAGAAGTACCATTCGGGGCGGGCACCCATAATTCAACTTTGGACTCATTGGGACGCCATGGAGTCATGACGGCTTGCGAGCGGCCTGAGGCGGTGCGATTCTCCAGCAATGAGCATTTACTCAGTGATCAAGAGGCTTTTTGCGATGCAGCGCGTCGCTGACAGGGAGTCGCTTCGCCAGTTTCTGGAGAGCCGGGCGGCGTATCTCATCCAAAAGTCGATCATGGAATACGCACAGGCGCGGGCGAACATGCTGTTCTCCACGCTGGTGTCGGAAAGACAGTTCCAGGAGGCCTATGAGCGGGCGCGCTGGCTCTCCTATCCCGCAGGGCTCTCGATGACAGCCGAAATGATCGAGGGTTATCTGCGAGAATGCGGCGGCACGGGGCCGGGCGCGCTGGATGATGCGCTGGTGAGGATCGCCGAAGAGATTTTCGCGGCCTATCCGGTTCCCGACGAGAAAGATCAAGGTTTCTGGATCAAGGCCGCCGAACAGCTACGGCGTGACCTCGCGCTTGCATCGCTCGGGCCGCCGAAGGCAGTGCGCAACATACCGCTGCAACGGGCCCAGGAGGTTTTCGACAAACTGCCCGTCAGCGCGCAAATCAGGCGCCACGACTTCGGCATGTTCCAGAATACGCTTCGCTTCCATCTCACTGAAATCAGGGTCGAATTCGAAGAAAGAGCGGATCCAAGGGCGCTCATCGCCGGGCTGGCGGCATGAGGCTGGACAAGGAGTTTCGTCTCCCCTATACACCGCCGGTCTAGGCTCAGGCCCAGGTAGCTCAGTTGGTAGAGCAGCGGACTGAAAATCCGCGTGTCGGTGGTTCGATTCCGCCCCTGGGC
>CAZIXE010000013.1:8122-74664 GCA_964543235.1 uncultured Rhizobiaceae bacterium | reverse complement strand
GATCGTCGCCTCGATGGGCGGCAATGCCGGCACCCAGACCATGACCGTGGCGGTGCGGGCGCTCGCCACCCGCAATCTGGGTCCCGTCAACGCCATGAAGGTGGCGCTGCGCGAAGGCGCCGTCGGCCTGATCAACGGATTCCTGTTCGCCCTGCTGATGGGGGCCTTCGCCTGGTGGTGGTTCGGTTCCGATGGCCTGGGCCTGGTGATCGGCGCCGCCATGGTGATCAACCTCGTGGCGGCAGCACTCGCCGGCATCTTCGTGCCGCTGGCGCTCGATCATTTCGACATCGACCCCGCGGTTGCCTCCGGCACCTTTGTCACCACCGTGACCGATGTTGTCGGCTTCTTCGCCTTTCTCGGTCTCGCCACCCTGTGGCTGCTGCAATGAAGTTGCATGTGGCCGAAGCCGGTGCTGCCGACCGCGCCGACTGGCTGCGGCTCTGGCAGGCATGGCAGGCCCATATGCGCGGCCAGGTTCCCGCCGCCGTATCGGCGGCGGCCTGGGCGAGCATCTGCGATCCGGCAAGCGGCCTCCATGCGCTGATCGCCCGCGACACCACCGGTACACCATTGGGTTTTGCCACGGCCAGCCGCACGCCCTTTGCCTGGACAGGCTCGGACATCCTCTTCCTGCAGGATCTCTTCGTTTGCGATGCAGCCCGGGGCAGGGGCGTGGGGACCGCCCTGCTGCGGGGCGTCTATGACCTTGCCGACCGGCTGCAGGCCGCCCAGGTCCTCTGGATGGTCGACGAACGCGACTCCGGCCTGCAGGCGTTTTATGCCCGCCACGCCATCCGCACCCCTTATCTTCGCTATATGCGCCGGCCCTGGCCATGGTAGCCTGCGCCCGGAGGAGGAGCGATGCTGTCCAACCTGCCGCCCATGCTGGACTTCGGCCTCGGCGAGACCGCCGATGCCATCCGCGAGACGGTGCGCGCCTTCACCGCCGCCGAGATCGCTCCCCTCGCCGATGCGATCGACCGCAGCGACGCCTTTCCCCGGGCGCTGTGGCCGAAGCTGGGCGAACTCGGGGTCCATGGCATCACCGTCGAGGAAGAATACGGCGGCGCCGGCCTGGGCTATCTCGAACATTGCGTCGCCATGGAGGAGATCTCCCGCGGCTCGGCCTCGGTGGGTCTTTCCTATGGCGCCCATTCCAACCTCTGCATCAACCAGATCCGCCGCAACGGGACCGAGGACCAGAAGCGCCGCTATCTCCCGAAGCTCATCGCCGGCGAACATGTGGGGGCCCTTGCCATGTCGGAAACCGGCGCCGGCTCCGATGTCGTGGCCATGTCGCTCAGGGCGGAGAAGCGGGGCAGCCGCTATGTGCTGAATGGCGGCAAGTTCTGGATCACCAATGGCCCCGTGGCCGATGTCATCGTCGTCTATGCCAAGACCGACCCCGCCGCCGGGCCGAAGGGCATCACCGCCTTCATCGTCGAATCCGCTTTCAGGGGCTTCTCGGTTGCCCAGAAGCTCGACAAGCTGGGCATGCGGGGCTCCGAGACCGGCGAACTGCGTTTCGAGGATTGCGAGGTGCCGGAGGAGAACCGGCTGGGCGAGGAGGGCAGGGGTGTCAACGTCCTGATGTCGGGCCTCGACTATGAGCGCGCCGTGCTGGCCGCCGGTCCGCTCGGCATCATGCAGGCCTGCATGGACCTGGTGCTGCCCTACGTCCATGAACGCCGCCAGTTCGGCGAGCCGATCGGCACCTTCCAGCTCATGCAGGGCAAGCTCGCCGACATGTACACGACCATGAATGCCTGCCGCGCCTATGTCTATGCCGTGGCGCGCGCCTGCGACCGCGGCCAGACCACCCGCAAGGATGCGGCCGGTGCCATCCTCTATGCCGGCGAGAAGGCCACCTGGATGACCCTGGAAGCCATCCAGTGCCTCGGAGGAGCGGGCTATGTCAACGATACCCCGGCCGGCCGCCTGCTGCGCGACGCCAAGCTCTATGAGATCGGCGCCGGCACCAGCGAGATCAGGCGCTGGCTGATCGGCCGCGAGCTCTTCGCCGAAACCGCCTGAACGGGCCGGCCACCGCCCACCTGCAAGGCCGTTCAAATTGCAGCGTTCTCACAAATTTGTCTTTAGGGCAAATCTGGTAATGGACGTGATTCGGAACTCTGCCCATGCTGATGCCGGATGACGCCCGACTGGTCCTGCCGCTGCTGGCCCGCCTGGCCGCAGCCGCCGAGCCCGTTTCGGTGGCCGAACTGGCCGCCGATGCCGCTCTCGCCGCCCAGGTGCCGCGCCACTGGCACCAGGCCGAACAGGGATTTTCCTGGGTGCTGTCCTGCCTGGAGCGGGACCGCCTGGTCCTCGGCTGCGGCGGCGGCCGCTATGCCATCACCGGCGCCGGCCTGCGCCGGCTCGACCGCAGCCACGCGTCAGCCAGTGCCGATCGCGACGCCATCTGCCGCGCCTATGCCCGCATCGACCGGGCGCTGCGCACGGAACTCTTGTCACGGCTCTATGCCATGGCGCCCGCTGCCTTCGAGGCCGCCGTCATCGACCTCCTGGTCGCCATGGGTTACGGCCGCCATGCGGGCAGCCTGGCCTGCCGCCTCGGCCGCAGCGGCGATTGCGGCATCGACGGCATCGTCCCTGTCGACGAGCTTGGCCTCGATACCATCTACGTCCAGGCCAAGCGCTACCGCCCCAGCACCACCGTTCCCGTCACCGATCTGCGCGATTTTGCCGGCAGCCTCGAGCAGCACAGGGCGGGCAAGGGCATTTTCGCCACTACTGCCTGCTTCAGCCGCCCGGCCCGGGAATTCGCCGCACAGATCTCGCGCCGCATCGTGCTGATCGACGGCGACCGCTTTTGCGAGCTGATGCTGAAGCACAACATCGGAGTCAGGCCGGTGCAGCGGCTCGAGCTGAAGGAAGTGGACGGCGGTTATTTCGCTTCCGCCGCCGGTGCTGCGATCCTGACGGCACAGACCAGCTCGGCCTCGACCCAGCCGCGCAGATAGCCGGCCGCCCGGGTGGCGGCCGACTCGGCATCGCCCCCCTCCATCATCATCTCGCACAGCGCCCCGAACGGCACGCCCTGGCTTGCCTGCTTGAGCACTGCCGCCTCTTCGGCTCCGAGGATCCGGAAACGCGCCGCCCGCGCCTGCCGCCAGACGATGACATCGACGGGTTCGGCCAGCCGTTCCGGCTTGGGCGGCGTGACGCCGCAGCGCATGCTGGCCCACAGGCTTGTCACATTGGTGCGGAACTTGAGCCAGGTCAGCGGCTTCTGGATCGCCAGCACCGCATAGGCAAAGGTCTCGGGCGCCAGGGCGGCCAGTTCCTCCATGCGGACCACGCTCGAACAGGGCGCCTGGAATGCCCCTTCGATCGCCTGCTCCAGCACCGCAAACTCCGCCAGTTCGGCGAACCGGCGATAGGGTTCGGCCATCTGCAGAAACAGCGGCAGTTCGCCGGCGAGCTCGTCTCCCGCCATCTCGGGATGCGTCCTGGTCAGGGCACGTACCAGATCCGCAAAGCCGGTATCGCCGAGATAGGCCGCCAGCCGCGCATAGCGGGCCGCCAGCACTGCGAACCGGTCACGTTCATCGGCATTGAGACCGAACAGCACGGCCGCACTTGCCGGCAATGACGCGCAGTCCCGCTCGGGACAGCCGCTCTCGGCCCTGGTGCGCAGGGATTTGCTGCGGCTTTTCATGCCGCCGCCTCCTGGCCGAGGACCGCCGCCGCGATCCGGCGGGCATGGTCGAGTTCGGCGACGAGATCGGCAAGCGGTGGAATATTGTCGTCGCGCTCGATCATCGTCGAGATCGGGCCAAACCGTTCCAGCGCGGTTCCGTACAGGTCCCAGACCTCTTCGCGCACCGGCTCGTCATGCGTGTCGATCAGATGGGTGTTGGCCTCGCTGTGCCCCGCCAGATGGAACTGCACGACGCGTTCACGCGGGATGGCATCGATGAAGATGTGGCTGTTGAAGGCATGGTTGAAGCCGGAGACGAACACGTTGTTGACGTCGAGCAGCAGCCAGCAATCGGCGCGCCGCGCCAGTTCGGCCACGAACTCCCACTCGGTCATTTCCGAATGCGTGTACTCGATATAGCTGGAGACGTTTTCGATGGCGATGCGGCGGCCGAGATAGTCCTGCACCCGCGCGATCCGCGCCACCACGTGGTCGAGCGCTTCCTCGGTATAGGGGACCGGCAGCAGGTCATGCAGGTTGACCCCGTGCACCCCGGTCCAGCACAGATGGTCGGAGATCCACTGCGGCTTGACGCGTTCAGCCAGCGATTTCAGGCCGGCGAGATAGTCCATGTCGAGCGGTGCAGTCGAGGCAATCGACAGCGACACCCCATGCATCACCACCGGATAGCGCTCGGCAATGCGGTCGAGCATGCGCAGCGGCTGCCCGCCCGGCACCATGTAGTTTTCCGAGATCACCTCGAACCAGTCGATTGCCGGTTCGCCGTCGAGGATCTCGCGGTAATGCTGCGGCCTGAGGCCGAGACCGAAGCCGAGATATGGTGGTTTGCGCAGTGTCATCGCCGGTCAAGGTTCGCGGTCCCGGAAGACCGCGAACCCCATTTCGTCAGCTTTCGACCTTCCCGCCCTGGGCCTCGCATTCGGCCTTGGTCAGCGAGAGGAATCCCTGCCCCTTGCATGCATTCTGCCCCTTGCACGAGGAATTGGCCGTCTTGCATTCCGACTGCCCTTTGCATGCATTGACGCCCACACAATGGACCTTGGCGTCTTCCGCCTGCGCCGGGCTGAAGACGGCGCCGGTGACGGCGAGTGACAGGGCCGCCGCGGCGAGTACGGCGCCTGAACGGGTGACATGCTTCATTTTTCTCTCCTGGTTGACGAGTTTCCACGGATCCGCAGACCCGCATGAGGAGTGATGCGATCTGCCACAATCAATAACCAATCACGAGCCTGTCAGAGCATTCAAAACCATGTGACTATCAACATGGACTGAGGCAAGCGGACATGCAAGGAATCCCCGAATGTATGGTTCGGTACTGATTGCCAACCGCGGCGAGATCGCCATCAGGATTGCCAGGACTGCACGGCGCCTTGGCATGCGGGTCGTCGCCGTCACCTCCGCTGCCGACCGTGGTGCACCGCACACCGAGATGGCGGACGAAGTCGTCGAACTGGCTGCCGCCGAGCCCTGGGGCGGCTATCTCGACATCGGCGCGATCATCGCTGCAGCGCAGCGCAGCGGCGCCGAGTGCATTCATCCGGGATATGGATTCCTGGCAGAAAATCCCGTGTTTGCTGAAGCTTGCGAAGCCGCCGAGATTGCGTTCATCGGTCCTTCGGCGGCCGCCATTCGCGCCCTTGGCCACAAGGATGAGGCCAAGGCCCTGATGGCGGCAGCAGGCGTGCCGGTCCTTCCCGGCTATGACGGCGCCGATCAAGGTCCTGCTGCAATGCGGGAGGAAGCGCGCCGGATAGGCTATCCCGTGATGCTGAAGGCGGTGGCCGGCGGCGGCGGCAAGGGCATGCGCAAGGTGCTGGAGGAAGCCGAGTTCGATGCCGCTCTGGCCGCCTGCCGCCGCGAGGCGCTGGGCGCCTTTGGCGATGCCCGCATGCTGATCGAGAAATTCGTCGGCGGCGCCCGCCACATCGAGGTGCAGGTCATGGCCGATCGTCATGGCCGGGCCGTGCACCTGTTTGAGCGCGAATGCTCCCTGCAGCGCCGCCATCAGAAGGTGATCGAAGAGGCTCCGGCCCCTGGCCTGACGGCCGCCATGCGCCAGACCCTGGGGGACGCCGCGGTGAAGGGTGCGCTGGCGGCCGGCTACAGTTGCGCGGGGACCATGGAGTTCATTGCCCCTGCCGATCTTTCCGCCTTTTATTTCATGGAGATTAATACCCGTCTTCAGGTGGAACATCCGGTTACGGAGCTAATTACCGGATTGGACCTGGTGGAATTGCAGTTCCGCTGTGCCGCCGGCGAGCATCTCCCGGTCCGCCAGGAGGAGATCGAGGCGCATGGCCACGCCATCGAGGCCAGGCTCTATGCCGAGGACCCTGCCCGGGACTTCCTGCCGCAGACCGGCACTATCCATCGCCTGCTCTGGGCCACCGACGTGCCGGCCCTGCGCATCGACACCGGCATCCGCGAGGGCAGCGCCATCAGCCCGCATTACGATCCGATGATTGCCAAGCTCATCGTCCATGGCAAGACCCGGCGCGAGGCGCTGACCCGTCTCCATGCCGCCCTGGCCAGGACCAGCCTGGTGGGTGTCAGGACCAACCAGCATTTTCTCGGCCGGCTGCTGGCCCATAAGGATGTCGTGGCGGGGCCGGTGACCACCGGCTTCATCGACGCCCACATCGACCAGCTCGCCGAGCGTGCCCTGCTGCCCTCCGAAAGGGCGCGGGCCGCCGCCACCTGGGCACAATCCCAGACCCGCCGTGCTGCGCCCCCCTGGGACGCCGGGGCATGGTCGCTGGCGGGCACGCCGCGGCATACCCTGGCCGCCCTCGCCATCAATGGGGAAGAAGCTGTGTATCGCCTGGTGCGTTCCGGGGCGACCGACTGGCAGGTTGAATGCGATGGGTATCGCACCATTGTCGGCGCTCTGCCCGACTCGCAGTTCCAGCTGGCAGACGGCCGGCTGCACCTCAGCGTCGACGGCAAGCAGATCGAGCTTCACAGCGTCGATCAGCTGGCCCGGCGGCCCGATGAGGAAGGCGGGTCGGCCACCGCCCGCGCCCCCATGACCGGCAAGATCACCAAGCTCTTCGCCGCTCCGGGTGACAAGGTTGAGCGCGGCGACCCGCTGCTCGTCATCGAGGCGATGAAGATGGAGCATGTGGTGCGGGCCGGCCAGAGCGGCAGGCTGGTCACGCTGTTCGCCAGCCCCGGCAATACCGTGAGCGAGGGCGCGCTCTTGTGCGCCATCGAGCCGGTCACTGCTTCAGCAGGAACGTGACCTTCATGTTGACGCGCCACTCGGCCACCTTGCCGTTCTTGACGACGGCCTTGATGTCCTGAACCCAGGCGCCCTCAACCTGATCGAGCGTCTGATCGGCGCGGCGCACGCCCTGTTCGATGGCATCCTCGATGCTCTTCGTCGAGGCGCTGGTCAGTTCGATGACTTTGGCGACGGTCATGAGCCTACTCCCTGTTGCGGATAAGGTGACATCCGGGGTTTTCCCCGCAGCCGCAACCGTATCATAATGTTGGCCGCGAGGAGCATGAATGCCGCTACATTTGATCAAGCTCTGCGTCGGGGTCAGCGACGTGTCGGAATTGCGCCAGTGGATCAGGGATGCCCGCGCCGGCCGCGACACGCTCGATCACGTGACTCGCATGTTCCCGCGCCGCCGTGACGAGATTGTCCCCGGCGGTTCGCTCTACTGGGTGATCCGCGGCCTGGTCCTGTGCCGCCAGCCGATTGCCGAGCTCGAGCCGGTTCGGGGCAGCGATGGTATCGAACGCTGCCGTATCGTGTTCAAACCGAAGATCGTGCTGGTCCGGCCGGTGCCGCGCCGCGCCTTCCAGGGCTGGCGCTATCTCGAAGCGGCGGACGCCCCGCCCGATATCGCAAGGGGAAGCGGCGCGGGCGCGCTTTCGGCCCAGATGCGCAAGGACCTCGCGGCGCTGGGCCTGCTGTGAGCGAGATTGCTGTTGTCCGCCTGACCGCCGGCGACGACCTCGCCGCCGCTATCGGTCTGCTGGTCCGATTCTTCAGCGAAGAGGGATTTGCCACGGCTCCCGGGACCATCGCGCAAAACGCGCGCAGGCTGGCAGCACTCGACACCTGCGGCCTGTTCGCGGCCAGTTGCGGCGGCGAGACCATCGGCGTCGCCACCGTCTCGCTCGAGTTCGGCATCGAGTTCGGCTGGTTCGCCGAAATGGGCGATCTCTATGTGGTGCCGCCATGGCGGGGCAGGGGCGTTTCGCGGCAGCTGGTGGCGGCCGTTGAGCGTTACCTCGTGGCCAAGGGCGCCAGCGGCTACCAGGTCACCGTCACCCCGCATGCCGAAAGCCAGCACGGGCTGCGGCGCTTCTATGAGTCGCTGGGCTTTGCCTCCGAAGGCCGGCTCATTCTCGGCAAGAGGTTTCAGGATTGAAATCGCGAACCTGACCGGCCGTGCGGCTCATGACCATCGATTGGCAAGGGCCGCCAGGCCTGCGGCCACGATGCAGAGCGCCGCGCAACCAGCTGCGATAGCGCCAAAGCCCAGCCCCAGGTCGATGAGAAGCCCGAACAGGACTGGCGAAACACCGCTCGCGAGCACCATCACCGCCTGGCCGAAAGCCTTGATGGCACCGAGATGCCTGGTACCGTAGAGTTCCGGCCAGATCGCAGTGCCGGCGGTACCGTACATGCCCGTTGTAAGCCCGATGAATGTCATAAACGCCGGTGCTGCGGCGCGCTCCGCAAACCAGGCAATGATCACGCAACTCACCGCAAGCAGCAGCACTACGATCGGGAGCATGCGGCGAGCTGTCCAGCGGTCGAACAGCGGCCCGGCGAGGAAAGTCGTCGCGAAAGATGTTGCGGCGAAGACGGTGAAGGAAGCGGCCATCAGGGCGATCGGCCATTGTTTCTCCCCGGCAAGATGCACCTGGTGGAAAAAGATCCCGGTGATGACAAAGGCTGGGGTAAGGAGTGTCGGCAGTCGCAGCCACAGACCGGTGTGGCGAAGGACCTCGCCGAGACGCCACTGCCGGGGCGTTATGCCGCCCTTGCCGGCCACGGAAACCGGGCCGCTTGCGGGCAGCCTGGCGGCGAGGAGCGCAAGGGTTAGCGGAATGGTACAGGCGACGGCTGCGGCAATGGCGAACCACATCTGCCGCCAGGCGAGGACAGAGAGCCCCGCGACGATGACTGAAGGCAGCACTGCCTCACCGGCCGCAAACCCGAGCGAGGCGAGTGAAATGGCGCGGCCGCGGGTTTCGTCGAAGTATCGCCCCATGGCGGTCATTCCGGTGTGCGATGCGAGGCCCTGGCCAAAGAGGCGCAGCCCGAAGAACACGACCGGCAGCAAAGCGGCGGTCCACACCAGGCCCATCAGGCCTGCGGCGGCCGCAAGTCCCGCAAGCACGATGATGGTGACAATGCGGAGATCGAACCGGTCCACCAGTCGCCCGGCAAGCATGAGGGTGAAAGCACTGGCGATGGTGCCCGCCGCATACATGCTGCCGATCTCACCGTGGCTCAGCTGGAAAGCCGCGCGCAACTCGCCATTGAATAGCGAGATGAAGAAGGTTTGACCGGCGCTCGATATGAAGCAGAGAAAGAAACCGAACGCGACCAGGCGCAAATTCTGCTGCAGAAACGCATAAAGTGTCATCGGCAATGCAATCGAATCGAAAAATCAGTGTGCAAACTTGCAATCGCAGCTGCTTAACAGGTTCTGCGCGATCCAGGTATGCATTGTTGGCATGCGCTGCTCCTCCTGCACTAATTTTGAGGAAAGAACAATAAATATCAATATGTTACAGAAGCAGCTTGAAGAGATGCTTCAGGCGCTGGAGCAGTGGGATGACGGCACCGGCGCGAGCCGCGGGCCGGTCGAACTGGACCAGTCGAGTGTCGGCCGCCTGTCACGGATGGATGCCATGCAGATGCAGGCCATGGCGCTGGCCACCAGGCGGAGGCGGCTTGACCAGGCCCATAGAATCCGCGTGGCCCTGCAACGCCTTGTTGAGGGTGCGTACGGTTACTGCGTCAATTGCGGCGAGCCCATTGCGCCAGCCCGCCTGGATCTGGACCCTGCCGTTCCAACCTTCATCGCCTGCGCCAGCGGCAAGCGTCCGGCCTGACCGCGTCTCTAAACCGCCATATTGTCGATGAGCCGCGTGTTGCCGAGCCGCGCCGCTGCCAGCAGCCGGATGGGCTCGTCGGCGGACGTCACCGGCGCCAGCGTCACGGCATTGCGCGCCGTCAGGTAGTCAACTTCGAAACCCAGCGTCATCAGCGACCGCGCCGCCGCCGTTGTCGCCGATTGCGGCTGGCCGCCGGCCCGGATCTTGTCTGCCGCCTGGGTCAGGGCCCGGTGGATCGCGGCCGCTTTTTCCCGCTCCTGGCGGGTGAGATAGCGGTTGCGCGACGACATGGCGAGGCCGTCCGGCTCGCGCACGGTGGGCACGCCGATCACCTTGATCGGGATGTCGAGATCGCGCGCCATGGTCGTCACCACCTGCAGCTGCTGGTAGTCCTTCTCGCCGAACATCGCGAATTGCGCCCCCGTCTGGATGAACAGCTTGGCCACCACCGTGGCCACGCCGCCGAAGAAATGCGGCCGGAACTTGTCTTCGAGCCCCGCCCTGGCCGGACCCGCGACGCTGACCGTGGTGACGAAGCCTTCCGGATACATGAGTTCGGCACTCGGCGCGAACACCAGGGCAGTGCCGGCGAGACGCAGCTTCTCGATATCGCCCGCCTCATCGCGCGGATAGCGTGCCAGATCCTCATGGGGCGCGAACTGTCTGGGATTGACGAATATGGTGGCGATGACTTTGTCGGCATGCTTGCGGCCCTCCCGTACCAGTGTCAGATGGCCGTCATGCAGGGCGCCCATGGTCGGCACCACGGCCCAGCTCTGACCCCTGTCCCGCCACTTGTCCGTCTGTGCCCGCAGCGCCTCCACGCTACGGACCACATTCAGCGTTGCCGCCACGCGCGCGCGGGCCATGTCGCATTCTCCCCGGCGGAGCCGCAGATGGAAGCTTGCTGACCGGCCCCAAGCCTGTATCAATCGCCGGAGCCGGAGATCCCCATGACCGCAATTCCCAGCCGACTCCCCATCGCCGCCAAGCTCTTCGCCGATGAGACCGCCCTGGTCAAGTCGCTTGCCGCGGCGGCGAGCCTTGACGCCGGCCAGGCGCGTCAGGTTGCGGACCTGGCCCGCCGCCTGGTGGCCGCGGTGCGGGCCGGCCGGCGCCAGCAGGGTGGCATCGACGCCTTCATGCAGGAGTATTCGCTCTCCTCGGAAGAAGGCGTGGTGCTGATGTGTCTGGCCGAAGCGCTGCTGCGCATCCCCGATGCCGAAACCGCCGACCGGCTGATTGCCGACAAGATCGGCGGCCGGGACTGGGAGAGCCATCTCGGCCAGTCGGAATCGCTGTTCGTCAATGCCTCCGCCTGGGGCCTGATGCTGACCGGACGCTTCATGGATCTGGGCCGCACCGCGACCACCGACATCGGCGGCTACCTGAAGCGCCTCGTCTCCCGGTCGGGGGAGCCGGTGATCCGCAATGCCATGAAGCACGCCATGCGCATCATGGGCAAGCAGTTCGTCCTCGGCCGCACCATCGCCGAGGCGCTGACCATCGCCCGGCCGCTGGAAGCCGATGGCTATCGCTTCTCCTACGACATGCTGGGCGAGGCCGCCTTCACCGCCGCTGACGCCGACCGCTACTTCAAGGCCTATGCCGGCGCCATCAGCGCCGTCGGCCGCGCCGCTGCGGGGGATGACGTTTTTGCCCGGCCGTCCATCTCGGTGAAACTTTCCGCCCTGCATCCGCGCTACGAGGCCAAGCAGCAACAGCGCGTCCTGGCGGAACTCCTGCCGCGCGTCATAGACCTGGCGGAAATGGCCAGGCGGCAGGCTATCGGCTTCACCGTTGACGCGGAGGAGGTCAACCGGCTGGACCTGTCGCTCGAACTTTTCGGACGCCTCTGCCAGGAGCCCCGGCTCAAGGACTGGAACGGCCTCGGCCTCGCCGTCCAGGCCTACGGCAAGCGTGCCCTGCCGGTGCTGCACTGGCTGGCGGAACTTGGCGAAATCACCGGCCGCAAACTGCCGGTACGCCTCGTCAAGGGCGCCTACTGGGACACCGAGATCAAGCGCGCCCAGGAACAGGGCCTCGAATCCTATCCGCTGTTCACGCGCAAGGTCTCCACCGATGTCAGCTATCTGGCCTGTGCCGGCTTCCTGCTGTCGCGCCGCGACGTGTTCTATCCCCAGTTCGCCACCCACAATGCCCACAGCCTTGCCGCCATCGCGGTCAGGGCCGGCAACAGCGCCGATTACGAGTTCCAGCGCCTGCATGGCATGGGCCAGTCCCTCTACGACCAGGTCGTGGGCCGCGACAGGATGAACCGGCCGTGCCGAATCTATGCGCCGGTCGGCAGTCACGAGGACCTGCTCGCCTATCTGGTCAGGCGCCTGCTCGAGAACGGCGCCAACACCTCCTTCGTCAACCGTCTCGCCGACGATGAAGCCCCGATTGCCGAGATCATCGCCGATCCCGTGGACGAGGTGATGAAGCTTGACCGCATTCCCCACCCGCGCATTCCCCTGCCGCGCGACATCTTTCTGGGCCGCGTCAACTCCGCCGGCTTTCCGCTCTGGGATGATGGCACGCGTGAAAGCCTCATGGGCCGCATTCTCGATGAGCTGCGCGAGCCGGCCACAGCCGCCCCGATCGTGGCCGGCCGCAGCGTCGTCTCAGGCCGGGAAGCCGATGTGACCTCGCCCCATGACCGTCACGTCCGCGTCGGCGGCGTGCGCGAGGCCGACGCCGCTGCGGCCGCCGCCGCCATGACGGCCGCCCAGCACGCCCAGGCGGACTGGGACCGCCTCGGCGGTGACGCCCGCGCCGCGATCCTCGAGCGCGCCGCCGACCTCTATGAAGCGGCAACGCCGCGCTTCATGGCGCTGCTGGTGCGCGAAGCCGGCAAGACGCTCGACAATGCGCTCGCCGATCTGCGCGAAGCCGTTGATTTCCTGCGCTACTACGCGGGACTCGCCCGCCAGCAGTTTTCCGGCCCCCAGCACCTGCCCGGCCCGACCGGCGAGCGCAATGAACTGTCGCTGCATGGCCGCGGCGTCTTTGCCTGCATTGCCCCGTGGAACTTTCCGCTGGCCATCTTCACCGGCCAGGTGGCGGCCGCCCTTGCCGCCGGCAACAGCGTCATCGCCAAGCCGGCCGAGCAGACGCCGCTCATCGCCTGCGAGGCCGTCAGGCGCCTGCATGCGGCCGGCGTGCCGCCGGACGTGCTGCATTTCCTGCCGGGTGACGGCGCGCGCCTTGGCAAGGCGATCCTCGCCCATCCGGCGCTCGCCGGCGTCGCCTTCACCGGCTCCAACGAGACCGCCGCCATCATCAACCGGGCCCTCGCCGCCCGCAATGGCGCCATCCCCGCGCTGATTGCCGAGACCGGCGGCATGAATGCCATGATCGTCGACAGCTCGGCGCTGCCCGAACAGGCGGTGCGCGACGCCCTTGCCTCGGCCTTCGATAGTGCCGGCCAGCGCTGCTCGGCGGCCCGGCTGCTCTTCGTGCAGAGCGACATCGCCCCGCGCCTCATCCCCATGCTGCAGGGCGCCATGGCCGAACTGGCGATCGGCGATCCCCTCGATTACGCAACCGACATCGGGCCGGTCATCGACGAGGAGGCGCGCCAGGCCCTGGAGGCCCACAAGGCCCGCATGCGGCGCGAAGCCACGGTGCTGATGGAACTGGCGCTGCCGCCAGCGACACGTAACGGCACCTTCGTCGCCCCTGCCTGCTATGAGCTGACTTCGGTTTCAACCCTCAAGCGCGAGGTGTTTGGCCCGATCCTGCACGTGCTGCGCTTCGAGGCAGGACGGCTCGCCGAGGTCTGCGAAGCCATCAACGCCACGGGCTATGGCCTGACGCTCGGGCTTCACACCCGCATCGAGAGCACGGCCCGGGAAGTGCGCGCCCTGATCCGCGCCGGCAACATCTATGTGAACCGCAACCAGATCGGCGCCGTGGTCGGCGCCCAGCCCTTTGGCGGCGAGGGCCTCTCCGGCACCGGTCCCAAGGCCGGCGGGCCCCACTACCTGCACCGCTTCGCCGTCGAACGGGTCTGCTCGACCGACACCACCGCCTCCGGCGGCAACGCGGCGCTGATGTCGATGCGCTGACTTTCGCGCTCAGATGATGGTGAAGTCGGACGCGGCAAGACCGAGGCCGGGGGCCAGTGTCGCCAGACGGATGGCGGCCGCGACGCCTGCTCCATCGCTGTCGAACCACAGCGCGCCCGTCGCATCGTCATAGACAATGCGGTCGCTTGCATCGGCTGCCGTGCTGCCGGTGGCGAAGGCATCGCCGGCCAGCTGGCCCCTGCCGCCGATTCCGCCGAACACCGCCTGCACCAGGGCGATCCGGTCGCTGCCTGTTTCGAAATCGGTGATGGTGTCGCCCAGCGCGCCGTTGCCGAGGTTCGAGAAGACGAAGATGTCGGCCCCCGCGCCGCCGGCCAGCACATCCCTGGCCCGGCCGCCATCGAGAACGTCGTTGCCACTGCCACCCGCCAGCCGGTCGCTCCCCGTTCCGCCGGCGAGCACATCGAAGCCTGTCCCGCCAGTGATTGTGTCGGCGCCGCCCAGGCCGAACATGACATCGCCGCGCTCGCGGCCGGCCAAGAGGTCATTCCCGGTCCCTCCGAAGATGATGTCGCCGGCCGCCGTCGTGCTCCGGATCGTGGCATCATTGCCATCGGCCGCCTCGCTCAGCAGGTAAGCCGCCGCGGCGATCTGGAAACCGCCGAGACTGGCGGCGGCACCCAGGACATGATCGGCATATTTGCGGATGAGCCGTGCTCCCTCGGGGAGCAAGGTCTCGCTCCAGAAACCGGAACCATCGAGCCCCGCCTGCACGTGATCGGCAAAGACGCGGACCACGCCGCCGGTGCTGCCGGGCGCGGTCTCGCCCAGCGCCTGGGCCGCCCCGAACTGGATCGACAGCTGGATCAGGGCGGTGTTGACATCGGCATTGGCGAGCGACGTGCTCTGTTCGCCCGCCGCCGCAACGTGCTGCCAGTCCCGCACCATGGCCTCGGCAACGGTCGCCTGCGCCGCCGGCGCATCGAGATGGGCCAGCATGATGGCGTCGAGGGCGTCGTAGGTCATGCGGTACGAGCCGCTGCCGTCGGCCGCCGTGGCCAGCCGGTCATTGGTGAGCTGGAAGGCCAGCCGCGGCAGGCTCACCCACAGCGCATTCATCGCATCGTTGAAGACGATCTGCAGCGCATGAAAGCCCAGCGCATGCAGCGCCGTCGCGAAACTTGCCGAATACGGAGCCTCGATCACCTCGGATGGCACGATACTGGTGAACGCATCGCCCAGGTCGTTGCGGTAGCGCCCGAACCGGCTGTCGTCTTCGAGAATGCCATACTGGATCAGTGTGCCATAGACGCTGTCAACGCCGATATGGTTGCTGAGCGGCACGGTGCGGTCGTTGTAGGTGGCGATGTCGCCGAACACCACGTGATTGGTGACGTCCTGGTAATCGCGAAGCGCCTCCAGCGTGATATCGAGATTGTGCGTCGCGGCGGGGATTTTCCACAGCGTGACCCCGAGCGGGTCATACTTGTAGCCGTCCATGCTCTTGTAGGCGGCGCCGACCGACTCGATCCCGGCGAAGGTTTCGGCAACAAGCCCGTTGCGCACCGCCATGATCGCCGCCAGCGCGCCCCCCAGCGAATGGCCGGTGAGGGTGACCGAAGCACCGGGATTGGCGGCCAGGACCTGGTCGACGAATTTCTGGGCATCGCGGATCTGTTCGAAGGGCAGTCCTGCATAGGCGCGGTAGATGTCGGGGGCATCGGCCGGGTCGAAATCGTCGAAGCCGCGGAAGGCAATGACGATTTCACTGCCCTTCTGATAGGCCGTTGCAGTCAGGCCAGACGCCTTGTTTACCGAGGCAAGGCGCACCCAGCCGCTGGCCAGAGCGCTGTCCTCGTCCCGGTACACATCGAGACTGAGCAGGAGATTGGTGTTGGTGTCTGGCATGGCTGGCCTCCAGGGAGCGCGACCGGATAGCCATCGATTGCAGCGAGACTGAGACGGTCACTCATAGTGGGTCCTCCCGCCACTTCCCGTGCCGGTAATACTGGAAGGGCACCGGATCGGTCGCCGCCGGCCAGCCGCCGTCACGCAGGCGGGAATCGAGCCGCTCCAGGACGTCGCGCGTGACGCGCGGCAGATCGAGGCCGAGCGCCTCGGAAAGGGTGAACCACCGGGCCTCGAGGAGTTCGCCAGACCCGGCGTGCTGCGGCCGGTCGGGATCATGGACGGCCGCTGCATCGGCGATGAAGAAGCGGGTGTCGAAGCGCCGCGTCCGGCCGGGTGGCGTGATCGCCCGCATCACGAAGCGCAGCGAGGAAAGATCGGGCAGGAAACCAGTGGCCGTGAAGGCCTGCCAGTCCGGCGACGGCGCGCTGAACGGGGCTGCCAGCGGCTTGCCGAGGATCAGCCCGACCTCTTCGAAGGTCTCGCGCACCGCCGCCAGTGCGAGCCCCCGCGCCCGGGCGAGGCTGGGCCGCCCGCGCATGCGCGCCACCAGGCGCTGGGCGATCGCGGGATCGAGGTCGCCGTCGAAGCGCATCCGGCAATCGGCGGCGTCGAGTCGACCGCCCGGAAACACGTACATGTTGGGCATGAAGGCATGTCCGCCATGGCGGCGGCCGAGCAGGATGCGGGGCGCAGCGCCTTCGCGCCGGACCAGGATCAGCGTCGCCGCATCGCGCGGCCGCTGGGTTGCGGGCATCTGCTGCGAGCTCGCCAGATCGGCATCGACGGTGCTCATCAGCCGACTCTGCCAGCCGTGCCGGCGTCAGTCCACCCGTTCGGTTGCCGGCGCGGCCAGGCCGAAGCCATGCATGCGCAGGGCCCATTGCAGCCCGACGATGGCGCCCTTGACGCGCGGCATGAGCAACAGGGTCAGCCCCAGCGTCACCGGCAGCCACAGCGCTGCATGCACAAACAGCTCGGGATGCCAGGCGCGCTCGACCAGCAGCACCAGCGGGACCACGATATGCCCGACGATGAAGATCGTGAAATAGGGTGGCGCGTCATCGGCGCGCTGGTGGTGCAGCGCCTCGCGGCAGCTGCTGCACTGATCGGCGACCTTCATGAAACTGCTGAACATGCGTCCCCGGCCGCAGGCCGGACAGCGGCGGCGGAAGCCCCGCCACATGGCCTGTTTCCACGAGCGCGGCGCACTTGCGGGGCTCGACTCGATGGTGATGGTCATGATCGGAGAATGGCGGACCGCTCCGCTGTGCGGCAGCCGACCGCCGGTCGCGCGACCCTCTGCCGCAATGACGCGGCTGCGCTGTTCCAGCCGACGCCGGACGTCTTCCGCCTGGCAGTTATCGCTGCCGCCGCCGTGGCGATCCCCGCCGGCTGCCGGGGACGCGGCGCGGCATCGGCTTGCCCGGTCTTCCCTGGCTTACCATCTCGAAACGCAGGCCGCCGCTGACCGGGGCGGCCTCCATGAGCCTTACCTCCACCCGGTCGCCGAGCTGGAAGGTCTCACCGCTGTGCTCGCCGACCAGCGCGTGCCGCTTCTCGTCCAGCACGAAATAGTCGGATCCGAGACTGTTCACCGGGATGAAACCGTCCGCTCCCGAATCACTCAGCGTTACGAACAGGCCGGCGCCGACCACGCCGCCGATCCGCGCCGGGAACACCGCCCCGGTCTGGCCTGCCAGGTGATGGGCGATCAGCCGGTCGACCGTCTCGCGCTCCGCCGCCATGGCGCGCCGTTCTGCGCCGGAAATGAGCTGCGCCGTATCTTCGAGCTGGGCGATGTCCGCCGCCGACAGCCCGTCATCGCCGAGGCCCAGCGCAGTGATCAGTGCCCGGTGCACGATGAGATCGGCATAGCGCCGGATCGGTGAGGTGAAATGCGCATAGCGGCGCAGGGCGAGGCCGAAGTGTCCGGCATTCTCGGGGGCGTAAACTGCCTGAGCCTGGGTCCTGAGCACCATCTCATGCACCAGGTACTGATAATCCTTGTTCTGAACTTGCTCGAGGATCTTGTTGAAATGCTTGGGTCTGATGGCTTGCCCCCGCGCCAGGGACAGATTGATGGTCTGCAGGAACTCGGCCAGCGCCCGCAGCTTTTCTTCGGACGGGACCTCGTGCACCCGGTAGAGCAGGGGTGTCTTGCGCTTTTCCAGTTCCTCCGCGGCGGCAACATTGGCCTGGATCATGAACTCTTCGATGAGCTTGTGGGCCTCGAGACGCTCCGGCGTCACGACCCGCTCGATGAGGCCATGGGCGTCGAGTACCAGCCGCCGTTCGGGCAGGTCGAGTTCGAGCGGTGCCCGGCGCTTTCGTCCTTTCATCAGGATATCGTGTGCAGCCCATAACGGCCTGAGGATGGGCTCGGTGATGTCGAGGTCCAGCCGCCCGTCGATGGCCGCCTGCGCGTCCTCATAGGCGAGCTTGGCATGCGAGCGCATGATGGCCCGCTCGAAGCGGTGGCTCTTCTTGGTTCCTCCCGGATCGAAATGCATGAAGCAGGCGAGCGCCGGCCGGTCTTCCTTCTCGCGCAGTGAACACAGATCGTTGGAAATCCGCTCCGGCAGCATCGGCACGACCCGGTCGGGGAAATACACCGAGTTGCCGCGGATGCGCGCCTCCCGGTCGAGCGCCGTGCCGGAACGCACATAAGCCGCCACATCGGCGATCGCCACAATGACATTGACGCCGCCATCCGCGGCCGGTTCCGCCCACACCGCGTCATCGTGATCGCGGGCATCGCGGGGATCGATGGTGATGAGCGGCAGGTGGCGAAGATCCATCCGTCCGGCCGGCCTGACCGGCCGCAGCCGGGCGGTTTCTTCCAGAACCCTGTCCGGAAACGTCACCGGGATGCCGTGCTGATGGATGGCGATCAGCGAGATGTTGCGCTGGTCGTTGAGATCGCCGAGCCGGCTGCGCACCCTGGCCGACACCAGGCCGCGGCCACGGTCGCGAATGATTTCGGCCTCCACGAGTTCGCCCGGTGCCGCCTCGCCCTCATCGCCCGCCATGACCTGCAGCTCGTGCTTCGCCTTCTTGTCGACCGGCACGATCCGCGCGCCATGCCCCTTCACCGGCCGGAAGATGCCGAGGATGCGGTTGCCGCGCTCATTGAGCTTGCGGATGATGTCGGCCGTATAGGGGTAGTGGCGATCGCGTTGCGGCGTGACCCGGGCAAGGATGCGGTCGCCACGGCCCGGCGGCTGCAGTTCGGCCCGCGCTCCCCTGGCAGAACGCGCCAGCACGAGGACCCGCGGCGGCTTGCCGAAGGCGGCATCGTCCCATTCCACCGGTTCGGCCACCACCTCGCCGTCAGCGTCGATCTCGCTGACCTCGAGCACCGCAACCGAGGGCAGGGTAGCGGCGGTGCGCACCCGCCGCCTCTGTCTGGCGAGGGTGCCCTCATCAGCCATCTTCCTGAGCAGGGCCTTGAGCGGAATCCGCTGGGCCCCTGAAAGGCCGAAGGCCCGGGCGATCTCCCGCTTGCCCACCCGGCCTTCGGCGGTGCGGATGAATTCGAGGATTTCCGCCTCGGTGGGAACGCCGGCCGACGGACTTCGCCCGCGCTTGGCCACGCTATTCCGCCGCGGCGGCAGCCTTGCGCGCCGGCACTTTCTTCCTGGCCGCGACCTTGCGCGCCGCGGGCTTCTTCGCCGGCGCCTTGCGGGCGGGCGGCGGTTTGGCGGCTGTCTTCTCCGCCCGGGTGGCGATCAGCGCCGTCGCTTCTGCAAGCGTAATCGTTTCGGGTGCCCTGTCCCTGGGAATGGTGGCGTTGATCTTTCCCCATTTCACATAGGGGCCATAGCGCCCGGCATAGACTTCGACCGGTCCTCCCTCGGGATGTTCGCCGAGCGTGCGCATGGCGCCGGGCCTGGCTCTCGCTGCGCCGCGCGACTTCTTGTGGGCCAGCAGATCCACGGCGCGGTTCACGCCGATGGTAAAGACATCCTCTGCCGATTCCAGGTTGGCATAGGCGCCGTCATGCATGATGAACGGCCCGAACCGTCCGAAATTGGCGATGATCGCCTTGCCTGTTTCGGGATGGACGCCGACCTCGCGCGGCAGCGACAAGAGCCGCAGCGCCGTTTCGAGATCGATGCTGGCGGGATCCATGCGCTTGGGGATCGAGGCCCGCCGCGGCTTTTCCCCATCGACGGTCTCGCCCAGCTGCAGATAGGGCCCGAAGCGCCCCTCGCGGCGTGTCACCTTCTCGCCGGTCTCGGGATCGACACCGATCTCGATTCCCTCCGCCGGTACCGCCTCCTTCTCCCCTTCGCCCATGGAGAGCGGCCGCGTGTACTTGCAGTCGGGGTAGTTGGAGCAGCCGATGAAGGAACCGAAGCGGCCAAGCTTCAGCGACAGTTGCCCGTCGCCGCAGGAGGGGCACTGGCGGCGTCCGCTGCCGTCGCTGCGTTCCGGGAAGATGTGCGGTTCCAGGATGTCGTTCAGCGCGTCGATGACATTGGTCATCCGCAGTTCCTTGATCTCGCCGACGGCGCTGTCGAATTCGCGCCAGAAGTCGCGCAACACCTGTTTCCAGTCGATCTCGCCCGCCGAAATGCGGTCGAGCAGCTCCTCGAGATTGGCGGTGAAGTCGTATTCGACATAGCGCTTGAAGAAGGCTTCGAGGAAGGCGGTGACGATCCGCCCCTTGTCCTCAGGCACCAACCGCTTGTTTTCGACCTTCATGTAGCCGCGGTCGCGCAGGGTCGACAGGATCGACGTGTAGGTCGATGGCCGGCCGATGCCGAGTTCTTCGAGCTTCTTGATGAGCGAGGCCTCGGAGTAGCGTGGTGGCGGTTCCGTGAAGTGCTGCTCGCCGGCAATCTTCTGGACACCGAGAATGTCGCCGCGCGCCATGGCGGGCAGGCGCCGGGCGTCCTCGTCCTCCTCATCGTCGAGGCCTTCCTGGTAGAGTTTCAGGAAGCCGTCGAACTTGATCACCGATCCCGTGGCCCGGAACGCGTAGTGCTTACCGTCAATGCCCCTGGCGCCGATGTCGGCTGTTGTGCGTTCGAGTTCCGCGCTTTCCATCTGGCTGGCGATGGTGCGTTTCCAGATCAGCTCGTAGAGCGCGTATTGGTCGCCATCCAGCGCCTTCCTGACATTTTCCGGAAACCGCATCAGGTCCGTCGGCCGGATCGCTTCATGTGCTTCCTGGGCATTCTTGGCCTTCGACGTGTAGTGGCGTGGCACCGGCGGCACATAGGGTTCGCCGAACCGCTTGAGGATGGCATTGCGAGTCGCGGCAATGGCCTCACCGGCCATCTGCACGCCGTCGGTGCGCATGTAGGTGATGAGGCCCACCGTCTCGCCGTTGATGTCGACGCCCTCATAGAGCTTCTGGGCGACCTGCATGGTCCTGGCCGAGCTGAAGCCGAGCTTGCGCGAGGCTTCCTGCTGCAGCGTCGAGGTGCGGAATGGCGGGTAGGGGTGGCGTTTGGCCGGCTTGCTCTCGATCGCATCGACATTGACCCGCACGCCCCGCAGCGCGTCGACGATGGCGTTGGCCTCAGCAGCGCTGGCGATGTCGAGCTTGCCGAGCCGCTTGCCATCGATGCTGGCCAGATAGGCCTTGAACGCCGCCCCTGCCGGCGTGGTGAACTCGCCATTGATGCTCCAGTATTCCTGGCGCCTGAACGCCTCGATCTCGAGTTCGCGGTCGCAGATGAGCCGCAGCGCCACCGATTGCACGCGGCCGGCCGAGCGCGCCCCCGGCAGCTTCCGCCACAGGACCGGCGAGAGGGTGAAGCCGACCAGATAGTCGAGGGCCCGGCGCGCCAGATAGGCATCGACCAGGGCTTCGTCGATGTCGCGGGGCCGCTGCATGGCATCCAGCACCGACTGCCTGGTGATGGCATTGAACACCACGCGCTGGATGGCCTTGTTCTTGAGCGCGCCCTTCTTCTTCAGGACCTCCAGGACATGCCAGGATATCGCCTCGCCCTCGCGGTCGGGGTCGGTGGCCAGCACCAGCCGGTCATCGCTCTTGAGTGCTGCGGCGATGTCGTTGAGGCGCTTTGCCGACTTGGAGTCCACGTCCCACGACATGGCGAAATCCTCCTCCGGCCGGACCGACCCGTCCTTGGCGGGGAGATCACGGACATGGCCATAGGAGGCGAGAACCGTGTAATCCCTGCCGAGATACTTGTTGATGGTCTTGGCCTTGGCCGGAGATTCGACGACGACGACGGTCATTTCCCCTCTGTCGCTTGGGTCATGGGACCCGCCTCATATAGGCAACATTCCGCCACCGCAAGGCGCACAGGCCGGCTGAGCCGCAAATTCTGCAACTTAAAACTGGTTGTCTGCTGATAGGCTAAATCTTAAAGGGTAGATATGTCTAACCCCGCAACTTACCCGAGCGTCCGGAATGCTGACTAGGAAGGAGGCACCGCCAGCCGGCTCGCGCGAACAGGCCGAACGGCGCCAGGCGGCTGCCTATGTCTGCGACATGTTGCTGGAACTGCGGCAACTCGCCGGCGCCGCCGGCCTTAGGCATCTGACCTATCTCCTGGAACTCGCAATCTACGAGGCTTTTGCCATCGCCAACGGGCGCGAGCCACAGCCGCGCGACTTCAGGCCGGCCAGGCGCCAGCCCGGGGGATGATTTCGCAGATCGCGACCTGCGTGGAACCTTCCAGGGCCGAGACCGCGAGCGATTCGCCCGGCGCGAGAATGAGTGTATCGCCCACGCCGGCGAGGTGGCCGCCGCCGGTCAGTTCCCCGTCAAGCATATACGCCGCGAGAAAGCCGTCTCCCGCATCGAGCCGGGTGCGGCCCGAGACCTCCTGGACCCTCATGCTTGAGGCGGCTGCCGCACGCCGCACCATCAAGTTGAAATCACGCACCGGTCCGCCCTTGAGCATGCCATTGACCTCCCAGTCGCCGGAAAACCTCTGCGGCCCCGAATCGGCGGCGAGCATGATGTCCTCATGCCCGGCGCAGACCAGCCGCATACCATCGCCCGCCACCACCATGATGTGCCGGTCATAGCCGGGAAGGCGCGAGAACGGCCCGTCCCGGATCACTTCGGCGAGGCTGAGCCGCCACAGGAATGCCGCTTCCTCGAAGACCGCGTCCTGCGGCCAGATGGCGATCTCGGCTGTGCTGCCGCCGCCGTTCTTCCACGGCATGACGCGGTAGTCGGCGGGCCGCAGATGCTGCATGGCCTCACAGCCCGTGCGGTTTCCGCCCGATGGGCTCGGCATGGGCGATCACCCGGCGGATTTCCGGCATGGCTTCGCGCAGCTGCCGGTCGACCCGGTCGATCACCGTGTGGACGTCGTCCACCGTGTCAGCGGGCGCAAACCGGCAGTGATAGTGCACGAAGACCCCTTCACTGGTGTCGCGGACCCGGATGTTGTGAATGTCGCTCATGCGGCTTTCGGGCCCGGCCAGTGCCTTGAGGCGCGCCACGATACGCTCGAGCCGCGCGCCGGTGACCTGGCCGCCGCTCAACTGGATATCGGGGAGGGGCTCGATATGGGTCTCGACCTCGACATCCTTGCCGAGATCAGCGCGAATGGCCTCTTCGAGCCGCGTGGCGATCTCGTGCGCTTGTCCCAGTGGCATGGCGCCGTCCACTTCGAGGTCGAAGCTGACGGCCAGCCTGTCTTCGGGCATGCGCTGCACGGTCAGGTGATGGATCGCGCATAGCTGCCGCTGGGCAATCATCATGACCCGCTGGAACACCGTCTCATCGTCCAGGGCGATCGGGTTGGCGGTTACCGTGACATCCGCATTGGGAAAGCTCTCGCGGATGGCTGCCGCCACCTTTTCCTTGAGCGGCACCAGGTCATCGACCGGCAGCGTGCGCGGCACGTCGATGACCACGCCGGCGAACAGCGTGCCGCCGGCCGGCCGGAGCCGGATTCGCCGCACCGCCGAGACGTTCTTGATGTCCGCCGCGATGTCGCGGATGCGGTCGGTGGCGCCTTCCGGCGCCGCATCGAGAAGCGTGTTGAGGGTGCGCTTGCCAAGCCGCCATCCGGCCAGTGCCACGAAGCCTGAGACCAGCAGCGCCGCCGCAGCATCCGCCCACTGCACGCCGGCCCATTGTGCCGAGAGCCCGGCCAGCACCGCAATCGAGCTCCACATGTCGGAGCTGAAATGCAGGGCATCCGCTTCCAGCGCTTCGCTGTTGGTCTTCTGCGCGACCCGGTTGAGGACCCGGGCGCGGTTGAAATCGATGATGATCGAGCCCGCCACAATCGCCAGCGCCCACCAGGTGACATCGACATGGGTCTCGCCGCCCAGCAGCCGGTGCATGGCTTCGTAGACGATCCAGATGGTTGTGATGAACAGAAGTCCGGTTTCAACCAGCGCGGCAACGCTTTCGATCTTGCCGTGGCCGTAGTGATGCGTCTCATCCGCCGGCTGGTCGCCCCAGCGCACCGCAAACCAGGTGATGATCGTCGCGCCGAGGTCGATGAGGCTGTGAATGGCCTCGGACAGGATGCCGAGCGAGCCAGTGAACAGGGCGGCCGCCAGCTTCGAACCGGCGAGCCCCCCGCTCGCAAAGATCGACAGCAGCGCGGCGCGCTGCTTTTCGGACGTGGGCAGCATGGCGGTGCTCTTAGCAGGATTCCCCGGCGTGAAAACACTCGACTTGGCCCCCGGGCCGCGCTGCCGGCTCATGCAAGGCTTGCACTTTTCGCCAGATTGTGTTGCCGCTCAGAATTGCGGCAGCCACCGGGATGACAGCGCATGGCGGCCAAACAGGGCAACCGGACAACAATCAGCTGACGGGCACGGCCCAGGCTGATGTCCACCTTGGCGTCGACGGATGCATCGGGGGGCCGGGCCCTGGAATGGCCGATTTCGGTCGTCGCTATGCCAGACATGACGGCGACGGCCTCGAACTCAGCGTCCTCGGCCTCGTGGCTGGCGTCGATCCGCTCGCCCCGGCGCTTAAGCTGCCGGGGTTCGGCCGCATCGGCTGGTAGCCTCCGAGCCATGACGTTTCTGCAGGCAGCCCCGCCGCACGCCCACTTGCTCCGCGCACCGGCCAATGCTCATTGGGCGGCGAAACGAGTCGCCGTTCATGCCCTCAGATGCCGCGCTGCCCCTGCCGCCGGTGCCGCCCCGCCGCGCCGGCGCGCTGACATTCGGGGCGCTGTTTGCCCTTGAATCCTTTGTCCGGTCGCTGAATTCCACCGTTGTCTCGCTGCAGGCCTATGACCTGCTGCAGGTGACCCAGAAGGTCAGCCAGCTTTCGGCGGCGGTGAGCTTCCTGGTCCTGTTGACGACGCTCTCGCTTCCCGTCTTCATGAGCCGCATGCCGCGGCGCTGGGTCTATACGTCCGGTGTCGTTGCCCTGATGCTGGCCAGCCTGTGCTTTGCGACCTATAGCCTGGCCGGCCAGTTTGTCGGCATGCTGCTCCGCAACACCGGGGCGGCGCTGCTCAACATCGTGCTGTCGCTCTACATCATGGACCACATCAGGCGCGCCGACCTGACCCGCATCGAGCCCGTCCGCATGGCCATGTCGACCCTCTCCTGGATGACCGGCCCGGCGCTGGGCGTCTATCTCTACACGGCCCATGGCCACGCCGCCCCGCAGCTGCTCTGTATCGGTATGGGCCTCCTGCTCATTGCCCTGTTCTGGTTCCTGAGGCTGAGCGATCACGCCATCATCCGCGCCGGGCCGCTCCGGCCGCCGCGCCCGCTGGACAATGTCGTCCGTTTCCTCAGGCAGCCACGGCTCAGGCTGGCCTGGCTCATCGCCTTCGGGCGTTCGGCCTACTGGGCGACCTTCTTCATCTATGCGCCGATCCTCATGGTGCAGGGCGGCCTCGGCAAGCAGGCGGGCGGCTGGCTCGTCTCGATCAGCCAGGCCCTGCTCATCTGCGCCTATTTCTCCGGCCAGCTGGCGAGGAAATTCGGCGTGCGCATGGTCATTGCCGGGGCCTTTCTCGTATGCTGCCTGAGCGCCCTCCTGGCCGGGCTGGCGGGCAAGGAAATGCCATATCTCGCAGCCGCGATGCTGCTTGTGGGATCGCTCTCGGCCTCCGCCCTCGATGGCGTTGGCGGCATCCCGTTCCTGAGGGCGGTACACGGCTACGAACGGCCGCAGATGACCGCCGTTTACCGCACCTACATCGATATTTCCGAACTGATACCCTCCTTCCTGTTTGCCGTGGCGCTGCTCTATTTCGAGATCGGCGCCGTGTTCGTCATCCTGGCCGTGCTGCAGGCCGCGGCCGGCCTCTATTCCTGGCGCTACCTGCCCAGGTCGCTGTGATGAATGCTCCATGAACGGGCCGTTCCGGTTGGGTTCAAACCGCCCGTGGCACCCTCCGCATCAAGTTCAGGAGATTGCCATGATCACCCGCAGCAAATCCCTTCCGCCGATCCTCTACATGTATCTGGGCAGCCTCGTTGCCATGGCCGCGATCATCGCCCCGCGCCTCAGCATCTGACACCCCGGCCCTTGATCCTCTCTCCGGCCGCCGCTTCCGCGGCCGCATCCCCGGATCGTTCCATCCCCCCTTGCGGCGTGCGGGAGTTCGCGGTCGATCCCGAAAGCTCCCATCACGAGAAAGTGTTCGCTGCTCGCAACTGACATCCTGCAACCTGCAGCGCGTGGGACTGCCGCCCGTGAGCAACCTCAAGGGCGGATTCCAAGTTGGCCTCGTTGAACATCTGGAGAGGAAACCGTGAGCGACCTTCATCTCATCATCGGCAACAAGAACTATTCGAGCTGGTCGCTGCGGCCATGGCTCGCCATGTCGGTCCTGGGCATTCCCTTCCGCGAGACCGTGATTCCGCTCGATATGGCCGATACGGCCGCGCGCATCGGCGAGCACAGTGGCGCGGGCAGGGTGCCGGTCCTGCATGACGGCGGCCTGACGGTGTGGGAGTCTCTCGCCATCCTTGAATATCTCGCAGAGCGCTTTCCGCAAGCGGGCCTGTGGCCGGCAGAGACGCGGGCACGGGCCATAGCCCGGGCGATTGCCTGCGAAATGCATGCCTCGTTCACGGCCCTGCGCAACGCCTGCCCGATGAACCTGCGCCGGCCGCGCAAGGCGATTGCGCTGGATGATGCCGTGCAGAAGGACGTGGCGCGCATCCTCGAGATCTGGCGTCAGTGCCGCAAGAGTTTCGGCAAGGGCGGCGCCTTTCTGTTCGGCGGTTTCAGCGCCGCCGACGCCATGTACGCGCCGGTGGTTACCCGCCTCGACACCTATGATATCGCCGTGGATGACGACGCCCGCGCCTACATGGAAGCGATCATGTCCCTGCCGGCTTTCCGGCAATGGAAGGCCGCCGGCGCCGCCGAGCCCTGGCGCATCGAGCATGACGAGGTCGACTAGACGGCAGAGATGCCGTTGATCGCCAGATAGGCGGAATAGAGCGAGGTCGTGCCGCAGATGAACAGCCGGTTGAGTTGCGGCCCGCCGAAGCAGACATTGGCCACCAGTTCCGGGATCAGGATCTTGCCGATCAGCGTGCCGTCCGGGAGATAGCAGTGCACGCCGTCGCCGGCGCTGGTCCACAAGCGTCCGTCACGGTCGAAACGGAAGCCGTCAAACAGGCCGGCCGTGCAGTCGGCGAACACCGTCGACTTGCCAAGGCTCCGGCCATCGCCTTTGACCTCGAAGCGGCGGATATGCTTGGGCCCGTTCTCCCTGTGGCTGATGCCGGTATCGGCAATGTAGAGGAATTTCTCGTCGGGCGAGAAGGCGAGTCCGTTGGGCTTGTCGAAATCGTCTGCGACGATGGTGATCTCGGCGCTTTGCGGGTCGACGCGATAGACGTTGCAATTGCCGATTTCGCTCTCGGCCATGCCGCCTTCATAGTCGTAGAGAATGCCGTAGGAGGGGTCGGTAAACCAGATCGAGCCGTCGGACTTGACCACCACATCGTTGGGCGAGTTGAGCCGCTTGCCCTGGAACCGGTCGGCGACGACGGTGATCGTTCCGTCCAGTTCCGTGCGGGTCACCCGCCGCGCCCCGTGCTCGCATGAGACCAGCCGTCCTTGCCGGTCCACCGTGTTGCCGTTGGAGTTGTTGGAGGGATGGCGGAAGACACAGACGGAGTTTCCGGCTTCGTCGTAGCGCATCATGCGGTTGTTGGGGATGTCGGAGAAAATGAGATAGCGCCCCGCCGCAAACCACGCCGGCCCTTCCGTCCAGCGCGCGCCCGTCCACGGCCGCTCCACCCGCGCATGCCCGATCAGGCACTGGTTGAAACGTTTGTCCAGGACTTCGAATCCTGTGCCCTCGATCTGGCCGTAGAACATGACGATCCCCATTGCTGCTTTGTGCCTTGCGCGGGCTAGATGATCATGCGGGCAATCATCATGCAATATCGGAATTGCTGCTGCGACGGCAACCATGGGCGCTTGACAGCTTGGCGCGGCGCGAAGGAAGATTTCGCAAACGCAATTGACTGCACAAGAGCCGGAGAACCGGTATTGCGATCTCGACGCGCGTCACGGGAGGGACCGACCGTTGGCATCATTGCCAACCCCGTGTCCGCACGCGACATCCGCCGCGTCATCGCCAATGCCACGGCCCTGCAGATTACCGATCGTGCCAATATCGTGTTGCGCGTACTGGCCTGCCTCAAGGCCTGTGGTGTCGGGCACGTCGTGATGATGCCGGAGAATGGCGGCATCCGCCATCACGTGCGCCGCGGCATCGACCGCGCCGAGAATCAGCGTACCGGCGAGTTCCCGGTCCTCACCCATCTCGACTGGAAAGTGACCGGCACCGTGGTCGACACCGTGCGCGCCGCCGCCGAGATGCGCCGGCAGGGCGTGGCGGCGATTGTCGTGCTGGGTGGCGACGGCACCCACCGTGCCGTCGTCTCGGCCTGCGGCGACGTTCCCGTCGCCGGCATCTCGACCGGCACCAACAACGCCTTTCCCGAACACCGCGAACCCACCATCACCGGCCTCGCCGTCGGCTTGGCCGCACTCGGCCGGGTCCCGCCGCGCGTCGCCTTCTCGCCCAACAAGCAGCTGGTCGTTCAGGTCGGCGCGCAGCGCGAGATCGCGCTTGTCGATGTTGCGGTGGTGACCGAACGCTTCATCGGTGCCCGCGCCCTGTGGCGCACCGACACCTTCCGCGAACTCTTCGTGACCTTTGCCGACCCCGAGGTCATCGGCATGTCGGCCATTGCCGGACTGTTGCGGCCGGTCTCGCGCAGCGATCCGCACGGCCTGCATGTCAAGCTGGGTGCCGGCCGGGAAGTCCGGACCATCGTCGAAACGCCGATCGCACCGGGCTATCTGCGCGGCATCGGCATCAGGCACTATGCCAGGCTCATGCCTGGACGGCCGGTGCGCCCCGGCATCGATGCCGGCTCGATCGCCCTCGACGGCGAGCGTGAACTGTCATTCGCCGAAACCGATGAGGTCGCGGTCACGCTTGAGACCGCCGCCTTTCGCACCGTCAATGTCAGCGCCTGCATGCGCTATGCCGCCAGACACGGCCTCATGCGGGTGCCACAGTGAAGTTGAGCACATGCTGATCCTGAAGGGAGGAAAGTTCCATGGCGAAAAAACCGGCAGCGAAGGCCAGGAAGAAACCGGCGGCGAAGCCAGCCAGAAAGAAGGCCGCGGCCCGCAAGCCGGCCACCCGCAAGGTGGCGGCGGCGAAGTCCAAGGCCAGGCCGATTGCCCGCAATCCCGCCCCGCGCCGGAGCGGCAGCGTGTTTCCCCTGGGCCATGACCAGCTGCTCGCGGCCTATCGCACCATGCGCACCATCCGCGAATTCGAGGAACGCCTGCACAATGAATTTGCCAAGGGCGACATTCCGGGTTTCGTCCATCTCTATGCCGGCGAGGAGGCGGCCGGCACCGGGATCATGATGCACCTGCGCGACACCGACCGCATCGCCTCGACCCATCGCGGCCACGGCCACTGCATCGCCAAGGGTGTCGATGTGAAGAGCATGATGGCCGAAATCTATGGCAAGGCGGCGGGCGCCTGCGGTGGCAAGGGTGGCTCCATGCACATTGCCGATCTTTCCAAGGGCATGATGGGCGCCAACGGCATTCTGGGCGCCGGCGCCCCGCTCGCCTGTGGCGCAGCACTCGCCGCCAAGTTCCGCGGCGACGGCGGCGTCGGCATCTCCTTCGTCGGCGACGGCGCCTCCAACCAGGGCATGTTCCTCGAAAGCCTCAACCTTGCGGCGGTGTGGAATCTCCCCGTCATTTTCGTGGTCGAGAACAACGGCTATGCCGAGTCGACTTCGCGCGACTATGCGGTCGCCGTCGACAGCTACGTCGACCGCGCCGCCGGCTTCGGCCTCCCCGGCGTGACCGTTGATGGCACCGATTTCTTTGCCGTCTACGAGGCCGCAGGCGAAATCATCAAACGCGCCCGCGAGGGCGGCGGTCCGGCTTTGCTCGAATGCAAGATGGTGCGTTTCTTCGGCCATTTCGAGGGCGACCAGCAGACCTATCGCGGCAAGGGCGAGATCGACGATATCCGTGCCAACCGCGATTGTATCGCGCTGTTCAGCAACCGCGTGGTCGAGGCCGGTATCATCAGGCGCGATGAACTCGAAGCCATCGACCGCGAGGTGCGAAACCTCATCGAAGAGGCAGTGGCCTTCGCAAAATCGGCACCGCTTCCCACTGAACGCGACCTCACCACCGACGTTTACGTTTCCTATTGAGCGCAAGGAGCACGAGACATGGCACGCAATATCAGCATGCGCCAGGCGATCAACGAGGCGCTCGACCAGGAAATGGCCCGCGACCAACGGGTGATTCTCATGGGCGAGGACGTGGCCGGTGGTGCCGGGGGCAATGGCGAAATCGATGCCTGGGGTGGCCCGCTCGGCGTCACCAAAGGGCTGATCCACAAGCATCCCGGCCGCGTCCTCGACACGCCCCTGTCGGAATCGGCTTTCATCGGCGCCGCCGTGGGTGCGGCGGCCTGCGGCATGCGCCCCGTGGCCGAGCTCATGTTCATCGATTTCATGGGCGTGTGTTTCGACGAGATCTTCAACCAGGCCGCCAAGTTCAAGTACATGTTCGGCGGCAAGGCCGAAACGCCCGTGGTCATCCGCACCATGGTGGGGGCGGGCTTCCGTGCTGCCGCCCAGCACTCGCAGATGCTGACCCCGCTCTTCACCCACATTCCGGGCCTGAAGGTCGTCTGCCCGTCCAACGCCTACGATGCCAAGGGGCTGCTGATCCAGTCGATCCGCGACAATGATCCGGTGATCTTCTGCGAACACAAGAACCTCTACGGCGCCGAGGCGGATGTGCCCGCCGAATCCTATGCCATCCCGTTCGGCGAGGCCAATGTGCTGCGCGACGGCAAGGACTGTACCATCGTGACCTACGGCCTGATGGTGCATCGCGCCATGGATGCCGCGAGCGACCTCGCCAGGCAGGGTGTCGAATGCGAAGTGATCGATCTCCGCACCCTTTCGCCCATTGATTGGGACACGGTGATCGAGAGTGTCGAGAAAACCGGCCGCTGCGTCTGCGTCGACGAAGCCCACCCGCGCTGTTCCATCGCCGCCGATGTTGCCGCGAAGGTCGCTCAGGATGCCTTCGACGCCCTGAAATCGGCGGTGCAGATGGTGACCGCGCCGCACACGCCGGTGCCGTTCTCGCCGGCGCTCGAGGACATGTATCTGCCGAGCGCCGCCCGTATTGCCGCGGCGGTCAAAAAGACCATGCAGAACTGAGGAGCGGGGCCATGCCGGACAGCCGCATCATCCCTATCGTCATGCCCAAATGGGGCCTCTCCATGAAGGAGGGGAAGCTCACGGGCTGGCTTGTCGAGGACGGCCGGGAAATCAATGTCGGCGATGCCATCCTCGAGGTCGAGACCGACAAGATCGCCGGCAGTGTCGAGGCGACCGACGCGGGCGTGCTGCGCCGCCGCATCGGCACGCCCGACACCGTCTATCCGGTCAAGGCGCTGATCGGCGTCATCGCCGATCGCAGCGTGCCGGACGCCGAGATCGACGCCTATGTCGCCTCCTATGTAACACCCGTCTCGGCCGGGGAGGAGGAGGGCGAAGCCCCGGCCTATGAGTTCATCGAACTTGCGGCCGGGCGCATCCGCTATGCCAGGCGCGGGCAGGGCCCCGAGCCCGTCGTCCTGATCCACGGCTTTGGCGGCGATCTCGACAACTGGCTCTTCAACATCGACGGCCTCGGCGACAATGTGACCGTCCATGCGCTCGATCTCCCCGGCCACGGCCAGTCGGTCAAGACCGTGGCCGAGCCGACGGTCGCCGGCCTCGCCGGAACCGTCCTCGCCTTCATGGATGCGCTCGCCATCTCAGGCGCGCATCTCGTTGGCCACTCGCTGGGCGGCGCCATCGCCATGCAGATCGCCGGGACTACACCGTCCCGCGTGCGCTCGCTGAGCCTCATCGCCCCGGCCGGCCTCGGCCCCGAGATCAACATGGACTATATCCGGGGCTTCATATCGGCGACGTCCCGGAAGGAACTGAAACCGGTGCTCGAGAAGCTCTTCGCCGATCCCGCCCAGGTCAGCCGCCAGATGGTCGACGACATGCTGAAGTACAAGCGCCTGGACGGTGTCGACGCCGCACTGAGGGCCCTGGCCGAAGGCGTCTTCGGCGGTGGCCGGCAGCAGGCGATCTTGTCGCCGGGAGACGCGCGCACCCTGGTGATCTGGGGCAGTGCCGATGCCGTGCTGCCGGCGGGCCATGCCGCCAATGCCGGCGGGGCGCGGGTTGAACTGATCGAGGGCGCCGGCCACATGGCCCAGATGGAGCAGGCCAGCCGCGTCAATGGCCTGATCAGGGCCAATATCGCCGCGGGTTAGCCGTTGCGGTTGGACCGCACCGCATCGCCGAAGGCGCGGAACGCCATGGCCAGCTGGACGATGTCGGGCTTGGGATCGCCGGCGCCTTCGCTGTCGCAGGCAAAGGCGATGTTCTGGTCCTCGAAGGCCTGCTGGCCGCTCTCGAGATAGTCCGAGGCGATCCGCAGCGCCGCCCGGATGGAACTGGCTTGCATGGTCGTGTCCCTCCGTCAAAGGTTGCGGGGCTCTTGCCGCCTGCCAGGCTACACCAGACCGGTTAACGCGGTGCTGTTGCGGCGCCTCTGCTCAGCTGCCCCCGCCGCCTTCCAGGCATTCGGCTGCCGCTGCCAGGGTCTTGACCAGCGAGTCGAGCGCCAGGTCGTTGCCCCCGTCATAATGGTCTTCGGCATAGTCGAGCGCGTCCTTGATGTAGGAGGCGCAAGGCGATTCCGGGCCGATCTGGAAGATGATGGCGTGCAGCTCGCCCTCGACCTGCGCCCCCGTACGGTCGTTGCGCAGGATATGATCCCTGAGTGTAAGCAGGCGTCCGGCAAGTGACATGGCTGACACTCCCGAGTTTGAACAGATGCTCAATCTATGCGAAGCGAGTGTGTCAGGGAATGGCTCTCAGCTCAAGCGCTCGCAGATGTCCAAAAGCGGACGACGTGTTCGAGGCCGGCGGAGCATGCAGCCCTGGGTGTGGCTCCGGCCAGCCGTCTAGAGAATGAAATCTGCGGCAGCCAGGTCGGCGGCCGCAAAATTCTTCAGCACGATTGCCATTTCGGCGCCGGCCGTGCTGGCAGTGTTCATCAGGAGCAGCGTATCATCGCCGGATTGCTGGGCTTTGATCTGCCCCAGGCCGGTGAAGTTGGCCGTGCCTCTGTACGTGAATGCATCGTTCGCGCCGCCGGCGATCGCATCGATGGTCGAGAATTCGATCCGGTCGTTGCCGGTGCCGAAATCGACGATGACGTCACGGGTCGCGCCGGTATTCGCCGAATCGGCCACTTTGTCGAAGTCGAACCGGTCGGTGCCGCTGCCGCCGGTCAGCATGTCTTTCCCGGCGCCGCCCACCAGCAGGTCATTGCCGCCATTGCCCTGAAGACTGTCATCTCCCGCATCGCCAAGCAGAACGTCGGCACCGCCCTTGCCGCTGATCGTGTCGTTGGCTGCGAAACCCCGCAGAACGTCATCGAAGATCGAGCCGCTCAGCGAATCGTTGCCTCTCAGTGCAAGCTTCAGCAACTCGGTCGTGTCGCCGGCATCGATCAGATTGGCCGCGGTCAGCGCCGAAACGGCGACACCCGAAACAGCATATTGCAGGACGCCCCCTTCATAATACCGGTAACCGGTGACCGTCCCGCCGATCAGACCGAAGTTATCGTATTTGAAACCTGTGCCGGTATAGGTACCCGTTCTGTATCCGTCTGAAATCGTGATTCTGGTCGAGGTTGCCTCGATGACCTCGCCATCGTGAACCTCAATGTCCGTCATATCGAGTGCAGAATAGGCTGCAAGTGTCGCCATTGAAATCCTCCTGGATGCTGGAGCCATGTCACGGAAGGTCTGACCCAAAGTCAATCAATGCTGACTTCGGGTGGTTAATGGCGCAATTGACGCGGACCTCCGGGCCGCTTGCCGCCCATGGGTGCGGAAAACGGCCACACCGCGGCAGCCTTTGCGGCAGCGGGTTGTTAGAAGATTGGCTGAGGACTTCAGGCCGACGCGGTTCGTCGAGGAAATTGGAACTCTGTGCGTATTGCCTCCGGCGCAAATGAAGGTGCTCGTGGAGGGCGCAGTAGTGTCTGAACGTGCCGGGCACAGCAGTAAAGGTTGACATATGCATGGCATATGTTATCATGTTTCCCGTCCTGTGGAGGCGTTCCATGACCCGCACCGTGTCCATCTTTCGCAACAACCGCAACCAGGCCATCCGCCTGCCCAAGGACTTGGAGTTTCAGGACGTGACCGAACTGACCATCGAACGGCGGGGCGATACGATCCTGCTGCGTCCCGTCCGGCCGGACTGGCTTTCACTCGCCAAGGAACCGCTTGCGGACGCGGATTTCCTGCGCGAACGGCCCGATCTCATCGAAGAGGGGCGTTTCTCCCTCGATGAAAACGGGAAGCATTGATGCTTGCCGTCTATATGCTCGACACCAATATCTGCTCATTCATCATGCGCGAGCGCCCGGCCTCAATTCTTGCGCGCCTGCAAGCGGCGACCGAAAACCAACACCAGATCGTCGTCTCAGTCATCACCTATTACGAAATGCTGCGCGGCACGGTCGGCCGCAATGCATCACCCCGCCATGCGCGGCTGGTGGAGGCTTTCGTCTCCCGTCTCTCGGCCATCCTGCCATGGGACGCTGGCGCTGCCGAACACGCCACGCGCATCAAGCGGGACTTGGTAACAAAGGGAACGCCCATCGGCGGCAATGACACCATGATTGCGGGCCATGCGCGCGCCGCCGAATGCGTGCTGGTGACGAACAATGTGCGGGAGTTTGCGCGGGTTGAAGGGCTGCGGTTGGAGGACTGGGCAGCCGGGCAATCGTGATGGATGCAACAGTTACATTTCTTTCCGCCGCAGGCGGTGGTGGTATCATTGGCGGCATCGTGACATGCACATGGCCAAGGGCGCTGACTGGCCTGAAAGCCCCCATGTGGGCAGAGCCGGGCATCGAGGTGGATTTGGCGGCGCCTCAGCGTAGTTTGGCTGGGGGACTAGGATTCGAACCTAGACTGGCGGAGTCAGAGTCCGCTGTCCTACCGTTAGACGATCCCCCAGGGAGCCGCTGGTCGGCGCTAGATAGCCCCGCCCGCCCCCCTATGCAAGGGTTTCGCGCCCGGCTGCCGCGGCCGGGCAGGGGCCGCGGCATCGTCCGCCGCCCCGTCCGGCCCGCGCCCCGCGCCTTCGGATCGCCACGAACCCGGGCGCCCTGAGGGCGAGCCGCGTCCCGCCCCTGTCGCCTCCCTCAGATCACCACGAAATCGAGATGTGACAGCGCAAGACCCGGCGCGAGCTGGGCAAATTTGACCTGCGCCGCAGCCCCGCTGCCGTCCGCATCGAAATAAAGCGCACCGCTCGCGCCGTCATAGATGATGCGGTCGCTGGCATCGGCGGCGGCCGTTCCCACCGTGAAGGCCGCGGCCGTGAGACGGCCTTCCGCCAGCCCGGTGAAGATGGTGTTCTCCAGCCTGATCTTGTCGGCGCCGGGCGCAAAGTCGGTGAGGGTGTTGACATTGCCCGTTTCGTTGAGCGCCGTGTCGAAGACGAACTTGTCGGCACCATCCCCGCCCGTCAGCGTGTCATTGCCAAGCCGGCCGTTGAGGAGGTTGTTGCCCGCATTGCCCTCGATCGCATTGGCGAGCGCATTGCCGCGTCCCGTGAGGTTGAGGCTGCCCGTCAGCTTGAGGTTCTCGATATTGCCGCCGAGCACATAGCTCACCTTGGAGATGACCGTATCGGTGCCGGAGTTCTTGGCTTCGGCGGCCTCGCCCTGGTGGGTCACCTGATAGGTGTCATTGCCCTTGCCGCCGCGCAGCGCATCGATGCCCGCCCCGCCGATCAGCACATCATTGCCGGCGCCGCCGGTGATCGTGTCGTTGTCGCCTGCACCGTTCAGCCGATCACCGCCAATGCCGCCGCTGATGACATCATTGCCCGCTCCGCCATTCACCGTGTCGCGGCCGGCCCCGGCAGTGACCGTGTCGTCGCCGCCACGCACCAGCATATGGTCGGCGACCTTGGAGCCGGTGACCGTCTCGGCATCGCCGTCGCCGCGGATCAGGACCCGGTCCTGCCCCTCCCAGTTCACGAACTGCAGTTGCGATGCATTGAGAGCGAAAGCACTCCCCAGCAAGATCTTCACCTGGTCGCTCTTGGCGGCCGCACTGGTGATGAGGAGGTTCTGCGCGAGGCCGTTGCCGAGCTGGCCCGCCGCAATGGTCGCCACCTTCGGCCCGGCGGTCTGCTCGCTGAACTTCATGCCCTCGATTGACACAAAGTTGACCGCGTCCAGATTGACATTGGCATTGATCAGCAACGTATCGAAGCCGGCGCCGCCATCGCCGATCTCGCCCGCCTGGCCGCCGCCGGTCCCATAGACGATGAGATCGTCCTCATCGCCGCCGCGAATCGTATCGGCGCCACTCCCGCCCTCCAGCGTATCGGCGCCGAATCCGCCGCTGATCGAATCGTTGCCGCCGCCACCCATGATGAGATCGCGGTTGTTGCCGCCATTGAGCACGTCATCGCCGCCCAAGCCCAGGATCGTGTCGTTGCCGCCAAGCCCGTTAACGGTCGCACCCTCGAGGCGGGCGGTCAGCGCATCGCGGCCCGCCGTACCGTTGATGACATCGTCGCGCGGATCGAGAATGACCTGCCCGACTTCGCCCGCGGCATTGTTGAAGGTGACGAGAATGCGCCCGTCATGGGCCAGCGACAGCGATGTGTTGTCGATGGCGGCACCGGTGGCGATGGTGACCTCGCTACCGACGGCCGCACCGGTGCCGTCGAAGCGTTGCCCGCGCAACTCGCCCGCCGCACCGTCCTTCCAGACCACGAAGAAGCCGCCGCCCTTGAGTGCCGTGACATCGACACTGCTCGGATTGACGGAAGCGTCGGCAACCTTGAAGCTGGCGACGATGGCGGTGCCGGCGGCATTGTAGACAGCCGCCCGGACGCCGCCGCCTGCCCCGTCAATCCACGCCGCCACGAAGCGGTTGGCGCTGAGCGCTGAAACATGCCCGCCGCTGCCGTTTGCCGCCAGCTGCACCTCGCCGCTCACCGTCGCTCCGGCATTGTCGATCACCTTGAACGCCACGCCGGTGGTGGCGCCGGACTGGCGTTCGTAGATGGTGACGAGATTGCTGCCGAGTGCCGCGCTATCCCCGGCCTTCTCGGCGTCGCTGGCATCGTTGCCGGCCGCGTCGAAGCGGCTGCTGAGCGAGTAGTCGCTGAGGTTCAGGATGCGGGTGACGAGATCGGTATTGCCGCCGCTCAGCCGCTGGTAGGTAACGGCCACTGTGCCGTCGCTCAGCACCGCCACCGACGGGGCGGATTTCTCAGCGCCGCCGATCGTGCCCGGGTCGATCGACCCGCTGTTCACCTGGATGCCGAACTGGTTGTAATGCTCGAAGCGGATCGACGCCGGCTGCCCTGCGGCCGTGCCGCGGTGCTCATAAACCACGATGTAGCCGCCATCGGCCAGGGCAGCCAGGGCCGGATTCATCTGGTCATTGGCCGTGAAGAACGTATTGACGCGGAACGGCGTGCCGCTGGCATTCCCGGCGATATCGAAAACCTGGCCATACACATCCGCCCCCGGGGCCGTGTCGATATTGTCTGCAAAATCCGTCCACAGCGACAGTATCTGCCCGTTGAGCAGGGTGATGCTCTGCCCGGCCGTCTGTTGGCCCGAGGTGTTTCCGGCATTGACGGTGGTCTCAGGCGACCAGATTGTCGGGGTTGTAGTCATGCGGCAATCTCCCTTCTCGGATGGACAGGTTAGGTTGAGCTGACGGGCGGAGGCGAAGCCTCGGCCTGAGTAATTCTTAACATCCGAGGCAAAATTGTCTCAAAATAGAACAGATTAAAGTTAATAGCGGTGACCGGGACGCCATTGGTATTGCCCGCGTGTGCTAAGGAAAATCTTCCAAGATAAACCGGAGCCTGGATCCAAGCGGCAGATTATTCGGCGGGCAATCGGGAACGACTTGGCCCGGCTGCCAGCCTACCACGAACAGTTTGGAAACCTTCGGGCGCGCCGCGCCGGATCAGCCGCGGAACTGCTTGATCAGGCTGGCGAGGCTCTGCGAGGCATTGCTGGGCGCGGCCGGCGGGGGCGCGGCGGCGGGCTGCGGTGGTGGCGGTGGAGCACCGCGCTGCAAGGGGTTGGGTCCGCCCAGCGGCTGCAACCGGCGCAGACTTGGCTGTGCCGGCGGCGCGCCGGCCGGCGGGTTGGTGAACAGTGCCCCCCCGGCACCCGCGGCGGGTGGTGGTGGCGGCGCGGCAGGCTGTCCTGCGGCCGGCGTGTCCAGCGTGTAGTCGGCGCTGGCCGGGTTGAAGGTCTGCGCCCGCCAGCGGTTCACCACCTCCTGCAGGAAACCGTCATCGGGCAGGTCCTTGGACCAGTTCTCGGTGAACGACGCCGTGTTGCTCTTGGGCGATTCGGCGGCCGGCAGCATGTCGAACTTGATGCGCGTGGGCAGGGCCACCCCCTCGCCGAAGGTGATCGCCTCGCCCGTCCCCATGGTCGGCATGAATTCAAGCAGGCTCGCCGCGGCGTCGGAAATGCCCGCCTTGAGGATTTCCTGGTCGCGCTCATTGGTCAGGCGGAGCGAGAAGATGGTGTTGCACTGCGACAGGATCGTCGGGTCGAGTTCCGCCGGGCGCTGGGTCACGATGCACAGCGACACCCCGTATTTGCGGCCCTCCTTGGCGATGCGCGACAGGGCCCGCTTGGTGGGCTCGAAGCCCAGCGTCTTGTCGAGCGGCACGTAGCGGTGCGCTTCCTCGCACACGAAGGTGATCGGCACCCGGCCCGCACTCCACACTCCGAAGTCGAAGGCGAGCCTCGCCAGCACTGATACGCACACATTGATGATTTCGGAGGGGAGGCCGCCCAGTTCAAGGATGGCGATGGGCTTGCCGGCCACCGGCACGCGGAACAGCCGGCCCAGCACCTGGGCCATGGTATCCTGCACCGTCAGGCTGCCGAACATGAAGGCATAGCGGGGATCGCGGCTGATCGTCTCGATGCGCGACTTGAGCCGCTTGTAGGGCGCGAGTTCCCCCTTGAGATCGAGCTTGCCGATATACTCCTCGAGAATGCCGATCAGGTCGGAGGTGCGGTAGGGGATCGGCGTATCGACGCCGATGTTGGAATTGTCGAGTCCCGGCGCCGTGCGCAGCATGTTGGCCCGGTCCTTGCGCTGGTTCGCCATGTAGCGCTGCTTGGCGATGGGGATCAGTTCGCGCAGCACCTCGATGTCGGCCTCGCGGTTGGCCTGGCTGCCGATCAGGATTTCCACCGCCTCGTCGAAGTTGAGCAGCCAGAACGGCAGCTGCATGTTGTCGGGCGTGATGATCTCCGCCCACTGCTTGAACGACTGCGAGTACTCGCGATGGACGTCGAGCAGCAGGATATGGGCGAGCGGGTTCTTCTCCAGAATGCGCCGCAGGATCAGCGCCACCGAGCAGGACTTGCCGGTTCCGGTGGTGCCCAAAACCGCGAAATGCTTGCCCAGCATCTCGTCGATCTTGACCATCGCCGGGATGGTCGGGTCCTGCTGGATGTGGCCGATGCGGATCGACGTGTCGGTATCGCAGGCATAGGCTTTTGCCAGCTCTTCCTTGTTGGCGCGGAACACGATGTTGCCGAGCGAGGGGTAGACTGAAATGCCGCGCCGGAACTGCTTGGGCCGCCCTGCCTCGTCCTTGGGCAGCTCGCCGATGAACTCGACCTCGACGATGCGCAGTTCCTGTTCGTTCTGGCTGTGCGACGGCATCGGCGAACTCAGCGCCGACACCAGCGCCAGCGTGATCGACGTGGGTGTGTCGACCTTGAGCAGCGTGCCGATTTCCGGGCTGTTGTGCGACGGCCCGCCGCGCATCTCGTCGACCGCGTCAAGCAGGATGATGGAGTGCGCGCCGGTCACCGCAACGATGCGTCCCAGCCGCTCCAGGCTGTTGAGTTCCGGGACCGTCGAGCCGCCGCGTGAGGGCTGTTGTGCCAGCATGCTGACTGTGCGCTCCTAATGTTGGGTGGGCCGCGCCGGCGCGGCGGGAATGGGTTGATGCAGTGGCGGCTGCAGGCTGCCCGACGGCACATGCACGGGCAGCAGCACGGTGACGCGCGTCCCCGTGCCCTTTTCCGATTCGACCGTGAGGTTCCCGCCATGCAGCCGGGCCAGCGCATAGGATATGGGCAGGCCCAGCCCCGTGCCCTCATGCTTCTTGTTGAAGCCGGAATCGACCTGGCCGAATGGCCGCATGGCCGTATCCACGTCCTGGGGCGACATGCCGACACCGGTATCCGTCACCGCGATCGACAGGAAGCCGCGCGCGCCGATATCGACCTTGACATGGACGCGCCCGCCCTCCGGTGTGAACTTGATGGCGTTGCCGAGGATGTTGATGAGGATCTGCTTGACCCGCAGCGGATCGGCAAAGAGCTTCGGCAGATCCGCCTGCACGTCGCTGGTGAGTTCGATGGTCTTGTCCTTGGCCTTGGCGGCCAGGATCAGCATGCAGGAATCGAGCACCCTGGTGACGTCGAAGGGCTCGCAGTCGACGGTGAGCTTGCCGGCCTGGATTTTCGAGACGTCGAGAATGCCGTTGATCAGCGACAGCAGGTGATCCGCCGCCTGCTTGATGAAGCCGGCATACTGGTGAACCTTCTCAGGCTCGGCTTCCTTGAGCATCATCAGCATGTCGGAAAAACCCAGGATTGCGTTGAGCGGCGTCCTGAGCTCATGGCTCATGTTGGCGATGAACTCCGACTTGGCCTTGGAAGCGAGTTCGGCTTCAACCTTGGCGGCATTGAGCGCCAGTGTCTGCTTCTGCCGGGCGATGGCATGGCCGAAGGAGTCGGAAAACTCCGCCATCAACGTTCCATCCTTGAACCAGCGTGGACCGAAAGTTCTCATGCTCCGCCCCTGAGCCTGCACTGTTGCAAGAAACCCGATAAGGAGCAGTTAACACCATGGCTTGGGTTGAATCGTTTATGCGCAAACTTTGCGGAACTGTCGCAAAGCTGCTAAGCTTCATTTAACGCAAGTATTTGAGGGGGATCGGAAACACCGGCGCGGTTTGCCCGCGGTGTTTGGGGTCCACCGGAAAGCTATTCGACGTGGATGCCTCGCATGGCCGGCTGGCTTCCGGCTCTGAGCGCAAGCATGCCGGTGCCCGCTCTGCGACCACAGGTCGAGAGGGGCTGCCGCATGAGCCGCTGTACGGGGCGGTTGATCTCGGAACTAACAACTGTAGATTGCTGATCGCCACGCCGGCCGAAGGCGGTTTTGTGGTGACGGACGCCTTTTCCCGCATTGTCAGGCTGGGCGAGGGGTTGAGCCGCAGCGGCCGTCTCGATGACGCCGCCATGGCCCGGACCATCGAGGCTTTGCGGGTCTGCGCCAATAAGCTGACGTGGCGCAAGGTCGCGAGACGCCGCCTCGTTGCCACCGAGGCCTGCCGGCGCGCCCAGAACGGCGCCGAGTTCATAGCCCGGGTGACCGAGGAAACCGGCCTCGTGCTCGAAGTCATCGACCGCGAGACCGAAGCCCAGCTCGCCGCCACCGGCGCTGCCCCCTTGGTCGATGCGGCTGCCGAAAGCTGTCTCGTCTTCGACATTGGCGGCGGCTCGACCGAGCTCATGTGGCTGGCCAAGAACGATGGGCGCTGGGACATCGCGGCCTGGACCTCGCTGGCGGCCGGCGTCGTCACCATCTCCGAGCGCTTTGGTGGCGCCGATGTAACGCGCGAGGCCTTTGCCGAAATGCGCCAGTCGCTGCAGCAGCCGCTTCTCGACTTTGCGGCGGAGGTGAAAGCCCGGACCGGCATCGACCGGCTGCCCGATCATCTGCTCGGCACATCGGGCACGGTGACGACCATTGCCGGTGTACAGCTTGGCCTGCGCCGTTATGACCGCTCGCGCGTCGACGGCTGCTGGCTGGTCAGCGACCGGGTTGGCGAGGTGACCGAGAAGCTCCTGGGCCTGTCATTCGCCGAGCGCGCCGCCCATCCCTGCATCGGCAAGGACCGTGCCGATCTGGTGCTGGCGGGCTGCGCCATTCTGGAGGAGATCCGCGCCATCTTTCCCTCGCCGCGCATCCGCGTGGCCGACCGCGGCCTGCGCGAAGGCATCCTGACCCTGATGATGCAGGATGATGGCGTCTACGGGAGCGCCGGATGAGCCGGCCCGGGCGCTCCTCGATCGGCGATCCGCGCCGCCTCAAGGTCCGGGTCAGGACCGGCAAGGGCAGGACGCCCTCGCAGAAGGCCTGGCTGGAGCGGCAGCTCAACGACCCCTACGTGGCCGAGGCGCGCCGCCAGGGCTATCGCTCGCGCGCCGCCTTCAAGCTGATTGAAATCGACGACCGGTACCGCTTCCTCAAGCCCGGCATGAAGATCGTCGATCTCGGCGCTGCCCCCGGCGGCTGGTCGCAGGTCGCCGCACAACGTGTCCGCTCGGTCGAAGGCCAGGGCAGGGTGGTGGCGATCGACATGCACGGCATGGAGCCGATCCCCGGCGTCACCATCCTGCACAAGGACTTTTACGACGCTGATGCTCCCGCCGCTCTCGTCGCGGCGCTCGGCGGCGAGAAGGCCGATGCGGTGATCTCCGACATGGCCGCCCATGCGACCGGCCACCGCCAGACCGATCATTTGCAGATCATGGCGCTGGCCGAGGCGGCCTATGATTTTGCGCGCACGGTTCTCAGGCCAGGCGGGGTGTTTCTCGCCAAGGTGCTGCGCGGCGGCACCGAAGGCGACATCCTCAAACTGATGAAGCGCGATTTTGCCTCGGTGCGACATGTGAAACCCAAGGCCAGCCGCGATGACAGCGCCGAGCTCTTCGTCCTGGCCGTGGGGTTCAGGGCTACGGCGGCCTGACCGATGGAACTCGTCCGGCACGCGCCGCTTGCCCGCACCGTCCGGCAGGTGTTAAGGACAGCCGCCAACCTCGAGTCTTTGCTCCGATAACCGCCCACGAAAGGTTGGCCGCCATGGCGCCGCGCCAGATCCCAGAATATTTGACCTTTGACGACGTTCTCATGAAACCGGGCGCCTCCGCCGTCCTGCCGGCGCAGGTCTCGACGGCCACCCGGATCACCCGCGGCATCAACTTGTCTATCCCCATCATCTCCGCCGCCATGGACACGGTCACCGAGGCGGGCCTCGCCATCGCCATGGCCCAGGCCGGTGGGCTTGGCGTCATCCACAAGAATTTGAGCCCGCAGGAACAGGCAGAGCATGTTCGCCGCGTCAAGCGCTTCGAGTCCGGCATGGTGGTCAATCCCGTGACCATCAGCCCTGACGCGACGCTTGCCGACGTGATGCGGCTCAAGGAGCAGCACAGGATTTCGGGGATTCCCGTGGTCAGTTCCGATGGCACGCTGGTCGGCATCATCACCAATCGCGACGTCCGCTTTGCCACCGATCCCACCGCCAGGGTCTCGGACCTGATGACTCGCGAGAACCTCGTCACCGTGCGCGAGGGCGTGGACCGCGACGAGGCCCGGCGCCTGCTTCACAAGTACCGGATCGAAAAGCTGATCGTCGTCGACGAGGATTTCAAGTGTGTTGGCCTCATCACCGTCACCGACATGGAGAAGGCCGAACACCATCCCGGCGCCGCCAAGGACGAGCAGGGCCGGCTGCGCGTGGCCGCCGCCACCGGCACCGGCGATGCCGGCTTTGCCCGCGCCGAAAGTCTCATCGATGCCGGCGCCGACCTCATTGTCGTGGACACCGCCCATGGCCATTCCGTCCACGTGATCGACCAAGTGAAGCGCATCAAGAAACTGTCCAACAAGGTGCAGATCATTGCCGGCAACATCGCCACCGCCGATGCCGCCCGCGCCCTGATCGATGCCGGCGCCGATGCCATCAAGGTCGGGATCGGTCCGGGGTCGATCTGCACGACGCGAGTCGTGGCGGGGGTCGGCGTGCCGCAACTCTCGGCCATCATGGAATGTGCTGGCGTCGCCGACAAATCCGACGTGCCGGTGATCGCCGACGGCGGCATCAAGTACTCGGGCGACCTGGCCAAGGCCATCGCCGCCGGCGCCAGTGTGGCCATGGTGGGTTCGCTTCTGGCCGGCACTGATGAAAGCCCGGGCGAAGTGTTCCTCTATCAGGGCCGCAGCTACAAATCCTATCGCGGCATGGGCTCGGTGGGCGCCATGGCGCGCGGCTCCGCCGACCGCTATTTCCAGCAGGAGGTGCGCGACAATCTCAAACTGGTGCCCGAAGGGATCGAAGGGCAGGTGGCCTACAAGGGGCCGGTTGCCGGCGTCGTCCATCAACTGGTGGGCGGGCTTCGGGCCGCCATGGGCTATGTCGGCGCCGCCGACATCGCGGAACTGCAGCGCCGCGTCGAATTCATCCGCATCACCGGTGCCGGAATGCGCGAAAGCCACGTCCATGACGTCATGATCACCCGCGAAGCTCCCAACTACCAGCGCCAGACTTCCTGAGCCATGACCATTGTGCAGTGGCAGTTGCTGCCCGTCTTTCTGCATGTGGCGCTGGTCGGCTATCTGGGCATAAGGCTCGGCAGGGGACGCGTGGCGTCGGCGCGCAGCGGCAAGGTCCGTCTGGCGGAGGTGGCCCTCGACACCAGCCGCTGGCCGGCGCGGCTGCGCCAGATCGGCAACAATTTCGACAACCAGTTTCAGGTGCCGGTTCTCTGGTATGCCGGCGTTGCGCTGCTGCTGGCGACCCGGCTGGCCGATGCCGCGACTGTCGTGCTGTCGTTCATGTTCGTGGCCACCAGGCTGGTCCACACGCTGATCCACACGGGCTCGAACAACCTGGCGCGGCGCTTCTATGCCTTTGCTGCCGGCTTCGGTTGCGTGCTCGCCATGTGGATCTGGTTCGGCCTGCGGCTCTATGTGACCGGCTGAGCCATGCGTCTCGGCGGCCGCTGCGCTGCGGCGATCGAAATTCTCGACGAGATCGCCAGGCGCCACCGGCCGGCGGCCGATGCGCTGCGCGACTGGGGCAAGGCCCACCGCTTTGCCGGCGCTGCCGACCGCCACGCCATCGGCACGCTCGTCTATGACAGTTTGCGCAAGCGCAACTCGCAAAGCCACCATATGCAGTCAGGCGAGCCCCGCGCCCTGGCGCTCGCCACGCTGCGATTCCAGTGGCGCAAGGCGGCCGATGAGATTGCCGCCGCCATGACCGGACCGCATGGGCCGGGAGCGCTGCAGGACGAGGAACGGCGAAACCTCGATCGCGACCCGGTGCTGACCGGCGATGTTGCCATCGATGGCGATGTGCCGTCCTGGCTGGCCGCAAGCTTCGTGGCGGCGTTCGGCGCGGACGCAGCCCGGCAGGGGGCAGCCCTGGCCGAGCGGGCGCCCATCGATCTTCGCACCAATACGCTGAAGACCGACCGGCCCCGGCTGCTCGATGCCCTGGCCCGCTATGGCGCGCTGGCCGGGCCGCTGTCGCCCTGGTGCGTGCGAATCGCCCCGCCGGGACCCGAGGCCCGCAATACCAGTGTCGAGGTGGAACCCTGCCATGGGCTGGGCTGGTTCGAGGTTCAGGATGCCGCCTCGCAGATGGCGGCGTTGCTGAGCGGTGTCAGACCCGGCCAGGCGGTTGCCGACATCTGCGCCGGCGCCGGCGGCAAGACCCTGGCCCTGGCGGCCATGCTGGAGAACCGCGGCCGGCTCCTCGCCCATGACAGCGACCGCCGGCGCCTGCGCCCGATCTTCGAGCGCATTCAACGTTCGGGCGCCAGCATCATCGAGGTCATTGCCGCCGATGAGGGCGACAGGCTGCGCGCCGCCGGCCCCTTTGATTGCGTGCTCGTCGACGCCCCCTGCTCGGGATCGGGATCCTGGCGGCGCCGGCCCGATGCCAAATGGCGGCTCACGCCGAAACTGCTGCAGCAGCGGATGCGGGACCAGGCCACCGTGCTGGCCCGCGCCGCCTCGCTGGTGAAGGCGGGCGGCCGGCTGGTCTACATCACATGTTCGGTACTGCCCGAAGAGAACGGCACCCAGCTAGGCGCATTCCTGGCTGCCCATCCGGAATTCCGGCTGGTCCCCTATGCAATGCCCTGGCGCGAAGCGATTGGCGGTCCTCCCCCCGCCTCGGCCGACGGCAGCGATGCGACGCTGCTGCTGAGCCCGGCCACGCATGGCACCGACGGCTTTTTCGTGGCCGTGCTGACTCGTGCCTGAACAGGAAGCAGCTTCGGTTACGCGCGTGAAAGGAAGCGCGTCATGGCCGCCAGCGTTTCGTCGCTGACATGGTGTTCGATGCCTTCGGCGTCGATTCGTGCCACCTCGAGCGGCACCCCGAGCCTGATCAGGAAATCGACAACTATGCGATGCCGCCGCCGGCCCTCGCTGGCCAGGCGCTTGCCTTCCGCGGTGAGAAAGATGGCGCGGTATGGCTCCTGCGCGATGAGCTTCTCATCCTGCAGCCGCTTCAGGGTCTTCGTCACCGTCGCGTTGGAAACGCCGAGTCGCTGCGCCATCTCGCTGGCCCGCGCCTCGCCTTTCTCCTCGATGAGTTCGGCGATCAGCTCGACATAGTCCGCGGCGAGCTCGCCCTGGTGGTCGGCCCGCGTGCGCCGGAAAGCCGCAACGCCAGCATGGGTTTTCATCATCTATGATTTAACCCATTGCAAGACATTTAGCCAATGCTAAATCTTATCCATGTCCGAAATGTCCGCTGATCTCGACCGGCTGATGGGCTGGCGCCGCGCCCGCGGCGAGGCCTCGCTGTCGGACGTCCACCGCTCCATCTCCATTCGCCGACACGGCAGCTTCTTCCGCCGTGCCGTGTCCTTTGTGGGCCCCGGCTATCTGGTGGCCGTGGGCTACATGGATCCCGGCAACTGGGCGACCTCGCTCGCCGGCGGAGCCCAGTTCGGCTACGCGCTGCTGTTTGTGGCCATGCTGTCCAACATCATGGCCATCATCCTGCAAAGCCTCTGTGCCAGGCTGGCGATCGGCAGCGGCCGCGATCTTGCCCAGGCCTGCCGCGATGCCTATCCCGCTCCCGTCGCCTGGGTGCTCTGGCTCTTCGCCGAGATCGCAATAATCGCCACCGACATTGCCGAAGTGGTCGGCACCGCCATCGGTCTCAACCTGCTATTCGGCATTCCGCTGGAAATCGGCGTGGTCATCACGGCCCTCGATGTCTTCCTGATCCTCTACCTGCAGAAAATGGGCTTTCGCTGGATCGAGGCGTTCATCATCGCGCTGCTCGGGGTGATCTTCGTCGCCTTCTTCATCCAGATCGCACTCGCCGATCCGGTGTGGGGCGATGTCATCCGCGGCTTCGCGCCGACCACCGACATTGTCCGCAACCCCGCCATGCTCTACTTGGCTCTCGGCATCATCGGGGCCACGGTGATGCCGCATAACCTCTACCTGCACTCGGGCATCGTTCAGACCCGCGCCTATGGCGACACGCTTTCCGAGAAGCGCGCGGCGCTGAAGTTCGCGACCTTCGACTCGACCGTGGCGCTGATGTTTGCGCTGCTGATCAACGCCTCGATCCTGATCCTCGCCGCTGCGACCTTCCACGAGGCCGGCGCCACCCGGGTGGCCGAGATCGGCGAGGCGCATTCCATGCTGCAGCCGATGCTGAACTCGATGCTGGCGCCCTATCTCTTCGCCGTCGCGCTGCTCTGCTGCGGGCTCAATTCCACCGTGACGGCCACCATGGCGGGGCAGATCGTCATGGAAGGCTTCCTCAATTTCCGCATGCCCGCCTGGCTCCGGCGGCTGGTCACCCGCATGGTGGCGATCGTGCCGGCCGCCGCCGTGACAGTTTACTACGGCGCCGACGGCACCGGGGCGCTGCTGATCCTGTCGCAGGTCATCCTTGCCTTCCAGCTGCCCTTTGCCATCGTGCCGCTGGTCACGTTCACGCGCGATCGCGGCAAGATGGGCGACCTGGTTTCGCCGGGGTGGCTGACCTGGGTCTCGGCAGTGATTGCCGCTTTGATCATCCTCCTGAATCTGAAGCTTTTGTGGGACATTGCTACTAGTTTATGGCAGTGATAGCTAAATAATCCTTGACATCGCGCGGTGGATAGGGTAGATTTCGGCATCCTCCCAAAAAAGGTTTCATCTCATGATGCTTGCAAATCTGGCTGGCCTTCGTGGCGGCATCCGCGATCCTCGTGCTGATTCCGGGCCCCACCGTCCTGCTCGTCGTCTCCTATGCGCTGGGGCAGGGCTGGCGCACGGCCTTGCCCATGGCGGTGGGCGTGGCACTGGGCGATTTCACCGCCATGACGCTGTCCATTCTCGGCATCGGCGCCCTGCTGATGGCTTCGGCGACCCTGTTCACCGTGCTCAAATTCGCCGGCGCCGCCTATCTCGTATATCTCGGCATCAGGTTGTTCCGGGCCGGCGGAACCCTCGACGCGGCCGAGCGCACCGGCAGGTCATCGGCCGCAAGGATGCTGGGTCACGCCTGGCTCGTAACCACGCTCAATCCCAAGGGCATCGCTTTCTTCGTCGCCTTCCTGCCGCAGTTCCTGAACCCCCATGGCGATTTCTGGACCCAGATGCTGATCTTCGAGGCGACCTTCCTGGTGCTCGCCTTCGCCAACGCCCTGGGCTATGCGCTGGTGGCTTCGCGGGCCCGCAAACTCGTGCGCAATCCGCGCGCCATCGGCGCCGTCAACAAGACCGGCGGCGCCCTGCTGGTGGGTGCCGGGTTGGCGACTGCGGCGGTGAGATCGGGCGGATAGATCGCGCAGCCGATTACCCGGCCTCGGCCAGCAGTGACAATTGCTGCTTGGCGTGCTCGCCGACGATATCGGTGAGGTGGGTCGGGTAATCGCCGGTGAAGCAGTGATCGGTGAACTGCGGCCGGATGGCATCGCGCCCCGGATAGCCTGCGGCGCGATAGATGCCATCGACCGATGAGAAGGCGAGCGAATCGACGCCGATGTAGCGCCGCATCTCTTCCAGGGAATGGGTGGCGGCCAGCAGGTGTTCCTGCTCTGGCGTGTCGATGCCGTAGAAATCGGGATGGGTGATCGGCGGGCTGGCAATCCGCATATGCACCTCACGGGCCCCGGCCTCATACATCATGCGCACGATCTTGACCGAGGTGGTGCCGCGCACGATCGAATCGTCGACCAGCACCACGCGCTTGCCGGCCACGGCGGCGCGATTGGCATTGTGCTTGAGCTTGACGCCGAGCGAGCGGATGGTCTGCGTCGGCTCGATGAAGGTGCGTCCGACATAGTGGTTGCGGATGATGCCGAGTTCGAAGGGAAGGCCAAGCTGCTGGGCGTAGCCGATCGCCGCCGGCACGCCCGAATCGGGAACCGGCAGCACGATGTCGGCATTGGCCGGCGACTCGATCGCCAGCTGCTTGCCCATCGCCTTGCGCACCTCATAGACGGATCTTCCGCCCAGCACCGAGTCAGGCCGCGAGAAATAGATGTACTCGAAGATGCACGGGCGGATCGGCATCCGCGGGAACGGCCTGAGCGACTGCACGCCGTCATCGGAGATGACCACCACTTCGCCGTTCTCGATCTCGCGCACGAACTTGGCGCCGATGATGTCCAGCGCGCAGGTCTCCGAGCACAGGATATGCGCGCCGTTGAGTTCACCCAGGATCAGCGGCCGGATGCCGAGCGGATCGCGCGCCCCGATCAGCTTCTTGTTGGACAGCGCCACAAGCGCCCAGGCGCCTTCGATGGCCCGCAGCGCATCGATGTAGCGCTCGACAAGCCGGGGCCGCTGCGAGCGCGCCACCAGATGCAGGATGACTTCGGTGTCGGAGGTCGACTGGCAGATGGCGCCTTGCGCGATCAGTTCGCGCCGAAGCGTCAGGCCGTTGGTAAGGTTGCCATTGTGGGCGATCGCCAGGCCGCCGGCGGCGAGTTCGGCAAACAACGGCTGCACGTTGCGCAGGATGGTCTCGCCGGTGGTGGAGTAGCGCACATGCCCGAGGGCCGCCCGGCCCCTGAGCCGGCTGATGGTGGCCTCGTTGGAAAAATGATCGCCAACCAGACCCATGCGCCGCTCGGCGTGGAAGCGCTCACCGTCGAAGGCGACGATGCCGGCGGCTTCCTGCCCGCGATGCTGCAGGGCATGCAGCCCGAGCGCCGTCAGCGCCGCGGCGTCGTCATGGCCATGGATTCCAAAGACACCACACATGCTCGATCCTCAGTTGGGGTTCGCCTGACCGCCAAAAGCCGGTTCCTGCGCGGGCTGTGCGCCGCCCTGCGAGGGCTGGAGGCCCTGATTCAATTGATCCAAGCCATTGATATCGTCACTTTTGTAACCCTCTTCACCGGGTTGAGGCGCTTCGCCGCTGGCTGGCGGCTGACTGCCTGCCGCCGGCGGATTGCTCAAGATTGCGGTATTTCTAAGGGTCTCCGCAATGTCCGGCGGGATGAAATCGAGAATGAAGTTACCGACCGACTTGATGTAGGGCAGCGAATGGGCATTGCGAACCCATTCTTCCTGCCGGTCGGGCGGCGTCAGCCAGCCGTAGAAGAGATAGGCGACGGCGACCAGCACCAGGCCGCGGGCCAGCCCGTAGATGAAGCCAAGCGTGCGATCGAAGGTGCCGGCCGCCGAATCGAGGATGAAATCGGCGATCTTGACGGAGACCAGCGAGACGATGATCAGCACCACCAGAAACACGATGCCGCCGGCGGCGATTCGCGCCACGATCTCCGGCTCGACATACTGGCTCGCCAGTTCGACGAGCTGCGGGTTGAACGCCGCCAGGAAGCCGCCGACCGCGGCCGCGCCCCAGGCCACCAGCGACAGGACCTCCCGGGTGAATCCGCGCATCAGCGCCAGAAGCCCCGAAATCAGCATGATCCCGAAGAGAATGAGGTCGAGAAGTTGAAACGGCATCGGCAGCAATCCCCCCACGCTTGGGGCAACTTATATTGGGCTTTTGCCGCGGCTTCCAGTGCGTTTCCGCTCGCCCGCCTGGAGTTCGGCCTGCCCGGCGGCATTGCCGGCCAGGAGTTCGGCATGTTCGGAAAAGAGTTGCGTCAGAAAATCGAGGATGACGCGCACCCGCGGCAGCTGCCGCACATCGACATGGGCCACCGCCCACATGTCGTAGGTGAACAGCGGCTCGGGCCGGAACCGCCGCAGCAGGGGGTCGGGATCACCGGCAAAACAGTCAATGAGTCCGACCCCGATCCCCGCCCGGACCAGCGACTGGATATGCGATTCGCTGTTGCCGCGCCCTGCGACCCGCGATGCCGGCAACGCGGCGCGGAGCATCGTCGCGATGGGCGAAGTGTCCATGCCGCGCGGATAGGAGATGATCGGCGGGTCGCCGTCGAACGCCGCGCGGCGGGCCACATAGAGGGCGCTCGCCTGGCGGCCGAGGCGGCGACCGACGGCATCGGGATGGCCGGGCGGTGACGGGCGCAGCGCAATGTCGGCCTCGCGCCGCGACAGATCGAGGAGCCTGAAGTCCGACGAGAACGTCAATTCAAGCCGCGGATGCCTGGCCAGCAGCGGCGGCAGATGGGGAATGATGAACCCGTCGATCAGGGCATCGAGGGCCGTAATGCAGACCGGGCCCTCGATCCTGGCGTCACTGCCCTCGACCTCGCTGGCCAGCGCCAGGGCCCGGCCCTCAATGGCCTCGGCATGGGTTATGGCGATCAAACCGGCCTCGGTTGCGGCAAAGCCCTCGCTGGTCCGGTCGAACAACCGCGTGCGCAGCTGCCGTTCGACGGCGAGGATGCGGCGGCCGACAGTGGTCGGATCGACACCAAGGTCGCGGCCCGCAGCCGCCAGCGTATTGTGGCGATGGACCGCCAGGACGAAGCGCAGATCATCCCAGTTCATGCCTGCATTTTTGCACGCCGAACCTGCAATCTCACTGCTTTTTTCGCGGCGTCCAGCCTGTCATTGTCGCCATGCCGGCACCTGAACCGAATTGATGATCGCCTTCCAACCCGCGAATAATCGCGGAAAAGAGGAGAAATGCCCATGTTCTTCAAGACCTTCCTCGCGGCTGGTGCCCTAGCCTCAGCAGCTGCGATTTTGCCGGGGCTGGCTCTTGCCGATGACCCGGCGACCCGCAATGCTGAGCGCTATGCCGCACTCGTGACGACGGTATTCAACCAAGGCAACCTCGACAGCGCCGCGCAGTATTTTGCGCCCTCCTTCATCGACCATGCGCCGTGGCCGGGACACCCGGCTGATGTCGAAGGTTTCAAGGCCGGCCTCGCCGAACTGCGGCAAAGCTTCCCCGACCTCCATGTCAGCGTGGCGCGCACCATCGCCCAGGGCGATCTGCTGGCCGTGCAGTTCAGGTTGAGCGGCAGCCATCTCGGGCCGTTCATGGGGGCACCTGCCACCGGCAAGACCTTCAGCATCGAGGCGATCGACATCGTGCGCATGGAGGATGGCCGGATCGCCGAGCACTGGGGCCTCATCGATACCGCCGCTCTGGCGGCTCAACTCGGTCTCTGAGGCCGGACCTTTGGGGCGCGATCAGGCGATCCGCCGCTGACCGGGGCTCTGGGCGCCAACCCAGGCCGCGACATCCATGACGGTTTCGACGGGCTTGAGCTGCAGGCCCCTGATCTGCGGGAGTTCGGCCTGGGCGGCAATTACCGCTTCGCCGAGGCCGAGCTTCTGGATTTCCTTGAGCCGGGCCTCCGTCTGGCCGACCGGCCGCACGGCGCCGGACAGGGCGACTTCGCCGAACACCGCCACGCCGGGCGGAATGATGGTGCCGGTCAGCGACGACAGCAGCGCCGCCGCCACCGCGAGGTCGGCGGCCGGTTCGCGGATCCTGAGGCCTCCGGCAATGTTGAGATAGACATCGTGCTGCCCGATCTGGATGCCGGCCCGGGTCTCGAGCACAGCCAGGATCATGGCGAGCCGGCTCGTGTCCCAACCGACCGCATTGCGCCGCGGCGTTCCCAGGGGCGAAGGCGACACCAGCGCCTGAACCTCGATCAGGAGCGGGCGCGTCCCTTCGATCGAGGCGAAGACGCAGGCACCGGGTGCGGCCCGTTCACCCGCCCCCATGAACAACCGCGACGGGTTGGTGACCTCGGCCAGGCCGCCATCCGACATCTCGAACACGCCAATCTCGTCGGTGGGCCCGAAGCGGTTCTTGACCGCACGCAGGATGCGGAACTGGTGGCCGCGGTCGCCTTCAAAATAGAGCACGGTGTCGACCATGTGCTCGATCACCCTGGGCCCGGCAATCTGGCCCTCCTTGGTGACATGGCCGACCAGCAGCAGCGTGGCGCCACTCTGCTTGGCGAAGCGGATAAGCGCCTCGGATCCGGCCTTGAGCTGCGACACGGTACCGGGCGCGGCCTCGACGAGCGGCGACCACAACGTCTGGATCGAATCGATGACCACGGCCGCGGCCGGTTCGCCTTCCTTCAGGGTGGCGAGGATGTCGGAGACATTGGTTTCGGCACCAAGCAGCACCGGCGCATCGGCAAGGCCGAGCCGCTGCGCCCGGAGCCTCACCTGCGCGATCGCCTCTTCGCCGGAAATGTAGACGGCGCGCCGGCCCAGGGCCGCGAGACTGGCCAGCGCTTGCAGCAGCAGCGTCGACTTGCCGATGCCGGGATCGCCGCCAATCAGCACCGCGGAGCCGGGCACGAAGCCGCCGCCCGCCACCCGGTCGAGTTCGCCGATGCCCGTGGTGAGGCGCGGCGGCTGGACGTCTTCGCCCTTGAGACCGACGAGCCGCGCTGCCCGCCCCTTGGGCAGACGCGCCCCCCTGCCACCCGACGCCGGCGCAGCGGCCTGTTCCTCAACGATGCTGTTCCATTCGCCGCAATTGTCGCAGCGTCCCGACCATTTGGACGAGACGGCCCCGCAGGACTGGCAGACGAAGGTGCTGGCTTTGGCCATGGGATGTGGTGGCGCGTGGAATCAGCTGGCGGCAGCCTATCATGCTTCGTAGGTGATGCGGCCGTCGCAGATGGTGACGGCGGGCTTGATCGTAGCGATCTCGGCTGCCGGCGAGGTCTCGATGTCCCGGTCGAGCACCACGACATCGGCGAGTAGCCCTGGCTTCAGTGCGCCTTTCCTGTCCTCGGCGAATTCGGCATAGGCACCGGCGGCCGTGAAACTGTGGAGCGCGTCATGCAGGGCCTGGCGCTGCAGTGGCGCCTCGGCCCTGACCGGAACATGGGTCTGTGTCGCCTGGATGCCGAGCATCGGATCGAGCGGCGATACCGGCCAGTCGGAGGAGAAGGCCAGCTTCGCACCCGACTTCCGGATCGTTTGCCAGGCATATGAATTGGCGAGCTTTTCCCCGATCCGCGAAAGGCACGGCTCGAGCGGCACGCCGGGCACGCCGAGCCCCACGACCGGCTGCATCGAGGCGATGACGCCAAGTTCGGCAAGGCGCGGAATGTCGGCCGGATCGATGACCTCGATATGCTCGATGCGATGGCGGGAATCGCGGATGCCATTGGCGGCGCGGGCGGCCGCATAGCCGTCCAGTGTCCGCCTCACCGCGCCATCGCCGATGGCATGCACGCTGATCTGCAGCCTGTGGGCGTCGGCCCGCGTCGCCACCGCATTGAATTGTTCAGGCGTGAACAACGGCGCGCCGGGCTCGCCCGGGTGGCCGGGATAATCGTCGAGCATCAGCGCCGTCATCGACTCGAGAACACCATCCATGAAAATCTTGACCCGCCCCGCATGCAGCATGTCGCCTTGGTATCGCGCCCGCATCGCGACCGCCTCATCGACACGCTCCGTGGCGAAGTAGTTCTTGTGGTGGAACGGAACCTGGACCCGCGCCGTGAGGTCGCCGTTCTGCCTGAGCCCGTCGAGGAGTTCGAGCTGGTACCAGTTGCCGTCCATATTGTGGATCGAGGTGATACCGAGCGAAGCACAGTATTTGAGAGCACTCCGGAGAAAAGACTGGTCGATGGCGCGCTGTTCTGCCGTGGCGGCCGGTTGCGGTTCGCCACCCGTCGTCATGCCGAGCCACTCGCGTCCGCCGGTCGGTGTCAGCGCCAGGACGGGTGAGAAGGCGGCCGCCTCCTTGAGTTCGCCGGTCGCGAGCCCGTCGGCACCCATCACGATCTCGTTGCCCGGCGGCAATGGCCTGCCGTGCAGCAGCCCGGCCGCCTCGAGTGCCTTGGTATTGGCCCAGATCGTGTGGTGATCGAAGCAGGCGAGCAGAAACGGGCGGTCGGCGATGATGCGGTCGAGATCGTGGCGGGTGATCCAAGCCTCGGGCCGGATGATCGCATAGGTGGCGCCATTGGCGACGATGACGGAGCCTGCCGGCCGCTTCGCCGCATATTCATGCACCGCATTCGAAAGGGCATCGAAGCCGTTGATATGATTGACCATCAGGCTGTCGAGTTCGACCGCGCCGATGAACAGGTGCATGTGGCTTTCGACAATGCCCGGCATCACGGTGTTCTGTTGGGCGTCGATGAGGCGGGTGTGCCGGGCCTTGAAACCGGCAACATCTGCAAGGCTGCCGATCGCGGCTATGCGGTTTCCCCTGATGGCGATCGCCTCCGCCCGGGGCCGGGCGAGATCCATGGCAAGGACGCGGGCGTTGGAGATGATGAGGTCGGCGGCGGTCATGGCGGAGACGGTGCGATCGGCAATGGACGTTGCCTTATGGCCGGAGTTGGCCTGCTGATCAATCGCTGCAGAAAGCACTTGCGGCAACCCGCCGGCAGCGCCACACTTGTTCTTGGTGTCAACAAGCGAAAGGAGGTGATCCGATGTCGAGTGAGATCAATGCGTATCTGAGGGGCTTCACGCGGATCGGAACTCCGGAGGGTCACGCCTCCTGAACCGGTTAACGGGATGCCGCATACGCATCTCACGGAAGGGCCGCACGGGGTGCGGCCCTTCTTCTGTCTCAGGAACGCAGTACTTCCATCTGGATCGGGCCTTCGGCGCGGCCATGGATGAACTGGTCGACGTAAGGATTGCCGCTGGCATCGATGGTCCCGGCCGGACCCTGCCAGATGATCTCGCCCTTGTGGATCATGGCGATGTCGTCGGCGATCTTGCGCGCCGAGGCCATGTCATGGGTGATCGAAATGGCGGTCGCCCCCAGCCGTTTCACACAATCGAGGATCAGGTTGTTGATGACATCCGCCATGATGGGATCAAGGCCGGTGGTCGGCTCGTCGAAGAAGATGATCTCGGGATCCGCTGCAATGGCCCGGGCGAGACCTACCCGCTTCTGCATGCCGCCCGATAGCTCGGCGGGATAAAGCCCGGCGACTTCCGACCCGAGCCCCACCTGGGCGAGCTTGTCGATGGCAATGTCCCTGGCAGCCCCCCGCTTCATCTTGCGGCCCTGGATCAGACCGAAGGCGACGTTCTGCCAGACCGGCAGGGAGTCGAAGAGTGCCGCGCCCTGGAACAACATGCCGAAGCGGGAGAGGAAGCGGTCGCGCTCCGGTCCCCTGAGACCTGTCACCTCGTCCCCCGCCACTCTGATCGACCCGGAATCGGGGCTGAGGATGCCGAGGATGCATTTGAGCATCACCGACTTGCCGGTACCCGATCCGCCGATCACCACCAGCGAGTGGCCCTTCGGCACGGTGAGCGTGATACCGTTCAGCACCTGCTTGGCACCGAAGGCCTTGCGTACATTGTCGAGGATGATGTGTTCGCCGGCCATGACCTACTCGTTGAACAGGAGTGAGGTGAGCGCGAAATTGGCAGCGAGGATCAGGATCGCCGAGCTCACGACGGCGTTGGTGGTGGCACGGCCAACGCCCTGCGCGCCGCCACGCGAATGAAAGCCGTGATAGCATCCCATGATGGCGATGATGAAGCCGAACACCGCCGCCTTGATGAGGCCGGACGTGACGTCATCGAGTTCGAGAAAGTCGGCGGTGTTCTTGATATAGGCATAGGCATTGAAGTCGAGGCTGCGGGTGCCGACGATGTAGCCGCCCATGATACCGATCGTGTCGGCGATGCCGACAAGGAGGGGGAGCGTGATGACTGCAGCAACGATGCGCGGCCCAACCAGATACTTGAACGGGTTGGTTGAAAGAGTGACCAGCGCGTCGATCTGTTCGGTGACTTTCATGGTGCCGAGTTCCGCGGCTATCGAGGCACCAACCCGCCCCGCCACCATGAGGCCGGCCAGCACCGGGCCCAGTTCGCGGGTGATGCCCAGCGCTACGATTGAGGCGACCAGGGCCTCCGCATTGAACCGCGACGAGCCAAGATAGATCTGCAGCGCCAGCGCGCCGCCGGTGAAGAAGGCGGTGAGCCCCACGACGGGCAGGGAGTTGTAACCGATCTTCATCATCTGCTCGACGATCTGGCGGAAGAAGATGGTGGGCGTCAGGCCCTGAACCAGCGCATCACGGATGAACAGGACTACGCGTCCGATTTCCGCCAGCATCGCCATGACGGCACGGCCGATTTGGGCAAGGACATTCACGCTCAGGAATCCGATTCGAAACCGGAATATAGCCGGGCATAGCGCTGGCCCAAACGGGTGAGAAGTTCGTAGGAAATCGTGCCGGCCCAGGCAGCGGCATCATCGATCGCGATGGTCTCGCCGATGATTTCAACCCTGGTGCCGCGCGCCACCGCTTCGCGGGGCAGGGTGGTGACATCGATCCCCATCATGTCCATGGAGATGCGGCCCACCACCGGACAGTTGCGGCCGGCGATATGGACCTGGGCCGGGCCGTCGGGTACCCGCGAGGAGAGGGCCCGCGGGATGCCGTCCTTGTAGCCGGCGCCGAGAACGGCGATGCGCGACGGCCGGGCGGCCTTCCATGTGGCGCCGTAGCCTACGCTTTCGCCCGCAGCGACGTCGCGGACCTGGAGAACCATGCCCTCCAGGATGGCCACCGGTAGCATCGGGTTGGCGGCGCCGGGAACCGGATTGCCGCCATAGAGCGCGATGCCCGGCCGCGCCAGATCATAGGTGAAGTCGGGCCCGAGAAAGATGCCGCTGGAGTTGGCGAAACTCGCCGCCACGCCGGGAAACAGCCTGCGCAGTTCTTCGAACCTGTCGCGCTGCCGGCGGTTGAGGGGGTGGTGGGGTTCATCGGCACAGGCCAGATGGCTCATCAGCAGTGCGACATTGAGCCCGTCCATGGTGAGCCTGTCACCGCGCAGCGACGCCAGGCTGTCACTCGAGAATCCGAGACGATTGATACCCGTATCGACATGCAGGGCGCAGGGCAGCTTGCGCCCATAGATGCGTCCGAAGGCCGACCACTCCTGCGCCTCCTCGGGCGCGATTAGCGCGGGCCGCAAATCCTGCATGGCATAGAATTCCGCCTGGCCCGGGAACAGCCCGTCAAGGACATAAATCACCGCTTCGCGCGGCAGCAGGCGCCGCAACTCGGCACCTTCCATCGGCCGGGCCACGAAGTAATCGCGGCAACCCGCCGCCCACAATGCCCGCGCCACCGGCCCGATACCCAGCCCATACGCATTGCCCTTGACCGCCGCGCCGCAGACCGCCGGGCGCGCGCGCGCTGCCAGCCGCCGCCAGTTCTCCTGGATGGCGTCGAGGCGGATCGTCAGGACGGCGCCGGCAATCTCGGGCGGCGGCCCTGCAACCCGTCGGGGCGTTGGAGCGTTCATCGGGCGCATTAAGCGGCAAATGCCGCCGAGGGCAAGCAACAATACCGAATTTGTGCGGGCTGCGGTGCGGGGTTAAGCTTGCTTCCGGACGCGAGGAAGGGGTCAACTGGCATGAGGATGGTTAGGCTGCACAATGGCCGGGAAGTGCCGGCCCTCGGGCTGGGGACCTGGCACATGGGGGAAGGCTGGAACAACCGCAGGGCCGAGGTCGACGCCCTGAGGACCGGCATCGAGCTCGGTCTCACGCTGATCGACACGGCGGAAATGTATGCTTCCGGCGTCGCCGAGGAGGTGGTGGCCGAAGCCATCGCCGGCCAGCGCGATCGGGTCGTCATCGTGAGCAAGGTCCTACCGCAGAATGCCTCGGCCAAGGGCGTCGTCGCCGCCTGCGAGCGCAGCCTGAAGCGCCTTGGCACCGATCATCTCGACCTCTACCTCCTGCACTGGCGGGGGCCGCATCCCCTGGCCGAGACCGTGGCGGGCTTCGAGGCGCTGAAGGCAGCCGGCAAGATCGCCGGCTGGGGTGTCAGCAATTTCGACGTGGCCGACATGGCCGAACTCGCCAGCGTCAGGGGCGGAAGCGCCTGCGCTGCCAACCAGGTGCTCTACCATGTCGGTGAACGCGGTATCGAATGGCAGCTCCTTCCCGATGCGCGGCGCGCCGGCATCGCCATCATGGCCTATTGTCCATTAGGGCAGGGCGAGCTGCTCGATGAGCCGGTCATCGTCAGGCTCGCCGCAAGGCATGGCGTTGATCCCGCCGCGATCTGCCTCGCCTATCTCCTCGCGAAGCCCGGCGTGATCGCCATTCCGAAATCAGCGCGCGCCGATCGGGTGAGGGGTTTTGCTGCCGCACTCCAGGTGAAGCTGGCGGCAGAAGACCTGCAGTCTCTCGACCGCGCCTTCCCGCCGCCGCGGCGCAAGGCCCCGCTCGCCATGACCTGATCCTCAGCCGAACTGCTCCGGCAGATACTCGGATTTGACCAGGTTCTGGAATCGTGTGAGCGCGGCCTCGAACTGCAGCTCGACGATGCCGGTGGGGCCGTGACGCTGCTTGCCGATAATGACCTCGGCGATGCCCGTCACCCGGTTCATCTGTTCCTGCCAGTCGAAATGCTCCTGGGTATTCGGCCGCGGCTCCTTGCGCGCCAGGTAGTATTCCTCCCGGTAGATGAACAGCACGACGTCGGCATCCTGCTCGATCGAGCCTGACTCGCGCAGGTCCGCCAGCTGCGGCCGCTTGTCGTCCCGGTTCTCGACCTGGCGGGAGAGCTGGGAAAGGGCAATGATTGGGACATGCAACTCCTTGGCCAGCGCCTTGAGACCGACGGTGATCTCCGACACTTCCTGGACGCGGCCCTCCTGCGCCCGCCGGGATGATCCAGTCAGCAGTTGCAGATAGTCGACGACGATGAGTCCGAGGCCCCGTTGCCGTTTGAGGCGGCGTGCCCGTGCCGCCAGCTGGGAGATGGTGATGCCGCCGGTGGCATCGATGTAGAGCGGCAGCGACTGCAATTCCCGCGAGACTTCCACCAGCCGGTCGAATTCCTCCGCGGTGATCTTGCCGCGCCGGATGCGCTCCGACGAGATGCCGGACTGTTCGGCAATGATGCGCGTCGCAAGCTGCTCGGACGACATCTCGAGCGAGAAGAACGCCACGACGCCGCCGTCCTTGACCTTGACTGATCCGTCGGCCTGATGCTCGGCATTGTAGTTGCGTGCAACGTGATAGGCGATGTTGGTGCCGAGCGCTGTCTTCCCCATGGCCGGCCGCCCCGCAAGGACAATGAGGTCGGAAGGCTGCAGGCCGCCCATTTTCTCATCGAGGTCCTTGAGACCGCAGGAAATGCCGGAGAGCCCGCCGTCGCGCTGATAGGCATTGGCGGCCATGTCGATAGCATCGGTGAGCGCCCGGCCGAAGGGCTGGAAGCCCTGGCCGTATTTGCCGCTTTCGGCAATCTCGTAAAGCGACTGCTCGGCCTGTTCGATGAGATCGCGGGCCGACAGATCCACCGGCATGTCATAGGCGCCATTGACGATATCGGTGCCGATATCGACGAGCTTGCGCCGCTGCGCCAGCTCATAGATGGTGCGGCCGTATTCTTCGGCATTGATGATCGTGGTGGCCGCGGCTGCCAGGCGCGCCAGGTAGGCGGGTCCACCGATTTCCTTAAGCGTTTCATCGCGATCGAAATACGACTTGAGCGTCACCGGGCTGGCCAGCTTGCCGGCCCGGATGAGCGTGGAAGCCGCATCGAAAATGCGGGCGTGGACAGCCTCGAAGAAGTGTGCCGGCTGCAGAAAGCCTGTCACCCGGTCGCAGGCGTCATTGTTGACCAGAATGGCGCCCAGGAGCGCCTGCTCGGCCTCGAGGTTGCAGGGTGGTGTACGGTAGGAGTCGTCTTCGGATCCGGCGTCAACCGGGCGAAGCGTTGCTGGTGTGGCCATGGACACGTCTTAATGCATGCGGTGGCGCCGGTTAGGGCGCGAATCACCTTTTGCGCGCTATCCACAGACTGCCAGAAATCGGGCTTTACAGGGGCAGCAAACTCATTCCGCCGGAACCGACTTGAGTCGCGGGCGCTTGCTGTCGACTTCGCGGAGCCGGTCCTCCTCACTCAGCATGTAGTTGCGCTGCAACGGCAACACATGCTGGCTGGTGCAGAACTGGATCTGGAAATTGTTCATGCCGGAATAGCGGAACGCCGTTTCCGAAGCCGCCAGATAGAATTCCCACATGCGGCAGAAGCGTTCGTCATAGAGTGCCCTGGCGCGCTCGCGATGGTCGGCAAAGCGCCTGGCCCATTCCGCCAGAGTCTTGGCATAGTGCAGCCGCAGGATTTCGATGTCGGTAACGTAAAGCCCCGAGCGCTCGATATGCGGCAGCACCTCGGACAGTGCCGGGATGTAGCCGCCGGGGAAGATATATTTCTTGATCCACGCGCTGGTGGCGCCCGGCCCGTCGGAGCGGTTGATCGAATGCAGCAGCGCAACACCGTCGTCGGCGAGCAGGGCGCGGCATTTCTCGAAGAACTGCCGGTAATGCACCACGCCAACATGCTCGAACATGCCGACCGAGACGATCCGGTCGAACCTGTCATCGAGCTGCCGGTAGTCGAGCAGCTTGAACTGTACCTGCTCCGCGATGCCGCGCTGCTGGGCGCGCTCGTTCGATACCTTGAACTGTTCCTGGGACAGCGTTACCCCGGTCACCCTGGCTCCGCAGGTCTCGGTCAGATAGAGGCCAAGCCCCCCCCAACCTGAACCGATATCCAGAACCTTCATGCCGGGCCGGATCATCAGCTTGGCGGCAAGATGGCGCTTCTTGGCAAGCTGCGCTTCCTCGAGCGAGTTGACGCCCTCTTCGAAGTAGGCACAGGAATACTGGCGGTCGCGGTCCAGGAACAGGTCATAGAGCTGGCCGGAAAGGTCATAGTGATGCGCCACGTTGCGCCGGGCGCGGCCGATCGGGTTGAACTGGTGGAGGCGCTTGAGGGCGATCCGCGCCTTGTAAATCATGCGCAGCGCGGCCGGATAGGGACGCCCCTCGAGGTTCTTCAGGAACAGCTCGAGCAGGTCGTGGATATTGCCCGACAGCAGGTCGAGCGTACCGTTCATGTAGCACTCGCCGAGATAGTAGTCGCCGTCCAGGGCAATGGCTGCGGCTGCGGTTTCAGTCCTGACGTGGATCGCCACCGGCTTGCCGCTGCCGTCGCCATAGTGATGCACTTGCCCTCTGGGACTGGTGACGGCGAGTTGTCCCGTCCTCACAACATATTTCAGCGCGCGATCCAGCAAGGCATACATGACGACACTCCGCAGGCGCCCCATCCCATCCGCAACGCCTCCGCATTCGCCAAATTGTTAACAAAAATTAAGCATGCTTGTAAATCCTCGGGACCTGCCTCTGCGCGCCGATGGTTAATGCCAAAAGGCTGCCCAGAGGACAGCCTTTCGCAAGCAAAGACAATGGCTTGGCGTTAAGTCAGGGTTGCGCGGCTGCCGCTGCCGTCTCTTCGGCAAACAGCTCCTCGGCCGCCGCGCGCGCCTCGGCGCGGTCGGACACGGGACCGGTCAGCACCTCGCCGCGGGCTTGCGCCTCGGCCTCGTCCGCCGAGCGGGCGACGTTAACCGTCACCGTCACGCTGACCTCGGGATGCAGCGCGATGCGCACCGTATAGAGCCCGATCGTCTTGATCGGCGCGTCGAGCAACACATGGTTGCGCCCGACCTGGACGCCCGTCGTCGCGGCCGCCTCGGCGATGTCGCGGGTCGACACCGAACCGTAAAGCTGGCCCGACTCGCCGGCCTGGCGCAGGATCACGAAGCTCTTGCCGTCGAGCTTGCGGCTCTCCTGTTCGGCACCGCTGCGGCGTTCGGCGTTGCGCGCCTCGAGCGCCGCACGGTCACGCTCGAACTTGGCCCGGTTCGCTTCCGTGGCGCGCAGCGCCTTGTGTTGCGGCAGCAGGTAGTTGCGGGCATAGCCGTCGCGGACCTTGACCACTTCGCCCATGCTGCCGAGTTTTTCCACCCGTTCGAGAAGGATGACGTCCATTTCGGCAGCTCCTTACTTCAGCACATAGGGAAGAAGACCGAGGAAGCGGGCGCGCTTGATCGCCTGGGCGAGCTCGCGCTGCTTCTTGGCCGAAACCGCAGTGATGCGCGACGGCACGATCTTGCCGCGCTCGGAAATATAGCGCTGCAGCAGGCGCACGTCCTTGTAGTCGATCTTGGGCGCATTGTCGCCCGAGAACGGGCAGGACTTCTTGCGCCGGAAGAAGGGGCGGCGGGCGCCGCCGCCGGTCGAGGGGGCTGCTGACATCATTCGGCCTCCGTGGTGGCTGGCGTTTCACTGTCGCGGCGCGAACGGCCGCCGCCACGGCCGCCCTCGAAACCGCCGCCCATGCCGCCGAACTCGTCGCGGTCGTCGCGGCGCGACGGCTTCATCATGACCGAGGGCCCGTCCTCATGCTTCTCGACCCTGATGGTCATGAAGCGGATGACGTCCTCGTTGATCGACATCTGCCGTTCCATTTCGGCGATCGCCGCCGGCGGGGCATCGATGTTGAAGAAGGAGAAATGCGCCTTGCGGTTCTTGCGGATGCGGAAGGCGAGGGACTTGACGCCCCAGTATTCATTCTTGGTGATCTTGCCGCCGAGGCCGGCAATCACCCCCTTGAACTGCTCGGTCAGCGTGTCGACCTGGGCGTTCGAGGCGTCCTGACGCGTCAGGAACACGTGTTCATAGAGAGGCATATCGGTATGGAGCCTTTTGCAGTTTCGTCGTGCTCAACAGGCATCCGGCGCAGAGCCTCTGACGAACCCTGAAATAAAGGCTCGAAAGACCGGTCGACGTTAGAGCGGAGACACGGGAAGCCGGGGTCAATCCCCTGGACCGGCTATGCGGTCCCTTCCGTTCAGCCCCCAGCCAGATGCCCATGGGCGAGGCGGCTTATGCCGGAGATACCGCGCGAAGGCAAGCCCAAAAGCAGGGGCCGGACCCCGCGGGCCCGGCCCCGTTTACCGTCGTGCTGCCCAAGATCAGGTGAAGTCACCAACCCCGATATGCTGCAGATTGTTCATGGCATCGAGGGCGCCTGCCACTGCGTTCATCGACGACTTGTTGAACAGGTCGGTGGCGAGGAGGGTGGGCGTTTCGCTGCCCTGGTTGATGCCGTCACCATTGCCGCGATAGATGTCCTGCACGGCGTTGATCACCTCGCCGACCTCGAGGATCAGATCGTCGTCGACATCGATCTGGTTGAGGATGGCCAGCTGGCCGGCCGTGAACTTGCTCGAATCGGCGAAACTGAAGTTGAGATCGTCGCTCGCCGCATTGGCAAGTGCCGCCGTCGAGGCCCGAAGCAGCGCGCCTTCGCCGCCGCCCTTGGCGGCAAGCGCCTGGGCGAGCGTCGGGTTGAGCGGGATGAACTTGCTGCCGTCGCTGTCGAGCTTGATGTCCGGAGCGCCCACCTGAAGACTGCCGTCGCGGTTGCCGAACACATCTTCCCACTTGCTGCCCTTGCCGACAGTTGCGAGCAGCGGATCTTCCTTGATCTCCCTGTTGAACAGGCAGAGATGGTTCTTCCAGAAGCCCGGCGACTGGCCGGTGCCGGGCTTGGCTTCGCCGAAGTAATAGGCGCCATCGGCATCGTCCACGACCACGGTAGAGTTTGAGTCTTTGACCGTTCCCGTGCCCTCGGCCGTGGCATTGTTGTAATGCTGGCCGGTCTGGAATGTGCCAGCGATGACGAGTTCCGCCGTGGCCCCCTTGGCGAGATTGCCGACCTCCCAGGCCGTACCGGGGTCGCCGCCATTGAGGTCATAGACCGAGTCGGTGACCGTCACACCGGTCAGGTCGACGCCGCCGGTATTCTTGACCACGAACTTGAACTGGATCGTGTCGCCGGCCTTCGCCGTCGGCCCCGGCCCTGAGTCGGCATCATAGGCCACGCCATTGATGATGACGTATTTCTCGACATCGATGTCCGCGAACAGCACCGTGGCGTCGGAGGAGTCCTCCTTCGGATTGCCTTCATCGTCTTCGCCGGTGAAGTACACCTTGTTGGTATGCTGGCCATTGCTGTCCGGCGAAACCTCCACATCGAAGACCTTGATGAACCAGTTCTCGCCATATTGCAGGATGCCGTCCCCGTTATCGCCGCTGATCGACATGACGTATGTGTCGCCGTTGGCCTGCGGGATGCCGTTCTGCAGCACGCCATTGACCATGATGGCAATGTCGTCGTTCGTGTCCGCCGTGCCCCTGTCATCCACAATGTTGATGTTCGACAAGGGATCGGTTGTTGCCGACTGGTGCCAGCTGCTGCCGCCGGTTGGCTGATAGACACGGTACTGGTAGTCGACCAGAACCGGGTCGCTACCCGCGACGACCTCCTTCTTGTTGAAATCGCCGTCGCCATTGGCATCGACCTGCTTGATGATGTCGACATGCGGCGCGGCATCGATGGGAACTTCAGCCGATGCCTCATCCGGGCCGGTCTGGTCGGAATCCGCGGTTGCCGTGTTCTCAAGGTAACCGTCACCACCCTCATTGAGATACTCGGCCCCGGTGACGACATGGGTCGCCGTCCAGGTCCAGGTCTCGCCGACATCCAGCTCGCCATCCTGATCGCTGTCGCCAGCGTTCCAGCCGCCCGCCACGGTGTCTTGCACGAGCGTGTGGGCATAGGGATCGGTCACCGTGACGCCGGTGAGCGAAACATTGCCCGTGTTCTCGACCGCAATCGCGTAGGTGATCGTGGCGCCGGGCGTGTTGACCTCTCCGGGAACATCGTTCGGCGGGAGTTTCCCATCCGAGTCCGGCTGCTCCTCGATGGATTGAACCGTCTTGGTGATGTTCAGCCCCGGCCGGTAGTCCACCGGCACCGCGGCATCGTCGCTGTCCTCGTCCGTCTGGTCGGAATCGGCGGTGGCCGTGTTCTCCAGATTGCCGTCGCCGCCGCCATTCGAGTCAACCTCCGCCTGGGTGACCAGATGGCTGGCCGTATAGGTCCATGTCTCGCCCACATCCAGCTTGCCGTCACCATCCGTGTCGCCGCTCACATAGGCGATGCTGCCCGCATCGGCATACGGATCGCTCACCGTCACCCCGGTCAGCGTCACATTGCCGGTGTTCGCAACCGTGATCGTGTAGTTGATCGTCTCGCCCGCCGACGCCGAACCGCCGTCAACCGTCGCCGTCTTGGTGATGTTCAGCCCCGGCCGGTAGTCCACCGGCACCGCGGCATCGTC
>CAZIXE010000013.1:4783-8022 GCA_964543235.1 uncultured Rhizobiaceae bacterium | reverse complement strand
CCGCCGACGCCGAACCGCCGTCAACCGTCGCCGTCTTGGTGATGTTCAGCCCCGGATTGTAGACGAGCGGCGCGCCGGCGCTGCCCTGAGCGGGGCCCGTCTCATTGCTGTCGGCTGTGGCGGTGTTGTCGATCGTGCCGGCCGCGACGTTGCCAGTCTCCACCGTGCCGTTGCTGTCGAGATCGGCCTGGGTGATGGCATAACTGCCCTCGTAGATCCAGACTTCTCCTACCCCCAGGATGCCGTCGTTGCCGACATCGCCGCTGACATAGTGCAGATCGGCGAGCAGGGGATCGCTCACCGTGATCCCGGTCAGCGGCCGATTGCCGTCATTGATGACCTCGACGCGGTAATTGATAATGTCGCCGGCCTCATTGAGAAGACCGTCGCCTGCGGCGTCGGTGCCGATGACGTCCTTGTCCAGATTGAGGTCATAGATGGCCGGCGAGGAGAGCGCACGGAACTCTTCGAAGCCGCCGGAAGCGCCGCTGAAATCGGCGAAGAAGGTGATATAAGAGCCGGGCAACAGGCCCTGGAACTCCGTCGCGGGAACCAGGATACGGTAATCATCGGTGCCGCTGCCGCTGTTGGAATCAACCAGCAGGATTGCGTTTTGAAGCGAATAGAGTTCCGTGAACTTGCCGGCATTCACGACGCCGCTGGCATCGAAGTCGCCGCCAACGGCCGGGGCCGTGGAGGCGTATATCACCAGCTGTTCAAGCGTGATCTGACTCGCTGAGGCACCATTCGGTTCATTGAGATCGAGGCGGAACTCATAATAGACAGTGCCGTTGACGGTTGTCGTCTGGAGGTTGGCCAGCTGCAGGCTGTGGGTGAAGGAGCCTTCGACATTGTCCAGGCCGTCATTATTGTCATCCGTGTTGAAGCCTTGCTCGGCCGGGGAATCCTGTAGGCGCAGAAAAGCCTGATAGTTGCCGCTACCTGAACCGGTCGTTGATTGTTCAAAAATCACGCCGCCATCAACTGTTGCCATATTCCGATCTCCCGTCCTGTTCGTCCCGGCGCCAGGGGCGCCCCGTGTGAAACCCTGAGTTTAGCCGGCACACGGCCGCGCCAAGGCGGCCTGCGCCGAATCCATGCATATCGCCCGGACGCTAACCTGAGGCTGCGACCCTAACAAGACATTTGGGTTAACGAAAGATGAAAGTAACGGTTATCCCGGCAGGGGCGATGCAAATCGGCAACAATAGTTAAAGCTTACCTGTCCCTGCATTGTGCAATAATGGAACGCAGAGGCGAACATTGTACTATAATGAACTTCAAGCAAACAGAATATTTCTGGCCGGCCACGATGTATTGAACGTGGATTCGATTGTTGTACTGGCAATCGACCTTGGCCGTCGCCGCGGCATATTAATATACTTATCCCAGCGGATGAGAATTGATTGATTATTCAATGGGTTACGACAATTGGAGATAGGTGTTGCCGGCCGCAGGCTGGAGGGCCGTGGCTTTCCGCCACAGCCGCCTCTGCGCTTTTGCGTGCGCGGGCCGTCATGGCGCACGCCGCCGCAAAAGCAGAGGCCGGGCATCAGGCCCGGCCCCGTCACGTTATCCGTCACCGAGATTCAGGGGAGCAGATCCGCCTTCTCGACATTGTGCAGGTTGTTCATGACATCGAGCGCGCTGGCCACCTTGTTCAAGTCGCTCCAGCTGAAGATGCCGCCGGCATTGTAGAGATCCTGTACCGCGGCAATGATCTCGTTCGTTTCGATGCAACCGACATCGCCTGTGCCGCCGGGCTCGTCGCTGGTGTCGATCTTGTTCAATGTCACCAGGAAACCGTCATAGGCCGCCTGGAACGCCGCCAGTTCCGCCGGATCGCTGGGATCGAGCCCGGTGACGTCCGATACCGCCTTGGCGAAGGACTCGGGGTGGTTGAAGCAGTAATGGATGTCGTCGCTCGCCGCGTTGGCATAGCCTGCGGTCGTCGCCCTGAGCAGGGCGCCTTCGCCGCCGCCCTTGGCGCCCAAAGCCTGAAGCAGCGTCGGGTCGGGCGAGTACTTGCCGGGGCTGCCCGTGACATCGACGCCAAAGAGCCACTCGTAGTCAGTGATGGTGCTGTTGGGGTCGAGTCCTGTCTCCTGAAGGAAGATCGCCGGGTGGTTCTTCCAAAAGCCGGGTGTCAGGCCCTGGCCGGGATCCTTAGGCTCTGTGTTTCCGAAATTGGGCGTCTCGGCATAGCCCGAGCGGCCCTTCACATTTGTGCCGCTCTGTCCCACGATGACATAACCGTCGCCACCGAAAGTCGGCGACCAGCCGGTCTGGTTCTCTTCCGTCACCTTGTATTCGCCGGGGCCAAGCCCGCCGAACTTGTACTTGCCAGTGGCATCGGTCGTCGCGGTGGCGTCAATCGTGCCGTCATTGTCCTTGTCGAGATTGATGGTCCAGCCGGCGATGCCGAGTTCACCGGTGTCCCAGACGCCATCGCCATCCGTGTCGTCCCACTTGTAGCCCGAGATGCAGAACTTTTTGAAGTTCCCGAAGTCGTTGCCGGTCGTGTCGTTCTCGCCCGATGTCAGCGTTTCCGGATCGGAAGAATCCGTCTGGATCCAGCCGCCCTTGAGCGTCTCCTCGGTGCGATAGTCTCCGGGGGTCAGTCCCGTAAACTCATAGTACCCGTTCGCATCCGTGGTTGTGGTGCCAATGAGATCATTAAGCGTACCGCCACCGTCGGTATCGCCGTAGAGCTTGATCTCCCACCCTTCCAGGCCGGGCTCACCGCCATCCCGCTGGCCGTCGCCGTCCAGGTCATTGTACTTGTAACCCGACAACTTGGCCTTCTGGAAGTTGCCGAAGTCCTTGGCCGTCTCGCTCTCGCCGGAGGTCAGATTGATGGCATGGCCGTCGGCGCCCAGCGTGACCGCTCCGGTATTGAGCCCGGCCGCCAGTTCATCCGCCCCGCCCGGGAACGACTGGAACCAGCCATTCTGCAGAGCCTCCACCAGCACATAGTCGCCCGGCGCCAGCCCGCTGATCGTGTAGTTGCCGCTGGCATTGGTCACGGCGCTGCCCGCCGCGCCGGCATCGAACTCCGCCTGTTCGAGAATGCCATCGCCATCATCGGCAAAGGCGTAGATCGTCCAGCCGGCAAGACCCGGCTCGCCGCCGTCCTTCACCCCATCGGCATCCTGATCGTGGAACTTCTGACCCGAGATCGAGCCCTTCTGGAAGTTGCCGAAGTCCTTGGCCGTCTCGCTCTCGCCGGAGGTCAGATT
>CAZIXE010000013.1:0-4683 GCA_964543235.1 uncultured Rhizobiaceae bacterium | reverse complement strand
CCTGATCGTGGAACTTCTGACCCGAGATCGAGCCCTTCTGGAAGTTGCCGAAGTCTCGTCCTGAAATGGTGTCGCCCGCAGCGAGGTTGACAGCATAGCCGTACTGGCTGTGATCATCCGCGAGTCCATCGGCCTGGTTGTTGACATTCGCCGCATCGTCATCCGGGCTCTCGAACCAGCTGGCCTGATCCTTCTCCACGATGATATACTTGCCGGCAGCCAGGGAGAAAGAGTAGACGCCATTGGAGTCAGTGACGGCGGTCGCTGCCAGCGTGTCGCCGCCATCCAAGACACCATTGCCGTTATTGTCCGCGTACGCAGAAATCGTCCAGCCGGCGAGCGCAACGTCGCCTGCGTCCTGATCTCCATCGGCATTCAGATCATGGTATTTGATACCCGTGATCTCGCCAGGCTGCGGCGCGCCGGACAGGATGCGCCACTCCTCGAATGTCGCATCCGTGTTGCTGAATTTAGAATAGAGCGTGAGGTACAGATTGTTGATGTTGACGCCGATAGTGGCCGCCGCTTGCTGGAACAGCGAAAGCGGAATGCGAAATACGTAATCATCCTTGCCGCTGCCGCTAACGCCATCTGTGAGGTTCAGAACACCGGCAAGGTCGAACACCAGCTCGTAGTCGTTGGTGGCCGAGTCGTTAAACACGTCAGTGGTATTGTTGAAATCGGCCAGCGATGCCGGCGCCGTCGAGAGATAGATCTTGAGATCGTCGAGATCGATCGGTTTGCCGGAAGGCGAATTGTTCTCGTTGTTATCGAGCCGGATTTCGACGTACTCGACATCTGATCCCGTAGGACCAGCGTCGACAATTGTCTGGACGCCGGCAAATTGAATGCTGTGCGTGAATGGATCGTTCTTGTTATTAAGAACACCGGTTTCGTCGGTGTTGAAGCCTTCCTCCGTGCCATTGTTCTGGACGCGGAGAAATGTTTCATAGTTACCCGTGCCGGCATTGTTGGCGCCCGTATCGTAGTACACGCCATCAGTGAGAGCTATCCATGCCATATTTTTTCTCCATCCCTGAAACCGAGGCAGGCTAACGACGAACTGTGGGCCTTTCGCTACTTTCGTCCACACCTCGTCCGCCGCCGACGGTCGGTTTGCAGAAGGGATGGACTTTGCACGCGCGGCACTAAGCTCTGGCGGTCAATTGGAAGGCCCCCGCAAAGGGCCGGTCCCCGACACTGTTGCAATTTGAATAAACCTGTTACTTTCCTGAGTCAAGTTTAGGTATAGTTTGTCGCACGCGAATACTGTACATAAATGGGATTATGAATAACCGTTCAATCAAAATCGAACATTGTTTGCAATATAAGGACTTGCAGAATCTGGCGATTTCTTTCGCGACACTTCGCTCCCGACCCGCGCCATCCGCGGGCACAATCCTGTTGACGCGCCCCGACTCACCCGCTAGAACGCGCCACGTTTTCAGGCGGCAGGCAGTAGGTGCCGTGCGCACTTAAACGCTGGCGGAAAACAAGAAGAGACATTCAAGGTCACGACCGCGACGGCCCGCCAGGCCCCCGTGGTCCTCTGGTTTTGAGCACTGGGCGATCCCCTTGAACCCGGATTGCCACAGTGCCTGTCGCTATGCGTTGAAACCCGGGTTCTGATTGCTTTCGAAGGTAGAGAAAAGGCCCCGATGCCGACCATCAACCAGCTGATCCGCAAGCCGCGCCAGGCGCCGACCTATCGCAACAAGGTGCCGGCCATGCAGTCCTGCCCGCAGAAGCGCGGCGTGTGCACCCGTGTCTATACCACGACCCCCAAGAAGCCCAATTCGGCGCTGCGCAAGGTCGCCAAGGTGCGCCTCACCAATGGTTTCGAGGTGGTGAGCTATATCCCGGGCGAGGGCCACAATCTGCAGGAGCACTCGGTGGTGATGATCAGGGGCGGCCGCGTCAAGGACCTGCCGGGCGTGCGCTACCACATCATCCGCGGCATTCTCGACACGCAGGGCGTCGTCAAGCGCCGCCAGCGCCGCTCGAAGTACGGCGCCAAGCGTCCCAAGTAAGCGCGAGGAGGAAACCAAGATGTCACGCCGCCACCGCGCCGACAAACGCATCATCAATCCGGATCCGAAATTCGGCGATCTGGTCATTTCGAAGTTCATGAACAATCTCATGTATGAGGGCAAGAAGTCGGTCGCCGAGCAGATCGTCTACGGCGCCCTCGACAGGATCCAGGCCAAGGCCAAGCAGGATCCGGTGCAGGTGTTCCACCAGGCGCTGAGCAATGTCGCGCCGGCCATCGAGGTCCGCTCGCGGCGCGTCGGCGGTGCCACCTACCAGGTGCCGGTGGAAGTCCGCCCCGAGCGCCGCCAGGCGCTGGCCATCCGCTGGATCATCACGGCCTCGCGCGGCCGCAACGAGAACACCATGGTCGACCGCCTGTCGGGCGAACTGCTGGACGCCGCCAACAACCGCGGCACGGCCGTCAAGAAGCGGGAGGATACCCACAAGATGGCCGAGGCGAACCGCGCCTTCAGCCATTACCGCTGGTAACTGAAGGCAGACATCATGGCCCGCACCCACCAACTCCAGGACTATCGCAACTTCGGCATCATGGCCCACATCGATGCCGGCAAGACGACCACGACCGAGCGCATCCTCTATTACACCGGCAAGAGCCACAAGATCGGCGAGGTGCATGACGGCGCGGCGACCATGGACTTCATGGAGCAGGAGCAGGAGCGCGGCATCACCATCACCTCTGCCGCCACCACCGCCTTCTGGTCCGGCAAGCGTCTCAACATCATCGACACGCCCGGCCACGTCGATTTCACCATCGAGGTCGAACGCTCGCTGCGGGTCCTGGACGGCGCCGTCTGCGTGCTCGATTCCAACCAGGGCGTCGAACCCCAGACCGAAACCGTCTGGCGCCAGGGCGACAAGTACGGCGTGCCGCGCATCGTCTTCTGCAACAAGATGGACAAGACCGGCGCCTCCTTCGAGCAGTGCATCAAGGACATCAGGGAGCGCCTTGGCGCCAAGCCGGTACCGATCCAGCTGCCGATCGGCGCCGAGTCCGACTTCAAGGGCATCATCGATCTGGTGCGCATGAAGGCCGTCGTCTGGGAGGAGGAGTCGCTCGGCGCCAAGTATCACGACGAGGACATCCCGGCCCATCTTGCCGATGCCGCGGCCCAGGCCCGCGCCGAGATGATCGAGGCCTGCGTCGAACTCGACGATCAGGCGATGGACGACTACCTGAATGGCAAGGAGATCGCCAACGACACGATCAAGGCGCTGCTGCGCAAGGCGGTGATCACCGGCGCCTTCTTCCCCGTGCTCTGCGGTTCCGCCTTCAAGAACAAGGGAGTCCAGCCGCTGCTCGATGCCGTCGTCGATTATCTGCCCTCGCCGCTCGACCGCCCGGCGATTAAGGGCATCGATGCCAAGACGGGAGCGGAAATCACCCGCAAGGCGAGCGACAGCGAGCCGCTCTCGATGCTTGCCTTCAAGCTGATGGACGACCAGTACGGCGTCCTCACCTTCTGCCGCATCTATTCCGGCACGCTGAGCAAGGGCTCCGCCCTGCTGAACTCGACCCGCGAGAAGAGCGAACGTGTCGGCCGCATGGTGCTCATGCACGCCAACAATCGCGAGGAAATCTCCGAGGCCCACTCCGGCGACATCGTGGCGCTGGTCGGGCTCAAGGACACGCGCACCGGCGACACGCTGTGCGATCCATCGAAGCCCGTCATTCTCGAGAAGATGGAATTCCCAGAGCCGGTCATCGAAATGAAGATCGAGCCCAAGACCAAGGGCGATCAGGAAAAGATGGCCGTAGCCCTCCACAAGCTTGCGGCCGAAGACCCGTCGTTCCGCGTCACCACCGACTCGGAATCCGGCGAAACCATCATCAAGGGCATGGGCGAGCTTCACCTCGACATCAAGGTCGACATTCTCAAGCGCACCCACAAGGTCGAAGTCTCGGTCGGCGCGCCGCAGGTTGCCTATCGCGAGACCATCACCCGGCCGACCACCGTCGACTACACCCACAAGAAGCAGACCGGCGGCACCGGCCAGTTCGCCCGCGTGATCCTCGAAATCGAGCCCAACGAGAAGGGCAAGGGCTATGAATTCGAGTCCAAGATTGTCGGCGGCACGGTACCCAAGGAATACATCCCCGGCGTCGAGAAGGGCCTCAACTCGGTGATGACCTCCGGTGTCGTTGCCGGCTTCCCGGTCGTCGATGTCAAGGTTGCCCTCGTCGACGGCGCCTATCACGAAGTCGACTCCTCGGCGATCGCCTTCGAAATCGCCGCCCGTGCGGCCCTGCGCGAGGGCCTGCAGAAGGCCGGTTCGATCCTGCTCGAGCCCATGATGAAGGTCGAGGTCACCACGCCGGAGGAATATTTGGGCGGTGTGATCGGTGACCTCAACTCCCGGCGCGGTCAGATCGTCGGCACCGGCGCGCGCGGCAATGCCCAGATCGTCAACGCCATGGTCCCGCTCGCTAATATGTTCGGCTACATCAACACGCTGCGTTCGATGAGCCAGGGCCGGGCCAGCTACACCATGCAGTTCGATCATTACGACCAGGTGCCCACCGCGGTGGCCCAGGAAGTCCAGAAGAAATACGCCTAACCGGATCACGGAGCTCGAAAATGGCCAAAGAGAAATTCACGCGTGACAAGCCGCACTGCAACATTGGAACGATTG